>WIAG01000104.1 GCA_014055495.1 Nitrospira sp. CR1.2
CAGCCATCCAATGACGTTAAGCGATAATCTTTACCCGCTTCTCCGGCGAACTGCAACTGAATTGAACCATATTTGTCTGGGACTGTCGTACCAAAATCTTTGCGTTCAAGCGCATTTAGGGCCATGGACCTAGCGGGCTTGCGCGCAGTAGGCCTTCTTTCGTCCTGCGTGGGCCTTCTGCAAAGTTGCAATGCTTTTGTGTACTCCATTACGATTGCCAAGGACTTGGGATTGACGGGTTTCCATGATTTTGTCGTGCTGGTGCGATTGACAGATTTTTTCGTGCTTTGCTACACTCGGCACCGGTTCGAAGTCAGAAACACTCGAACATTCCTTTCCGTTTTCAGGAACGCAGTTCAGTACTCAGGCCCAATAACGTCGATCTAATCTGCACCTGGCTTGTCCGGTTGTGAGTAGGACCGGAACGGAGCCACCAGCGCATAAAAGGGAGGGAATCCTATGAGCCTTGATTACGTCAAGTTTTCAAACGGCTTTGAGAAGTTTATGCCGAAAGAATATCGGGATATGGTCGAGCATGGTCCCTTCGGGAAAAAGGTCTCTGTCTCGCAGATGGGGTCGTTCAAGGAAGTACTTGAGGAGCATCCGATGTGCGCTGGTTGCGCCATGACCCTCTTCATTCGACTTGCCATGATTGCATTCCCTAACCCCGAAGATACCATCACCGTCGGAACCGCTGGCTGCGGGCGCTTGGCGATTTCGCAAGCCGCCATTCCATTTGTGTATGGGAATTATGGCGACCAAAATGGCGTGGCGAGCGGTCTGTCTCGCGGGCTGCGACTCCGTTTCGGTGACAAGCCGAAGGATGTGGTCGTAATGGCCGGCGATGGTGGTACGGCCGACATCGGATTCCAGCAGGTGCTTCACTCATGGTTCCGAAAGGAACGGTTCACGACGATCATGCTGGACAACGAAGTCTATGGAAACACCGGTGGGCAGGAAAGCGGCATGACAAATCGCGGTGCCGTGTTGAAGATGGCGCCGCTCGGTAAGAAGTTCGAGAAAATGGATATGCTGCAGATGGCCAAGGTTGCTGGGTGTGCTTACGTTGCAACTGTGGTTCCCAATAATCCTCGCCGGGTGGAGAGCGTGATCAAGAAGGCTGTGCTGATCGCCAGAGAGGTAGGGTCTACCTATATTCAGGCCTACACCTCCTGCAACATTGAGTATGCGATTCCGACCGACAAAGTCATGGAAGACGCGAAGAGTGTCGAAAACGATCGGTATCAGTTTACGGAGTACATCAGCGACGAAGCGAAGCAGTATTTGACGGAGCGGTACGGCTATAAAGAATTTTTGCAGAAGCCGGCAGCCCAGACCCAGAGCCTTCCGAAGGCATAGGGCGGATTTCCTTAAGGAGGATCGAGCATGGCAAAACGATTCAACATCCGTATGGCTGGCGTGGGTGGCCAGGGCGTCGTCACCGGCTCACACATTCTGAGTACGGCGGTGATCAATGCGGGCGGAGAGAGCACGATTGTTCCGTTCTACGGATCAGAAAAGCGGATGGCTCCGGTTGAAAGTTACGTGCGGGTGTCAGATGAGCCGATTTATGAAATCGGAGAGATTACCTTTCCGCACATCATCATCATCTTCCATCCTCAGGTCATCACTCACGGAAAGTCGTATACCATGCCGTTCTACTTTGGTTTGAAGGAAGACGGCATCGCATTGATCAATAACGATGGGCCGATGAAGTTGCATAAGGATCAAGCTCGAGAATTGGAAGAGCGGCGAGCAAAGCTGTATTACTTCCCTGCCACGAAGATCTCGCTCGAGGTCGCCGGGATGGATCTTGCCACGAACATGGCACTGATGGGGTGCATTGGTGCGATTACTGGTTTGACGAACATGGCTGGATTAGAGCAGGCCGTGAAGGATCGCTTCCTCGGAAAAGGATTCGTGGTGTCCGGTGGTACTGCGGCGTTGGATAGCGTGGTCGAGCGGAAGTTCAAGAAGAAACAGGAATTGATCGAGAAGAACGTCGCGGTGATGCGGGCTGGATGGAACTATGCGGTGGACCACGGTTGGGCTTCCCCGGAAGTTAAGCGCGCGGATGAGCCGGTGGCCGCGGCCGCCGCGAACTAGGTAATTCGGAAGGAGCGTCCATGTATCTCGTAGCTGATATCAATGTTGAAATTTGCGCCGCGAAGAGCTGCAAGCTGTGCACCCAGTATTGTCCTGAAGCCAATACCATCCTCTACAGCGATGAAATGGGTAAGGATAAAGGCTTCAAATATGGGTCGGCCTATGTGGCGGTCGATCGTTGTAAGGGTTGTGCGCAGTGCGTGTGGGTCTGTGACAACATGGCAAAGAACAATGCTATCAAAATGATCATGATTGACCAGCTGCCGATAGCGGCATTGACGGACAACATTACCTATGGGGAAAAGAGTACGACGGCGACACTGGTCAGCCCTGTAGTTGGGTAATCGTACGAAAGGGGAACGGGCGTGGGAACGACACAAGATACGAGAGAACGGATTATCGTGCCGGGACCGGCAGGGTTCCATCCGCCGTCGGCGGCTCAGTTGGGGGTGTCGCTGCCTGATCCCGGGCAAGGCCTCTATTATGGACTTCTGGAGCAGAATGAAGACGTCGTAATCGAGGAGATGGCTCGTAAGATGCTGACGAGTCCCAATGCAACGATTTTCCCGGGGCCTCTCGTCCTGTGGGCATGGAACAACCATGCTGTTGAAAAGGCTCAGGCCGTGTTGGAAATTGCGGCTCAGATTCCCGACGTGATGATTATCCCGATGCCGGACTATCGACCCAAGTACCCGAAAATTGATCCGGAAGAAGTCATCAATCCGAACCACCCCAACCTCACAATTTGGGGTAACAAAATTGAAGCCTGCATCTTTATCGGTGTGCACTGTCATTACGCCAATCTTACACTCAAGATGATCCGTGCCGGGACCAATTGCTGCACCATGGCCATTTGTGCCGAGCAGGGGCACGAAGACGCCATGCTGACCATCCGAGATTCAGATACGTTGAAATTGAAGAAAACCGCTCAAGTCTTCAAAAGGGTCCGTGAAGAGTTGGGCATTAAATTGCCCGATAACGGGGAAAACGTCCGCTTCACAGGCACTCAATCGAAGGTCCACAACGGCAAAACGCATACAAATCCTATGACTTTCATGCCTTCGGCAGGCGGGGTGGGCAGTGCTGCTGTTTTTGGTCACTCTGCTGATCAAATGAAGCGGGAAGGCTAAGTTTTAGGCTACGGCGATACAGGCAAGAGGTGCAACCATGAGCGAAGCATTGGATCCCAAGCAAAAGACCAATACCCAGGGTGATACCGCCACGAGCGTGTCGACCCCTAAGGCGCAAGCGAAGCCGGACCCGCATGCGGCGGCGAAGCAGCAGAAAGTCGTTACCCCCGAATATATGTTCCTGGAAGCTCCCCGAACAAAGGAATTCATCACTGGGAGTGAAGCAGCCAAGGAGGCTATTCGGCGATCTAACGTAGATCTTGCAATTGCCTACCCGATTACTCCGCAAAGCGAGACCATGCAGCTTGTCGGTGTGCTGTATGGTGAAGGGTATGTGAAGGAATATTACCGTGGTGAAGAGGAAGTGGGTGTGATGGCCGCGATTGCGGGCGGCTCGCGCGCCGGCGTTCGCTGTTATACGGCAACGGCCGGTCCAGGAACTCTGAGAGGCTTAGAAGGGATTGCGTCCTGGCCAGGGCACCGACTCCCGGTCGTGGCAATGTTTACCTGCCGAGTAGTAAATGCCCCCTTGGCAATTCAGCCGGACAATATCGAAGTTTCCTATCTGCTCAATTGCGGCATGATTGTGTTCCATGCAGAAAATCAGCAGGACATGTACGATTTCACGCTGGCCGGATTTGTTATCAGTGAGAAGAATGATGTGACGCTCCCTGTCGGTGTGTGTTGCGACGGGTTTTTTGTTACCCATGCTCGAGGCTATGTGCGTATGCAAGATCGTGGAATGAAGCTTCCTCCGCGCGAGCCCTGGCGTGGGGCAGTTCCGGTTCTCGATGCGGAAAATCCTCCGGCGCGACTCTCCCGAGACGCCCCCGTTCAGAAGTCCAATTTCATGGCCTACAACATTCATGCGGTATGGCAGCAGGAGGTCTGGGCTGCCGTCGAGCGTTCTCGCAAGTACATCAATCAGTATATGGGCGGATTACTCACGGCTGAGAACGTGGACGATGCGGAAGCTGTTATCATCGCATCGGGTAGTGCGGCCGCTCAGTCACGCGAAGCCGTTCGTATTTGTGCGGAAAAAGGCATTAAGATCGGCCTCATCAAGGTCCGCTCGCTCCGTCCATTCCCGACTCAGGAGTTGCGCAAACTTTGTGGCAAGGCCAAGCTGATCGTTGTTCCGGAATTCAACTATGTCGGATGGCTGGCCAAAGAGGTGGCGACTGCTATTTACGGTTTTTCGAATGCCAAGATCATCGGAGGGCCGCGTGTTTATGGCGGACAATCAATGCCTGTGGAATTGATCGTCGATGAAGTTGAATCGGGTTTGACGGGAAAGAAATCTACGAATGTGGCCATCTCTCAAGTGATGGGTGCATCTACTACCGACAATGAGGCCATGGGGCATTTCATGAGAAGCATTTAAACCAAAGCGTTGTTCCCAGGGCGTAGAGAGGGCCCGTTCGGTGATGCCGAACGGGCCCTCCCCATTTGTGGCAAGGCGCCTGTGTCAACCCTGCAGATCGTCATCCACAAGGTCAGGGCTCTCGGGCATTCCACAGGCAATGAACTTTGCATAGGAGAGATAGATGAGGCTGCTGTCACGCATGGCTTTCGCTCCGTGCGCCATTCTTTCCAGGCGATCGGGATCGACTGGCTTCGCCGTCTGGAGCGCCGCTACATGTTCATCCAGTAACATGGTATATCGCTCCATGGCCATCTCCACCTCGCGATAAGCTTGCAAAATATGATCTGTCATGTGAAATACTCCTCTCCTCGGTCAGGATACCGCAGGTCAGATTTTAGGGTCAACAAAACGGCAAGAGCCAAATGTACGAAATCTCTTCGCGGATCTCCAAGGTCTTAAAGACAGCCTCACAACTTGATAGCTCTGGGCTTCGACCAGATACTCTGGGCGCCATCGCGCACGGGGTGTTACAGCTATCCAACATCTTTACCCGGGGCAATTCAGGCTTTAGAGCCAATTATTTGGAAGAGCCGAAATTACGGCAGGCATATCTTGCCTACTATGTGCCGGTGAATCTCGCCAAGGTTCAACTGCTGTTAGCGGAGCTGCAGCCTGTACTCGCAGCGCACAAGGAGCCAGAGTTCCGAGTTCTGGACGTTGGCGGAGGGCCTGGTACCGCGGCCCTTGCTCTTCTAGATTGGGCGTGCTCAACCTCAATACCACCTCCTGATACGCTCCGCATGGCGGTGATGGACCGATCGCCAGCAGTCTTAACAGCATGCGCAGAGCTTTGGCAAAGTTACCTCAACGAGATGCGAGAGTATCGGGTTCTACCATTGCGCACCATTGAATGTAATCTTGAACGCCTGTCGCCCGTGCAGGTTGCGTCTGGTGTTTCAGGCCCAGGCTATCACCTCATCGTTGTGCAGAATGTACTGTCAGAGCTCTATCATGGAATCCCGGACGCTTCGGATAGGAGGGCGGCGTTGGTGGCCGATCTCCTAAGCATGGTGACCCAGGATGGCAGTTTGATGCTCATTGAACCCGCACTTCGGACGACCTCAAGAAGCCTTCATGGGTTGCGGGATAAGCTTCTGGCCAACTCTCAGTGTTCAGTCTATAGCCCCTGCCTTCACGACAAGAACTGTTCGGCACTCGTGCGGTTGGATGATTGGTGTCACGAGGAACGGAGCTGGAGGCGTCCTGGTTGGATCGAACAAATTGACGAATCAGTAGGATTCATCAAGGATGCACTCAAGTTCTCCTATGTCGTCTTCCGCAAGGATGGGAAAGCTCTGGTCCCTAGGGGGCAGCCATACCACCGGGTGGTGAGTGAATTGCGGGTCATGAAGGGCGAAAAGAGGGTGTGGCTGTGTGATTCCGCGGGAAGATCAGAAGTTGGGCGCCAGGATAAGGATCGCTCGCCGTCAAATGCCGCGTTTGAGCAGTACCATCGGGGCGCGATCGTCAAAATCAATGAGATTGTTCGAAAAGAGCGAAACGGCAGATTGTCCGCGGTCGGGCGAATTCTCCCGCAAGGCACGGCGGAAGTTATTCGACCTGCCCAGGGCTAGTCCGCCTCTGGTTCAGAAGAGCCGTGTTGATGGGAGACCCGATCCTCATCAAAGAGCTCGGCCATCTCCGCCGCGATCATATCTCGATCGTTTGGTACCGAGATGAGAGGGATTTCTTTGCGAGGTTTTGGGGTCGTCTCAGAAGTGGAGGCTTGGTCGTGTGGCTGTTTCTGATGTGGCGTGTCATTCATGGCAATCAACAGTATACACCAAAATGATGATAGAAAGCCTACTCAAAAGCCTCCAGGGATGATCGCTCGGGAAACTGAGCCTGGCAGGCAGTGCAGGTGAGGAAATAGACCGCCTCACGGACAGACATAGTAATGCGGAAATCGAGAGTCACGCCACGATGTTGACAGCTTGCACAAGAAATCTCTTTCAATCGATAGGGAATGTCCGGCTGAGTGCGCAGATAAAACTCCATGTCCGTATAGACTGGAAAGTTATACCGGCATTTCAAGCACACCCCGCGACATTCTCCATCTGACTGCAGGGTCCGTCGATCAATCCCGAAGGTGCTTGCCTTACAAATGGCGCAGTGTACGCTCGACAGCCGTTGCTCTACTTGCTCAAGTGCAATGCCAGGCATCAGGCCCCTCCCTCTCATGAACGGCATGAGTATACGCAGCGTATGCCAAGATCTTCAACCATAAGACCTGGAATCGTTGGAATGCCTTGACCCTCAGGCAATGCATTCTATACTAACATCATGCACATGATTCATAAGCGACTGCTCGTTGGTAATGCCGGGGATGCTCGAAACCCACCGCCGCAGGTCGGCGCCGTTCTAATGGTAGCTGAGGAACAAAATGTGGCGGTGCCCAATGGGGTTCTGTATGCAAAAATCCCTCTGAAGGAATTCGGGGAGCCGACGGCCGTGGCGATTCGTCAGGCCATAGACTGGATTGAATCGAATATGCCGACGCAGCGTGTGATGGTCTGTTGCCGGGTTGGGATGGGACGATCAGTCTCCGTTGTAATTGCCTACCTGTGTTGTGTAGAGGAAATGGCGTATGCCGAGGCGGTTAAGCTTGTGTTAAAGAGACGACCCGGCGGAATGCCGTTGCCTCGTCTCCAGGAGGTCATAGATGTGGTGAACCGTCATCGCCGGGAGCGAATCATTCCGCCACCGCACTGCATCGAGTAATTCTCCACAGTTAGTCGATCTTGCTTGCCCCCTCCCTGTTCGATCGAAATGCGTTCCATTGTTGTTCTGCCCGCAGGAAGTCGGTGTAGACGTCGCGCTAGAGTTGCATTTTGTGTCAGGCGCGTGGCGTAATTCTCGCCGATTGGCCTGTTTCGACCAGATTTCTGAGGAAGGTATTCCTATGCCTGAATTGCCTGAAGCAGAAGTTGCTGCTCGTCAACTCCGCGCTCGCGTGATGGGAGCGATGGTGCGCGATTGCTGGATTGGACGGGGAGATATTGTGCGGGAGGGACTGTCATCTCTCGAGTGGTACCGTGGGACGAAGATAGTAGGGGTGGAGCGACGTGGGAAAAGTGTGATCCTCACGTTTGCCGGTGCGGCGCAGGTTAGATTCCTTACTGCAGAATTAGGTATGACCGGACTGCTGTTGTTCCAAGGGGCGCGGACCAAGTGTCCCCAGCACACACATTGTGTTCTTCATCTTGAGGGGGCCGACGAGCCGGAAATTCGCTATTGGAACCCTCGCC
>WIAG01000105.1 GCA_014055495.1 Nitrospira sp. CR1.2
TCAGGTCGAAAGAGGAAGCGTTTCGCCCAGGAGGCGAGATGGACCGAGCGGCCTTGGTAGACCACCGCATCGCCTGAGGGAGCCAGTGCGCGCCGTAAGGTGGCGGCCTGATCCAGTGATTCGCGATGTTGTTCGAATGAGACAATGCGCAGCCCGTCTGCGCGCACAATTGTGCCTGAGTCCGGTTCCAGCGTGCCTGCCAGCAAGCGAAGCAGGGTAGTCTTGCCGCTGCCGTTCGGGCCCAGGAGGCCGAGGCGTTGACCGGGTCCGAGGAGGAGATCCAGATTGGTGACGACAGGGGTGCCGTTGAAGCGCTTCGTCACCTCTTTCGCGACCAGCAGTTGTTTGGACTTTCGCCCCGAAGCGGAAAAGTCAATGCCGATCGACGACTGGGCGGCACGCGCTTCGACCTGGTCGAGTTCCTCGATCAGTTTGCCGGCCGATTGAATGCGACCTTTGGCTTTCGTCGTGCGGGCTTTGGGCCCTCGGCGCAGCCATTCCACTTCCCGCCGAACTCGATTGGCCAGCGACGATTGATAGTCGGCCTGCACCTGGAGTGCGGCATCCCGTTGTTCTAGAAAGTCGCTGTATCGACCTTTGGCTTCAAAGCGCCCCTCGGGATAACACCGATTGAGTTCCACCATGCGCGTGGCGATCGACTCTAAAAAGCGCCGGTCGTGACTGATGACGAGAAAGGCCTTGGCGCGATTTTTGAGCAGCCGTTCCAGCCAGAGGATGCCCTCGACATCCAAATGGTTGGTTGGTTCGTCCATGAGGAGCACATCCGGCTCAAGCAACAAGGCCTGCGTGATGGCCAATCGTTTGCGCCAACCTCCCGAGAGAGTGTCGACACTCTGTTCAGGATCGGGAAAGGTGCCGATGCTAAGCGCCCTGGCGATTCGGCCGCCTTCTTCGTGAGGATCACGGCCCGCGTCGGTGAGGGTTTGCTGGAGCACCTGTTCGATGCTGGAACCGGCAGGAAAGTTCGGCTCTTGCGGCACATACCCGACGCGGGCATGCCCACGTACCGTGCGTGTGCCCTGGTCGGGCGATTCGAGGCCGGCCAGGATTTTGAGCAAGGTCGATTTGCCGGACCCGTTCGGGCCGATCAGTCCGACATGGTCACCCTCGCACAAGGCCAGGGTCAGGTTGGCAAATAGGGCTCGCACCCCGTAACTCTTACTGATCGATTCGCAACTCAACAGAATGTTGGGGGCCATACCCGGGGCACCTCTCTCGCGGGAGTAAAAGTATGCAGTATACGGTGCGGGGGCGGTTTGGGGCTAGCGGGCCGCCGTGCCGTCTGGGCGGGTGAATCAGTCGAATCCAAAGAGGCAAGCGTGACGGACCTTAGTGAGCGGTTCTGGCGCGTCCAGCGCTAAGCCGCTGGCGAAAACAGGCCGGGCAGAGATGATAGCCGCCTTGCGTGGAGGTATGGAACGATTCCATTTGGCTGGTGCTGCAATCAAAGCAGCGAACGTGGCTGACGAGAGAGCGGGGCAGGAGAGGCGTCACATCGATGCGCTGAAGTTGATCGTGGAGTCGACGGATGGAGCGGTGAATGTTCACAAGGAGTGGCTGTACGGTGGTCGCTGCGCCGGGAATCGCGGCTTCCAACTGCAACAGACGCTCCCGGAAGGACCCACGTTCCTCCTGCTGCTCTTCGCTGGCCGATCCCGTTCCCATCGGCGTAACTCCTTTGGCGTCAGTGCCGTGCCCAATTGTGCGAGGGGTCATTCTCGTTTATTGCCGGGAGAGCGTTCAAGGGTGCCGAAAGTTGGCGTACCAGTACCTTGTGTGAGACTACGGGATGCTGCATCGAATGAGATCAGAGTCGATCAGCGCGGTGCGTGAGCCTTCTCGAGCTTGGCCCAGGCGTCTTTGAGCGTGACGGTTCGGTTGAACACCAGCTTGTTCGGCGCGGAATCGGGATCGGCACAAAAGTAGCCGACCCGTTCGAACTGGACGCTGGTGCCGGGAGCGACTGAGGTCAGGCTGGGTTCTACTTTGCACGACGGCAGCCGTTCCAGCGAATGGGGATTCAATTGCTGCGTCCAATCCTGATCGACAGGAATCTTGGCTGGATCTGTTAGCATGAGACTTTCATACAACCGGATTTCTGCATCCACGGCATGGCTGGCCGACACCCAGTGGATTGTGGCCTTTACTTTTCGTTGTGCCTGCGCTCCGCCACTTTTCGTCTCGGGATCATAGGTGCAGCGGAGTTCCATGATCTCGCCGGTGGCCGGATCCTTCACGACGCCGACACAGGTAATGATATAGGCATACCGTAACCGGACTTCACGGCCTGGTGCGAGGCGGAAAAACTGCTTGGGGGGATTCTCTTTGAAATCGTCTTGGTCAATGTACAGCACGCGGGAAAAGGGTATCTTCCGGGTTCCAGCCGACGCATCCTCCGGATTGTTGACAGCATCGAGCTGTTCAACTTGTCCCTCGAGATAGTTTTCGATCACGAGGCGCAGAGGACGCAGCACAGCCATCACCCGGGGTGCGCGCTTGTTCAAGTCTTCGCGGACAAAGTGTTCCAGCAGCTGCATCTCGACGATGGCATCCCGCTTCGCCACGCCGATGGCGTCGCAAAACGCACGAAGCGCCTCCGGGGTGAACCCGCGGCGGCGGAGTCCCTTGAGCGTCGGAAGGCGGGGGTCGTCCCAGCCATTCACCAGTTTACGTTCGACCAGGTCGAGCAATTTGCGCTTGCTCATGACCGTGAACGTGACGTTGAGCCGGGCGAACTCGATCTGTTGCGGACGCTGCGGCGTCTCGCATTGCGTAATCACCCAGTCGTACAGCGGGCGATGGTCTTCAAACTCCAGGGTGCAGATTGAATGGGTGATGCCCTCGATGGCGTCGGAGAGCGGATGCGCGAAATCGTACGCGGGATAGATGCACCAGGTGGCGCCGGTTCGGTAATGGGCGACATGACGGATACGATACAGCACCGGGTCGCGGAGGTTGATGTTCGGTGAGGCCATGTCGATTTTGGCGCGCAGCACATGGGCGCCGTCGGGAAATTCTCCCGCTCGCATGCGGCTGAACAGGTTCAGGTTCTCCTCAATGCTGCGGGTGCGATGGGGGCTGGGCTGCCCCGGTTCCGTGAGCGTTCCGCGATATCGGCGCATCTCGTCGGCTGTCAGGCTGTCGACGTAGGCGAGCCCTTTCTTGATAAGGGCGACGGCAAAGTCGTACAGCCGCTCAAAATAATCGGATGCAAAGAACATCTTGTCATGCCAGTCGAACCCGAGCCACCGGACATCGTCCTGAATGGCCTGCACGTATTCAGGATCTTCTGTCGTCGGGTTGGTGTCGTCCATGCGGAGATGGCAGATTCCTCCCGGTTGCTCATGAGCAATGCCGAAGTTCAGGCAAATCGACTTGGCATGACCGATATGGAGGTAGCCGTTCGGTTCCGGCGGAAAACGGGTGACGACTCGACCGTCATGTTTGCCGGCGGCACGATCGGCTGCAACCATCTCGCGAATGAAGTCGGAGCGTGTGGGCGGATCTGGTGTGGTCGACATAGTGGTTGCGACTTCGCCGGGGCACGATGATGAAACGCGCATGGTTCTATCACAGAACCACGGGGTGGGAGAAGGGGGCGCCCGTGTGGCACCGTGGCGAGTTGGTTTTTTCTGGATCGATCACGGCGGGTATTTTAGAATGACACGTCCGTCACACGCGGTCGCTGTAGAATGCAGGGAGTTGAAATCATGCGTGGTCATTGGAGCGCACAAGTCTTGGTGTTGTGGCTTGGCTTGCTGTGGGCGGGAGGGCTGCAGGCGGGTGAGCCGGCGCCGCCCGAGACCTGCCGCACCCAGCCGTTTGAGGCCAAGATGGAGTGCTACCAACAGCACCTGGAGGGGGTGTTGCAGGCCGAGGGGACCGAGCCGGCATTGACGGCCCTGGAGCAGATCACTGCACAGGACCCTGAAGCGCTGCGCGAGGCGCACCCGCTCGTCCACCACATCGGCCAGCGCTCGTTCGCCCGTTATGGAACCGCGCCGCTCGCGCTCTCGCACTGCCGGGATGTCTTCTGGTCGGGCTGTTATCACGGTGTGCTGCAAGCTTTTCTGAGCAGCTTGTCACATGTGGAGCCGCCACATATCTTGCCGCTCTGTCCCATCAGCGAGACGGTCTCGGCCTACTCGTTTCAACGGTATAACTGTCTGCATGGTCTCGGCCATGGTCTCACCATTCAGTTTCGCTATGACGTGCTCAAGAGTCTGGCGTTCTGCGATGCCTTGCCCGGAAGCTGGGAGCGAGAGTCCTGCTACGGCGGGGTGTTCATGGAAAACATCGTGACCTTCCAGCAGGCGCAACGGGCGCAACCGGCAGGCGAACATTCCCACCATGAGGCGACGAGTTTTCTGAATCCCCAGGACCTGCTGTATCCCTGTTCGGTGCTGACGGAGAAATACCTGCGGGCGTGTTATCTGATGCAGACGTCGGCGGTGTTGACGTTCTTGAACTACGATTTTGCCCAGGCCTTTACGCAATGCGCCCGAGTGGAAGGGGAACACCAGACGACCTGTTACCGAAGCTTGGGGCGCGATATCAGCGGGTACACGTTGCGTGATGCGGTCCGGGTGAACGAACTCTGCCGGCTGGGGCAGGGCGATCAGATCCAGCAGTGCTTCATCGGCGCCGTGAAGGACTTTATCCTCACCGATGCCAATCCGGATCCCGGTCTGGCCCTGTGCCGGAGTCTGGATGGGCCGTTCAAGAAGGACTGTTACGCCACCGTCGGCGAAATGGTCGTGCCCCTGTATGACGATAAGGACAAGCGGGCGCAAGCCTGCCGCAGAGGCGAAGACGAGTATGTCGAGGCCTGCCTTGCCGTCGCCACGGCGTTTTAATTCCTTCCCGATGCGACCCCGTTCCTTTCGGAACTCACCGGATCACGCCGCTTGCCGGACAGCAGCCTTCGGAAACACTCGATGGTTGCGCCATACGCCACCATTCAGTTCTGTGCCGTACAGGTCTAGCCCGCAGGATGCGCAACAAGGCCGTTTCCCACGTCCGTCGTTCGTGAAACGGCGGTCGTCTCTCGTCACCACCTGGTTACGGATCCTCACGAAGTACGCTTCACGATTCACGGGTGGCGAGCCCTCCGCTGGCGGATTTTTCCCCTCCTGCTAGCCAGCAGTATTCATGACAGTTCGTCGCGAAATCACGGAGCCGCGTCGTGAGACCGGTGCGCGGAGTCCGGAGGGCCTGAGGCGTACTCGTGCAGTACGTTGAAGGGCGCACGGCGCGATGAAGAATGACGGAGTCGCACACCAAGGAGGCTTGGATGCTGGGAGTCGGACGGTCAGTCATGGGAATGGGGCGTCCTAGCCCAATACCGCGGTGCCGCCGCGCGCCTCGAAGACGTCGCCGAACAGGGTATGGGTGGAGCCGATGCGGCAGAAGTGCGAGGTAATTTCGATGAGTTGGCCGCGATGGGAGTAGAACTTTCCCGTCGCCACGTGGATTTTCTCCCCCGGTGCCACCGCCGCTTCTAAAACCGTCTCGCCGCTTTCCTGATCCGTCACCTTAAGCCAAGGCAGGTTGGGAAATAGGGTAGGCGGGGAATCGCTTGTGTTCAGTGCAAAGCGGTTGCCGTCGTTGAATGCCCACCGATTGCGACGCAGGTGGGCAACGTGATTGCCGCTGCCGTCGTACAGGTCGATTGTGAGGAGAATGCGATCCTGTTCGGGCGCGAGTTCCAGCACCAGTTGCTCTTTGCCCTGTACCCGGATGACGCCGTTGGTATTGCGGAAAATGTTGGAGCCAAGCCGGATTTCCAGGCGGTGTTTGTGGCGGTCCGATTCGGCCGGGTGCGATGTGGCTGATGCGTCAGGATTGCGTAGGTCCATGCGTCGAGATCTAGGGCGATCAGAAGATCGGTTGAGCAACGCAGTCGAGTGTTGCGTCCCTGAGCAAGTTGAGAGCAAGGTAGGCCGTTAGGCCTGCGCTGTCAAGTCTGTCGTGGGACGGGCTAAGGAGTCGCAGGGCCCTCACGCTCGTCCGAGTCGGTGGCCGTCACGCAGACCGTGACATCTTGTTCTGTCTGGTTTGGCAGCGGAATCGTAATGGTCTGAGAGACCGTCCCACCCCCGGTTTTTTGCGAGGCCCGGACCACCTTGGCGATCACGGGCCCATCGCCGGCATTGTAGTAAATGGTGGTGTGGGCGAGGTTTGTGAGGGGTTTGCCGTCCGTGCCGGTGGTGGGCTCGGTATAGGAAACGGTGATGGTGGATTTCGGCGGCTTGACGTGCACCTTCGTGGCGGTGCCACACTTGGTCCATGCGCTGGAATTGGGCGGGGCGATCATCCCTTCCATGAAGCTGGCTCCGCAGCCTGCCAAGGTCATAAAAGCAGGAAGCAAGCCGACAACGACGAATCCCCTCGGACCCAGAGAGTGCAGATACATAGGCCCACTTTAGGCCAATTTGCTCGATGCTGCAAGCCGCGGGTCAGCCACTCTGGTGTTGTTGTGGGTGCGTACAGGCGCGTCCCGTGCCCCGGTGACTTGCCGTTTGAAAACGTAAAACCGGCTATGGTACAGTCCTGCTCTTTCCGCTTCCGCATGAATCGCCTCTCTGGTCCCATCGTCTAGCTTGGCCTAGGACGGAGCCCTCTCAAGGCTCAGACACGGGTTCAAATCCCGTTGGGACCACCAACCGTTGCTTCTTGACTGCTCCCGTAGCGTGCTGATTGTTCCGACTCCGGCTCCCATCGGCATGGCACAACCGTTCAGCGAGCGTCGGCCCCGCTCCAGTCGGGGCTGGCCAGTGGCTGGAGCGTTTTCACGGTTAGGGTCACCGCGGCAAAATGTTCTTCGACCATACCGGTGATGAGGTAGGCCTGGGCGGAAGCCAGGAGATGGCAGTACCGCCGATACGTGTCGGGAAAGAAGGTGGCGTCATAGAGACCGGTTCGATCCTCGAATGTCACAAACTCCATGGGCTCGCCGCGTTTCGTGGACACGATCTTTTCCGTCACCATCCACCCCAGCAGGCGGACCGTGGTGCCGACGTGTCGAGGTAGGTCTTGCGCGTGAATAGGCGGGTGCCCTGCGACGCTCTTGGCGAACCGATCCAGTGGATGTCGGCTGAGGGGAAAGCCGAAGAGTTCCCATTCGTGCGCGAGCTGCCGGAGAGCGGAGTAATCCGCGGGGATCGGGAGGTAGCCCGTAGGTGTGCTGCTCCGGGATGCATAGAGTCTCCAGATCAGCGCAGGTCTGGTCAATTCACCAGCCACGGAATCGAAGCAGCCGGCTTTAATCAACAGGATGGTTTGGGCGGTCTCCGGTTTGAGACGATCGAGAAACTGTTGCAGCGATCGATAGGGGCCATGGGCTTCTCGATTGGCCACGATGTGCGTCACGAAGTCTTCGCGCAACGCCTTGAGTTGCATGAATCCGACGCGGATAGCCCTGCCGGATCCCCGATAGGTCCAGTCACTCGCATTGATATCGGGCGGAAGAATGGTGAGTCCCATTCGTCTGCCCTCGGACAGATAGGCAAAGGCGGAGTAGTACCCGCCTTGATTGCTGATGACGGCGGCGAGGAATTCTGCGGGGTAATGCGCCCGCAGGTACGCGGATTTGAAGGACACCTGCGCGTAACTGGCGGAATGCGGCTTACAGAAGCTGTAGCCGGCGAAGCTCATGATCATGGCCCAGACCTGATCCACCACCGGGCGTGAAATCTGCCGTGCCGCCGCTCCGCTGTAAAACTGCCGCTGATAGTCCCGCAGTT
>WIAG01000027.1 GCA_014055495.1 Nitrospira sp. CR1.2
AACGGCGGCAACATTCTGTCGCCTACCCGATCCGTACCGGCCACAGTCTTACGTCCCGGCATCGCCGGTGGAGCTGGAAGCGCGCGCTTATCGGGTGCTTGCATGATGATCCCGCACGATGTCAGACTTTCGGTCTCCCGACAGCCACGCCGGCGGCCGGTACAAGGAAACCCCAACCACCTAAGTGTAGCAAGAGAATCGTTTTCATCCAGTTCACGCTATAAAGCGCAAAAAATGGTTTGGATAGGCAACAAACATCGTCCCGTGACGAGGCAGGTGTAGGAAAAAGGGCGGGTATTTTTGTGTGAAATGGACGACGGCCGGAATACAGATCAGGGGGCAGGAACTGGAGGCTCTTCGCCCTTTGGGAGCATGGCAAGGCACGCCAACCCAATGGCAATCCAGACAAATTCCCGAAAGCGCCGCAACAGGGCAAAGGTGATTCCGGTCACATCTCCATATCCGAAAGCCGTCAGCAGCAAGAGATTGCCGGCGTCCTGCGCGCCTAAGCTACCCGGGATGAAGAAGGTGCCCCCTTTGATCAGCACCGCGAGGGCTCCGATTGCCAGCGCCGACAACACTGTCACCGGTTGGCCCAGACAGAGGATCATGACGAAGACTTCCAGCGCTTCCGCGAGCCATCCCAGGAGAAACAGCCCGGTCGAAAGGAGAAAGGCGAAGCGCTGCGTCGCATAAAATCCGGCGATGGTGCGATCCAAGTCGAGCAGTTGTTGCTCACGCGATTCCAAATAGTGGATGCGCAGGCCGAGGCGCCGCAGCATCTTCAGGATCCACCCGAACATGCCCTGGCGTTGCACCACCACGAAGGCTCCGATGCCGAACACGAGCAACCCCACACTCACCAACCCTGCCGTGATGGTCTGGCCGGCCGATCCGCATAGCCCGTGGCAACGCGGCACCAAAGAGAACACCAAGGGCTTATTGCGCCAGTACTTGCCCAAGGGCACGGACTTGTCGGGCAACACCCAGCGCGAGTTGAACGCCATCGCCTGAACTGGCACTTCGTCAGAGCAGCGCTGCAAGTTTCTGCCACATCTGCGTACAGAGCTGTTTGGCAAAAATGACGGGAGGGCTTTCTCGCCAATACCAGACGCGTTCGGGGTGCCTGTCAAAGTCAATCAAGTCCGAATTCCAATCGCCAGAATAAGCGAATCCAATAGCGTGCATGCCGAGCGATAGTCCCGCCAACCCCACCACTACATACTTCAGCCAGACCCTCTGGTGAATTCGGTCGAGGGCGGGGCCCAGTAAGAAACAGAGGAACGGGGTGCTATCCGCCAGAAGCCTTGGACCATAGCAAAGCCCTCCCCACCAGCTCCCAAGCATTGCCACAGGAACGAGCAAGAAAAGGGGCGCCAGGCTCAGATACTTCAGAAGCACCTGTTCCGGTTCTCTCCAGACCACCACCATGCCAGCCAGCGCACAAAGAAAAATCGGGGAGTAGATGAACAGCCCGCGTGCTGGGGAAAAGAGCACGCCTGCAAGCCCTTCAAACAGGGGTGTGTTGAACCAGGAAAGATGGTGTCCGACCAAGGAAGAGGGACTGACCACGGTCGCACCAAATCCTGTCTGAAGAGGTGAGCCAAAGTGCACTGCGTTGTACCACAGAAACAATAGTAGAGGAGGAACACCGGCAATCATGAAACCAATACACTGACCACGATGCTTATGCACAATATACAGTACGATTGGCACGGCCATGACAAGATTCAGTGGGCGACACATAACCGCAACCCCAAGCGGAAGCCCCGCCCACGCACTAAAGACCGGAGTTTCCACGCCCCTCACCAAGCAGTACAGCGTGAGCGAGAGAAAGAGTTGGCTCGGCCCATGCTGCCACAAGGCCTGACTATTAAGACTCAGGCAGTTCGTTCCGAAGGCATAGACGAACGCGACAAACCATGCTACGCGCGGCCTCGTCACGCGGCGTAACGCGAGAAACAAGATGAGCACCGACAACGCCATGATGAGCACAGCTGCTCGTTTTTCCAGGTCGAACATCCCAGCGCCAGCTCCTTTGAGCACCGGAATAACATACACCGGCAGGGCAAGGATGGCTCCCCACGGTGGGTAGCTTGAAACCAGGTGACCATTGACAAGCCGTACGAAGTATTGATCCTCATATAGATGGATCGTCGAGGCCCACTCATCAAGATAGAAATCGTGGTCCGTGAGGAGGCTTACAGGGAGAAAACGTGCAGGGAACGTATCGCCCGTTTCGAAGGTATGCCCATTGGAGTAATACACAGTCACCGCCCCTAGGAATAGCAGCAGCGGAGACTGCATTCCTTCGAAAGTCGACCTGGCGCCCCGTCTTTCCTCCAACCAGGCTTTGCTTAACGTGAGTGCAAAGCAGAGGGCAAGCCAGTTTCTCAGAGAAGTGGCGTGGACATGAATGGGGCCAACTTGCACATCGTAGCCTCCCTGCATGAGGAACAGGACAAGGACATTGGCACAGGTCACATACCATAGCACCAGGATGCAGCTCTCGAAACGAGAGGGTGCCTGGGCATCGGTTGGAGCAACACGCTGTAGGAGTTGGCGAAACGTCACAATTTGGACTCAGTCAGGTTTTCCTGTCATTGATCTTCCAGTGGATGAGGCACTGACTTAGTGCCTCACAGCGGACAAGCAGCGACCAACCACCGCCGCGGCCCTTGCGGGATCAGCTAGATCTCTACGAACACAATTCCGTCAAGGATGCCAGGTATCCCATTTCGATACGCTTCCTTGACCAGCGGCGAGACCGCCGATCGGTCCCCTTGCGCATTCGCATTGGCACTGACCCAGGTTAAAAAGAATGAGCATGCGCTTAAGAAGTCACCAGGCTGCTGTATCCACGAGAGAGAAACATGCCAGTCTTCTGGCTGGTGATCGTCCGGCGATGCTCTTCTGTGTTTCCGTAGCCCGGCGGTGATGGATAGAGCAAGGTAGACGCCCGCGCAAAGGGCCACGATGCCCCACTCACCATATCGATGGATACTCGTGATCAAACGTTTCTCCCTCACATGAACTACTGACTCACCTGTACCACAGTGCCTCCACCGGTCATCTGAGGTGAAGGGCGTAGGACAACCATACCAAGACAAAGGTGACGCCGCTGTAGATGTAATAGAACCCGTGCATCGGAACTGTCACGGCCGAAAACAACACACCCCTTCGGCGGAGAAAAAAAACAAACAGGTCACGGTTCAGAAGCAGAAAGATGCTTGCTAGAAAAAGACACCCGTAGGCCAGCGGGGGAAAAACCGGGGTCAAGGGCAGCATCGCCAGGAAGAGTCCTGCCACTGCGGCACTGGCTCGATGCGATAATTTTAAATTGAGGTCGTTGACCAATCCCTGCCGCTCGTGAATAAGCCGAGACCAGGGAATGGCACGATACAGGATCTCCGCGCGTAAGAGCGACTTCCACCGCCACTCCTTCAAATGAGTTGCCTGAAGACCTTTGTCCAGCCAGATCCGATACCCCAGGCGATGCATGCGGTCTCCCAGCTCAATATCCTCGATGGATGGCGTGGGATATTTCTCTTGGTCAAACCCACCGACGTTCACAAAGACATCTTTACGGATAGCCCCACATCCCCCCCAAAACGTGGTGGCCCGGTTATTCGCCTGCTGGTGCACATAATGATGCAGCAGATTTTTGTATTGCGAGAGAAAATTCTTAGCCGGCGGGCTGTCATCGTATGACCCGAAGACCGCTGCCAGTTCAGTATCCTCGATAAACCTTGCAACCACCCGATTGAGCACATCGTTATGCACCACCACGTCGGCGTCCACAAACAAGAGAATCTGTCCGGTTGCCAACTTCACTCCTGTGTTACGAGCCGCGCCGGGGCCACTCGGACCTGGACAATGCGCCACCAGAGCACCGTGCGCTTGCGCAATCGCAACGGAATTGTCCGTTGATCCATTGTCGACGACGATCAACTCATACTCACGATACGACGAGCGCTGAATTCCTGCCAGACATTGACCCAGACACCAGCCGCCATTGTATACAGGGACGACGACTGACAGAAAATTCTTGTTACCCATCTCGCTCCCCGTCTTGGCTTGCTTATTTTCTGCTGGAAAACACCACAACGTTGAAATACGGACCGACCACATACAGGATCAACCGTAGAACAGGAATTTGTTTGGCCACATTGTAGATGGCAAGCTGCATGCGCTGAAAAGGAGAAAAGTACTGGGCTTCTTCGCAGGAGATAGACGGGAGCAGAATTCGATGGTTGGTAAACAGGCACTTATTCAACAGTCTTCTCAATTCCATGAATGACAAGACTTTGATATTTTCATAAGAAATCCCCTTCACGAGCTTGACGTAGCCGTTCATCCACCTTCTTGGTAAAAATCCCACTCCCCACACACGGACATGAGGCTCCGGGGTCAGACTAAAACGATTGGGAGTTGCCAGGAAGAGCATTCCCTGCTTCGTCATCACGCGACGACACTCCGCCAGAGTGCTTTCTTGACTTCTCACATGCTCGAGCACATCTTCGGCTAAGATGATGTCAAATCTTGTGCCCGGAAATGGAAGATACTCGGCACAGCAGCAGACCAAAGGTACATTCATCTTGAGCTCTTCCAGCCTTTTCCTCGCCACGACCAGCCAACGAAACGCAATATCTGCGCCAACTACATGGTCGTATTTTCGTTTTGCAGCCACGAGAAATCCGCCGGTTCCGCACCCGATCTCCAGTACTCTATTAAACCCGCGGAGCTTCTCGGTCTCAGCTAAGGACTCAATCAAGCTCAGACATTCAGCCCCCTTTTCAACTAAAGCGGCCGTGCGTCTAATGAATCGTTCGGCGCGATCCTCCGACACTTCTGGCGTCATCTTCCAATAGAGACGGACCAATCCCATAAAGTCGAGCTTGTGGTACTGCTCGGCTAAATGCCCGGCCTTCTTGTGATCATCTTCAAAATCAATATAGGGATCAGGGAACACACGAAAATCGGGAATGCCCAGGATGACAGGGTATTTCTTGGAACATGCCGAGCAAGCATACTCACTTTCTTGAAAACTAAGTACCCCCTTGCACGTTGGGCAACAGAACTCCTCAACCTGCAACATAACTTTCACCTCCTGTTTCTATACTTTCACGCAAACCATGCTTTGGTCGCCCGCATCGCCCGCCGGACGCCTAAGTACAGATCCATCCCTCTCGTGTCGAGCGATTCCATCAACCACTGCGAAGAGAGGTAATACATATCCACCCTGGGAAGCAGAGCCGAATCCGCCTCTGACGTGACTTTTCCTAAGATCGTTGAACAGGCCCCGGTGAAATGCTCCTTCGCGAGATCGACCACCCACGAGGCATACTTCCCGTAGGGATAGGCAAATACCTCTACGTCCCCGCCCAATCGCTCCTGGATCGTCTGTTTCGACTCTCGCATCTCCCGCGCCGCTTCATGACGCGTCACGCAGGCCAAGTCAGGATGCGTCACCGTATGGGAGCCAAACTCGATGTGATGCCGCGCCATTTCCTCGATCTGTGTCCAGGAGAGCAACAACTGCTCACCGACCGGAGATACATGACCAGGCCAGGAATTCTGTTTACCGCAATATCCGGTAATCAGAAAGACTGTTGCTGTAAAACCGAGTTCTTCTAGAACAGGAAAGGCTTCCCGATACACGGTTTCATAGCCGTCATCGAACGTCACCACGCAGGTCCGTTCACGAAAGGGCTGTCCATCTCGCACCAGCCTCGCCGCCTCTGCCAGAGACAGCGTCTGAAACCCCTGCTGATGCAGCCACTCCATCTGCCGCCGAAAGATTGATGGAGTAGTCGAGATCACAGACCCGCTGGAATCCAGCGAATGGTAGGTGAGGATGGGAAGCCGGTATGGAGTCATCTGGCCCTTTTGATCAATGGAGAAGCACCGTTGCTTCCCACGATCCGCAGTCTCCTCAGCCGTAGAGACATAGCCTCATGGGCTTCGACTGTTCGCCGTAGAAAACCTCGCGAAGTGTCTATCTTCTCTCGTGGCTTGGCAACGAAATACGCGCCATTCGTACTAAACCTGGAATCGGCCAATTCGATCGTAAAGCCAGATGATATGCCGATAGTGTGCCGTTGAAGCCAGCAGCGTCGTCGAAGAGAAGCCGTCACTCCTCGACACATTCTCCTCCGGCGACCAGGTGGAACCCCTGTCGGTTGAGCAGCGGTAGTTGATTTCACTGTTGCCGGGGTCCCGCGATCGTGCCATGCAAGGTGGACAAGCCCCCCGCGACAATTAAAGAACTGTGCTGGGAATCGCCTGGCGCATTCGAAAGGCGGAGGTTCGGCTCCCAGGTCTCTCTCCCGTCGATGGAGCGCAGTAGATGTTCACCATCACTGGAATCCAAATTCATTCAACCACTTCGCAAGCAGGACGCCGGTCAGCTGATTACCGATCCGGTTCATGTGACTGTCCGGATAGAAATACAATCGCTCGGCAGAATGGCTTTTCTGGTACGCACGAAACTCCGGCAACAAATCCAGGATGGCCACGTGTTTCTCGGCGGCCCAGTCAGCGAGGAAGCGCTGTGGCCTGTCGAGGTCCAGCGCCTCATCGTTGATCCGGTAAGCCTCCTTCCATTTCGCCAGTTCCCAATCGTAAATCTGCATGCTCCTCGGCTGGACCAGCAGCAGCATTTCGGCGTTGTTTTGCCGACACCATTGATGGATGTCGTCCAAGGCAGTCCGCGTGCGGGCAAAGGCCTCAACCGTTTCGGGAGGCGGCTGGCGCAGGTGGACTTTGGCAAATTCCCAGAGCCAGCGGTCGACAGCGTTGAGGCCAGGATTGCTGCGATTTTGCGGCGCAACAAATGTATTCTGCAAATACCACAGCACCTGGGCCAACCGCTGGGCCAGGAGGGAGGTGCGCTTGAGTTTTTCAATCGCTTCTCGAGCTGGCGAGCTACGCTCGGTGCCGTCCAGCGAACGCCTGACCATCAAACCGTCCTTGATGGTAAACTGTTTCTTGAACCCACCCATCTGGACGTCCGTGAAGTCGTTGCCGACGAAAAGCGATACGATCACGAGACGCGGCGCATAGGTTCCGCCGTATTGACGCAGCCAGTGTAGTTGGTCGGTGGTGCCGGTGCCGGGAATACCGGCCTTGATCACGCGGATGGCCTCCGATCGCAACTGTTCTTCCGCAAGGTAGAGATAAGTCTCCGGCAATTCGACGCCCCAGCCAAACGCAAACGAATCGCCGAGTGCCAGGATGCGACCTCGCGTGTCGGGCACGGGACTCGGCCGGTCACGGAGTCCCTCGGAATTGATGGCGACAGTCACATTCCACTCGCGGGTGAAATGCCGACGGGTGACATTCGGCTTGAGCGACACCTGGTCGTAGGGATCGAGCTGATAGATGTCCATGGACAGCGGTGAATCGTTCTGGGCAACCAATCGCAGAATCGCTTCGCAGAAGATCAGACTTAACGCCAGAGAGCCTAGAAGGAGTGAGAGATTAACCAGAAGGCTTTTCCAACGATATCTCATGAGCGCTGACCGCCTTGCTTGCGAATCAAGCATTTCGCGTTGTGAAGCAAAATTTATACCATGGCATGTTCGGCCCGTTTCCGCTCGCCGATCCGACTGATGAGCGCCAGATACCGATCGAGATGCTCTTCTTCGGTCCACTGCTTCCGATAGGCCTCATGACCTCGTTTCCCCAGCTCTGCCTTCAGCTCAGGATTCGTACGCAGCGACTCGATCGCATCGCCCAGTTCATGGCCATTCCGGTAAAGGAGCCCGCCCCCGCTCGTTGTCACCAGTTCCGACAACGCGCCAATGTCTCTCGCAATCACGGGCGTCTTAAACGAGAAGGCCTCCGCGACCACCTGGCCAAAGGTCTCGTAGCAGAGCGACGGCACGATCACCGCGACCGCATGGGCATATAGTTGCCGTAACCGCTCGAATGGCAGGGCCCCAAGAAATGTCACGCGCGGACTGTCCTGGGCGAGGCGTTTTAGCTCAGACTCATATTGACCGGTCCCTGCCACCAGAAGATCGGCCTGGTCTTGCTGTGCAAAAAATGGAATTACCTCTTGCAGCCCCTTGAGCTTTTCCAAGCGTCCGACATAGAGGAAATATGGCAGCTGACCATCCGGCAGGGAAGCGGGCAAGAATTCGCCGCGCTCTTGTTCTGCCTGCCGGCTGGGAACGAACATCGGTATCACCGTCTTCTCAACATTCAGCCCCATATGTCTGTGTGCATCGGCGGCAAATTGGCTGGGCGAGATCACCGCGTCGAGCTGCCTGAGCGCACGATCCATTATGCCGGTGTAGCGCCAGAGTTGCGGGGGCTTCCGACAGGACAACTGGCACATCAGGCAGCTCGGCTTCGTGCAGGCCTCCTGGTTGAACTTAAAGAGCACATGCGTCGGACACAGCAACCAATACTCATGCGTCGTGTACAGCTTGATCGCACAGCCATATTCGAGGACTTTCGGCCCTCCGACAAGCGACACATTATGGTAATGGATCACGTCGAACCGGCCCTCGGTAAGAATCCGCTTGATCTTTCCGGCCTTCAAACCGGGAATGCCCAATTGCTGGGTCAGGAGCGGCGACAGGATGCCGGCCTTGCTCTTGAGGCTGTGCAACGTAATGCGAGGGTGGTTTGGCCACTCGCCGACCGGCTCTGTGGCATGCTGCGCGTAATAGGCATCGCGGCAATGAATCACGTCCACGGAATGGCCTCGCTCCGCCAGCAGATTGGAGAAGCGATACACAAACATGCCGTCCCCGCCAAAACTATAGGGGGGATAAAATGTCGTGACCATGCAGAACCGCAGCGACGGCCCCATCAACGAACCTCATTGAGCACCCGTTCAAAGAGAGCTGCCGTGGACTGTGCCGCCAGCTCCCACGTAAATAACTTTGCCCGTTCGAGCCCAGCCAGGCTCATACGATCCCTGATCGACTCGCTGCTCAGCACGTCGCGAAGAAGCGTCACCAGCACATCCGGACGACTCGGATCAAAAAACAAGCCGACCTGCCCCACCACTTCCGGCAGAGAGCCCCGGTCGCTGGCAATCACCGGAGCTCCGCAGGCCATAGCTTCTACCGCAGGAAGCCCGAATCCCTCTTCCAGAGAAGGCAGCACCAACGCCCGAGCGAGGTTGTAGAGCACCGCGAGTTCGCTGTCGGGCACAAACCCTGTAAACAGCACGCGGGCAGAGAGACCTCGCTGTTCGATGTCCGCCTTCAATTCCGCATAATGGGAAAAAAACACATCGCCCTTGTAATCCCCCACCAACACGAGCTTGTGATCTGCGAAACGGGGGTCTTCCATGAGCCGATGAAACGCATCGACCAGCACCCCTAAATTTTTGTGCGGGCTGATGCCCCCGACATAGATTAGAAACGGTTCCCCGGATCTCAATCCATATTTCGGTAAGACCGCTGTGGCCCCTTCCAGATTCGGCAGGCGAATGAACACATCGCTCGGGCCTTCTGTCGTCGTCTCCACTCGCGTAGCAGGAACCCGGCAATACTCGACGATCTGCTGCTTGGCATGGCTTGAAACGGTTAGAATCATGTCCGATTGCCAGAGTGCAGCCTGTTGCTTGAGCTTCCAGAACAAGCGCGATTTCCGATTGGGGAAGACTCGCTCCGGATGGTGGTCGGCGATCATGTCATGGATGGTCACAATCACTTTGCACCGGTTCAGGATTGGGAAATAGGAGTATACAGCCGGAAAGTAAAACAGATCGACCGGCTCCTGCGCGACCACGCGGCTCAGCGCCCATAAATCCTTGAGCGAGCGACTCCCTGAGGCAGAGGCGGCGACGGTCGGGGAGACCTCCGTCGATGCCACCACGACTGTGACCCCTGGAGGAAACTCGCTCGCTCGCGCCGTGTCCCCATCCGCAAAGAAGATGTACTCGTGCTCCCGGTCAGTCGCGACCAGCGTCGTCAGCAATTCTCTGGTGAAACGTCCGAACCCCCGGCGATTCGACCAGCAGCAGGCATCCACGCCGATGCGCGGTTTTCTTGTGCTCGGACCCACGCCTGACGATCCAGATGCCGCTATGCCCATCGCCGCACACTCTCCCCTTCTCCACAAAGGTATCCCATAAGCTCTCCACAGGCCCAACTCGTCATAAACAGAACCAGGTACGGCATGGCGACCGTCAGCTCCCGGAGATGCCGCCGCCGGTGCAGCACCAACTGTGCAATGCGTAGCGGGAGGATCACGGGAAGAAGCGTCGAGCCGGCTGCGTAGCCAAGCCGCGTGAGGCGCGAGGCGGCAGCGACCCGTCTCCCCGCATAGTGGCGGCCATGGTGAAAGGTCTGCACGAGGACTTTACCGACTCGATAGCGCAGGGTGTGATACACCACGGCATCGGGAGCCATATAGAGGGTGCTGCCCTGCCTGCGTAGTCGCTCATGAAGGAAGGCTTCAAAAAACCCGTTACGAAACTCATCCTGGATTTCCTGTAACAATGTCCGCTTGTAAGAGACGTTGTTCCCGGACAGCGTTGCGCTCACGCCTTCTACGCAGGGAAGCATGTATTTCCCATACTCATAGAAATACACGGCCCAATCGACGGCCCGATGCGTGCCGTCTCGTTCCACAGCTCCGCCGACGATCTCTTGGGGGGCAGCATGAGCCCTTCTAATTGCGCGACACCAGGTCGGCGCCACAATGCTGTTGTCCTCAAGCAGGGCCACGATCCTCCCTGTGGCTGCCTGGATTCCCAACGTGCGCAATTCCGGCACGGTGGTACCGGGAGGTGCCTCGATCAATCGGACAAATGGAAAAGCCTCTTCGATCGAACGACCGGCACCCTCGCAACAGTTACATGCCACAATGACATCGATCTCTCCACCGCTAACCTGGTCTTTCAATGATGTCAGGCAGGCCTCCAGACCGGCTCGCGAATGAGCGGCCGCCAGGACAACGGACAACTCTATGCCTACAGCCGGTGCGTTGTTCATTCGACCTTCAGGAGGCTGTCACCAGAGCCCAAGAGATACCCTACAAATTCCCCCGCCGCATAGCTCACCATGAACGCCGCCTGCAACGGCAGCGACCAAACGAAAGCGCCGACATGCTGCTGTTTGTTCAGCACCTGGCGTGTCATTCTCCAGAGCATGAGCCCCGGAAGCAACGGCGAGGCGCAGCAGTACAAAAGCCTGCCCGGAAGCGACGTGCGTTTCCGACGCATGCCGGCGAACGATCGGGAATAGTAATAGCGCTGGGCCATAAAGTACCAGAATCCAAATTCTTTCTTATGGCTGACAATGATCGAAGACGCGGAGAGAAACGTAACCCCCTTCTTGCTGAGCTCCTGATGCAGAAAGAACTCCCAGCATTCCTTCTTCACCGATTCGTCGACACGATCGAGGATCGCCTTGCGATACGACACGTTGTTTCCGGTAACACCTGACACTTCTCCGTCGGGAATGGGCGGCATGACCCCGCTATACTCGCAGAGAAACACGGCCCAATCGATCAGGCGCTCGACGCTGCCGTTGACCACCGTCCCGCCGACCACCTGGTACCCCTTGTCATGCGCCGCGAGAATCTCACGAAACCATCCGTTCTGAACAATGCAATGGTCTTCGATGATCGAGATAATCTCCCCCGTCGCGCGTTCCATCCCGATCGCTCGCAATTCCGGAATGCCCAACCGTCTTGGGAAATGGACCAGTGTGACATCTGGAAAGTGCTTGGCAACGTGCGCGGCCGTGCCATCCTGGCAACAGCAGAGCACCAGGATCTCCACCTGAAAGTTCTTCCGTTCTCGTTCCAGGGCGATCAAACAATCATGAATCGACGGCAGCCTATTGACGCAAGCGATAACGACAGAGATTGATCGATTACCCATGGTTCGCCGCTACTCCGGTGGTGATGATGTTATTGAATGAACTCACAACTCCGTCCTGGCCCTGCCAGATACCCGCAGAACTCACCCCACGACCAACTGACGACTGCCAAGATCGAAACGGGCAATGAACACATAAACTGCGGAAGATAGCGTCGCTTCTGCATGATCGGCCCAGCAATCCTCCTCATGAACAGAACAGGCAATAGCGGAGTCCCGAGCGCATACAGGACGCGTATGACCGGCGGCACCTGCGTAATCCTCATACCGGCGAAACAGCGGCCGTGATGATATCGTCTGACCAGAAATGGGAGCAGCCGATAGGACTTCCTATCATAGACCACCATAGAAGGCACCGACCGAAGCTGAACCCCTTCCTGCTGTAGCGCCCGACACCAATAGGTCTTCCAGAACCTCTGCTCGACGAATTGTGTTCCCTTGTCTAACGCCGCTCGCTTGAACGCAATGTTATTGCCAGGAAGTTCTGAAACATCCCCCCCTGTGAGAGGCAACATGAACTGCCCATACTCGCAAAAGTAGGCAGCCCAATCGACCAGACTTCGCTGGGGCATCGGGTCAACCGCACCACCGACGATCAGATCCGACGACTCGTGAGCAGCCTGGGTGGACAAGACCCACCGTCTATCCGGGACGGAGCAGGCATCAGTGACGGCGATAATCGCGCCACGAGACTGTCTGATCCCGGCGCCCCAGAGGGCGGGAAGTGGAGTCCCCCGTGGAAATCGAAGCGTCAGCACTCCCTCGTCCTGAACTATTGATTGGTTTGCTGCCTCATCGCCAGAACTATCCACGACAATGATTTCGAGACCGTCCGCCCCTTCCTGGCCGCGGAGAGACGAGAGGACAAGCTCGAGATCTAGCCGGGAATGTGTACAGGCCACAATGACAGAGAGTCGAGGGTTTTTCAGGGACTCCTGGCCGATCATGCCTGATGGCCTGTGGGCGCCAGGTACCCTATAACTTGACCGGTCGTCCAACTCGCAAGGAACAGCAGAAGTACGGGTGTCGCAAGAAGCAAGTGCGTGATGTGCTGCCGCCTGCGAAATACTTGGCAAGCGATTCGTGTCAGCATGAGGAACGGGACGAGTGGTGCCGCGACAATGTGGGCCAGTCGGACTGCGGTGGACAGTCGCATGGCACGGGATGAACCGAATTGCCGGCCATGCCAAAATCGCTGTCGCATGAACTTAATGAACGTAAACGATCGTAGATGGCGTACGCCAATCCGTGGCGTCATGAACAATTGATAGCCCTCCGCCGTAAGCTTGGCATGGATGTCGGGCTCCCAAAATCCTCGGGCGCGCACATCCGTACAACTATCCAACGCCCATCGTTTATAGGACGCATTATCCGCAGGAATGTCGCGAATGACATAGGGAGCAAAGGGTCTCATGTACCTCGCATACCGGCACAGGTAAACCGCCCAATCGGTGATACTTGCCGACGCATCGTTCTCAATGGCTCCTCCGATTCCGACATAGGCGCTGCCATGGTGCGCTGCGAGGACTTCCTTCATCCAATCGTCATCGGGGACACAATGAGCTGTGGTCAGGGCTACGATAGAACCCCGGCTCGCTCTGATGCCGGCTTCCCATAACTCAGGAATCCACTGCTCAGGGGAAGTACACATGAGCGCTACGTCGGGAAACTGCGCCGCGACAATGGCGGCTGTTCCATCCGTCGAATTATCCACCACAATGATTTCTGCGCGGCACCCGTTGCGTTGCTTCTGCAACGCACCAAGACATGCAGCCACACTGGTCCTGGCATTATGAGACCCTATCACGACCGAAAGTTCAGGAAGATCCTGTGCGCTCGCACCCGGCGATGTGGCCATTATGAATGACTCACGGCTGTGTAACCGTCACGGCTCATACCCTCCACCAGGATGTCTCGAACCCGAGCGATATTCAGCATCGCCTCAGTGGTAAAGGGGGCGCACTGCCCGGTCCGTATGGCTGCATAAAATTCGGCAACCAGCCGCGTGAGGCCAGGATAGGCTCGCTCCCTGGAGAGGGCCCTCTTGGCCAGGTTGATCGATGCCGCAGCCAATCTCCTGGCAGCCAAATCAAAAGGCCGCAGAATTTTTCTTTCTTTCGACACAGCCCCCGGCTCGATGAACGCATACCCATGAAAGAGGTCGAGATGAATGGTTCCAGCGGCGCCAAAGATCTTCAACGTACATTGGGTGGGACGAGCCTGAAGACTGATCATCACAGACACCGTCACGCCGCTCACTTCTGCCATCGCTCGAAATTCTCCCACGCGCGGACGGAGACGCATCCAGGTGTCCGGAACCATTCCGCCCGGGAGAAAGACCTGTGCAAGGGAAAGCGGATGGGGCAGAATCTCGGCGACGACGGAGTCGAGTTCGCTCTCCTGGCGTCCCACGCCCCCTGCCGTGCAAAAGATTGCTTCCAGGTGCAGCACATGCCCGATGCGATCAAGGAGCCGCCGAGCCTTCATCACACCCTGCTGAAACACAAATTGATGGACCGGGCAAATAAGAACCCCACGGCGAGCCGCCAGCTGGATTAACCGTTGTGTTCCTTCGGCATCAGGCGTCGCAGGCTTTTCGATCAGCACGTGTTTGCCGGCTTCAAGCGCAGTCCCGGCGATCTGTTCATGCGTGGCAATCGGGGTGCAGATGTGGACAAGATCGCAGGAGGTCCGGCTCAATAGTTCCTCGATATCGACACAGGCCTCGACGCCTTGAAACGTCCTCGCCAGCCGGCTGGCGGCTTCGAGATTGCAATCAGCAATGGCAACGAGATTTCCCTGTGCCTTCCTGGCCTCATAAGCATGCCACTGTCCCATAAGACCAGCACCGACGATCCCGACCCGAAGCCGTCTGTTCTCTATGGCAAGACTTTCGATCGGTCCAGTTGCCATAATTACCTGAGCACGCAACATTGCCAAGAAACGGCGTCCCTCACGAAAGGTCCTTTCGCGTGGCAGCTCCGGATAGATAGGGTGCAATGGCGACGACCTTCCTTGACTCCGCCGCATCATAGGCAGCCAAAGTCAAAGCAAGGGTCGCCTTGTGATCTTCCGCTGTCCCGGACGGAACACGGCCATCCTCAATCGCCGAAAGAAAATTGCCAAAATGGACGGCGGTCGCGGAGGCAAATGGATTCATGCCATCTGTTCCTATCACCGTCGCCCGCTCAGCCTGTTGCAACACCGCTTGTCCACCTTTCACGACATGCAGTCCCATGAACGGTTTTCGCTGACGCGTGTGAAGCCCGACCTCAAACCGCAGCTCCCCTCCTATTGACGTGTGAACGGCGGCATGCTCCCCGTCGAGTCTCATCTCCAAGTAGCGTTCAGGCCCCTTGCTCACACGATCCAAGAGAATGGATGCCGCCCGTCCATCCGGAAATTCCATCGCGATGATATTGAGCGATTCGGTGTTGGATGCACGAATTGGTCGTGGCATGTGCGCCCAAAGCGTGGACGGCGTCGCATCGAAAAAGTGTCGGATCAGCTCGAAGACGTGCACGCCGAACTCGAAACACAATCTACGCTGCATGTTCGCGCGCCACCCCCCTTCCGTATCGGCCGTCGGCCGAAAGGTTTGCCAGGCATGCAAGAAGAGCAGCCGCCCAAACTCCGGAGAGCCGATCTGTTTCTTGGCGGCCGTATATATGTTCATATTCGGGAATTGACTGTTGACCACGACCGACCGCATGCATCGCGACGATGCGAGAATAATCTCGTCGGCATGCGCCAAACTTTCCGCCAGTGGCTTCTCGCAGAAGACATGACAGTCACGCTCAAGCGCATCGAGGCATTGCTGGTGATGCAAAAACGGCGGAGTACAAATACTCACAACATCGGGCTTCGCCTTGTCAAGCATCTCCTCGTGGCTGTCGTAGATCCTTTTGAAAAGACCGGTCTTTTCCATCGCCGCCCTCGTCGCAAGATCCACATCACAACCGGCGACGAGAGTCACGCGACCCTTGAGCCGGCGATAGGCCGGGAGATGAATATTTCTCGTGACCGCTCCCAACCCGATGACGGCAAGACGAATCATTGTGCGCTCTTCTTTATGCCGACACCGGAGAGGGTACCGGCCGAATCAATTGATCCACCGCGATATGTGGTGACGCTCTGTGCAGGCAGTGCGACATTGAAGGTGGATGTATCCGATGCGATCGGTTCTAATTCGCTCCAGAATTCCCGGACGGTGGTCCGGATCGCCGAGAAATGAAGCGGCGCCACGGCGTCTGTGACCGTCACATTTACGCGGCGGTCCTCCTGACCGGCATTGATCGCCACGATCACCGACTGTGCCCCTGACTTGTATGCCGTCACCAACAGATCTTGGCTCGATGAATGCGTTTCGACTCGAACCTGTCCCGGACGCACGAATTTCGAGAACTGCCCTGTCAAATAGTAGAGCGGTCCGACATGGTGTTGCACGTATTTCCCGTCTAAAAACTCGATGCTCAGGATTGTGTGGTTCCTTTCCCAAGCTCCGAAGAATCCCCACATATAATCCACAGCGCTGACATCGTACGTTGCCACGAGCTTATGGATGATTTTCATCCACTCCATGGCACCGGAAAAAGTCATGTCGTTGGGAACGCTAAACTCCGTCATCCAGATGGGGATTCCGTATTCGGCCGCGAGATTCCGCATGTGCGCAAGGTCGTGCGCGAGTTCGGTCTCCTTGGTATCGTACAAGTGGTAGGCCAGCGCGCCCACGTATCGGCGGGCTTTGGAGTCACGAAGCACGACGGACGCTCGTTTGTAGGCTTCGGCGGGATTCAGATCGTCCGGAATGACCAACATGGTTCGAAACCCTTCCTGCCGCATTCTGGCCCCCAACCGCTTCACAACCGTTCTCATCCATTCAGCCGACCAAATCCCGCTGCGCTTATACCCAGGTTCATTGATGATCGAGAAATACGGTAATTCCACTCCTCTATCGCGCCACCTCAGCATGATCGCCAAGGCCCATTCGACGTACTCATCGGGATTGTCCTCCGTCATCCACGCCTCAAGCGTAACTGGTGAAACAAAGAATGTCGTCATCCCTTTTGCTCGAGCTTGCTCCACGAGGCTAATATGTGCATCGGTCCGTTTCCATTCAAAATGGAATTTTGTCCAGTCAAAGGCCGCCGGATCCACATTGTCGTTGATCGGTTCCACCCCTCCGTCCAACACCGGTCGCATGCGCGTGAGGCCTAAATCTGTGTACAGGAGAGTCAGGACATTCTCCTGTGCCGCAGCGGGCACCGAAGTGGAGCCCGCATTACTTACATGCGGATCGTCCCACACTCGACTTGATGCTCCAAATCCCTCCATCGTCTGACGAGGCTCCTGAGGGAAGATCGTCACTTCGACCATTGTTGGCATGCTATCGCGCCCGAGGTTGACCGACGCACAGGCCGGCATCGCCACGAGCAAGACACCATTCAGCAGGACGACAGAAATCTTTTTCGCGACTTCTTGGAAGCGGTTATTACTGTTCAAGCGAAATTCTCCTGGCGTGCAGCTCAGCATCGACCATCCGATGGACACAGATGATCGTAGGCGTTATTTGTTGGTGACCATTCGACCCCGTGGATGCCTGGGTCATAGTTCAAGACCCCATTATGTCGATTACGCCGCCAGATTTTGTGACAACTAACCTACTCGTCGCTGACTCACGAATGGCATATTCATCAACTATGGGGATATGTCCTGCGGAACTCCGGCAGCAGGGTCAGGCGTGCAGCGTCCACGATGCTCCCCAACCGAATGACCGCAAGCCAAACCATCAGAACCCTCCACTGGAAATTGAGAATGCTGCATTCGCTCCCCGCGAGCTACCACGGGCCCGATCGCACCTTTTGAAAGAAGCTCACCAATGCGAGCTTGTCATTCCTGCTCAAAAATAACAACAGGCCGATGACGGTGGCCAGCGCCGCTGCAGCTTTCGCCAGTAGGGTTGAACCGTGCCACGCGCCGTAATGCCGAAAGATGCTGCCGAGCACCAGCGTGACCAACAGGCTATACCCCATCAGGAAGACAAGATTCCTCGGCAAGGCAAACCCGTGCCAGAGCTTGAGCCTAACAAAGGTGCCGAGCAACACCAGCGAACTCGCTATCACGAAGCCGACCGCCGCCCCGATGCCCCCATAATGCGGCACAAGAACCACCGCGGAACAGGCGGCCAGGACGTTCCCCGAGCATGTGATGGCCGTATACGAGATCATGTCGTCCAGTCCAATCAAGAGAGCTTGGCAGACGCCGGAAAGCAGGGCGAAACTTTGCCACAGCATAAACACGAACATATATTGCGCGGCGCCTAAAAACTTCGTGGAGAATGCCAGATCAAGCACGAGGTGAGGGAAGAGGATGGCAGGGAGCGAAAATATCGTCACGATCATGGTCAGTTGCTTCAGGAATTCCATGGCAACTTGAAACTTTTCTTCCTTTGGTCCGACCCGGGTGACTCTTGGTGTAAAAAATAATTCAGTGAGCGGCATCAGAACCATGTTCATGAGAAGGGCAACAGACATACCGGCATGCAGAAGCCCGGCCCCGGCCTCGCCAAGATTCTCAAGTACGGAATACCGTGTGATTAAGAATGCTCCTTGATAGGTGAAAGCTGCGGCATAGAACAAAATGCTGAAAGAGACGACATTGCCTAGCCTGCGAAAACCAGCCGCAATGCCAACAGCGCACTGAGTAATCGACCATCCCATCACGCGACGAAGATATTCGACGACCACAATGGCCCACACCGTTACAATGAGCACCGTCGCGACATAGAAACCTAAAATCCCTCCTGCAAGGAGCCCGAATGTGCTTGCCAATGCCATGACGAGGCCCGTCAAAGCGGTCAACCGCGCCGATCCGGAGGAATACTGGGCCGCCGCTAGTGCATTGGGGATAAATGAGGCCAACGCCATCCCCGGAATACCTAGTAACCCCACCAGAAGCAAGATTTTATACGGTGCTATTACGGCGGGGAGGAGATCGATTCTGAACAGCACTAGACTTGTTGTCACCAGCGCACCGACTGTGCCGAGCACAAGTAACGCTTTCAGAACCACGGCATACCCATCACAAAAGGCATCGCCTCCCTCGCTATGGGCTTTGGAAAGGAACTTCACCGTCGAACGGGAAAAATTTAGGGTGCAGAGGTTCGCCACAAACTGGATAGTTTGATCGATGATGCTGATGACTCCGATGCCTTCAGGGCCGACCAACACCGCGGCAACCTTCGTTCGAGCAGCGTTCACCAGTACAGCAAGAGCCTGGGGGGCCCCGATTCCCAGAAGAATTTTAAGCATCAACGATCCGATCTATCTGGCTCATGTCGGCCATCTAGCCATCCTCTTCTGTTTAGCAATATCCATTCCGATCCTCTTTGTCCGCCACACGATCCAAGATACGCATGGTTTCCCGTGCCACCATCTCCCATGAAAACCGCTTAGCCCGCTCACGGCCCTGTTCGGCATACTTGCGACGGACTGCCCCATCCAGCAAGAACGTCGAAAGTCCCTCGACCAAATCTTCTACTGACGGAGTCGGCATGGCCAGCGCCGCATCTCCTGCGCCCTCTTCCAATGTCGGGTGCTTCACCGTCAACACAGCGGCACCGCTGGCCATAGCCTCGAACATGGTATAGGAGATCCCTTCGTAGATGGTGGGCAGGGCGTACACATCCGCGCCGGCGTACAGCCGTGCCAACGGCTCAAGCTCCGCATAAGGGCGATACACCACGGCATCCCCGACCCCATGCTGTTGCGCGATCTCAGCAATCGGGACATTCGTGGTGTTCGGTCCGACGATTAACAGAGCGTGGGGCAAGTTATGTTGTCGGCGGACGATGGCGAAGGCTTCGATGAGATTCGGAACATGCCGCCTCTTCGCAAGCTTCCCGACAAAAATAACATAAGGAACCTCTTTGCCCAGCGCACGAATAACTTCTTCTTTGATCGCCGCCGGATCGTGGCGTTGGAAGTAGTAATCGTGTGCGGCCGGATAAATCGTGTCGATCTTCTCCGGTGGAATGCCAAAAAATCGCACGAGATCGGCTTTTGTGGCAAGAGAGTTCGCGATCACGCGTTCGGCACACTTCGCACTGTACCGTTGCAGCGTCGTCGCACGGAGGCGGGTGAACCAGGAAAACTCGCCTGGTAGGGCTTCATAGAAGCCATGATTTGCCAACACCATGCGCCCACGATGCAACAAGGGACAGATGTAGGAGGGGCAAAACAATATCGCAGCACCTTTTGCCGCTCTGTGGAAACATACCTGTTCCCAAATGGCGGCTGGATATTGTCCCCCGAACACCTTGACCTCAACGGAAGTGACGCGATCGAATCCACTCATCTCTATGTTCTTCGGGCTCATCAACACCACTCGATCGAACGGGATCTTCATCCGGCTCCATTGCTGTGCCACGAACTCGATATAGCGGCCTATCCCGGTTCGCTGCTGAGCCATTCTGAAGGCGTTGACGACAAGTGTTCTCATTCTTTCCTCCTCCGTGGCCTGTAACAGACGATTGTAGACTACCTTATCCGGCTCTGGCGCGATGGGGGCAGCCTAAAAACATCCATCTTAACCGCAGGCTCAGTACATAATCTGCTGTTACAGGCCACTAGTCATGCCCTGATAACACTCATCACAACGGACACGCGCGCATAGCATCACGCCGTCCAATTCCTCGATCGATGCGGAGCAACGGATTCAATTTGATAGCAAAAAACTGAACGCTATGAAATGACTACCTGTCAGAACTCATGACGGAAGGTTGCCCGCCAGGATTCTTCTGCTGAAGAACTTTGCGATAGCCTGCAGTTTGCAGCGCTCCCACAAGAAGAATTGCCGCAGCAAATACGAGTACAAATCCCGCCATTCTCTTTTCAAGCAGCTGATAGACCGCCCCGTGCACGATCAAGAGTGCAAATCCCGCGTAATTCCATCGTTGCAACGTTTTCCATCGGTGAGAGCCGAGCTTGGTCAATGCTGCGTTGTTCGACAAACCCAATAAGAGCGCCAGCACGAGGGAAATTCCGAGACCGGAATAATTTGCCAAACCGAAGAGGTCGTATCGCAAGGGAACGAGATGGCTCTCTTCACGCGGGTAGAGAAAATAGAGCCAGAACCGTCCTGCCATATGAACCTGCAAGCCCACGACCGTATGCACGAGGCCTATAATGCCACCCCAAATGCCGACGTCGCGACGCAAACTGGTGTTGAGCGGGTTAGAGCACCCACGCAAAACATTGATGGGACCAATGATAAGCGAGAGCCCGATGAGTGCCAACCCGACATATGCCGTGGCCATGCTCCAGCGGAAGGTCGCGTCCTTCGAATCCACGGCAACGAACAATCCTACCGTCAGCACTCCGCTGATTGCCGCAATACAGAGCTGCCGGATGACCCTCTTGCTCATGAATGCCATAGCGCTTCTCTGCAGCCCGAGATTCCGTTTATTTACTAGGGGCTGCTCACAAATGACAAAGTTCTATACATTCTCGCTTTTGGGAGTTTGCGAGAATAGACCGAAAGATGTTGCGCGACGATCAATGGAAGCATTGTGGATCGCCCGCACGGGCTCGCCGTGGCGCGACCTGCCCCCAGCACTTCGGAGCGTGGCACACAGCGTATATGCGCTTTTCCCGCTGGAGCAAGAAAGGGGTTTGGGCGCGGATGGCCGAGGCACTCAAGCGTGACGCCGATCTAGAGCAGTTGTTTGTCGACTCGACCATCGTGCGAGTTCACCAGCACGCTACCGGCGTCCCCCCAAAATGAGCGATCAAGCCATCGGACGCAGCCGGGGGGGCCTGAGCACCAAAATTCATGCGACTGTCGAAGCCTTGGGCAATCCCGTGCGCATACGCCTGACCGGCGGGCAAGCGGCCGACATAACCGAAGCGGCGGCCCTTATCAAGGGGATTGAGGCGCAATGCGTCATCGCCGACAAGGGCTACGATGCCGATGCATTCGTCGATCTCATTGAAACCCAGGGCGCACAGGTGGTGAATCCACCACGCAGTCATCGTCTGACTCAGCGTGTCTATGATCGTCACCTTTATAAAGACCGCAACCTCGTCGAACGCTTCTTCTGCCGACTCAAGCCGTTCAGGCGCACCGCCACACGATACGAGAAGCTTTCGCAGAACTTCATGTCCATGCTCAGTCTGGCTTGTGCCTGTATCTGGCTGGCATGATCGCTACAATTCAATTGTCATCACGCCCTAAGGGCGTGTCATGCGCGGCGACCGGACACCAGCAACGCTCCAGTTGGATACACCAATTCCCCGCCGCGAGACAGGACCTCGCGACAGGTGTTCATAAAGTCCTGCCGCACACGCGCAACGACCTCAGATGACACTGTGGCGAGACGTTTTCTGGACAGGGAAGAAAACGTTGTTTGCAGCTCCCAAAACTCTTCTGGCGTATTGATGATGGACTGTTGCCCCTGCCACTCCGAGCGAATATTCTGAAATCCGGCTGCTCGAATAAATGCCGGTACCGATTGCTGCATATGCGTATGTTCATGCGTCCAACCTGCCTCTTCGCTCTTGCCTGAGGACGGGACATAGGCCGCGACCATCCCGTCCAAAAACTTGCATGCCACGAGTTGCTTACCCTGAAAACGGCGCACAACGTGCGGTAGGAGCTTCAGCCGATGGACCAATCCCACGAGAGAGAGCCAGGGTGCGCCGCTCCCGACAGCCAACACCAACCGGCCTCCAGGACGAAGCACGCGATGCATTTCCTGTAAGGCCGTCTCAGGATGAGGAAAATGACGCAAGGCGAACAAGGAGACTACCGCGTCGAACGATCCATCCTTGCAGTCCAGCGACTCCGCATCCATCTTGCGAAATTCGACACGATCTGCGAGGCCTCGCCCTCGCGCGTTCTGCCTGGCAACCTCCAGCATGCCGTCGGACAAGTCGATGCCGACAACCCTGCCCGATGGCCCCATCTCTGCAACCGCACGAAGCGCGACTATTCCCGTCCCTGCACCGACATCCAGAACGTGATTGTCTGGCGCGAGCCCGGCAAGCGCGACGAGACGGGCAGCGACCGGAGCAGACAATTGAGTCACGAACCGGTCGAAGCTCTGCGCGACTGGGTTGTAACTTGCCGCGTCTTGGGTCTTGAACTCTGCATGGTTAGGGTTAACGGTTGTCATGGTGCATCCACGGCTACAGCAAGATTTAGATATTCCCGGCCAACCGAATCGCGATGTGTTCTTTACTGCTGCGATACACGGCGTTGGCAATTTCCACCGCTCGAAGACCGGCAACGCCGTCCGCAATCGCGCTCTCTTTCCCCCGAGTCAGGCGGACGAAATCTGTGAACTCCTGCCGGAACATCTGAATGACCGACGATTGCCACCCGATGAATTTCTCCCGGAGCATCGTCATGGGATAGAAGCGAACCGTCCGCTTCCGGCGTCCACCCGGCTTGTCCTGTGTGATCAGAAGATTCATCATGGGTGCATAGTAGGCGCGCACCATGCCCTTAGTGCCGTAGGCTTCGAGATAGAACCGATAGCCCTTCCACTCCGTCCACGTGGCCTGCAACACGGCATATTTTCCCTGGGGATTTCGCAACAGGGCAATACCATTGTCCTCCGATGCGCCCAGATTCCAGACACGGTTGGACGTGAAGCCGTAGACCTCATCCACCTCACCCAGCACATACCGCGTGAGGTCGATGATATGAATCCCGACATCCATCAAAGCGCCACCACCGATACCATTTATATCGTATTCCCACGAGTTCCGAAATTCAGAGAGACCCGTGTGCCCGGCAAAGGCTCGGACATGGTCCAACTCTCCGATGAGCCCTGTGTCGATGGCTTGCTTGAGATATTGGATTTGCGGGAAGTAGCGATGATTAAACCCAGTTGCAAGCACCTTCCCGCTTGCCCGTGCCGCGTCGACCATGCGCCTGCAAGCCTCCACCGAATTCGCCAGCGGTTTTTCGCAGAGGACATGTTTCCCGGCTTTGAACGCACTGACGACAAGATCCTCGTGAAACTGAGGTGGTGTCGACACAATCACGGCATCCAGATTTGCCTGCGGGAGCATCTCCTGAACATCTTTGAATATCTTGACGTCTGAAGATGACGCCATGGCTCGTGCCCGCACCGGATCGACGTCGACAATCGCCGACAACACACAGCCTTCAACCTGAGCCAAGGCTTTGGCCCGAAGCTGACCGATACATCCGGCGCCGATGAGTCCGAATTTCATAGGAACACTCATGAGGCTGAGTTTCTAAGTTGAACAAGTTTATTGTAAATGATGCCGATCGAAGCCCCCGCCAGGGTCCCGCAAGCAAACCCATAGGCAAATCCAACGAAACTGCCAACGAAAGAGACGGAATAGCCGATAAAAAACTGACTCAGTAACTGCAAATGCGGCCCGACGATGTAATGACCGGTTTCGTCGGTATATCCCCCTTTGAAGACGAGCCAATTGGTGGCAATGAAGATCGCCAATCCCATCAAGAGACCCAAGATGAGCCCGAACATTTTACTATTGATACGGAGGATCGCGCTAAAGAGTTTCTCGTCTTCGAGCTGCATCATGGTCGGCATGGTCATACTCCTCTGGCATCAAATAGATCAATAGCGATCCAGGAATTGTCTGAATGACATCAGCTCGGCCTCTCGTCTGGCGCGGTAGATCACGAAGCCCAACGCGAAGTTTCTGAGATAGGCAAACAGCCAGCCCCAGAGGAAGACGGACGTAAAGCTGTAGGCAAACCCGACGAGCGCACCCGACACCGTCACCGTGTATCCTTGGAAGAACTGTCCCAACATTTGCAGATTCTGCCCGGCTCGCTCTCCGCCTTTGACTGCTATCCACAAGGTAGCGATCGCCACAATCAGACCGGAGACGGTTCCCAGGGCGGTCGCAAAGGCCAACTTATCGAGTTTGGCGAATGCCAGAACGAGACTCTGACTGGCGGCCGGCGTCATCGGTTGCGGGACTTGCGGCTGCGTGGCCGCAAGCTGGCCAAGTTGCACCTTGGCGTCGGCTTCGCGGCTGGTCGTTTCTTCGTGGTACTCTTGCTCCGCGTTCACTTGCCATAGATCATGCCTTGCGCCTTGAATATTGTCTACTGCCAGCATGGCCGTCAGCATCGAGTGGTCCTGATTGTTGTACCGATGCATACCGTTTCGCCCTACGACTTGCAGGTTTTGGAAGCCGTCCAGAAATTCCCGGATACAGGTGAGAGCCTCTTGATAGTCCGCATCGTACACAGGATAGGCTTTCGGCATTCGCACAATCGACCCGTCTTCGACATCCTCCGCCTTCGCAATGCCGATCAATTCGAGTTCGCGCATTCCAAGTTCGATGAGGTCCTTGTCGCTCATCGTCCATAACCCATCCCCCTCGAAGCAAAAATACTCCAACCCCAAACAGGTCTTGTTCTGGTCCGGAACCATATAGGGACTCCAGTTCTTGAAGTTCTGAATCCGTCCGACCTTGACCTGCGAGTCGTGAATATAGATCCAATTGTCGGGAAACAAGTCCTTCTTATTCACGATCAGTGCGACGGTCAGAAAGTCCCGGTACCTCAGTCGGTCAGCTGCGGCGATGACTTCCTTGGGTGCAGGCGGATTCATTTTATGAATCAGTTCTCTGATCGGCATGCTGCTGATATAGTGCGTGCCTGTCAGAGATTCATTTCGACCCTGCATCGAGACATCCATCCCATCAATTCGATTGCCTGCCCAACGAATCCTGTCAACCGAGGCGCCGAGATGCACCTGACTGCCATCCTTTTTCACTAACTCTCCCACGATTTCCCACATCATCCCGGGGCCGCGTTTGGGATAATCGAACGCGTCGATCAGGGTCTTGACGACCGCCCCCTTCTCCGTCGATTGTTGTTTGATCAGCGCATTTTTGACGGCCACCAGCAGTGACAACCCTTTAATCCGCTGCGCCGCCCAATCAGCTGCAATCGTGTTAGCCGGCATGCCCCAGACTTTTTCCGTGTAGGTCTTGAAAAAGGTTTTGTAGAGCCGCTTGCCGAATCGATTGGAGACCCAGGACTCAAAATTATCCTCCGGTTTCTGGGGAAAGAGTTGCGCCCAGACATAACTCATCAGGATGAGCAGACTGTTGAAAACTCCTAGCCCGAACAAGGCATTGACTGGCTTAAGGGGGTAGAAGAAAAAATTTCTATTATAGTAGATCCTGGACAACCGCTGGCAATGCAGGAAGTCGCCCTCGGGAAGCACCTCTCTCCACATCTTGTCCACGACGGAAACCTTCGTGAAAAAACGGTGGCCGCCGATGTCAAAATGGTAGCCTTTATACTCCACCGTTCTGGAAATGCCGCCGAGGATCGCATCTTTCTCGAGGACCACGGACTTCGCACCGACCTTCGACAGCTGGTAGGCCGCCGTGAGTCCCGCCGGTCCCCCTCCGATGATCACGACCTTCTGGTCTCGCGGATTAACTGCTGGCATTATCGTGCTCCATAGTTGAGGATAAACAGGATCAGCCCCATGACAACGGTCTCAACCAGAAACACCGGCTGCCAGGGGGGACAGCAACAGTACACCAAGAACTCCGCACGCCACACCATAGGTACCCCAAAACGTGGACGCCTCCTCGCGACCGTTCTGATGAACAGAATAATGCACCAACTTCCGGTACTGAGAAAGAAAATTTCGACTCCCCCGGTTGATCATCATACGACCCGATCATTGCCGCAACGTCAGAATCTCGGGCAAAGAGGTCTCTCACCCGATCGATCACATTTTCGGGAACTGTCCCAGCGACATCGACTGACAAGAGCAGTTCCGACATCGCCTTCGACGCGCCAAGGTTTCTGGCGCGGCTAGGCCCTTTCGGCGTAGGAAAGCGATACACGGTTATACCGGCTGCTTCTGCAAACTGGGAGGATCCGTCAGTGTCGCCATCGCCGATCACGATGACTTCATCTGGCGGAGGCTCGGCACGCCTGATTGAATCCATATTCGCGTGAAATCGTTCGCCCCCGTTGTGAACTGGAACGATCACTACGACGGCCATGGCAAACGATTCACCGGAATTATCCTCCTACTGGCTTAGACCCGCGACTGATGTTCGAGCGAGTCATCAAGGGGCACACCCTGCTGACTCTCCCCTCCTGCATGCCTGCGGCATCTGTCGAGAGACTTGAGGCAAGCATAGAGGGGACGAGGCCACTGCTGTCCAAAATAATCCGCCCCTCTGTGTGTCTCCTGCATGAATGCTGCGTTTGAGACGACTTCGGCGCCTGTTCTCGAAGGAGGTTGTCTGGTCTGGGTGCTGTCCAAGATTATGCGGCAAAAAGCCCTGTTTGCAAGGGCATCGGAGTGATCGCGGATGCTTAAAGGGCGCATTGAGCCACGTCCACAGGTCTCGATACGTCAACAGATTGAAGCGGAGCAAGGCCGCGAGGTTCGAGAGACTCCAGGGCCAGGTGGACTTGAGCCGGAGATATTTCAACAGCACCATGGCAATCAACGCAATCCAGATCTGGACCTGCACGGCGTTCTCACTGGTGCCGACAAACGTCTTGATCTTGAGGTGTTGCTTCAAAGCTTTGAAGAGGAGTTCGATCTGCCAGCGCTCCTTATAGATGGCGGCAATCGTACTGGCGGCCAGATGCATGAGGTTCGTCAGGAAGGTGAGCCGTCTCTGCTGCGTCTCGTCCCAGATGGTCACCTGCCGCAAAGGGACGGGACAGCGGCCTGCAGGCCGGTGAGGCGAATCACCTCATCGGCCACCATCGGGCCTCGCATGGGAACTGGCCGCCGCTCCAGGACTTCGTGCAGCATGTTCGTCCGTGGACGCGTCACAAACCCCACCTCGGCGAGCGTCCAGCGATGATATAGGACATAGTCGAGATACCCCCGATCCATCGCCACTATGGTGCCTGGTGGAAATGTGAGTTGGTGGGCGATGCGCACGTCGTTAGTATCCCCGTCGGTCACTAGAGAATTTTTGATTTAAGTGCATACACTCTGTAGAATGCCCTCCATTGGTTTCTTGATGGAGGCAACAGGATGGATGCCTATTCGCAGGATCTACGGGACCGTGTGTTGAGAGCATTGGAACGTGGGGAGCGTCCGACAGCCATTGCCGCCCGATTTGAAGTCAGTCGGGTCTGGGTGTATCAGGTGCGGAACCGGCTCACGCAGACGGGGCAGCGGAGCAGTCTCCCAATTGGAGGCCATCGGCAGTCCCGATTGGTCGGGATGGAGCCGACACTGCGGGCGTGGTTGAAGGAAACAGGTGATCTGACCCTTGCGGAGATGTGTGCCCGATTAGCGGCACACGGGATTGCGATGAAGGTCCCCGCCTTGTGGCATCAACTCGACAAATGGAAGCTCACACGTAAAAAAACCCCTACACGCCAGCGAGCAAGATCGCGCCGACGTGCACGCCGCACGGCGTGAGTGGCAGGCAGCCCAACCCGCTCTGGACATCACGAAGCTGGTCTTTCTGGATGAAACAGGGGCTTCGACGAACATGGCACGGCGCTACGGACGCGCCCCGCGTGGTGAACGGTGCGTCGCCTCTGTCCCGCACGGACATGGGCATACCACCACCTTCGTTGCCGGGCTGCGTCATGATGACATCTCCGCTCCGATGGTGGCGGATGGGGCCATGACCGGCACCCTGTTCCTCAAATATGTCCAGGAGTTCTTATGCCCGACGCTCCACCCCGGCGATATCGTCATCGCCGACAACTTACGCAGTCACAAAGTGGCGGGCGTCAAAGAGGCGCTTGAGGCGGTGGGGGCACACATTCGCTATCTCCCGCCGTATTCCCCCGATCTCAATCCCATTGAAAAACTGTTTGCCAAACTCAACGCGCTGCTCCGCAAAGCCGCCCCTCGAACCGTGGATGCGCTCTGGGCTGAGATCGGCATGCTGCTCGACCGCTTCACACCCGCTGAATGCACGCGCTACTTCGCGTCTTCAGGCTATGTAAAGACATAAACCAAAAACGCTCTAGAGCCCAGCAGGTACTGGATCGCACGAGCAAAGGCCGCACGATCAATCAAAGCTAAGATTTGCGCAAACAACTCGCGACGGCGACCATATGACACCTCCGGCGTGTGAGTAACACGGCGCGGATACGCCGTGAATGGATGTGGCGGAACAGCCTATCCTACTCACAGACCCCCGGCATTTTAAGAACTTATTTTGGACAAGAGTGGGACGAGGCCATTCAATAAGCCCTCCAGGTGTAGGAGGTACAAGAGTCATTACGAAAGAGAGAGCCATTGCACTTCGTCAGAAAGGCAGATTGGACTCACCTGGCGACTCATCTCTAGCAGGCTGCGGAAAAACTCGATTGTTGCGTCATACGCCGCGATCAGTTCATGTGGCGTGTTGGTATCAGAATCGGTCGCAGGATGCGCAAAAAGGCCGTCCAGCAAGGCCGCAGCGAGCGAAGAGGCGAATCGTACTCTCTGCCGTACGGTGAGCGTCTGAGCGATGCGAGAACGCCGCTGGCGGACTTTTTCCGCATCCTGCTAGAGTGAAGGGAGCGCTATCGCTGGGCGGCGGGGTCTTCAAGCGTATCATTCTGTCCTTTCCCGACCACTACTAAACACGCCAACCCGATCCCGATCCATACCAGTTCACGGAATCTTCGCAGCAGCGCGAAGGTGATACCCGTGACATCGCCATACCCGAAGGCGGTCAACAGGAACAGATTGCCGGCGTCTTGCGCGCCCAGGCTGCCGGGGATGAAAAACGTGCCGCCCTTGATAAACACCGACAGCGCGCCGATCGCAATGGCCGACAACACTGTAATGGGTTGTCCCAAGCACACAATCATGACGAACACTTCCAACGCCTCGGCCAGCCATCCGAGAAGAAAGAGGCCGGTCGATACCAAGAAGGCCGTTCGCCGGTGCGCGTAGAAGTGGGCAATCGTGCGATCGAGTTCAAGGAGTTTCTGCTCTCGCGACTCCAAATACTGCAGTCGCAGGCCGATGCGTCGAAGAAGGTTCAACATCCAGGCAAACATGCCTTGCCGTTGCACGATGACAAAGGCACCGATGCCGAACACGAGCAACCCCACACTCACCAACCCTGCCGTGATGGTCTGGCCGGCCGATCCGCCGGCGCCTAACAACCAAAACCCCAACCCGATCCCGGCCAGGATGAAGAGAATCTGGGCGATCGTCATCGTGGTCTTGGCCGTCACCACCGACGCCAACCCCTCCACGATCGGTACACCCTGTCGTTTGAGCAAAAACGCTTTGAGCGGTTCTCCACCCACGTAGGCCGTGGGAGTGGTCATGTTCACCACTTCTCCGGCGGTTCGAATCGCCAGCACTCGCCAGAAAGGCACGTCTTTCGCCCACGCGCCGAGCGTGACCAGCCATCCGTAGGCGTCCAGAATGTACATGAGCAGAGAGGGGAGGAGAATCACCAGCATCGCGGCAGGACCGAGCTGCGCCACCGCATCATAGATACGCTCGATGCCGATGTGCCAGACCAGTGCCGAGAGTGTCAGGGCCCCGAGAAGAAGGAGGGCCGCCTTAAGCACGGGCCCGTGCCGAGGGTCGGATCACCCAGACCATCATCAACCAGAAGACGGTTGAGCCGAGCGCGGCCATCCACAGAAACCAGTCCAGCTTGTCCAGCAGCGCAAAGAGGAAGACCACCACGGAAAAATCGCGACTCGCCACGTTTTTCAGAATGAAGTCGGACCAGGCCGCCTGCTTGGGCGTATTCCAGCCACGCGTGGCGCCGATTTTTTGCGCCTTCGTGACCAGCCAGAAAGACATGATATTGCCGAACACCGCTGCGCCGCCCAACGCCAACGGAACCCAGGCGCCTTCGGCACCGGCCTGCCGGAGATAGGCACCGCAGGCGATCCCGGCAAAGATGGCGATATGCACCACGTTGTCCATGGCGATATCCAGCCAGGCACCGAACGGCGATTCGGTAAACGTGAGCCGAGCCACCTCACCATCGCAACAATCGATGACCGCCGCCAATTGAAAGAGCAACGCGGCCACGATCCCGGCCGAGTACGTCCCTAAACCAAACCCCACCGCAGACAGAATCCCGACCGCCGTCGCCACCATGGTGATCACGTTGGGCGAACATTTCATCCGCAAAAACAGTCTGGTCAACAGCCGCGAGAAGGTCCGATTGAAATAGCGATCGACGAATCCCTCGGCCTCTCCCTTCAACGAACGGAAGAGGGTCCGCTCCGCCAATCCGGCGCTGGTATGATCCCATACGTCCCGGTACCACAGACCCGCATGAGCCGCAGCCGCCACCACCCGCACACGCCCTTCCACCGCCGCCTGTTCCAGCCAACGACGCATGGGAACGGCACCCGATGGCTCGGCGCTGCTCTTGGCCGTCCCCGTCCCGGCTCCTGCCGGTGGATTCAAAATGCTGGCCGGGACGACCACAAGATCCGCCGCCACTTGGTGATGTTCCCGGCTCGGCTGATTGTGAAACGAGACCAGCCGCCCCTCTCGCAACGCAACGACCGGATTGCGACGCCCAGACGAGGACTCGTCCGGACCTCCGGCCCTCGTCACCACGAGCGCCTCCCCGTCTCGCACCGTTTGCCGAAGGTGCTCGATCAGTTGCTTCGAAAACACCGCCTGCACCCCGGCAATAAGACAGAACCCGCGCACCTCGGTGGCCAGCGATTCCCAGGTCCGCGGGTCATCCAGCGGGAACTCACGCACCGGCATCCATCGGACCGGAATCGTCACGCGTGCCCCGCGCGCCAAGGCCTGCTTCAGCAACTCTTCATCGGGGCCGGCCAGCACAATCAACTGGCGAATGCCTCCACGTTGCAAGGTGAGCACGGTCCGCTGAAACAGACTCAGGCCGCCGATATGAGTCAGGGGTCCGACGTCGGCCAGGCCGCGACCTGGGCGATCGCCGAACAAGCCTGCCCCTGGCAAGAGGATCGCCGTGCTCAATCCCTGGAGTTCGGCGCCATGTTGTAGCGTACGTTCACTCATTGTCCGACTCGTCGTTCGCCTTTTCTCATTCGTCTCCGGATATCTTACGAAATACGCGCCACGATTCACATGCGGCGAGCCACGACTTACAGCCGCGGGAGGACGTCTCGCTCCGCCTTCGTGATATCTTCGGGGAAATCGATTTCCGTCCAGGGCAACCCGCCGATTTTTTCATGCCCGACTTTGACATCACGAAAATATTGCAACAACCCGTCTTCGTACTCCATATCCCATCGCCCCTGATCGACGTACCCCTTGAGAGACGCGATCACGTGGGGAGCATCCGCGCGACGCACCCGGAGAAACCCCACCCCTTCACCGGCAAGATCGTACCGATCGGGCATCTTCTTACTCAGCGCAATCACGCGGTCACCCTGTACGACGACCATACATTCTTCGCCCGTTTGCTTCACCGTATCGTCCATCAGCAGGCAATTTTCGTACGACGAGGATACCAGCCGCCGAAGGATTTCCCGATGAAACAACACGTCCGCATCCATGATGACGGCGTCGTCGGTGAGCGCCTGCCTGGCGATCCATAGGGACGAAATACTTCCACGGTGAAACTCTTCGTTCACCAGATAGGAAAGATCCACGCCATGGCACTGCGAACCGACAGCAGCCCGAATCATCTCCTGTTTGTAACCGACCACGATGGTCGCGTGTGTGACCCGGACCGAGGCCAGGGACTCGAGATAGCGGGACAACAACGTCTGCCCGCCGATCTCGATCAAACATTTCGGCCTGTGCTGGGTCACCGGCCAGAGGCGCTTGCCGACTCCGGCCGCAAGAATGATCGCCTTCATGCGCGCGCCGTGGCCCCGGAGAGGACTTCCTCAAACGCGCCCAGGAAGCCGTCGATCTGAGCCTCGGTGAGGGCCCCCATATTGGCGACGCGGAAGACCTTCGATTCGAGCTGCCCCTGCCCCGCATAGATCACGTACCCGCGGGCCTTGAGCTGATCATGCAGGGACGCGTAGCTGAGGCCGGCGGGCAGATGAAAGGCGGTGATCGTATTCGAGAGCGAGTCCGCCGACAGCAAGGTTTTCACACCCAACTTGGCCATTCGTTCCCGAATGCGGACTGCCGCCCGCTTGTAACGCTGCAGCCGATTGGCAACGCCCTCCTCCAACAGCTCGTCCAACGCTTCTTCAAAGGCATAATACACCTGCACGGCCGGCGTGAAGGGCACGATCCCCCGTCCCTGGTCATCGACGTAATGTGTCAGGGTCAGATACCAGGACCGCTTGGGATACTTGCGCATGCGCTCCAAAAATCCCTTACGCAGCAGGACAAACGAGACGCCGGGGAACCCCTGAATGCACTTCCCGGCCGTTCCCGCCACCATGTAAATATGCGATCCGGCAATGTCGATCGCTTCGCCCGCCAGACCGCTGACCGAATCGAGGACGAATACCCGGTTGAGACTGTCCACGACTTCGGCAATGTCTTTCACGGGATTGATCAACCCGGTGGTCGTCTCGTGATGGACCATCGACACCGCGTGGACCTCGGGGTGCTGACGCAAGGCCAATCGGAGCCGTTCAGGATCAGGCCGCACGTGCCAGTCCGACTTGAGTTCGGACACACCCAGCCGCTGCAAGCCGATCATGTTTGACAGGCGTTCACCGTAGACCCCGTTGTTGAGCACCAACATGCGCTTGCCTAGCGGCAGGCAGGACATGACGGCAGATTCCACCGCCGCCGTGCCGGACCCGGTCAAAACCACGGCCACGTAGTCGGACTCTGCGCCCGGCACGAAGGCGGTGAGCAGCTTCTGTTGAATACGAAGCAGCATGTCGGAAAACTCGGATTCCCGATGACAGATGTCCGGGCGCAACAAGGCCTGCCGCACCCGCTCGCTCACATTTACCGGTCCTGGATTCAGAAGTATCATGTTATGCCTCAGGCTGTTGATCGGAACGGAGCAGGACGGGCTCACCCAGCACGTTCAGTGCGCCGCAATTATTCAATGGCTTTCATGAACCGCGCGGTGATCGCCGGCGGTTCCAGGGCAATCCGTCCGGCATCCTCGACGAACTCGTTCACCTTGACGAGCAGCATGCTCGGCCCATCATTCTTCAACATCTCTCTGAATTCGTAGACGAGATCTTCCCGGTCCAACACCCGCTCGACCGCCACATACCCGGCCGCCTTCGCCACCTTCTCCAATTGAACGACGTTGGAAATGGTCGGCTGATTGCCCGTCGAGCCATAGACTTCATTGTCGAACACGACATGAACGAAGTTCTTGGGCCGCAAGGCGCCCACCGTGGCCAACGTGCCCATGCCCATCAGCACATTGCCGTCGCCGTCGAAGACGACGACTTTCTTGCCGGGTTTCGCGAGTGCCACGCCCACACCGATGGCCGCGGCATTGCCCATCGAGCCGATCATGTAAAAATGTGTCGGCCGATCGGCAAGTTTTTGAGCTTCCCGCGAGGGGAATCCGTTGCAAATGATGACCGGTTGATCCGTAAGCAATTCAAGCAGCGCCGCCATCGCCTGGGCCCGGCTCTGCATCGTTCCTTCTTCTGGCCTCACAGCATCGACCTCGTCGTCCGTCTCTCGCACCTCGCGGGAAGCATGTCGCGCTTCACGAGATGCGCGGCATGGTTTCCTACGGGTGTAACCCCTTGATGATGCCCTTCTTGATCAAGAGGGCCACGGGAACCCGCTGCTTCATAAACGTCTGAGCCACCCACCGGAGATCGTCCGCCATCGTCTGCTCCGACAAAGTCCGGTGAGGAATTTTCATCGTATCGAGTAATTGTGGCATGGTCTCACCCATCACGAGATGTTCCGGGGCGTCTTTGCCCTCAAACCCCCGCCAGGAGACCAGCAAGATGCACGGCTGCCGATAGATCACATTGAGCGACACCAGCGTGTTGAGCGAGGTGCCCAGCCCGGAGTTCTGCATGAGCACGGCCGGAATTTTTCCGGCCATAAACGCACCGGCGGCCATGGCGACGGCTTCATCCTCCCTGACAGCAGGCGTGTAGAGTTTGCGGGTGAGGAGTTCTTCGATGATGCCGCCCAGGAGGGAATCGGGCACGCCCGTGAAGAAATTGACCCCTAACTGTTCCAACGCCTGCACGAAGATGTCACTATCGACCATGAACCATGCTCCTCTTGCCGGGACGAGCCCGACACAAGAGGCGCATTATAGCCAAGGGGTCCCCCATTCACAAGAACGACGCGCACGGGTTGCCGCCGCCAGAACGACCGTGATAGCGTGCCGATAGCCCTACTCAATCGCCATGCGCACTTCCTGTTCGATATGGTCGCCTCCCGCCTTCCGGCGCTGGGTTCTGCTGCCCGGCCTGCTGCTCCTCGGTCTCGTCGGACCCGTCTTTGCCATCACCATGGCGAACGATCCGTCCGGCTACCGTGAACTCCGCTGGGGGATGTCCCTCGGCGACGTCTCGGACCTCATCGTGGCGCAGGAGAACACCCATACGACCGATTACACATTCAAGGATCGCCCACCTGCGTACGCCGATATCCCAGTGGATAGTGTGCTGCTGTCCACCGTGGATGCCCAGTTCGCACGGGTCACCATTCGCTATAGTGGCGCCCAGACCCACAAGCAGGTGTTGCAGTATCTCGAACGGACGTACGGCGCCATCGAGCGGCTCCCGGGACAGATGATGCGAGGCCTGAACCAGCAATATACCTGGCGAGGACCGGACACGGAGATCAGCCTGACGTATGAAGCCAACCGGGACCGAGGTTTCATCTTCATCGAGAGCCGGAGCCTGGCTCCCCGGTTTCAAGATCGGATTCCGAACACAGGGGACTAATCGAACATGCGCAGACCACCCACGCGCCTCCATGTCTATTGGTTGATGACGATCCTCGCGGCGGCCGGCCTGTTGATGTCCGCCGCTCCCGCGCTGGCCGTCCCCATGCAAAACGACCCCAATGGATTCGACGGCATCCCCTGGGGAGCGGCCGTTGCCGAATCGGACCGGTTCGTCAAGGTCGAGGACGCAGGCCGGGTGCAAACCTTCGAACCCAAAACGACGCCACACACCCTGGGACCGGCGGCGGTCGACGCGATGAAGTTCAGCACCATCGATGGGAAATTCGCCCGTGTCATGGTGCGCTACACCGGCAAAGAAACCCATGACCGCCTGCTGACGTTCTTGCAGCAACAGTTCGGGCCGATCGATCAGACTCCCGGACAGATGGCCGGCGGCGCCGTGAAGTTTTTCAACTGGCAGGGGCCCGACAGCGCAATCATCCTCCGGTATGATCTGCGTACCGGCCTCGGCGTGATCTTTTTCGAAAGTGAAGCTTTTCGCGTGAAGTTGAACGAAGGCAATTCCCCCTAACCCGCATCATTCATGGCGGTTCGTCGCGAAACCGGCGCGCGGAGCCGTGAGGGCCCAAGGCGTACTCGTGCAGTACGTCGAGGGCGCACGGCGCGATGAAGAAAGAGCGCCACGTTTGTGCGCGCCGCCGAGTCGGTGAGGCGGCCGGACCGAAGGGGAAAGCCCGTCGGCCGAAGGCTGGTTGCAGCAGCGGATCGGCGATTGGAGCGGAAGCGGTAATGAATAATGCGGGCTAACGTTCTGACCGGTTTCCGGCCGCTCGGCGACTTCCCGTCGAGGCTGAAATGCGCGCGATTCTTGTCTTGTTTCACGCTCGCATGATAGCTTGACGGTGAGTAACCACTCACTCACCGGACAGGCCATTCGATGAAAGCAGCCGCCGCCCTTGCCCGCACGCCCGGCCGGGACCGTCAAGCCAGCCTGATTTCCTCCGCCGCCAGTCTCTTCGCCGCCAAGGGTTTCAACGGTACCACGACGAAAGAAATCGCCAAAGCCGCCGGTGTGAGTGAGGCCTTGGTATTCAAGTATTTCCCGACCAAACGCGCGCTCTATGCGGCGATCCTCGCCGAGAAGGCCCCTCTCAGCGAGTTGCTCAACGCCGTCGAGGCAGTGGCCCGCACACGTGACGACCATCGTGTCTTTACGCTCATCGCCGGGTACCGGATTCGCCCGGGAGCCGATCCGACGATGCTGCGATTGTTGCTCTTCAGCGCCTTGGAAGGCCACGAGCTGGCGGATATGTTTTTCGGCAAACAACACCGGGTGTTTTACGACTATCTGGCCGGATATATTCGGACCAGGATCGACGAAGGCGCCTTCCGTCGCATCGATCCCCTGTTGGCGGCCCGCGCCTTCATCGGCATGGTGGTCCACCACCGTCTGCTGCATGAGATATTCGAGGTTCCGTTGCATTGCCCGCACAAGGACATCGTGCGCACTTACGTGGAATTGTTCTTGAAAGGTTTGCAACGTCCCGCGGCAGCCAAAAAGCGAGGCCTGACCCGTGTCCGGTAATCCGATCACACGACATCCCATCGTCACCCTCGGGCTGATCGTCTTTGTCGCTGTGGCGGCCTTGGTCGTGTTTCGCCTCACGAGCGGCGCCAAGACCGACCCGCGCAAGAACCGGATCCTCACCGTGGGCACCATGACGCCCATCAAACAGGATCTCGACGTGCGGTTGACCTACACCGCCGATTTGATCCCGAACCAGCTCGTGAACATCTTCTCACGCGTGGACGGGTACATTGCCAAGATCTATGTCGATAAGGGCGATCTGGTGAAGGCCAATCAGCTGCTGGTCGAAATCGATCACACCGACTATGTGCATGCCGTCAATCAGGCCAAGGCCAACCTGCTCTCCGCGCAAGCAAAGGTGGTCCAGCAGGACGCCGGCGTGCGGAATGCCACGCTCACGCTCGACCGCATGCAGGCGCTGATCAAGGACCAGTTCGTGTCCCAACAGGATCTGGACACGGCCCTCGTGAACCGTGATGCCGCCGTGGCCTTACAGGATTCTCTCCGCGCCCAGGTGCAACAGATGACGGTCGCCCTGGCACAGGCCGAGACAAATCTCGCCTATTCGTACATCCGCGCCCCATTTGCCGGCTATATCGCCGAGCGCAACCTCGACCCCGGCGCCTATGTGAGCGGCACCACCGCCAGCACCTCGACGGTCTCGCGCGGCATCTTGAGCGTACACGACGTCGAAACCGTCCGCACATTGATCGAGGTGGTGGAGAAGGACGTCCCCCTCGTGCAAGTCGGACAACGCGCCGACGTCCGCGCCGAGGCCTATCCGAACGAGGTCTTCGAGGGCCGGGTCACCCGCATTGTCCAAGCCTTGAATCGCGCCACGCGCACCATGACCGTGGAGGTCGATCTGCCGAACAAGGACCATCGCCTGAAAGGCGGCATGTTCGCCCGCGTCGAAGTCCTGGTCGGGAGACATCCCCAGGCAATTCAGATCCCACTGGATGCGGTGAGCCGACTGGAAGAATCCCAGTATGTCTATGTGGTCAAGGACGGGAAGGCCCACCAGGTTCCAGTTGAACTTGGCGCTCGCGCCGACAATCGTGTCGAAGTGCTGAAAGGACTCACAGGGGACGAACAACTGATCGTCTCCGGCAAGGATTTGGTGAGCGAAGGCGTCCCGGTCCAAACACAGCAGATAGACACCGTGAAACGTGAGTCGTAACAGGTACCACGCGAAGGGACCTCCTCCGTTGACGCTGTGCTCATGTCGTTTCACATCTAACGTTTCACCTCCCGCGTCTCCATCATGTGGCTGACACTGCTCGCACTTCGCAACCGCATCGGCATCCTGATGCTGTCCCTCGCTATGGTGATCTTGGGGGCCACGTCGCTGGAACGACTCCCGGTCGATCTCTTTCCCAACATTCAAGTTCCGGTCGCTTTTGTCGGGGTCATCTACAAAGGCGCGCCTCCGCTGGACATCGAGCAAAGCGTCGTCTATCCCATTGAGAAGGCCGTCAGTTCCGCCTCCAACGTTGAACATGTGGAGTCGTTCGCCAAGCAAGGCATCGGGGCGGTGCAGATCTGGTTCAACTGGGGTGCGGACATCAATGTGGGCCAGATGGAGGTGATGCAGCGCATCACCCAAATTTTGAACAGCCTCCCGCCGGGCATTCTGCAGCCCTTCATCGTCAAGTTCGACGTCTCCAACATTCCGGTCGCCTTCGTGACCGCTTCCGGCGGCGATCTCGACGAACGGGCGCTCTACGACCTGGCCTACAACACCATCGCCCCTCAAATCGAACAAATCGCCAATGTCGCCGCAGCCACGGTGGAAGGCGGGAAGATCCGGCAGATCAACATCAATCTGGACCCGGCTCTGCTCCAAGCACGGGGTCTCTCCATCCTCGACGTCGTCAAGGCCGTGAAGGCCTCCAACCTGATCCTGCCGTCAGGCGACATCAAGGCGGGAAACCTCGACTACAACGTGTTTACCAACACCCAGTTCAAGACCGTGGAGCCCATCAACGATGTCGTCGTGATGATCGACGCGCGCGGCAACCCCGTGCGCGTGCGGGATGTCGGCATCGTGGCCGATTCATCGGATATTCAAACCAACGTGGTCCGCACGGACGGCAAACGATCGGTCTATCTCCGGGTCAACAAACAGCCGATCGCCAACACGGTGGAAGTCGTCGACAGCTTGCGCAAGGCGATTCCCAAAATGATCGGCATTCCTCCCGGGGTACAGTTGGGGATCTCCTTCGATCAGTCGGTCTACATCCGGCAATCGATCAAGAACCTCATCGAGCAGGCGCTGCACGGGTCGCTGCTGGCGGCGGCGGTCATCCTGCTGTTCTTGCGAAACCTCACCAGCACGCTGATCATCTCGGTCGCCATCCCGCTGTCGATTCTGGTCACGTTCATTGTGCTGTACTTCACCAACCAGACGCTGAACGTCTTCACGATGGGAGGATTGGCGCTGGGCATCGGGCGCCTGGTGGACGATTCGATCGTCGAACTCGAAAACATCCAACGCCATTTGAACGTCGACCGGAATCGCTGGGACGCGATCGTCAACGCCGCTCGCGAGGTCGCCATGCCGATCTTCGCCTCCACGGTCACCACCGTCGTCGTGTTCCTGCCGATGTTCTTTATCGTCGGCATCGCGCGGCTCCTGCTCATTCCGTTGACGCTCACAATCGCCATCGCGTTGTTCACCTCGTTCTTCGTCTCACGGACCGTCACACCGGCGCTCTGTTATCGCTTCTTGAAATCGGAACAGGAGGCGCACCGCTCGCTCCCCTCCTGGTTCGTGCGCATCATGCAGTGGAGCCAGCGACGGTACGAAGCCCTCGATGAAGGGTACGAACGCAGCCTGCGCTGGGTGTTGGCCCATCGCCGCACGTTATTGGTCGCCGTGGTCGCGCTGTTCGTGAGTTCCCTCGCGTTGTTGCCCTTCATCGGGACCGAATTTCTGCCGGTATCGGACGAAAGCCAGTTCCGCATCGTCTTGCGCGCGCCCGTCGGCCAGCGGGTGGAAAAAACCGTCGATCAAGTCGCCGAGGTCGAACGGGTCCTGCGGGAAAAGATTCTACCGGACGAGTTGGAAGCGATCGCCTCCAGCACCGGGGTGCTCGCGCAGGGACGCTCCTCGCTGTTCAATCCCAACACCGGGCCGCATACGTCGGTCATTTCCGTCTATCTGGTCTCTCCAGACAAACGCCGACGCAACCAGGTCGAGATCATGAATGCCGTGCGGCCGTCGGTCGTCAAACTGTTTCCCGGCGTGGCGATGTTCTTCGATCCGGGCGGCCTGGTGAAACGCGTGACGAGTTTCGGCTCGCAGAAATCCATCGACGTGGAGATTTACGGCTACGACTTCGAAAAGGCCCGGATCGTCATCCAGCAGGTACAGGAGATCATGCACAAAATCCCGGGCATGGCGGACGTCGAAGTCAGCCGTGAAGAGAACTACCCCGAAGTCAATGTGGTGGTGGATCGGGAAAAGGCCGCGTTGCTCGGCGTCAGCGAAACGGATGTCGCGAATGCCGTGTTGTTCTCCCTTAACGGGAACGGCCAGACCGACCCGATCATCTACACCGATCCGCAGAACGGGAATGAGTACTACATCAGCGCCTGGCTCGCCGAGGAACATCGCAAGGACCTGACGGCCATCGAACATGTGCTGCTGACGACGAAAAACGGCGAGCCGGTGCTGCTGAAGAATCTGGCCACACTGAAATTGAACGCCGGGCCCGTGAAGATCGAGCGCAAATACTTCCAGCGCGTCGTCCACATCACGGCCAACCCGGTCGGCCGCGATCTCGGCGCCATTGCCCAGGACCTGGAATCGGCATTCGCCCAGATGCAATTGCCGACAGGCTTCAGCATCCGGCTCGCCGGCCAGATCCAGCAACAACGCGAGACCTTCGAGGGCCTCATGTATGCCAGCGCCCTGGCCTTGGTTCTGGTGTACATGGTGATGGCCGCACAGTTTAAATCGCTGATCGATCCCTTCATCATCATGTTTTCGGTACCGATGGGCATTCCGGGCGTGATCGTCATTCTCTACCTCACCAACACGACGATCTCAACTTCGTCTCTGATGGGCATCATCATGATGCTGGGCATCGTCGTCTCCAACGGTGTCCTATTGGTTGATTACACCAATGTGTTGCGGCGCCGTGGACTGAACCTCTCCGCCGCCGTCGTCACAGCCTCTCGCACCAGGCTACGGCCGATTCTCATGACGTCGCTCGCCACGGTCGTGGGTCTGATCCCGATGGCCCTCGGACTGGGAACCGGCAGCGAAACCAACGCGCCCCTCGCGCGCGCCGTCGTGGGCGGTCTCACCGTCTCGACGATCCTGACGCTGTTTCTCGTCCCGACCGTTTATACGATGCTGGAAGAACGGTTCCCGCGGCGAGCAGACGAACTGGGTCAAACACCGGCAGAACCGGAGTTGGCAGGGCAACAGGCCTAGCCCGCATGATGCATGAGCAGTTCTGCTGCAATCACCAAATCATTGCTGCGACAGGCCTTCGGCCGGCGGGCTCGCCCCTCTCAACAGCCTGCGAAGAGTCTGTCCGAGTCATCCTTCGTCGCGAGGCAAAGGAGCTGTTGGTAGAGGCGAGACCGCAGGCGCTAAAAAACCGGAGGCATATTCACTGGAATACGTTGAGGATTTTTTCGCGCTGAGAACGATGCAGATGCCGGCAGCTCATTTGCCGCAGCAGAATGGCATGACTCGAACAGAGTCTTAAGGACGGAGACTAGGGAAGAGGGAGGCCAATTGCATCGCCAGTCCCATGTCCCCGCTGATGCGGAGTCGACCGGTCATGGCAATCATGGTGCCGCTGACCTGGCCGTTCAGGACACGGAGACAATCCTCGCCCGACATGGCCAGCGTCACATTCGGGTCCGGACGGGTGCCCTCCGACACCTGGCAGGACCCATCCCGAATCTGCACGAGGTACTGCCCTCCGTCGGTACCGTGCAGATCGAACTGGTAGACCACATCCAGCCCTTCGGCCGCCTCAGGGTCCAGTTTGTCGGCGAGCGTGGCAAAAAAGGCGCGCACCGTTTTGGGTTGTGCGTGATTCATGCGATGGCGCCCCGGCGAGCCAATGTCCCCCGCCGGGGCGGACGTACCAGGTTAGTACCGCAACATGGCCCGATGGCTCGAACGACGGGCACCGAAGAACGCCTTGGAGAATTCTTCGACGACGGTCGGCTCATAGCCTTTGCAACTGAAAATATCGAGATAGGCGCTGTTGGTGTCATTGGCGAAGTGCCCGCTGATCAAGGATGTCTCGATCAACTGCACCATGCTGTAGCCCGCCACGCGCCCTTCACCGAAATTGATGATCTGGCACGCACCATATCGTTTCATTTCGATCAATTCGCAGAGCTGCACCACGTAAGCTTCGATCTGCTTGGCGTCGCGAATGCGGTCGGGGATACAATCGTGGAGGTCGACGGAGGTGCAAATACCCCAGGCCTTGCCGGGTCCGACGGAGTCCGGGTGGACCGCGGAGTCAGCAATCCTGGCTGAAGATGATGAGATGTCGTCGGATGTGGCACCTTCGGCGTTGTGCATATGCGATACGACCTTTCTGTTGGGGGTGGTGGGAGCGGTGAAGCATCTGTTTTGCACTATACTGAACGTGTGAAACACTGTAAATCTTTATCGCGGAAATTTCTCCCGCACAGCGCACGTTGACAAACTCTCAGACCCTTAGCGAGAATGCGTCCCATGACTGATCCATCCACATCGCCATCCAACGCGTCAGCCTCGACCGCCGCCTTGCCCGAACGGCTCTGCACCTGGTGCAAAGTCGCAATGACCACCAGGTTGGTGGCCGGCGGACAATTCATTCACTACACCTGTCCCAAATGTGTGTTCCAGCACACCACCAAGCGCGCCCCTAAGTAAGCCTGCGTCAGCTGTGATTCGGCGGGGATAGGAGCCTCTCGGTGCGTCGCAGGGAGGCCAGCGAACGAGAACGATGCTGGCAGCCGCTTTCATCACTCCGACACGCAGGCCGATCAAAGAGGTCGTCCAGCAAGGCCGCAGGAAGCCTGACGACTGAGGCGTACCCTCTGGGTACGTCGCAGGGAGGCACGCGCCCGAGAACGATGCTGGCGGCCTCTTTCATCGGCCTGCTATTCGTCGTAATATTTTTCGCGATAGATCGGGCACAACCCCTTGGCATGGAGCGTCGCCGTCACGTCCTTGATCATTCCGCTCCCCCCGCAAAGATAGACAGCAAGATCGCTCACGGAAGCGATCCGCCCCTCCACCAACGTTGTGACTCGACCATGGACACCCCGCCACCCCGGCTCCGGCCTGGACAGGGTGGTCACGGCCGTAAACCGGGGATGGGCCGCAGACAACGCGTCCAGATCATCCTGCCAATAGAGATCCCGCTGGCTGCGTAGCCCCCAGAACAGCGTGACCGGCCGGGCCGGCGCCCGCTGCAACTGCGCCAGGATCATACTCCGGATCGGCGCGATGCCAGTGCCCGTCGCCACGAACAGCAGATCCTTCGTCTCGTCGTCCCGGAGGTAAAACGCGCCGGCCGGGCCCTTGAATGACGTCTGGTCCCCCTCACGCAGGCTAAACAGATAACTCGACCCGGGCCCGCCCTGGACCAGATTGAGAACCAAAAGAATTCGGTCTCGCTGTTCCGGCGACGACGCAATGGAATAGGGCCTGGTCACCAGGCGAGGTTGCCCTTCCTTGGGAACCTCGAACGAGACGAATTGCCCGGCCTTAAAGGTGATGCTGGCCGGTTCCAGCACACGCAGCTCAAGGGCCCGCACGTCATGCGTCAGATCCTGAATCCGGCTCACTTCAGCGGTGAACGTGTTCACGGCTTCCAACCTGAGGTGAAGTGACGGGAGTGGCAAATCCGGCTAACCTCGCCCGGAAGGGAGCAGCAGATGCGTTTCATAACTCATGATACCAAGAAATGCCGCCAACCCGAGGTAGTAGAGGCCGTAGCTGAGCTTGGTGGACAGCGGCACCTCGTAGTACCGCTCAGGCAGGCCATGGGGGCCCCCACGGAACGTGGACATGACATGCGGGATCGCCATGATCGCAATCAACAACAGCATGGGGCTCTGGCTCATGACGAACAGGCCGATCAAGATCGGCACACCCAGCCACCAGACCTTCGGCGAAATGATGGCGGTGATGCGCCCGCCGTCCAGCGGCGAAAGCGGAATGAGGTTGAAGAGGTTGATCATGAACCCGGCGTAGGCCAGGGCCAACAGCAATTGGCTCCGGGTATATTCCGCGGCGTAGTAACAGGCCATGGCCGCCACGGTCCCCGCGACCGGCCCGGCAATGCCCACATAGGCCTCGGTTTCCACACCCATCGGCTGCTCTTTGAGTTGAATCCAGGCGCCGACGAAGGGGATGAAGGTCGGAGCACCGACGTTGAGATTGCGCTGTTTGGCGGCAGCGTAATGCCCCAACTCGTGAAACAGAATCAGCAGCACAAATCCAACCGCGTACCACCAACCGAAGATAAAACTATACGCCACCATCGACAGCAGCATCGTCCCGCCAGTGAGGGCGATTTTGCCAAATTTGAGGCCGCTGAGAAGCAACAGAAGAATTTTCACGAGGACGGGCCTCCGTCCCCGCCCGCCTGCTCCGGCTTGGGTTTCTTATTGAAGTACTTGGCCGCAAGCCCACCAAGCGCAATCACCAGCAGCATCAACAACTTCTTTCCCGCCATCACCAAGGGAATAATGAAGGCCCAGAGCTTTGCCAACAGGCCGGACTTAACGGCTGCGCCCGCGATGAGCGCCGTCAGGCCGACCGCCGCCACCTTGTCGGTCGTACTGTTAAAGTCGGTATACCGCTTGCCTTCGACGAACTCCACATTGGCCAGCAGGAGGCCGACATGCGGTTTCAGCACCGCCAGCTGTTCCAGGGACCCCACCATGTTCATGCTCAGGTAGCCCTGCCGCCCTAAGGCCAGCGTGTTGTAATTCACCCCCACCGATTCACGTTCCTGCGCGGAGATCGCCCAGACCACTTTGTTTGCCGCCTTATCGTAATGAGGCTTCTCCTCCCAGCCGCGAATGACCAGCGGGGGAAAACCCTGGGCCTGTCGCCGCCGATTATCCTCGTCTGTTCCTTCCTTGATCGCCGCCATCAGCGCATCCGCGTCCCAGTTGGCCGCCTCGTCGTCTTTAACATACCCCGCATCGATGTACCGCACCACCATGAACCACTCTTCTCCCTCGCCGGTCGCCGTAATCAGCCCCAGCTCCGAGCCGGACGGAAAGTTCCCCATTTGTTTCAGCAGTTGCTGCGTCTCTTGGGCCCCAAGAAATTGATAGCCCTTCGGCACGTTCAGCAGGGCTTGATCGCCCAACTTCGCATCGGTCGGCCCCATGACCCAGGGAAGCGCCGCCGGTTTTCCCTCATCCGCCAGCAACGGTGAGACAGGGGAACCGGTCACCAAGCCCAACAACACCAGCAGCAGCCCGATGTGGCGACGAATCATTCCAAGACCTCCCTGGGCAGCACATGCGTACGACAGGCGGATGTTACAACTTACCATCTACCAGCGACCGGAGTTCTTCCATCCGGCGACGGTTCACGCCGAGATCGCCATATCCGACACGCGAAGCCGAGCGGAAATGGATAGTCTTGCTCTCCTCGTCGAACAGGAACTCGACGTCGTCGACAAAGCGCAGCAAGAGGCTGGTGAATTCGACATGGAGGTAGGCGTCGTCTTCCTCCACCAACGTCGTGCGTGGCAGAGCGGCGATGACGGCCTTGAGCGCCTCCTTCGCTTCCGCGCGGCTTTTTCGATAGCGGAACGGCGCAATCGCGTGGCGCTCGTCCCCCGCCGTTGTCGAGACACAGTTAGGTTTATTGGGGCAGGGCGGCAAGCGTCTATTCACGGACCTTCTCCCATTCCTTGGCCGAAACAGCCATGTGTAGGTCAGCGAGTGTACAGATCCGGTTTGCCACAGCACTCCATTCTGCGACGAAGAGTGCGCACCATCAAGCCAAGCCCACCGACTTCCAACGCCTTCGCGGGTCGAGTCATTCGAGAGTTTTTGAATGCTTCATCGGGACTAATACACCACGGTCGTGAGGGACAGCGGCCCGACCGCCGTTTTGTCCAACACCTTGACCGCCATCCGGCCGATCACACGACCGTCTTCCACTTCCACATCGACCCGCCAATCCCCCGGATCGAGCCCCTCCTTGAAGGTGTAGGCGCGATACC
>WIAG01000028.1 GCA_014055495.1 Nitrospira sp. CR1.2
GCGGCGCCCTGGTCCCGGACCATCATGCCAGTCTGGTCGTCACCGATTTCGAGCAGCACATCCAATACATGCGCGGGTTTCACCTGCGGTGGATGCCGTCCACCGTCGCCCTGCGCGGCTGGACTCAACGGGTCCGCGCCATTAAGCCTCGTATGATCTGCCCGCAACACGGCTCTATTTTCGAAGGCGAGATGGTCGGCAAACTGCTGGACTGGTTGGACAGCCTCGAAGTGGGCCAGTGGAAGGACAGTGCCGCCAAGACCGACTCGCGCGCGGCAGCCTGAGCGCGAATCGCGCACCGATTGAATCATTCTCGGCCTCATCCGTTGCACCAGCCCTGCGGCCTTGACAACAGGCGAAAGCGGGTGCTACCACCCTCCCATGGTGCGGGCAGAACATTCCTCCATACCCGAGACTCCCGAAGGAGCGGCGAAAGCCGTCTCAACCTGGTCGGGGCAGGCTCGTGAGCAGGCGGTCCAACGCATGTTCACCGCCATCGCCGGCGTCTACGATCTCAACAACACCCTGCTGAGTTTCGGACTTCACCATCATTGGAAACGTCTCACGGCTTCCTACGTGCCCATGGTCACGAACGGACGGGCGCTCGATATCGGCGCCGGGACGGCCGACCTTGCGCTGCTGGTCGAACCGAAAATGGGAGAGCAGGGTCACGTGGTGGCCTCGGATTTGAATCATGCGATGTTGGCCGAAGGGCTCCGCAAGGTGGTGGGGCGGGGACTTCACAACCGGATAACCTGCCTGCAAGCCAACGCTGAACAACTGGGTTTTCCTGACGAGACCTTCCACGCGGTTACGACGGGATTCTGTATGCGGAACGTGGGCAACCTGACTCAAGCCTTTACCGAAATCCGGCGGGTGTTACGTCCCGGCGGACGCTTTGTCTGTCTGGAATTCTCCCGACCCGCCTATGGCTGGCTGCGCGCGCTGTATGATTGGTACTCCTTCCGTCTGCTCCCATGGATCGGCACCAAAGTCGCGCGTGATCAGACCGGTGTCTACGAGTACCTGCCGGCGTCGATCCGCACGTTTCCCGATCAGGAACGCTTGGCCACGCTGCTGCGAGAATCCGGGTTTCGTCAGGTCGAATACCGCAATCTGACCGGTGGCATCGTCGCGATCCACGTAGCAACCAAATAATAAGAAAGCGATCCGCTTTCAGCTCTCAGCGAAAGCTGATGGCTATGAGCTGATGGCTGATGGCTGATGAATTCCATTCTCTACGTTTTTCTGCCCTGCAAAAAGGTCTACCCGATCGGCGTGACCTACCTGGCGGACTTCATTCACCGCCGGAAGCCGGAGGTGCGGCAGCGCATTCTCGACCTCTCGTTGTTCCCGGAATCGCAGCGCACTCAGGCGATTCGGGATGCTGCGCTGGACTTCAAACCTGATTTGGTCTGTTTTTCGTGGCGGGACATTCAGATTTTCTCCCCCCATGAGGGTGATGCGTCCCTGGAGCATGCGTTCAATTTTTACTTTGCCAGCAATCCGATCAAGCGGGTTGCGGCCTCGTTTGCCGGGCTGAAGCAACTCTACCGCTATTACAGCCACATTCGCGCGAATCTTTCGTACCCCTGGCTGATCCGGAAAGAGTTTCCCAAGACTCAGATCATGATCGGCGGGGGCGCCTTCACGGCCTTTGCGGACCAATTGATCGAAAAACTCCCCGAAGGCACCATCGGCATTTTGGGCGAAGGTGAAGATGCAATCCTGAAGGTGGTCAACGGCGAGTCACTGGAGAATGAACGGTACATCGTTCGCGAAGGGAAGCAGACGCGGAAGGGCCAACAGGGCTCGCCGGCGCTGCTGGACACGCTGACCGTCGACCTTCCCTATCTGACCTCGATTTTCCCGCAGCACGCCGCCTACATGGACGAATCGATCGGCGTGCAGACGAAACGGGGCTGCCCGTACGACTGCGCGTTTTGCCTCTATCCCTATATAGAAGGAAAGCGCGTACGGTACCGTCCGTCGGAGATGGTGGTGAAGGATATTTCCCAGCATTACCACCAGTGGGGCGCGCGACGATTCTGGTTCACCGACGCCCAGTTCATTACCGGGAAAGAGGCCTATCCCCAATGCACCGAGATCCTCGAGCGAATCCTGAGCGAGAAACTGGAGATTGAGTGGTCTGGCTATATCCGCACCTCGCTGATCACTCCGGAGCTGGCCAAGCTGATGGTGCGGTCGGGTGTCGGAGATTTGGAAGTCGCCATCACCTCCGGATCGCAGGAGGTACTGAACAACCTGCACATGGGCTTCAAGCTCGAACGGCTCTACGATGGATGCCGATACCTGGCCGAAGCGGGCTTCAAAGGGAAAGTGATACTCAACTATTCACTGAACTCCCCGAAGGAGACTGAGGAGAGCCTGCTCCAAAGCGTCGAGTCCTACAAGAAGGTTGCGGCGATCTTGGGCGAGGAACGTGTCTTCCCCTTGATGTTCTTCCTCGGAATCCAACCGAATACGGACTTAGAGCATCGGCTTCTGGAGGAGGGCTACCTCTCGGCCGGGTACAATCCGCTTATGCTCACACCGACGAGCATCCGCAAATTGCTGTATAACCCGGCGCCTCTCAACAAAATCATCGCCAAGGCGTGCCTCACGGCATGGCAACAAAAGGAAGGGAGCCGCGACCCTCGAGCCTGGTCTGGCTCACTCTCTCAAACCGCGACCCCCGATTCGAAACCGGATCATGCGCACTATGCCGATGCGAACCTCATTCGTGGCATCCAGAACAACTCAGGACGAGACGCGCTGCTGACCCTCGAGGAGATCATTCGGTCGCGTCGCCCTTCCCACCCGACCGCCGCCGGCACGAAAAAGACTGCTGTGAGTCCAACGAGTTAGCCGTTATCCACAGGCCGAGTCGCTGCCGGAGGTTTGCTTGCATTCCCCGAGAACACGGTGCTATCATGCCGCTTCTTTTGGGGTAAATTTCCATTCAACCGTTTGAATTCCTGGCGGTTCTCTGATCTCTTCCCCCTATAGAGTGTTTGCCTAGGAGGCGTTTCGATGTACAAGACCATTTATATCCCGGTCGACAATTCCGACCATTCCAATACAGCCGTTGATATCGGAGTTGAGCTGGCGAAAACCTATGGCTCTAAGATCGTGGGCAGCCACGTCTATGCCGCCAAGATGCACGATAAACGATTCAAGCAGATGGAAGCGGGGCTTCCTGAAGAGTATCACGACGAAAAGGAGCTGGATCGGCAGCGCCAGATTCACGATTCGCTGATCACTCGCGGACTCCAAATCATCACGGACTCCTACCTCGACTACGTCGACAAGAAATGTAATGAAGCCAACCTGCCGGTGGAGCGTCGCTCACTGGAAGGCCGCAACTGGAAAGTCCTGGCTGAAGATATCAACACCAACGCTTACGACCTCGTGATCATGGGGGCCTTAGGAGTCGGTGCGGTCAAGGATAGTGTCATCGGCAGCAACACCGAACGGGTCCTGCGACGTGTCCGGAACTCCGACATGCTCATCATCAAGCAACCCCAACCGATGGGCAGCGGGAAAATCGTGGTCGCCGTGGACGGCAGTCCCTACTCCTTCGGCGGGCTCATGACGGGCCTGGCGCTCGGCAAAGCCTTCAACGTTCCGGTTGAGGTGATTTCCGCCTTCGACCCGTACTTCCACTACGCCGCCTTTCATAGCATCTCCGGCGTCCTGAACGAAGAGGCCGGCAAGGTGTTCCGCTTCAAGGAGCAGGAAAAACTGCATGAAGAGGTGATCGACAGCGGGCTGGCGAAGATCTATCAATCACATCTCGATATTTCCCGCGAAATCGCCCAAGCCGAACAAACCGACGTCAAAACCACGTTGCTGGACGGCAAAGCCTTCGAAAAGATCATTCAATACGTGCGGAAAGAGAACCCCTGGCTCCTCATTGTCGGCCGTATCGGTGTCCACAGCGATGAAGATATGGATATCGGGAGTAACACGGAGAACCTGCTCCGCTCCGCCTCCTGCAATATCCTGGTCTCGAATCGGAAGTATGTTCCGCCGATTGATACGCAGGCGGAATACACCATTGCCTGGACGGAAGAAGCCTTGCGACGCATGGAGCGGATTCCCGTATTTGCCCGCGGGGTCGCCAAGACTGCCATTCACCGCTACGCTATTGAAAAAGGACACACGATCATCAGCAATACGGTCGTCGACGCCGCAGTCGGACATATCCTCCCTAAGGGAGCAATGGATGCAATGCGGGCGCTCGGCGGGAACCTCGATGCCGCCGGAATTGATCGGGACAAGATGCAGGCCGACGATTCCGTCGCACAGGATTTGATGGGCTCGACCCTCAGCGGGATGATGACCCAGGTCGTGGAAGAGAAGCCGGCCCATAGCCCTGGAACACAGGCCTACCTGGATCGCATGAGCCAGAACTATTTCGTCTGTGACGGCTGCGGCTATATCGGCAAGGGCGATACCCCGGTGAAGTGCCCGGTGTGTAGCGCTGACGGTGACCGATTCAAACAGGTCGATAAGTCGATCTTTGAAGCGGCAGCCAAAGCAGAGGGCGGACTCGAGACCGATGTCGCCTACGACGACATCCCGATGCAATGGACGAAGGATGCCAAGGAAGCGATTCGCGCCGTTCCAGCGGGGTTCCAACGTCGACGGGCCAAAGCCAAAATCGAAAAGAACGCCCGCAAACTCGGCATGACGACGATCACGCTCGAATACGCTGCCCCCATGATTCAGGAAGCGGCCGACGAAGATTACACACCGATTTTCGCCAACAAAGGTACCGGCACCGCACCTGAGCCGACGTCAGCTGAAGCCAACGGAACGAGTGCCCATGTGACCAACGGCAACGGGGTCGAACAGACTGAAGCCCCCCTCTCCCCCTATACATGGACGCCTGATGCCCAGGGTCGCCTGGACCGCGCACCGGAAGGGTTCATGCGGGAATGTACCAAGGCCTTGATCGAGAAACACGCGGATAAGATCGGAACCACGGTCATCACGTTGGAAGTGGCAACCGAGGGAATTGAGCAGGCCAAAGGCTACATGGCCGATGCCATGAAGACGGGCAATTTGAAGGATATGATTGCCAACCTGACCGGCTCCTCTAAGACCGGGGCGAACCGGTGATGGGAAAGTCATTGCCGGTTCTCAATTTCCCCTTTCTGGGAGACAAGCTGGAGTCACTGCAGCAACAGATCTCCAAATTCATCTCTCCGACGTCTCCGGAAACAGGGCCGAACGACGGCCGGACCGTCGATGACTTCAAACCGTATCTCGTCGCGCTGAATCTCACCAAGCGCTGCAACCTTAAGTGTGATCACTGCTACCTCGACGCCACCACCAAAGCCGGCGGCGGTTCCGACGAGCTCAGCACGGAAGAATGTTTCCGCCTGATCGACCAAATCGCCGAGGTCAACAAGGGTTGCTTGCTTGTGATCACCGGCGGCGAGCCGCTCGTCCGACCCGACATTCTGGACATTGCCCGCCATGCCGTCGGACTCGGCTTTATCGTCGTCTTCGGTACCAACGGCATGTTGATCAACGATCGCATGGCCAAAACATTGGTCGAGATTGGTGTGATGGGCGTGGGGATCAGCATCGACTCTCTCAACCCTCAAAAACACGACCACTTTCGAGGTGTCCCCGGCGCATTTGCCAGCGCGTTGGCCGGGATCGAGGCCTGCAAACGCAACGGCCTCCAGTTCCAAGTGCATTTCAGCGCTCAACCCATGAACTATCAGGAATTGCCCCAGGTCGTGGAATGGGCCCATACGCTTGGCGCTCGCGTGCTGAATGTGTTCTTCATGGTCTGCACGGGGCGCGGCGAAGAACTGACCGACATCACGCCGCAGCAATATGAAGAAGTGCTCGGATATCTGGTCGCCTGTCAGGATCAATACAAGGATATGCTGGTGCGGGCGCGCTGCGCGCCCCATTTCAAGCGGCTCGCGTATGAAAAAGATCCCCATTCTCCGCTCACCAAGGCAACGGGATACATGGGCGGCGGCTGTTTGGCTGGAACCAATTATGCGCGTGTGACGCCGAACGGAGAGCTCACCCCCTGCCCCTACATGCCGCTGTCGGCCGGAAATATCCGCGAGGCGAGCTTCGTGGATCTCTGGGAACGCTCGGATGTCTTCAACTCCTTTCGCTATCCCCAGCTGAAGGGGAAATGCGGCGATTGCGAATACACGGATATCTGCGGTGGTTGTCGGGCTCGCCCCTATGTCGACCACGGCGACTGGCTCGATGAGGATCAGTGGTGCCTCTACACGCCGAAAGGTGGCGAAAAAATCAAAGTCGCCTTTAATACGCCGGAGGAGACGGCCGTGGCGTGGGATGAAGCGTCGGAGCTTCGACTGAGTCGGATCCCCTACTTTCTCCGAGCCATGGTCAAAAAGGGTGTGGAACGGCATGCTCGGGAGAACGGCATCACTCTCATCACTATTGAGTTGATGGAAGAACTCCGGAAAAAGCGGTTCGGAAACGACGCCCCGGTCTTCAATTTTGACGTGAGAGGGAAAGAGTAAGGGACAGACCGCCAGGGCGACCCTACGAACTTGGCGGCCATCGTCGCCCGCTCAGTATCACTAGACCATGGATTCCGTACAAAGCCTTTTTCTCGATCTCAATCAGCTCATTCCCATCGTCAATCATTGGTTTCATCTGCTCTCTGCCGTCATCTGGATCGGCGGCCTGGCATTTCTCGTGATGGCCGTCACTCCTGGGCTTCGCGAGGGCGGGATTCCAAAAGAATACATCCGTCCGATCACCGACGCATTTTATCGGCACTACAAGCGGGTGGCGGGTATTCTGTTGGTGGTTCTGCTGTTCACCGGCGGCATCAACCTCCACTACGTCAATCAGATCTTCCTCTCACAGACCGGTCAAGGTTTACAGAATCATCCGAAGTACCTCTGGATTTTTTGCATCAAGCTGATCCTGGTCCTCTGCCTCCTGACCCTGTTCTTGTATACCGTCATCTTTAAGTCCGATGAGGACGAAGAAGAGGAAGGCGAGACATACGAGTCGATTCCCTTCCAACGTGCCGCGCTCTGGATGGGCTTCTTCATCATCCTCTGCGCCGCGGCCATGAAACACCTGCATCAGTAGGCGCACGAACCGACCGCATACTCACCGACAACGACTGTCGACTTCCAGACATGTGCCTTGCCCAAAGGCACCAGTACGGTCTCCACGCTTCCCAAGCCCGCCGTCAACCATCAGTTTCAAAATCTATTGGCATTCGCAAGCCGATCCAGGTACCCTTCGACCGCAATCATGGCATGTGTGTTGCTTTCTGCAACGTGAGGGGCGCGCGACTCATCGCTCCACAATCGCCACCCCTATTGATGTGATCAGCGTGCGGCCGACTCGGTGTGTCGAAAACCAGACCAGCCCTGCATGTCCTGATGTGCCGATCTCGTCCTTCATGAGGAGATGAACCATGCCCATCCGCTGGCCCCGTGCCTTGGCCCTGACTGCCCTTCTACTCGTACTTTCTCCCCTGCATTGCCGGGCAATCGATCCCGCCCCTGTCCCGACTCCAATCCACTCCCTGAACCAGGGGTTGTCCGACCAGGAATTACAGCAGTGGTACCACCTGTCCGCCGGCACCCAGTTGATTCCCTATGATTGGCTTGTCGCCCTAGGCGATGACTCTCTCAGCAAACTATTCGCCGTGACAGGGCTGGTCGCGGACCCGACTCATCCCGACAAACTTCCGGTCGGCTTTGCGAAGACGGAAGGGCCGAACGTCTCAGTGCCTCAGGCCGGATTCACGTGTTCGTTTTGTCACACCACCCAGTTCAGCTACAAAGGTCAGCAGATCAAGATCGAGGGCGGCCCGTCACTCCAATACAACGCCAGATTCCTCAGCGCCCTCATCCAACGGCTGGGCGCGCTGATCCCCCCTGATTTGCCCGCATTCCTCCAGTCCCTGAAGGAGCAGGCCCCGCCGGAGCCGTTCAAGACATTCGCCACCCGCGTCTTGACCAATCGTGGAGAAGCCGTGACCGCCTACACGCTGACGAAGCTGGCGCAGGATGTGAGACTGCACACCCACGGGCTGATTTCCCGCAGCGGAAAAGACCTTTCCCCTGAGCAGTGGGGACCGGGCCGCTTCGATGCGCTCGGACGAGGCGGCAATATGGTGTTCACCATGCTCCATCCCGACAATCTCAGACCTGCAAATGCCCCAGTCAGTATTCCTCCGCTGTGGGGTGTGTGGGAATATGATTGGGTTCAGTGGGCCGGGTCGATTCAACATCCCTTGGCCAGAAATATCGGCCAGGTGATCGGCGTCAACGCCGGGCTCTTCAATTGGGCACGACCCGGCGCCGCCATTCCCTCGGACAAAAACACGCTGTTCCGCTCCTCCGTCGATGTCGATTCCCTCACAACCCTCGAAGAATTGGCGCGCCGCCTGCCTCCACCGCAATGGCCGTCCGTCTTCCCACCCATCAATCGTGAGCTGGCTGCACGCGGGAAGGACCTGTACCACGGCAACAAGGCCAAGGGGATCCCAAACCTCTGCGCCCATTGCCATGTCCCCGCAAGAATCTCCAACCCATCCGACAACGGCCCGAGCCTCCAGATCACGATGGTGCCTCTCCAGGAAATCGGAACCGATCCTCTCTATCTGGAGAATTTTTCCCAACGCACCGTGGACACGAGTTTTCTGGGGCGTGGACGGATGTCGGCTCGAGAGGCGTCGGAGTATGTCACCACCGAATTGATGGCCGTGAACAATGCCAATACACCTGCCTATCGAAGCCGGCCCAACATCTGGCGAGATACGGCACAATACATCGCTCGACCGCATGTGGCGATATGGGCCACCGCTCCGTACCTCCACAATGGGTCAATCCCGAACCTCTACGAGCTCCTCTCTCCCACACGGGAACGACGCTCGTGTTTCGCGCTGAGTCCGAACATGGAGTTTGACGCCGTGAAGGTGGGGTTTGTCGTCGAAGACTGTACCGGCTTCCCTCCTTCGACCAATCAACCAGCACGATTCGAATTCAAAACCGTATTGCCCGGCAATAGCAACCGCGGCCATGAATTTACCAATACACCGGATTGTGACAGCGCAAAAGGCAACGGGGTATTGGGATGCGAACTACCGGCGGATGACCGTTGGGCCATCATCGAGTATTTAAAGACCTGTGATCTTGACCGATTGGTGTTGCTGAATACGCGGGCTTGCCGGAGTCTGGACTAGCCGACGACGCCCGAACCATCCGATGCCTCCCGTGCACGCCGGAGAGGCATCGAACGGGACCGCTCACGCATGACCGATCTTCTGTCCAAAGACCATTCGATCCTTGAACGCCCATTCATGGAATTTCGCCCCTTCGGCTTGAATGATCGGGGAGAGAAAATCTGTGACATCAGCGGGGTCATCGTCCAATCCAACGTCGACTACATGTGCGACTACCTCACGCGTACCGCCGGCACGGAAGCGGCGACCAACGCGCTGGATGAACTCTGTCGGCTGCTGAATGCGCGCCTCCCGGACCGCTCCTATCACGTGACTCCGGATTTTCTTCGCAACATCTGGAACAGCTACTCGTATGAATTCGTCTGCTACTTGCGGGAATTCTGCGAGCAGCTCTCCGGGGACCCTCAGTTTCACGTCAACGTGGGAACCGAAAAGAAGGTCCCGCCGCTCATCCAAATCCTCTGCCGCCCGTTTTCGACCCCACAGCTGTATAAGATGTGGCCCTATATGGGCAGGAAATACGTTCGCGACGTGCTTGAGTTTGAGGTCGGTCGAGTCACTCGACGCTCGGCCGTCCTGCGCATGACGTTTACGGATCGGGCACTTGCCCAATTCGGTCCCTATCGAAAACGCTGCGTCGACGTCATCTGCCTCTCCTGCAAGACCAGCATCGCCCGGGTGCAAACCCAGTTGCACGGCACACCCCCCGCGACAGTCCGCGATCTCTCCTGCACCGCCAACGGCGATCCCTTTTGCGAATGGGAGTTCACCTGGACACCACAAGTCCGCAACTCTATCCCGCTGGCCATGTGGCTGCTCGTCGCGGGAGGAACATTCGCATATGTACACATTCGCTGGCCGAACGTACCGACCATCGAAGCTGTAGGCCTCGCTGCGATTCCGGCGTCGCTGCTGTGGTGGATGATCACCAATCACATGCGCCAAGCCGCCAAGCCGCTGCAACGGTTGATCAAAGATCAAGAGCAGGTGGTCGATGCTCGGCATGAGGAGCTGCGCGAGGCCTATCTCGAACAACAAAGTACCGCCGTCACCTTGCGTCGGAAGGTCAACGAGCTCACAACCTTACATCGTGCGGGGCTGCTGTTCAGTTCGACCTTCGATCGGGAAGAACTGCTGACCAACGTCTTAGATACCATCGTCCGCGACCTGCATTACGATCGCGCCATCATCGCGCACTTTGATCCCGGGCGGCGGGTACTGCACGATTTTCGCGTGCGCGGCATGCCGCAGGAGGTCGCGGATCTTTTACGTACCCAGGAGGTGCCGGTTACCGACCCGAATAGCATCGAGGCGGCTATTTTCTTGCGTGGTGAACCGGTGTTGACCAACAACGTTCACGACATCTGGGACCGCCTCCATCCATTCGATCAACAGCTCATTTCGATGATTGGTGTCAAATCCTTCATCACGGTCCCCCTCAAGACCCATCATGCCATCCTCGGCTCGCTGTCCGTCGATCGCACGCACCAGCAGGCATTGACACAGGACGACCTGGACATGCTGACGACCCTCGCGAGCCAAGTCGCCATTGCCCTGGACAATGCGCAGGCCTATCGGGAAATCGAGTCCCTCAACGCCGGTCTGGAAGCGCGTGTCCGCGAGCGCACCGCAGAACTGGAAGCCGCGAACGCGCAACTCAAACAGATGGACCGGCTGAAATCCAAATTCCTCGCCCACGTCTCTCATGAGCTGCGTACGCCCCTCACCAGCATCGTCGGGTTTGCCGACAATATGCTCGAAGGATTAGTCGGCTCCCTCAATGTGAAACAGGAGCAATACCTCACCCGCATCAAGGCGAACGGAACCAGGCTTGCGCGCATGATCACCGACTTGCTCGACCTGTCTCGCGTCGAGGCGGGCAAACTGGTGCTGTCCTTCGACCAGATCAGCCTTCAAACGGTGGTGACCGATGTCATCGAGCAGCTTCTTCCCCTCGCGATCACCAAACACCTCCAGATCGAGCTTCAGAGTCCAGACCCCACATTGCTGGTCTGGGCCGATCCGGATCGGCTCAGCCAAATTTTGACGAATCTGCTGGATAATGCTATCAAGTACACGCCGGATGGGGGGCACATCTGGGTGGATCTCTCGGTCGCCGACCATGAGATGGCCCGTGTCGTCGTTCGTGACAACGGTCAAGGCATCCCTCCCGACGCCCTGCCGAAGCTCTTCGATCCATTTTTCCGCGTGCACCATCAGGAGCGGAGCCAGACGAAGGGGCTAGGGCTTGGACTTGCGATCGTCAAAGATCTGGTCGAGTTGCATGGCGGCAGCATTGCGGTTCACAGCGCGTTGGATCAGGGCACGGAATTCACCTTCACCATTCCTTTGCAGGCCAGGACATCGACTCCGGTCGGCCAGACGCCGTCGGTCCGCCGCCTGTTGGTGGTCGATGACGATCCGGACATCTGCGATCTTCTACGGGACCGCCTGGAATCGGATGGTTTTCAGGTCGAGACGGCTGCGGATGGAGAGTCCGCCCTTCGCCTATTGGCGGCCACACCGGTGGATGGGCTCCTCCTGGACATCGCCCTTCCTGAAATGGACGGATTCGACCTCTTACGGCGGTTACGGCCGGACCATCCCGCACTCCCGGTGGTCATGATGACGGCCGTGGAGGCGCTCGATCGAGCCATGGCCGCCGTGGAAGCCGGGGCCCAGGGCTATCTTCTCAAGCCCTTTGATGCCGCCCGGCTTCGCCAGATCATTGATCGCTGGTTTCTCAGCGGCTCCGTCCCTTCCGACTAAACAAGAGGACAAGAAGTCGATGTTGCTCACGCCGCGCTCCCGCCATATCCTCTTGCTGTGCATGACGTTGCTGGTATGCGACCGTCTGCTTGTGGCGACAGAGGCTCACGCTCAGACCCCACGCCTCCAGGGACAGTCGGCCGCTGCCGCCGCCATGGGAAACGCATTCGTCGCTCAAGCAGATGATCCCTCCGCGTTGCACTACAATCCAGCCGGAATGACACAGTTGCATGGCTTCCAGACCCTCTTCGGGACGTCACTGATCGGCGGTGTCACCCGGTTTACCGGTCCGACCGGCACCCAGGTCACGGGGGATCGCAACGGAAGCTTGGCCTGGCCGCCCCCCGGGCATGTCTACCTCACGGCCAATCTCAAAGATCTTGGCTTCTCGGCGTTGGGCAACTTCAGCGCAGGAATTGGTTTTAACAATCCCTTCGGCTCGCTCACCAGGTACCCGGTTGATGGGCCCTTCCGGAGCGCCCTCACCTTTACCACGTTGCCGCTTCTGGACATCAAACCGACGATGGCATACAAGCTCAACGACCAGTTGTCATTTGGACTGGGCGCCGACATTTATACGTTTTCGGGTCTGTTCGGCGAGGGGCACCTCGAACAAAAATCCGTCTGGCCCGGCGGACTAGGCATTTCCTCCGGCTCACTGGTCGAGATCAACGGGGGTGATACCACAGCGGGCTTCAACGTCAGCCTGCTCTATACACCATTCCGCAACAGCGACGGGAAGCCACTCGTCAATATCGGACTGGTCTATCGCAGCCAGGCGACGTTTCATCTCACCGGGACATTGCTGGCCAATGGGGCGTTGGTGGCCAACACCGCAGCCACCTTTGTTCTCCCACAGGTGTTCTCAGGAGGGATGGCCGTCTGGCCGATCCGCACTACCGATCGCGAATGGAAACTGGAATTCGATGTGGACTACGTCGGCTGGAAGTCCAACCGCACCCTCGATATCCATCTGTCCAATGGCGCGTTGCTGCCCTTTCCACAAAACTGGCAAAGCGGGTATACCGCCATGGTCGGCACCGAATATCGCTGGCTGCACGTCCCCGCCTTACCAGACTGGGATGTCGCGTTGCGAGCCGGGTATATGAACCAGCAAACCCAGATTCCCGATCGCACCTTCAATCCCGGAGTACCCTCCGCTAACTCTCACATCCCCTCGGTGGGCATCGGGCTCGCCTGTCATGCCAACGGCTCCTTCCTGGGACTCATCCGTTGCGGCGAATTGGGCATTGGTCCGCTCAAACCGAAACTCTTCGCGATCGATCTCGCCTATCAGGCCGCGATCTATGAGGTTCGAACCGTGTCAGGCAACCAGAATCCGACCGTCGACGGCCGCTATGACACGCTCATTCATGCCGGCTCACTCTCCTTGCGGTTTAACTACTAACTCCCCGCACCTCCGGACGGACGACACTAATGGGCACCATTGCCCTGATGGTCAGGGCACAGTGGTTGCTTCTCTCCTCCAAGAGACAGCACTCTGACTCCGTCACTCGGACGAGGACACATTGAGGCGTGGGGCCAAGTTGGACGACCGCTGCCGGTTGTCGATCTTGAACCGGCCGCATGTCATGGCTCCTGGATCGTGCCCATCCAGCGCTAGGTTGTCCGCCTTCGACCACGCCCTCCGCCGCGTCTTCGTCCCCAACGAAGACGCGGCACTCTCCCTATGGCGTTCCCCCTCCATGCTCCGAAGCCCGCTCGCTGTACTACGTAGTGGTGATTCATCGTGACGCCCCGTATCGAATACGATACGGCCAGCATCCATTCCGATACAAGCCTGCGCCTGATACTCAGCCGTGAAAAACGATCGCTCCACGGACAATACCTCGTGACGCCCGGAATGGGCTTGGTGCTTGTGCATCATCCCACCTTCTCTGGTACCCCACGAGCGGATGGCACGCCTGTTGCTGCAGTACCGCACGTCACGACCTGACACTACGTCCTGTACGGGACCAGGCTTATCCGAACAGAAAGGAGCCTGATATGGAACTCGTCATGGGTGGTCTCCTCGTGGGAATCAGCGGCATGTTGGCGTTGCTGATTGTCGCGGTTTGGAAAGACAGCGCGGCACATCGGCGCGAGACACATCCGACGCATCGTGGGGCCTAATCGGATCGGGCTCGGATCCGCACAAGGAATCGTGCGGTCGGGCGCCGGAACAAGGGAGAATGAAGAGAGGCCCCGCGCCTCTCGTGCAAAGGAGTTGCACGATGAATCAACTGATCTATTTACGACATCAAAAACGCCAGCGGATGACCGTCAGCCTGCCGACCGAGTTACTCGAACGCATGCGCGATGCCGCCTACTGGACATCAGGCACGACCATGGCGGGGCTCATCTCATCCGCCATCGAAGATCTGCTCCACAATCTGGAGGCTCAAAACGGCCGTCCCTTCTCCCCGCGCCTTCAAGACCTGAAGCCCGGGCGTCCTCGCGCGAATAAATCCACCCATACGCCTGTATCTGAACACATACAGTCCGTATCCGGTTAGATACGCGGCTGCAGTTCCCGGATCGGCTCGTAGCGCTCCTCACGAATTCCCCTCTCACACCCAGAGCCTTCCAGTATTCTGACAACCACCCTGCAGGGGCACGCCCTCACAAGCATGCCTCTTGCGTGAACACAAGATGATCCAGGCGGTTCCGGTTTTCTCTTCCCTCTGAACAAGCCAGACATGCCCGGACAGAGCTTCACGGTAAGCCATGCGTCTTCGAATCCATCGGCTCTACGCCTTCTCTCACACCCCAGCCCCACTTGCACCCCTCCATCAGGTACAGAAGTCTTTCCCAACTCCGACAATTAGACGGCGAGTCCGGCTGCCGGCCCTCTGCGTCGGGCTCATCAGTCTCTGCTGGACCACCCTCGGTCAAGCTCAGGGTCCGTCATTCTCCGGTACGAGTGAATCGAATCACATACCCGCCGGGGAAGAACTCGAGTTTCTCAAGGAAGAGGAAACCGTCAGCATCGCCACGCGGCACGAACAGCCCATTTCCCAAGCTCCCTCCAATGTCTACGTCATCACGGACGAAGACATCCGTCATTCCGGCGCCACCGACATCCCGACGATTCTCCGCCGCGTGCCCGGTTTGGACGTGATGCAGGTCACAGGCGCCGATTTCAATGTCAGCGCACGAGGCGACAACCAGCTATTCGCCAACAAACTCCTCGTGATGGTGGACGGCCGCTCCATCTACATCGACGGCCAGGGTCTGGTGTTCTGGAAATCGCTCCCGGTCACCTTGACGGAAATCAAACGGATCGAAGTGCTCAAAGGGCCGGCTTCCGTCGTGTATGGATTCAATGCCTTTGACGGCGTCATCAATATCATCACCAAGTCGGCGCAAGAGATGAAGGGCACGACGTTGCAGTTCGGCGGCGGGGAACTCGGCACCATCTCCAGTTCCGCCGTCCAGGCTGGATCAGCGGGCAAACTCGACTACCGTCTCTCCTTCGGCCATGACCAGAATCAACAATGGCGCAACCATGACGCTCTCGCCTTCCGGTCGAACAAGTTCAACGTGCAGACGCAGTACAATTTCTCCGGCGACGCCACCTTACGCGTGGCCGGAGGTTTCATCGATACCAATCGCTTCGACGGCCCCGTCTCCAACGTGCAGATTCCGCAATCGCAGTTCAACCAAGGCTATACCGACGTGCAGTACCAGTACCGCAATTTTTCCGTGCGTGGATGGTGGCAGGGCAACGACATTCCCGTCGACTCCGCCGCACATCCGCTCCTCTCCCGATTTGTGCGACAGACCAACGCAACGGGCGGATCCAATCTGTCTTTCTCCACGAATACCTATAACATAGAGGCACAACACAGCCTCGAATTCGGCTCGACCAACCGACTGAGTTATGGCGTCAATTATCGTTACAACACGGTCGACGGCGCAGCCGTCTCCGAATTGGGGCGAGAAGATCGTCTCGGGGTCCATCTCCAGGACGAGTGGAAAATTCGTCCATCTCTCACTCTCGTGGCGGGGGTCCGCTACGATTTGCACACCAGAATCAACGGCACCTGGAGTCCGCGTGTGGCCCTCGTCTACAACCTAACCCCGGAGCATACGTTTCGCATCAGCGGATCCGTCGCCTATCGCCCCCCGACCCTGTTCGAGTCAAATCTCGACCTGCGAATCATGCCGACGACCCCGCCCTTGTTTGCCCCCATTCCACTCTTCGGTTCACAGAAGCTCAATCCGGAACAGATTATTTCTTATGAGGCTGGCTATCAAGGCTGGTGGCTGAAACACCGGCTTCGAACCAGACTCGATGTGTTCTTCAATCACCTCTCCGATTTGATCAATTTTCAAACCGTCGGTACCACCCGAACCCTCATCAACGGAGGAGAAGCCGATATCTACGGAACCGAGGCAGGCTTTGAATTCCTCGCCACCAGATGGCTCAGCGGCTTTGCGAATGCGTCCTACCAAAAGATCGGACAGACCTTCACCGGCGTCTCGCGACGAGGCGGCCCGGACTGGAAAGCGAATGTAGGCCTCCGCGGTGACTGGGACAACGGCCTCAACGGAGAAATCGCAGTCCATTACGTGGCAAGCGCCACCTATCCGCTGATCGAATTATTCACCCAGCTCGCGCCGGCGCTCCCCGCGCCTACGAGTCAAACGGTCGACAGTTATACCCTGCTCAATCTTCGCGGCGGCTATCGGTTCTGGCACGACAAGGCCGAAGTGGCCGTTTCCGTCATGAACGCCCTCAATGACCGCCACAAGGAACACCCCCTTGGCGACATACTTGGTAGTCGGGTCATGGGCTGGGTCACCATCCGATTGTGAGCGGTCAATGAGGCAGACCGTCATGAAACGCCCTTGGCACCTACTCCTCGTCGTGGTCTTGTTGCTCATCCTCAGGAGTATCGCCGCGGCGGAACCAGGCTCAGTACGCTTCGAGGAGTCGCTGTCCTTCCCTGTCAGCAACGACCTGGAACTGCTCAAGGAAGAAGAAACCGTGAGCATCGCCTCGCGTTACGAACAACCCATTTCTCAAGCGCCGTCGAACGTCTACGTGGTCACCGACGAGGATATTCGGCAGTCCGGAGCCACCGACCTTCCAACCGTCCTGCGGCGCATTCCAGGATTGGAGGTGATGCAGATGACCGGCGCCGATTTCAACGTCAGCGCCAGGGGAGGCAACCAACCATTCGCGAACAAAATGCTGGTCATGGTGGACGGACGCTCGATCTACCTCGATGTGCAGGGAAACGTGTTCTGGAAATCCCTCCCGATCACGATTCCCGAGATTAAGCGCATCGAAGTGCTGAAGGGTCCCGCGTCCGCCATGTATGGATTCAATGCCTTCGACGGGGTCATCAACATCATCACCAAGTCACCGGAAGAGATGAAGGGAACGACGCTGCAATTCGGCGGGGGCGAACAAGGAACCGTCAGCAGCGCAGCGGTCCATGCCGGCACCATGGGCAAGTTCGGCTATCGCCTTTCGGTCGGCCGGGATCAGACGCAGCAATGGAGAGAGCGCGACGCCCTTGCGTTTCGTGCCCACAAATTCAATGCACAAACGGACTATGCCCTGTCCTCAACATCGAAGCTGCAAATATCCGGGGGGCTGGTCGAAACGAATCGGTACGACGGCCAAGTCGGGGAAGTGACCAGCAATTCGATTCGTCCTTCCTTCGGCTACGCCAACGCGCTCTACGAACAGGGAGACTTTCTCATTCGCGCGTGGTGGTCTGGATACACAGACCACGCCACCATCAGCCCTCTTCCCCAACTGACCGACTTCCTCAGCGTGACGGACCGCAATGGCGTATCGACGAATCCCTTTTCCGGTAATACGTACAATGTCGACATGCAGCACGGGGTCAATCTCGGCGCAAAGAATCGACTGCTGTATGGTGCAAACTATCGGCACAACTCACTGTCCAGTCCCGCCATCGATCAATTCAGCCGAGAAAACCGGTTGGGTCTGTTTCTACAAGATGAATGGCGGGCCACACCGACCCTGACGATCGTGGCAGGTCTGCGCTATGATCTTCACACCCAAATCAACGGCACCTGGAGCCCACGGGTAGCCATTTTGTATCAACCGGTGGAGGGACACACCTTTCATCTTTCAGGCTCCGCAGCCTATCGGCCGCCGACTCTCTTTGAATCGCATCAGGACCAGCGAGTCACAACGCCGAACCAGGCCCCCCCACCCACCTTCATCACTCTTCCGGTGACGGGCTCGACGAGACTTGCGCCTGAACAGATCTCCTCCTATGAGGCCGGGTATCAAGGCTGGTATTGGAAACATCGCCTCCGCGTACGGGCGGATCTCTTTTTCAACCATATCTCCGATCTCATCGGCAGTCGCATCACGAACACCGGGGCCTCGGCATTCGTCAACGACCCCGGCTCTGCCGATATCTACGGAGGCGAGGCGGGCATGGAGTTTCTGGCGAGTCGTTGGCTGTCCGGCTTCGCCAACTACGCGTATGAGGAAATCGGTCAGTCGTTTAGTGGGACGGTCAGACGGGGCGCGCCCCGCTCGAAAGTCAGCGCCGGGCTCAGAACGGAATGGGAAAACGGTCTGACCGGAGAAATCAGCTACTACCATGTCGGAGCGGCCGCCTACCCTCTCGCACAAAGCTTCACCAATTTGGGGACGAGTCCCGCCACCGGAATTATCGTCCCGAACGAGCGCGTCGGCAGTTACAACCTGCTCAATCTCCGCGCCGGCTACCGGTTCTGGCAGGAGAAGGCGGCGGCAGGCTACCTGCGCGACGCCGAAGTGGCGGTCTCCGTGTTTAATGCACTCAATGCTGAGCACAAAGAACACCCGCTGGGGGACTTCATCGCCCGGCGGGTCATGGGATGGTTGACACTTCGATTTTGAAGGATGGCCCCGGGACCACTCGGGAGGATGCGATGGCACCAGCACCAGTCACTCATTCCATCCTCGTCGTGGATGACGATCCCGACATTGCCCTCGGATTGCAGGACTTACTCGACCACGACGGATATCGGGTGAACGTGGCCATGACCTGCGCAGAGGCCCTCGCACTAGCCAGCGCGCACCACTACAACGCCGTCCTGCTCGATCTGGGGTTGCCGGACGGAGACGGCACGTCCGTTCTGCTCACGTTACAGCAGCAACAACCGCAACTTCCCGTGATCATTCTCACCGCCTATACCGGCACCGACCGCACAGTGGGCGCGTTGACCCAAGGAGCATTTGCCTACCTCACCAAGCCTTACAACCGTGAGGAACTGCGCGCGGTCCTGCAACGGGCAGTCGGAGTCCAAGCCCTGGCTGCCAAAGCCGAACATGCTGAACATGCCTTGCACGAGAGCGAGGCGCGATTCCGGTCTCTCGTCGAGGCCGCCACCGACTCCATCGTGCTGGCCGACGACCAGGGTCGGATCATCTCCTGGAATCCCGCCGCTTCCCGGCTCTTCGGGTACACGGATGATGAAGTGCGCGGGAAATCGCTCAGTCTGTTGATGCCGCCCCGATACCGCGCCGCCCATGAACGCGGCCTCGCCCGTGTCGGGGAGACGGGCCAATCCCGCCTTATCGGGCGCCTCGTCGAACTGGAAGGACTGCGGAAGGACGGCACCGAGTTTCCGCTCGAACTCTCGCTGGCCATGTGGAAAACGGACGACGCCATCTTGTACAGCGGCATCATCCGCGACATCACCCAGCGTCGCCTGGCCGAGGATATTCTGGACCGCCTCCGTCATCTGCACGAAGTCATCCTCACCCAGGCCGGCGAAGGCATCTACGGTCTGGATCAGGAGGGCCGAACCACGTTCATCAACCCGACGGCTGCGCAATTGCTCGGCTACGAACCCGCCGAGCTGATCGAGCGGCCGATGCATGCGGCGCTGCATCACTCGCGGACGGACGGCAGCCGCTATCCGCTCGGCGACTGTCCCATCTACGCAGCACTTCGTGACGGCCTGGTACACCGGGTCTCGACCGATGTGTTTTGGCGCAAAGACGGGAGCCACATCCCGGTCGAGTATGTCAGTACCCCGATCATCGAGAAGGGGTGCATTGCCGGCGCGGTGGTGGTGTTCCGCGATATTTCCGAGCGGAAGGAGGCCGAACGCGCCGTCGAGGAAAGCCAGGAGCGATTCCGGCAATTGGCCGAACACATTCGGGAAGTCTTCTGGATCACCAACCCCGAAAAGACGCGCGTGCTCTACATCAGTCCCGGCTATGAAGAGATCTGGGGACGTACCTGTGACAGTCTCTACGCCCATCCGGCGTCCTGGCTCGATGCGATTCATCCTGAGGATCGCTCACGGGTCCAGGACGCTGCCATGAACCGGCAAATCCTGGAGGTCTACGATGAGGAATATCGGATCCTCCGCCCGGATGGTTCTCTGCGATGGATCTGGGATCGGGCCTATCCCATCAGGGACGCCTCCGGAAGGGTCTACCGCATCGTGGGATTCGCGGAGGATATCACCGAGTCCAAGCGCGTCGAGAGAAATTTGATCGAAAGTGAGCGGCGGTATCGTGCGCTCTTCGACGATAACCCATCCATGTATTTCATGGTGGATGCCGACGGCCTCGTCCTGTCCGTAAATCGGTTCGGCGCGGAACGGCTCGGGTACGAGCAGCAGGAGTTGCTCGACACCTCCGTCGTAGCCGTCTTCCATCCGGCCGATCAGGACGCCGCACGGCTGAATCTCGCATCCTGCCTTTCAGACATGGGACAGCCAAAAAGCTGGGAACTGCGCAAGGTCCGCAAAGACGGGAGCGTGATCTGGGTACGGGAGACCGCCCACGCCGTACACAACGATCAGCAGGTCCCGGTGGTGCTGATCGTCTGTGAAGACATCAGCGCTATGAAAGAGGCCGAGATCGCCCTTCATGACAGCGAAGAAATGAAAAATCAAATCCTGCGCAGTAGTGCCGATTGTATCAAGGTTCTGGATCTCGACGGGCGGTTACAATACATGAACGATGCGGGACAACGACTGCTGCACATCACAGACCTTGTCGCCTACACCGGCAAGACCTGGGCGGAGTTTTGGGAGGGGGAGGACCGCGACGCCGCCATGGCGGCCCTCGAGGCCGCCAGATCCGGCGATGTCGGGAAATTCGTCGGCTTCTGCCCCACCACCAGCGGACAACCCAAATGGTGGGACGTACAGGTCACACCCATGCTGGACACACAAGGATTTTCTCGACGCCTCCTGGCCATCTCCCGGGACATCACGGCCTACAAGCAGGTCCAGGAATCTCTCCGCGCCAGTGAGGAGCGACTGGAACACGTGATTCGTGGCTCTCACGACGGATTCTGGGATGGCCATGTCCTCCCAGGTCATCCCTGGTATTCGCCGAACACCCCCGTCTGGTGGTCCCCCCGTGTCCGGGAGATGCTGGGATACAACGAGCAGGAGTTTCCCGATATCCTCGACAGCTGGGCGTCCCGATTGCATCCGGACGATCGCAAGGGTGTCTTCCAGCGATTACAGGCCTGCATGGAGCAAGGCGTATCCCAGTACGATGTCGAATATCGGCTTCTGAACAAACAACAGGAATATCAGTGGTTCCACGCGCGCGCCGAGGTGGTTCAACGGGATGTACAAGGCCGCGCAGTCCGCATGGCCGGTGCCTTGCAAGACATCACCGACCGCAAACGGGCCGAGGCCAGCCTCGTCCTCAGCGAAGAGCGCTTGCGCATGGCGCTGGCCGCATCAGAACTCGGCATCTGGGATTGGGATGTGCGGTCGAACCGGCTCTACTGGTCCGACGGCGTCGAGGCGTTGTTCGGGCTGCCGCCCGGCTCGTTCCCCGGTACCTATCCCGCGTATATCGACCTGATTTATCCGCTCGATCGCGGCTCGACCCTGACCCACATCGAACTCAGCCTGCGCGACCACACCTCCATCACCATCCGGCATCGCGTGGTCTGGCTCGACGGCACGATGCATTGGCTGGCATGGATGGGACGTATCTACAGAGGAACCGACGGGGTGGCCGCGCGCGTGCTCGGCATCATTCGCGACACGAAGGGGCACAGCGGCGAATAGACGGGGGGCGTTCGGCTACCTGACGTGTCGCCGGCTGATTCGATGAGGGCGCAGACTGTGACGTTCGTATACCTACAGGTGAGAGCGACACCTCTCCCCCCCAGGGGTCGCCGTCTGCTGTTTCGTCACATCATAACCGCCCTCCTGTGGTTGCTGCTGGGCATGCCGGTCGCCTCGGCAACGGACATCATCATCCTCAAATCGTCGGATATCGCGGCCTATAATCAGGCCATCACCGGATTCAAAGCCGCTCTGCCCAACGGAATTATCCTCTCCGAATACGATCTGCAGGGAGACTTGGAGAAGGGACGGAAACTCGCGCGAAAGATCCGCGCCTCTGATCCGGCCCTGGTCTTTGCCGTAGGCCTGAAAGCGGCCAAGGCCGCTCAGCTGGAGATCGTCGACATTCCGGTGGTCTATGCCATGGTATTGGATCCATCCAAGTACGGACTGACGACCCCGAATATGACCGGTATTCTCCTGGAGGTTCCACTCGAGCGCCAGCTGTCCATGATTCGAGCCCTGCTGCCCAACCTCAAACATATCGGCACACTGTACGACCCGGCCAAAACCACGGCGCTTGTCGACGAAGCCAGACGCCTCATGAAACCCAACGGGACGGAACTGATCCCGCTTCAGATCAACAGTGAGCGGGATGTTCCCGGGGGCCTTCGAACCCTACTCCCCTCCGTCGATGCCCTCTGGCTCATCCCTGATTCCACGGTTCTGAACGATGAGTCCCTTCGTTTTATTCTGAATACGGCGTTGGAGGAGCGGGTCCCGGTGGTCGGATTTTCGAGGGAATTTGCGCGAAGCGGAGCCCTCTTGTGCCTCTCCGTCAACTACAGCGACATCGGGCGTCAGGCCGGACAGCTGAGCCGCAAACTCCTCGACGGCCAACTGTCGCTCCCGGTCAAGCCGTGGCACCCCGAACGCATCGAAACCAGCTTGAATCTGAAGACGGCCAAATTCCTCGGCATCGAGATTCCTCGAGGTCTTGAGCAACAGGCCGACGAGCTGTATTGATGAAAGGACCAGCCGTGAACCATCACGCGTCTCTCCCCACCGCACCTCCGTTCCTCAGGAGCGGACCTGGACGCTTTATCAGCCTCCGGACCAAGTTCGTGCTGTTCTTCAGTCTGATCCTCGTCGTCACCTGCGCCGGCATGAGCTGGTATTTCATTCACAGCAAACGCGTCGCCATGACGGAACAGGTGCGGGACCTCGGGGTCATCCTGTCTAAAAACCTCGTGCACAATGTCCGCTACGGCATCATCATCGAGGAACGAGCCATGCTCGAGCAATTCATGACCGGAGTTCTCGGCGTCGAAGAGGTGGTGTATGTACGGATCACCGGTGCCGACGGCCACGTGCTCGCAGAAAAAAGCAAAGGCACGTTGACGAGCCCGCTAGGGACCCGGCGTTCATCCGATCGCCCGTTCTACCCCAGCCTCGACATTGCAACCTCACTCATTCGGGCGCCCGGTTCCGAGCCGACCATCACACATCTGCGGCTCACCGCCTCCGGGCCCCTTCCTGTTCGAGAAGGCGGCTCCGCGCTGTTCCTGTCGAGCTCCGGACTTCAGGAGGAGACGTTTTATGATTTTGCCCTCCCGGTTGTAAGACGATCCGAACCACGCCTCGAAGCGTTGGCCCTCCAGGAAGAGGAAACGCACAGCCCGCGTGTCGCCCAATCGACGCCGCAGGCGTTGGGAGTGGTCCAAGTCGGACTCACGGAAGTGCCGATGCAACGGGAACTTGCCCGCTCCTTGCGCACGTTTCTCCTGCTCACACTCGGCATCATGGCAACCGGCATACTGTGCACCAATTTACTCGCCCGCCGTATTATCACCCCGCTGTACAATCTTGCCGCCGGGGCGCGCAAAGTCAGCGAAGGAGACCTCTCCACCTTCGTGGTGCCGACCACGCAGGATGAAGTCGGGCAACTGACGGCACTCTTCAATCTCATGACGAGGTCCCTCCAGGAACGGGACCAGGCGATTTCGACGAACCTGGCAACCATTCGGCGACATGTCACGCAGTTGACCACCTTAAATCAGTCCAGCGCCGCGATCACCTCCACATTAGACCTTGACCGCCTACTGTCCACCGTCCTGCAGTTGCTCAGCGCGAACCTGGGATTCGCCCGGATGGTACTGTTTTTGTGGGATAGCGAGCGAGGCGTCGCCACCGTAGGACAAATGCTGGGCATGCCCCCGGAAGCGGAGGAGGTTGCTCGACAACTGGAGATTCCCGTACGAGAGGACGCAGGCTTTGCCGCCGAACTCCTAATCCGGGGCAAACCCCTGTTCGTTCCGGATATCGAGCCCGTCGCCGATCGCATCTCTCCCGCTGTTCTCCCTTGGCTTCGTCAGGTGGGAATCTCCTCCTTCGTCGCCGCGCCACTGCGCAGCCAGCAACGGATCTTGGGATACCTGGGAGCAGACCGAGGAACCATCCCCTGCACCGAAGAGGACCTGGAGCTCTTGATGACGATCGCGAGCCATGTGGCGGTGGCGGTAGACAATGCGCGAGCCTATACCGAACTGGCCACACTCACGGAACACCTCGAACGACGCGTCCAGGAGCGCACCCACGAGCTGCAGACTGTGAATGAACGTCTGCAGGATCACGATCAACGGCGATCGAAATTTGTGTCGGTCGCTTCGCATGAATTGCGTACCCCCATGACCTCGATCAAAGGTTTCATCGAGAACATGCTCGACGGGCTGACCGGGCAGCTTTCCGAACGGCAGACCCACTACCTGCAACGCGTCAAACATAACGTGGATCGATTGACCAGGATCATCAATCAACTCCTGGATTGGTCCCGGCTGGATGTCGGACGCGTCGACATCAAGCCCGAATCCCTGCAGGTGCACGAGTTCGTTCGGGATGTGGTGGAGAGCATTCAAACACTGGCCGCGGAGAAATCCATCGTGCTCGACGTACTGCCTTGCGACCAGGCCATCACGGTGCGTGCCGACCGTGACAAGTTGGAGCAGATCATTTTCAACCTGGTCGGCAATGCCATTAAGTTCACTCCTCCTTCAGGGCACGTCACGGTCGGCTGCAGCATCTGCGACGCAACCTACGCGCAAGTGACGGTGACGGACACCGGGTGTGGAATTGCCCCGGATCAATTGCCGCATGTCTTTACCGAGTTCTCCAAGGTCGAGTCAGCCATGCCGACATCGCAAGGCGCGCAGCTTGGGCTGTTCATCACGAGAAGTCTGGTGACCTTACATGGCGGACAGATGTGTGTGGACAGCGAACTCGGTGTGGGAACGAGATTTTACTTCACGCTGCCGCTTGCCCATCCGCCACCATCGAAACCGTAAGCGCTTTCTTACACCGGCCATCGTCCTGCGCATCCCCGTTCTGTATCCGATTCGATAATAGCCGCATTGTTTTGAGCAGATGTCTCCGGCCTGTTGCCGGCGGTGAACGGGCGTGACTCATGCCGCCCCTTGAGAATCAACAGGTTCACCCTGCGTATTGTGCCCTTCGAGCGTCACCCCACGGCACAGGGATTGCGGGTGTTGAAGATGGCGATATTTTTTTTCACCGGCCAGCGCGGCCACACCGTGGACACCGCCATTCTCATTATCGACGACGATCCGGACATCCGTGAATCTCTGGGGGACCTGCTGCTTCACGAAGGCTACCTCGTTGAGAGCGTTGGGTGCGGAGAAGACGCGCTACTGCGGGCTCAACAGATGCGGTTTGACGCCGCGATTCTTGATATCCAATTGCCCGATCTCCACGGACTCTCCGTCCTGAAAATTCTCACCGAGTGGGATGCGTCACTCCCTGTCATCATCCTGACCGGCAATGCGACAGCGGACAATACCATCGGCTCTCTCGCCAAAGGTGCATTTGCCTATCTGACCAAACCGTACAGCTCCCTGGAACTCAAAGCCGTCCTTCGACGCGCCCTCTCGGTCAAAGGCCTCGCCGTGCGAGCGGCCCATGTCGAACAGGCACTCCATGCCAGCGAAGAACGATTTCGTGCGTTAGTTGAATCGGCGACCGATGCCATCGTGCTGGCCGACCATGAGGGCCGGATCATGTGGTGGAACGGCGCGGCGGAACGCATGTTCGGATACAGCAAACCGGAGGCGCTTGGAGCTCCGCTCACGCTGATGATGCCGGAGCGATTTCGCGCCGGCCACCAGAGCGGTATCGCCAGGCTCACACAAGGAGCGTCATCCACTCTCATCGGCAAGACCATTGAATTAGTGGGACTCACCAAAGCGGGAGAAGAGTTCCCGATCGAGTTGTCCCTGGCATCATGGCGCACACACGAGGGCGTGTTTTTCAGCGGCATCATTCGTAACATTCACAGGCGCAAACAGGCTGAAGAAGCCATCGTGCGCCTCAGCCACCAGAATGCGCTGATTTTGGACAGCGCCGGGGAAGGCATCTTCGGTGTGGATCTGGATGGACGCGCGACCTTCGTGAATGCCACCGCTGCACGGATACTGGGGTGGAACGCGGCCGAGCTCATCGGAAAGGCCTTGGCCCCGGTGGTCTCTACCAACGCCGACAAGGCCTGCACAGGCCCTCCGGATCATTTTCTCCTCCAAGCCGCCATCCGCGACGGCGCCGTACACCGCATGGAGAACGACAACTTCAGGAGAAAAGACGGCTCGGGGTTCCCGGTTCAATACGTCACCAGCCCCATCCGTGAACAGGGTCACCCGGTCGGTGCCGTGGTCGTCTTTCAGGACATCACGACACGGAAGCAACTGGAGAATCTGCAGCAGGCACAACTGTCCATCAGCCACATTCTGGCGGCAGTCGGGACTCTCGAAGAAGCGATCCCGCAGTTGCTTCGCGTGACGGGCGAGATGGGGCCCTGGGACTTGACGATCTTCTGGAAGCGGGACGCGTCCGGCGATAGACTCACCTGTCACGGAACCTGGCAACGCCCCTCCACTCGATGGGACGATTTCATCAGCCTTTGCCGAAACAGTGCCTTCCCTCCGGGGATGGACTTTCCCGGCCTCGCCTGGAGCGCGAAACTTCCGATCTGGATTCCCGATGTCCTGAGCGACGCCCGCTTCACCAGGACTCCGACCGCCTCCCGACTTGGCGTCCGCGGCGCGTGCATCATTCCTATTCGAACCGGCACGAATATCCACGGGGTCCTGGAACTATTCAGCGGCATCCCTCGTGCGTCCGATCACCAGCTCATCCAGATCCTCGCCGATACGGGGATGAAGATCGGGCAATTCATCGATCGCGCCCAGGCCGGATCGGCCCTCAGAGCCGCCCACCAAATGACCCAGAATTTATTGGCCGGCCTGCCCGGTGCCATATTCCTGTGCGGACGAGATTTGCACATTCAGTATGCCAATAGCTTGGCGCATCGATATTTTTCCCGAAACGGGGAATCCCTGGTCGGCCGTACCCTTGCCGAGTGCCTGGCTTGGACGAAGACTGCCACGCAGCATCTGGTTCAGGAATGGGCCACGCTGTCAACGGAATCGCTGCGCGACGCTCCCGAGCGTGAATGTGAAGTCGCCCAACGGCTCTATCGATACCGATTCTTCCCGGTCGCACCTTCGGGGTCCGCGCCCTACCAGCTCGGCATGGTGTTGTGGGATATCACCGATGACAAGCATCTGCAGGATCAGCTGATTCAATCGGAGAAGCTGACGAGTCTGGGGACCATGGTCTCCGGCATGGCTCATGAAATTAACAACCCGGCGCAGGCGATTCTCAGCATGGCCGAGTTGATCCAGGAGGAACAGGACCCGAGAGCGATCAAGGAGTTTGCGGCCGACATCGTCGGCTACGCCCGCCATGTGTCCCACGTCGTGCGGGATTTTGCCGGATACGCTCGTTCAACCGGCACGGAGTGCGCGACCGAAGTCGACGTGGCGGAGCGTCTGCTGGAAGCGGTCAAGATGGCTCGACGAGGGCCCCATTTCGGCTACGTCGACATCGTCACGCAATTCGATGCCCCCGTATTCCTGCGCGCGCACAAAGGGGAGATCGATCAGGTGTTCATCAACCTGATCAACAATGCCGTTCAAGCCATGAACGGCACAGGCCGCCTGACGTTAGCCACGGCGCAGGACGGCACCTGGATCCACGTGACCATCGCCGACACCGGTCCGGGAATTCCCGCCGCCGTGCGGCCGAAGATTTTTGATCCGTTCTTTACGACCAATCCGCCTGGGAAAGGAACAGGGCTCGGCCTCAGCATCGTCCACAAGATCGTGACCCGGCATGCGGGAACTATTGTGGTCGACAGCCTTGAGGGCCAGGGGACGACCTTCCGATTGCGATTCCCGGCGCTGTCCGTATAAGGGCGTTCCGCGCGACCCCGTTAGGCCGGTGGACGCGAAGCGGAGGAATAGGCTCGCTTGAATACCGAACGCAGACCGAAGTAGGCGAAGGAATCTTTCAGATTGGAATAGAGTCGCTTCAACGGCCCCATATCGGGATTCGTGACATATTCCATGGTCAACACGATCCGCTCCTCCTGTTCGCCAAGCGGCGTGACGGCATGCCAGAGTTTGTCACCGTTGAAAATCACCAGGTCGCCGGGAGCCGTGGCCAATTCCATATGCACCGGCTGCTTACCCGGTACGTCCTTGAACAGGTCACAGACGAGGCGACAATGCTTGGAGTGATCGAGTAATCCCATCAGAATGGTGTAGCGCGCGCCTTTGTAGTAGGACGTGTCGTAGTGATACCCGATATGATCGCCGGCTTCCGTGTAGTAATAGAGCGCGCAAGAATGGGGATCGTTGTCCGGACAGAGCAGCAGATTGACCTTGGTCAACCGGTTCAGCATCGCGCGGAAGGCCTCTGAGCGATAGAGCTCAATGAATTGCGGGGCCCGCTCCATCACCGCGTAGTAACTTACGCTGCCCCCCTTCTTATGCCCGGGAATGTAATTCCGGTTCAGCCCGGACTTGAGCCTGGTCGCCTGGGGAGCCAGCGCAGCCTCGACGAACTCGCGCGGCAGAAACTGCGGGATGTACAGAAACTCGTTCTGGCTCCAATAGTCCCGCTCCAATCGATCGAGATCCAATACCGCGATCGCCCGCTCCACCGCTTCGGTCACGTCACTCACGCAAGCTTGGGTCATACACTCCTCGCCAAATCCGGATTCACGATTTCCCGGTCATCATTGTGTCGTGTTTGCTGCTTGGGCTACCGAAGAACCGTTCGTTCACAGGAGACCTTTTTGACCATCCTGCTGGTCCGGATTATTCATGAATGCCGTCGCGAGGCATTCGAGGCTGAAGCCCGCCGGGGTTTCTCGCACGTGAGGCCGACGCTGGCGTACGGGCAGTCCGTCGAGGAGGCCGAACGAGAAAAACCCTGCCGGGCGAGAGAATCGGATGACGGAGCAGGCATTCATGAATAGCCCGGACTAAGGGCGGCTGAGCACCGGCGCCCGTACGATTTCTACATCGGCGGGGGCCTTGAAATCAAATAGCTCGTCTTTCAGACCGCTGTTCGGCTTCAATTCGGAAAACTCAAACGTCGCGACATTGCCGCTGACCTCGTGGAGCGCGATGGTCTTGAGAAAGTAGGTTTTCGGCTGGACCTCGATCACGATTTTCTGGATGGCCCGCTCTGGCTCGGCGCGGCCTTGCTTCGGCGTCAGCGACACCAGCGGAATGCCTCCGGCCCCCCGCTCCTTGGTCGCCAACGGCTCGATATCAAACTCCTCATCCAGCTTGGCCACTCCTTGCAATAACTGCAGCGGGGCTTGGGAAGCCGCCATATAGGTCAGCTTACCGACCAACACCTGCTTATGCTCAGGCACATACATTTTGACGTCGTCTTTATTGACGTAGATTTCTTCCGTGGCCGGTTCGATATAGTCCCATCGCAGCCGACCGGGCTTCTTGATGTAGAAGTGGCCGGTCGAGATCACGGGGGTGGCAAACCCCTCGATGCGGGTCTTCTGTGTGAACGAGGCTTGGAGATCCTTGGTTTTTTCGTACCGCGCCTGAATCTTCTTCACCACCTCCTGCACTTCCTGCAACGCCTGGAGATCGACCGCCGGCTCATCCGGCTTTACCGGTTGCGCAAGCGCCGACATTCCGGTCACAAGCATCCACATCAAGACGAACCAGATACGCATCATGCCTCATCTCCACCAACTGGGCCGCGACGTCCCAACACTTCACGGCGGCCGTCACGACCGGCCGCGCCGACCACGCCGTCCGCCTCCATCTGCTCGATCATGCGTGCCGCTCGCGGATATCCGACGCGCAGGCGACGCTGAATCAAGGAAGCGGAGGCCTGGCCCGTCGACAGCACCAGATCTTTTGCCTGTTCGTATACCTCGTCCTTGGCCTGTTCCTCTTCAGCCTCCTCCACCTTAAGGGACTGCAGCTCCCGGCAATAGGAGGGCAAGGCCTGTTTCTTGACAAATTCCACCACGCGGCGCACGTCGTCGTCCGACACAAAAGACCCGTGGATACGCATCAACTTCCCGGTCCCCGAAGCGAGGTACAGCATGTCGCCGCGGCCGAGCAGCGCCTCCGCGCCGTTGGCATCGAGAATCGTCCTCGAGTCCGTTTTGGAGGAGACTTGAAACGCGATCCTGGCAGGAAAATTGGCCTTGATGAGGCCGGTCAAGACATCGACCGACGGCCGCTGCGTCGCCAGCACCAGATGGATGCCCGAAGCGCGGGCCATCTGAGCAAGACGGGCGATTTTATCCTCCACGTCTTTGGGGGCCACCATCATCAGATCGGCCAACTCGTCGATCATCACCATGATATAGGGCAACGGCTCCGGCGGAGTCGCCTTGATCGAATCTCTCGGCCCATTGTCGCCGGCCGGTTCCGCATCTTCCCCCTTCGACAGGCGTTCTTCCTCGGACAGAAAGGTCAATTCGACCTGTTCGGGTTTGCCGGATTGCCAGACATCCGACACGGCGCCCTGCACCTCGGAAATGCGACGATTGTACGCGTCGATACTCCGTACCCCGGCCTCGGCCAACAGCTTGTACCGCCGTTCCATTTCCTGCACGACCCATCCCAACCCTCGCGCCGCAGACTTGGGATCGGTAATCACGGGGCGAAGCAGGTGTGGAATTCCATCGTAACTCTGGAATTCCAACATTTTGGGATCGATGAGGAGCAATTTTACTTCGTCCGGCCGCGCGCTGAACAGAATGCTGAGCAACATGGTATTGAGGCCCACACTCTTGCCGGCCCCGGTCGCGCCGGCCACCAGCAGATGCGGCATGGTTTTCAGATCGGCACAGACCGCACCGCCGAAAATGTCCTTCCCGAGCGCCAGACTCAGTTTCGAGCGCGAGCGTGAAAAGGCGTCGCTGGTGACGACCTCTTTCATGGACACCATTTCGCGATGCGGATTCGGCACCTCAATGCCCACAACGGATTTTCCCGGCAAGGGCGCCACGATGCGCAGGCTGATGGCTTTGAGCGCGAGCGCCAAATCATCGGCCAAGTTTACGATACGCGCGACCTTCGTACCGGGTGCCGGCTCGAATTCATACATGGTGACGACCGGCCCTGGGCGCACCTCCGTGACACGTCCATCGATCGCAAAACTTTTCAGGGCCTTGGTCAGAATTTCAGACTGTAATTTCAGTTCGTCGTCGCTGAGACGGGCGATGGGCCCGGAGGGGTCGCTGAGCAATTCCTGCGGATCGGGCAACACGTAGCCATCGGATACGGATGGGCTTGTCGCCACGGCCGGGGCGGACTCATCTGAGGCCGTCGCACGCTTTTCCACCTTCATCGGCGGCTGAATCTTCGGCGGAATCACCGGAGCCGCAAGTTGCTCCACGGCCTCCGCCACCACCTGCACCTCGCGGTCCAGTTCCGGCTCCCCCATCTCGCGTGCGGGACGCGCGACCTTGATACGAGCCCGTTTCGGTGGAGCCGTCGGCTCTGCCTGCTTCGCCGGCCACTCCGGGATCAGCCCGACCATTCGTTCGCGAATCGCCGTCCACCAGTCCGGGAGTCGCTGCAGCAGGAGAGTCAACGACAGGGGCACCGTAAACAACAAGGCCACCATCAGGCCGGTCAAAATCACAATGTGCGCGCCGGTGGTCGCAAAATAGCCGCGGATGCCGTCGGCCAGCACCTGACCGACGATCCCGCCGGCCAGGCCGCGATGGACCCATCCGCTTGAAATCGTCGGAACGGCCGTGACTTCCAAATGCAGCAGCCCGCTCAGGAACACCATGGCGACCAAGCCGCTTCCGGCATGTCTGAGTCGCATGGTGAGCGGAATCGGCGTGAAACAGCGGGCACCGAGCAAGCCGAGGAGAATGGGAAAGAGATAGGCGGCACCGCCGACCAAAAAGAAACAGGCCGCCGCCGACAGCGCACCGACCGACCCGATCATGTTTTTGGGCTGAATACCGGCTGTTCCGGATGCTGCCATCGACTTGGCGTCGCCGGGAACAAACGACACCAGACTGAGCAGGATCAAGAGACCGGCGGCGATCAGGAGAACCCCGATCACTTCACGCTTCACATGAGAGGGACGGGAAGGGGCTGAGCGGGCGTCACCGCGCTTTGCCGTGGTGGATACACCCATGCGGCGGATCGTAGCACAGGGAAAATACCTTTTCAAACAAACGGGCAATGTTGCGTAGACCGATCAGATGCTGCCCAGCCCTAGGCACCATCTCGATCACGCCGACTCGTCGTCGTCGAACGTGGAAGCGAGGGCGCGATACTGATCGAGCGTCAGCGTCTCCGCGCGAGCCTGCAGCGGGACACCGATCACCTGCAACGCCCGGGAAATCCGAGAGGACGGATAGCCCTCGTCTCGTAATGAATTCACCAACGTCTTCCGGCGGTGGGCAAAGGCCGCCCGTACCACACGCCGGAATCGCTCATAACGGACCGGATCGACGTCACCCCGTGCCTTGATGGTGAGATGCACCACTGCGGAGCCGACGGTCGGCCGAGGGCGGAAGCAATTCGGCGACACACGGAAGGCCAGTTCGACCTCCGCCGCCTCTTGCGCGAGGACCGAGAGCACACCATAGTCTTCACCATTCGGTTTGGCAGCCAATCGCAAGGCCACCTCGGTCTGCAGCATGAGCACCAGACGATCGAGGCGGGCACGGGCATCGAGCAACGCAAAGAGAATCGGGGTCGAGACATAATAGGGAAGATTCGCCACCACCACCGTACGCGGCGGCAAGGTCTCGAAGGGAAACGCGAGGGCGTCCCCGATCCGAAGGTCCAGGTTGGGACAGTGGCCGAGCGTCTCCTGCAAATGCGACTGCAGCTGCGGATCGATCTCCACGGCGATGACGCGTCCCGCTCGGGCGCACAGGTCCGCGGTCAATGCGCCGCGCCCAGGCCCGATCTCCAGCACGGTGTCCTCCGTGTGGAGTGCCGCCAGGGACACGATCTTGCGGACAATGTTCGGATCGATGAGGAAGTTCTGACCGAGCCGTTTCAAGGCTGGGGGAAGTGAGGGAGCCATAACCTCGCGCCGTCTGCTAGCCGGCGGCCGGAGGGGCCGCGGCCCGAATGCGTGTGGCGAGTGCCACGAGGTAGGAGCGATAACTGTCCACCTCGTCGGTAAACTCTTCGATCAAATCGTTGGTGAAGGACATGCCGGGAGTTTTTCGCGCCAGTTCATCGGCCGCGGGCTGTCCGGCATGTTGCCGAAGCAGCGCGACGGTCCGAATCTTCCACTGCCCCACCCGTTCGGTGCCCAAGGTGGTGTTGAAGTCCTGGATTGTCCGCTTCGCGATCGCATCCAATTCCTTCACCTGCTGATCGATCATGGTCGCGACGGAAATCCCTGTCTCTGCCATAATCGCGTACTCCTCTTCCCTATCGGGAGCTATTGGTCACCGGAGACCAGGATTGAGCCAAGCGGGCGGCGACCTTCACGGCTTCCAGCAGACTGCCGTGCTCGGCCACTCCTGTGCCGGCAATATCGTAGGCCGTGCCATGATCCACCGAGGTGCGGATGATCGGCAGGCCTACCGTCAAATTCACGCAGGTGCCGAACGCGACGAGTTTCAGAGGGATCAAGCCCTGATCATGATACATCGCCACCACGCCATCGTAGTCGCCGCGCGCCGCTTTCCCAAATAGCGTGTCGGCGGGCAGGGGATCGCTGGCCTTGATCCCGGCGGCCCTCGCCAGTGTGACGGCCGGCGCGATGCTGGTCGATTCTTCGTGGCCGAACAGCCCATGTTCGCCGGCATGGGGATTCAAGGCGGCCACGCCGATTCTCGGGCGTGCGATCCCGAAGTACTTCGTCAATCCGAGATGCGCGAGACGGATAGCCTTGCTGATCCGTTCCGTCGTCAACAGCGGGGAGAGCGCGTTGATCGCCACATGAGTGGTCGTGAACATGATTTTCAACGGACCACCGACGATCATCATCCCGAACTCTGTGGTGCGGGTCAGATCGGCCAACAATTCCGTATGGCCGGGATACTGATACCCGGCCATGTTCATGGCTTCCTTGTTGATGGGTGCCGTGACGATCCCGCCGATGCTCCCCGCTTGCGCTAATTCGACGGCTTTCTTGATGCATGCGATAGACGCCGCGCCGGTCACCGCCGCCGCCACGCCCATTCGGAACTTCGGCAGCGGTGTCTCCAATGGATCGGCCACGGCCACCTGACCAGGCTTGAGCCTGGCCTTGCCGGTTGGATCAAATGTCACGAGCTGCACAGGAAGGTCCAACCACTTGATCGTCCGCTCCATCACCGGGCGTGACCCGATCACGACTGGGCGGCAGAGCCTGGCCAACGCTTTGTCGGCCAACGCCTTGGCGATGACTTCCGGACCGATCCCGGCCGGATCACCCATCGTGAGGCCCAACACCGGGCGCGAAAATTCTGTCGTGACTTTACGAGCCATGGGCATACAGAAACAGGGTATAGCCAAGGTACAGCAGCGCGCTGCCGCTCAGCAACCAGGGGCGCCAATGTCCGGACCAGACGACCTGCAGCAAGCTCAAGCCCATAGCGACGACCGCAAGCACCATCGTTGCCAGCGCCGTGGGTCCCAAGGCCCAGGCCGTCCCGAACAATCCGACAGACACCGGAATGGTGCCTTGAAACACCATCGCGCCGGTCACATTGCCGACTGCCAGCCGATCCTTCTTCCGGTAGAGCCACAGAAAACTATTGGACATCTCGGGCAACTCCGTGGCCAGTGGGGCGATCAACAGGGCGAGGATCAGCGGCGACACCTGCATCTCAGCGGAAATCGAATTCGCCGCGGTAACGAACAGATGCGCGCCGCCGACCAATCCGAGCAGGCCGACAATGCCTTGCGCCCCGATCAGCACATAGGAGGGCTTGGGCGACCGACGCGCGAACAGCAAAGGTTCAAGCTCTCCGCCCCCCTCTTCCGACTCCCCGTCTTCCTCTGAGAATTTCAGTTTCATGTAATAGACGTACATGCCCAGCAGCAAGAGGGCGACCGCCGCATGCAACAGTCGTGAGGGAATCACGGCGCAGGTCAACGCCAACACGTAACTGACCAGGAAGAAGGTGATGTCGACGCGGACCTCGCGATAATTGAGTTTAAACGTCGCCGTCCGCTTCCCTACCTTCGCATAGAGGAGCAACAACACCGCCAGGATGGGCAGCACCAAGGTGCTCAACATGAACGGCGCCCCGAGAATCGCGCCGAGGCCGACTTCCATCTGCTCGCGGCCGGACCCGAAAAAAATGGCGATGATCGGAATCGAGGTCTCAGGGAGCGTGGTCCCCACCGCCGCAAAGACACTGCCGACCGCGCCTTCGGAAATGTTCAGCCGCTTGCCGAGCCATTCGATACCGTTCGTGAACAGATGGCACCCGGCCAGGGTAATGACGACCGAAGCCACAAACATGCCCACATAAAACAGAATCGTCACCGGCGCCCTCGCGGGGAGCCCGTCTGCGGGTAGGACTGATTGGGGCGGCTGCAGTGTCTCATGGACGTCTCGCTGTCCGCTGCTTTCGGCCCTGCGTGCGCCGGAACGCCACCATGGCCTCTTCCAGAATGTCCTTCACCGGATTCCCACTCTGCTCGGCAATCCGTTTGCAGTCTTCATACTCGGGAGCCGCCTTGCTCCGTCCCGGCTGATGATCTGCCACTTTGATCCGCACCTCACGTCCCCGAACCTTCACCGACGCGAAACGGCGCGGCAACACCCGCCGTTGCACGTCATGCGTCCGAACACCGAGTGCCGTGGTATCGGAGAACAACACCGCCAACACCGCCTCGACTCGCTCGCGCGGCGCGAGGACGGACAGGACATTTCCCGGCCGCCCTTTCTTCATCGTCACCGGCGCCAACGTCGCATCGACGGCTCCGGCGGAAAACAGCCGCTCGAACACCGTTTCATACACTTGCGGATTGAGGTCGTCGAGATTGGTCTGAAGTTCCACGATCGTTTCCAGCGCCGCGCTCGATGCCGGTTCATCGCCGATGAAGATCCGCAGCACGTTGGCCCATTGCGCCGGATCGGCGGTTCCCGCTCCGTAGCCCACGCGCCGAACCTGCATGGAGGGAAGATACCCGAACTCGGTCGCGAGTGTTCGTACCAGCGCCACTCCCGTCGGCGTCGCCAATTCGCGTTCCGGGCCCTTCGCATATATCGGAAGTCCCACCGCAAGCGCCGCCACGGCGGGGCCGGGCACCGGCAACGCGCCATGGGCCGACATCAACGTCCCGGATCCCACGTTGATGGCCGATGCCGTGATACGCTGCACGTTCAGGAGATGCAGTCCCAGCACTCCACCGACGACATCGACGAACGAATCGATCACGCCCACTTCGTGAAAATGCACATGCCCGGGCTCGACACCGTGCGCGTTCCCTTCAGCATCGGCCAGCGCATCGAATACCGCCTGACTGCGTTCTTTAACGACAGGCGGCAGGCCGCTCCGCCGGAGAATCCTGGCGATCTGGGCCAGCGTCAACGGAGCCTGAAATCCCTTTTCGATGCGCACATCGATCTTGGTCGCCGTGATCGCCCCGCGCTCCACACGCTTACGCGAGAGCCGATACCCCTCGATGCGCAAGGAGGCCAACCCGCGCACGAGATCGGTGAAGGATAATCCCGCATCGACCAGCGCGCCTAACGTCATATCGCCGCTGATGCCGGAGAAACAGTCGAAATGAAGATGTGTTGCCACCGAACTCCTGCGATTCCTGATGCCGCGTAAACGAGCGGCATCTTACCGGACCCACACCCAGACAGCAATCATTCCGCTCGTTCATTGACAGCCCACCGATGCTGTGTTATCCCCAATCAAGAGAGACGCTCTGCCGACCATCGCCTGCGACACCGAGGCCCATGTCCGACCCAAGACCAGCTCACCCCTCCATCGCCCGACGTGTGTCGCATGTCGTCATGGTCGCCCTCTTGCTGTTCATCGGCACTGTCGTCCTGCCGGATGCCCGGCCCGTCGACGCGCTGGCCAAGACCAAAGGCAAGAGCGCTGTGCCACGCCCAGAGCCGGATCTCAAAATTCTGTCACTGAACACAGCTCCGATCCCCTACAAACCGCAGGAAGGCGCCTTCCATTTCGTGGCAACGGTGCAGTTGCCGAAAGAAGTCGACGAACAACTCATGTTGGAGGTGTCCGCACTCGTCACGTCGTCCTCCATGACTTCGTTGCGGTTCCTCTCCATCCGGCAGCCGGTCAACGAGCACGCGCAAACGATTCCCAGCGCCAACGGAGAGACGCCGCAACGACACGTGCAAGTCGATCTCACCTGGGACGGCCTGGATCACAACAAGCAGCAAGTGCCGGTCGGATCCTATGAGTATGAAGTGCGGGTCAAGCTGCTAAGTAACGGAGAGAAGGGTCAGCGCACCCAAATGCTCTCATGGCCAAAACGCGGTAAGATTCAGGTGAAGAACTAGCCCGCATTGGTTCGGCAGTCACCCGCAGGATGCGCAAAAACGCTGTCCTCATCGTTCGTGAAACGTCGTTCGTCTCTTCTGTCAGCAAGGATACGGCTCCTGACGAGATACGCTTCACGATTCACGCTTCACGGAGGTCGAGCACGCCACCGGCAGACCGTTTCCGCATCCTGCTAAGGTTGATCACCATCCGTCTCCCCCACCATGTTGATGCGGTGAGCCAGACACCCCGCGCCAAAGCCATTGTCGATATTCATCACCCCGACTCCGGCCGCGCAAGAATTCAACATCGTCAACAACGCCGCCAAGCCGCCGAAATGTGCGCCATATCCACGGCTTGTGGGCACCGCAATCACCGGCTGCCGGACTAATCCGCCGACCACGCTCGGCAACACCCCGTCCATTCCGGCCACCACGACCACCACCCGCGCCTCATGCAACCGGTCTTGTTGGCCGAGCAACCGATGCAATCCGGCCACTCCCACATCGTACAAGGTATCGGTGGTGCTCCCCATGATGTCGGCCGTCACTCGCGCCTCTTCAGCGACGGGAATATCGGCCGTCCCTGCAGTGACGATCAGCACGGAACCCCGACGCAACAGCTTGGGCGGGGGAATCGCCACGACTCGTGCCTCTTCGTGATAGGTGGCCCGCTTGCTGAGTCGTACGAGCGCCCTCGCGACAGGCGGCTCGACCCGCGTTGCGAGCAAGGCATTGTTCTTCCGCAGCAGGGTCTTGGCAATGGCGACGACCTGCGCCACCGTCTTCCCTTCACAAAAAATGACCTCCGGAAATCCCTGTCGAAGGGTCCGATGATGGTCCAGCGACGCAAACCCCAGGTTTTCGTACGGCAGCGTGCGTAACTGTTTGAGCGCCTCCGGCACGGCGAGGGTGCCTTGCTGCACGTTCATGAGCAGCGCTCGCAATTGGTCTCGATTCATAACGGTGCCTTCTCCCCCTTGGCTTCGCGCTCCATCAGATCCCCGACCGCCTGGCGACAGGCCTTGTCGGCGAAAAGCACGGCGTTGACCTCCTGCACAATCGGCATATCCACCCCGCAGCGCTGCGCCAGACCCAAGGCGGCCTTGGCGGTACGCACGCCTTCGGCAACCGCCTGCATACTCGCAAGTATCTCGTCCAACCGCTCCCCCTTTCCCAACCGTACCCCCACCGAGTGGTTGCGGCTCAACGGCCCAGTACAGGTCAGGACGAGATCACCGACGCCGGAGAGCCCGTAAAATGTCCGTGGGTCGGCCCCCATGGCTACCCCAAGCCGGATCATTTCGGCGAGTCCGCGGGTAATCAAAGCGGCGCGGGCGTTGTGCCCCAGCTCAAGCCCATCCACGACACCGGCGGCCAAGGCCATGACGTTTTTCAACGCCCCACCCAGCTGAACGCCGATCACATCATCATCGGCATAAATACGAAAACTCGGTGTCATGAACAGTGTTTGTATTGATCTCACCAAGTCGCCGTCCTGCCCGGCCAAACAGAGCGCGGTCGGTTTTCCCTGGCTGACTTCGCTGGCGAAACTCGGGCCAGACAAGACCATCAGCGAACGTCGCATCTGCTCCGGCAGCGTGTCCTGCATCACCTGCGTCATCAGGTCGAGCGTGGTCTCCTCAATACCCTTGGTGGCGCTGACGAAGGGAACGGCCTCAGTCAACAACGGTCCGACCCGGGCCAGGACGGGTCGGGCCACATGCGAGGGCACGGCAAAGAGCACACAGTCGATGCCGGTCAGCGCCTCGGATAAGACGTTGGTTGCAGTCAGGGTCGCAGGAAGCCGCACGCCGGGGAGATAGAGTGCATTTTCGCGCCGCTGTTCAACGCTCTGCACCACCTCCGGCTCATGGGCCCAGAGACTCACGGCAATCTGTTTTTCGGCCAGATGCCGGGCCAATGCGGTCCCCCATGCCCCGGCGCCGACCACCGCCACTCGCTGAAAGACTGATCGTGTCATGGAGGCGGATTATAGGAAGGGGTCCGGAAGGGTGTCAACGAACGGGCCGCACAGCTTCATTCAGTTTGGCCGCACACGCACGTCCCTATTGGAATTCCACCGCACACAAGGTAGGCTGCACGGGCCACGGGGAACCATCGTCATGAAAGCTTGCCCGGCCTGCGGACGCGCCCTGCCCGAAATCAATCTCTACTGCACGCACTGCGGAGCAGGCGTGTCGGCCGAGACGGAGCGCACGGCGACACCGCCGACGTCCAGGCCTCTCGCAAAGGAGCAGCTCAACCTCAACATCCTGTATGGCATGGTCACGGTCCTGATCGTCTCCGTCGTCATACCGCCCTGGGAAACACCGCCCTCGCAGCCGGCCGCGTTCCTCGGCTTTCACTTTCTTCTCTCTCCGCCCCAACCGGATGCCATCGTGAGCCGGATGCTGCTCACGATCGAGCTCACCACGACGGCCATCGCAGGCTTGTACCTCTCGTTTCTGTTTCGCACGAAGCTCTGAGAGGCCGATTCAGTCGAGCGCGAGGGTCAGGCACTTGGCGGCTCCACCCGACTTCATGAATTCATCCAACTCCACGGCATGCGTGCGATAGCCCCGATCGTGAAGACTCTGCATCGTACGGGGGCACCCGGCGGGAATGACCACCTGCTTACCGACACACACGGCATTGCACGCGAATCGAATCGCGTCCTCCTCGGGCACGGCAATGCGGCGTTCCGCGGGAATTCGCTCCGAGATCGCCGCGAGGCCATAGGAATCGAAGGCGCCCGGGAAATAGAGCAACTCCCCGCCGCTGAGCGGACAGAAACAGGTATCGAGGTGATAGAAGCGACCGTCGATGAGTTCCAGCGGGATGATTTCACGCTGAAAGAGTTCGCTCAAAGCGGGAAACGATCGGATGTCTGTTCGCTGGCGATACCCGCCGAACCAGGTATCAGGAAACCCTAACAGGTCGCCCGCTCCTTCGAAGTAGTGGGTTTTCTCCAAGGTCAGAACTTCGTAGCCCTGCCCACGAAACCATCGTTCATAGTACACTTCCTCGCGCTGCCGCTCCGGATAACGGAACCGGCTCACCAGGGCACGACGGCCGACCACCACTCCGGCATTCGCCGTAAACACCAAGTCCGGAAGACCTTCCACCGGGGGCATACGTTCGATCCCTGCACCGACGTCCCGTTCGAGGACCGTCATCAACGCCTGCCATTGACTGGCGGCGCGCGAGGGAACCACGGCGTTCGTCCGCCGCATCCAGGGATTGATCTCGTAGTCGATCTGAAAATATTCGGGAGGGCACACCAGAAGCCGGCTCATGGACGCCACCCTAGGGTGCGAGCCAGCTCTTTCAAGAAAGACGCGGCATCCATCACGAGGCCGACGGCCTGGAAACTCCCCCGGTCGGCCAATTTCGTCGGGACGGACGGATTCACATCGACACAGACAGTCGGCACCGTGGCCGGCAACAGATTGCCGGTCGCGATGGCATGGAGCGTGGAGGCCACCAGGAGGGCGAGCCCGACCCCCTGAACTTCCTCCCGCATCGTCTGCTGGGCCTGCATGGAATCCGTCATCACGCCGGGCAGCGGCCCGTCATCGCGAATCGTTCCGGCCAACACCATGTTCACCTTGCGCCGCACACAGGCGGCCATGATGCCCTCCGTCACCAGGCCGGACTGCACCGCCTGCTCGATACTGCCGATGGCACGAATCCGATTGATCGTTCGAAGGTGATGCTCGTGTCCATGTGGAACCGACCGACCCGCCGTCAGCCCATACCCCAGCGAGGTTCCGTAGAGCGCGGCTTCCATATCGTGCGCGGCCAGCGCATTCCCGCAGAACAAGACGTGAATATATCCAGCCTCAATCAACCAGGTCAGCGCGTCACGCCCGCCGGCATGGACGATGGCCGGCCCTCCGGCACAGAGCACCTTCGCGGCCGGCTGCCCCTGCCGGTATCGTTCGCGCAGCATCTGCATGCGTTGGGCGATGTCGGCAATGACGGGCTGGTGCGGACGTTCCGACGACACCACGGACTCCATGAATCCGAATACATCGCGCTCGGCCGGACGGGCCAACGGAGTAACCCTGATCCCCTCCCTGCCGGTGACGATCAAATCGCCGGCCTTCACGGCCCCCATCGGGATGGTCCTGGCCTGCGCCATGGCCGGATCGATACAAATCGCCAGGTCCATTTCTACGCCCTCAACGTCCACCCACTCGCCATCCAGACGGATCTGAGTCGGCAGGTGGGTCGTGGCATAAAACTCTTCCGGCAGAATCCCCGCGGCAGGTGCGGACTCGAACCGGCAATCGGCTTCACGCTCCAGCGCGGCGCCGTGTGGTTGTATGGTCCGAAGAATGTCCGTAAGAAGACGGTTGGAGCCGGCGCGGATCACGATCCTGGCCTGCGACGGCGCCTCTCTGGTCGCGCCGATCTTCACGTCCTGGAGATCGAACGTCCCACCCATCATCACGATCGTATCCAGGACCTTGGCCAAAATCAGGGAGTCGATGATGTGCCCCTGCAGGAGCACGGTTTCTTGAGCTGGGGTCATGGACGACCTCTCTGAATCGTAGCGGCTCCGGAGACCTGCCTGCGGGAGTCAGGTGCCTACACTGTAGATTCTACCATCTGCAGGAAGGAATGAGCGGGTTAGCCTTCTTGCTTGACCACCTCCCGCAGGACGCTGGTGGCGTAGGACCCGGGGGGCAGCCAGAAGGAAAGGTGGAGCAGGGAGCCCTCCAAGGACCAGACCAGATCGTTGAGCCGCACGCGCAGGGCGCGCCGCTCGCCGCGAAATCCGCACTCGGCCCCGGCTTTCGACAGCAACTCAGGCGTGCTTCCCAGATCTGCAATCACGGCCCGTTCGATCTCCCCCGGTACTCCGGTTGCCCACGGGGCGCGAGACCCGAAAAGAGGTCCCGTGGGGCTGATCTCGAAGCGGTCGGCGCGCGGCTGCTCGACATCCGGCTCTTCCACCGGAAAGCAGGCGCCATTGTCGGTTTTCATGGCCCAATCCCCCAGCCACACCCGATCGATACTCTCGATCCGCTTGGCGACAATCTGATTAAACACATACGACTGATAACTGTTCATGAACCAGATCCGCTTGGATCGCGGCATCTTGTTGCGGCGCGCCGGATCCTGCAGCAACTCGGCACCCAGCTGAAAGTTCGTGCCCGAACGCCCTTGCCGTTGAGGACCGAAATAGTTGGGCACCCCGCGCCGAAGCAGCTCATCGAAAAGATGCTGCAACCGATCCTCACTACCTTCTCGCATATCCCGCACCACCAGCCGGAACTGATTGCCGGCATGATGCCCCTTGCGTAACCGGTTGCGATGCCGCCCCAAGACCTCCAGGGTGAGCAGGCGCTCATCGGTCGGTAACGCCGCCACGGTCTCGGCCGCGACCCCTTGCAGCGAGAGCATCTGCGTCGTCACGGCCTGCGCATCTTTCAATCCGGCGACACCGATGGATTGGCTCTTGACGTGAAGTTGTGAGGAGAGTCGCGTCAAGAGGTCGGGGGTCGAGAGGCCTCGTTTCTTGATCCGGATATAGAGGTGCTCCCCTTGGCCGCAGGGGAGATACAGCGGCCGTTCCTCTACGCAAAAATCCTCCGGCGCGCTGCGAATGCGGCCACCTAAGGGGGGAACCGACGCGGTGAGATAGGGCAAGCTCTGATCGAGCCATGAAGAGGTCGGCATGGAGCTCCTTATCAATTCAGGCGGCACACAATTGCTGTCATTTGAGTGGGAGAGAGGGCCACCCGTGTTATACTCATGGCATGTTGTCCTCGGCACCGACGATTTGCACTGCCGTCACAGCCCAAGGAAGCACGTTTTTCCGACGATGCGTCGCCGCCTCGCTCCTTTGCTGCACGATCGCATCCCCCCTGGTCCCGTCGACCGTGGCAGCAACCAGGATGAACGGCACCGACGTCTTCGCCCAATTGACACAGCACATCAAACGCCAGGCTGATAACGACAAACAGGCGTTTGCCGTGGCCAGCCAATGTATGACGTGGTTTTATCACCAGCAGCGTCGAAAACCAGCCCCGCCAGCCGTCCAACACATCGTATGGAACGAACATGTACCCTATGGCACCGCTGAATCTTCAGGGGATGATGCCGCTGAGTGCCGCACGAAATATCCCGGCGGCATCGATGCCGTCCGCGCCGATTTCCAACGAACCCAAGCCTTTCTCTCACTCAGCTTGACGTTTTATGAATTCGCCTTGGTCGGCGACGGCGACGACAATTCACTCTATAGCGCCGGGGAGTTGCACGACATCCTCGTCGCACTGAATCTGGCCGCCGAACCAGCGCTGGGAACGGATGTCCATCTGCGTTCACTCACCGCACAATTCGATTCACTGCACGAGACCCGTGGGATGGAAGCCCTCATGACCGGTATGGGGAAACTGTACGACCAAGGGTATCGTGTCACCACCGCAGACAAGGCACATCTGAACCGAGTGATGGAATGATCTCCTCCGTGATGCAGTGGCAGGAGTCGGCGCGCATCTGGATCGGCCACTGGCTGAGCCGTCCCTTCCATCATCTCTTTAACCTCATACCCGGTCTGGAGATCGGCCTCGCCGAGCCGGAACTGACTCGCCTACGGCTGACCCATTCCCCGCTGGCCGGCCGGCGCGCCGTCCACCTGAGCGACCTGCACCTGGACCGGTATCGTCCTCGCCATCGCGCCCTGGTTCGCACCGTGGCCGGATTACGACCGGACTGGATCTTCATCACCGGGGATCTCGTGAACGTGCGCGACGGACTGCCGCATCTGCTGCGGTTTTTGACCGAACTTCGCAGACTCGCGCCGGTCTTCGTCACCCTCGGTAACCACGACCACTACAGCGGGATCGGCGTGGATGAATTTGCCGAACAGTTTGATCGCCGCAAGGTGACGTTGCTGCTGAACCAGGTAACCTTTGTCCCATTAGATGGCGGCGAGCTGGCGATCGTGGGCCTTGATGACCCGTCGCTCCATCGTGCCGATCTCCGGTGCATTCCATCCTCGCGACCGGGACGGTTCACCCTCATCCTCGCGCACGCACCCAACATTCTCGACCAACTCACCCAAGAGCACCATGCCGATCTCACGCTCTGCGGGCATAGTCACGCCGGTCAATGGCGGATTCCCTACATCCCGACATTCTGGCTGCCGCCAGGATGCCATGGACGCACCAACGGCATGTATGAGCAGCAGCACCATCGCCTGTACGTGAGCCGCGGGCTGGGCTGGTCGGTCATGCCAGTGCGACTGAATTGTACGCCCGAAATCGTCTTGCTGGAGTGGGCGAACTGAACCTTCTCGTTTCCACACGCGGATCGATCACGACCGGTCAGCGTATACGCTCCAACGCCTCACGAGCCCGGCTCCGCACCGTTTGATCCCAATCTTCCTTGCTGACAGAGGCCAGCTTCTCCTTGGCCGCGGAGGCACGTAGCCGCCCCAGTCCCAGAGCCGCGCTGGACCGCACGTAGGCATGGTCGTCCTCCAAGGCCGCCACCAGGTGCGGGACAACGCTGTCGTCGCCGATGACGCCCAAGTGACTGGCCGCCATGCCGCGCACTTGATGCTGCTTATCCCCCAGTGCGCGCGTGAGCGTCGTCAGCAAGACGTCCTGGAGTCGCGGCGCGATCTCCTCAAGCCCTTCACGGCGATACTCATTGACTTCGATCATGGCAAACGCCAACTTGAGCCGTTTGTCGGCGGCAGTCTGACTCTCGAACAACGCGATCAGCCTAGCGCGGGCCTGTTTCTGTTTGCGTCGCTCGCGAAGCTTACCGATCAACACCCATATCGCGACCAGCACGACCAACACCGCAGCCGCCAGGGGAATGGCTTGATCGACAATGACATCCTGCGCGTCCGGCGACAGACGCTTCCAGATCCACACCCCGGACACAACCATGCCCAGCAGCATGAAGATGGTGGTGACATTCGCGTGACCAGATTGTACGTGACGAGCCATGGCAGGCGACATGATAGGGGGCCGGTCCCGGCGGCGTCAACGCGGCTCCCATCGGCAACTCCCTATCAAGTCATCTGAATTTCTTACCCGAGCCCTGATCGTTGCGTCATCTGAAATTCTTACCAGGCCGCGGCACTAGCGGAGCGCCCACATTCCCCCCTACCGCCGACTCGCCCATCACACCGA
>WIAG01000029.1 GCA_014055495.1 Nitrospira sp. CR1.2
CGAATTTGTCTCTGAAAATTATCCGCGGAGGGACATCCTGCTACACAGTCGCTATGTGTGCCCAAGCCGGACACGAAGATGCAATGCTCTCCTTCAGAGATGCCTCTGTGGAAAAAATACTGAAGCTTGGCGAGTGGATCCGCAAACTCAAAGGTACGGTTAAACCACGGCTGACAGCAGCGAAGACTAGCGCTTCCAACTAACTAAGTTCGAAGCACCTCTAACGATCGAAAGGAGGCCGAGTCCATGGCGGAAACAAAATCCCACATCGGGGCACAGAATAAAAAGGGACAGACCTATACAGACGCGTGGAAAATGATGCACGAGGCCCCGCGCACCCCGTCTTTTTATACCGGTAGCGAAGTGATTAAGGAAGCTTTACGGCGCGCGAGCTGCGACGTCATGATCGCCTATCCGATTACGCCGCAGAGCGAGGCCGCAGCCCTCATCGGGGAGCTGTTCGCCGAGGGTTATATCGGTGACTACTTCCGCGGAGAAAGTGAGTTTGCCGTCATGTCCCAATGCGCTGGAGCCGCGTTCGGCGGAGCACGCGTGTTTACAACGACGGCAGGGCCAGGAACGATGCGTGCCATGGAAAACTTCCCCATGTGGGCGGGTGCGCGTTTGCCCATCCAAATGATCGTCACGTGTCGGGGCATCAACTCTCCGCTCTCGATTCAGCCTGATACCATTGAAATTTCGTATCTCCTAAACACAGGCATGCTCGTTTGGCATGCAGAAACGGCACAAGACTTTTTTGATTGGATTCTCAAAGGCTTTATGGTGTCGGAAGAACCGGAAGTACATTTGCCGTTGGCGTTGTGTTGCGATGGCTTCTTCGTGACCCACACCAAAGACGTCGTCAATTTGACACCTGCCGATATGTGTCTCCCGCCTTACGATCCTTACCGCTCACCCGTCCCTTGCATGGACATGGAGTGTCCTCCGGTCCGCATGATGCGCGATCCTTTCATCATGAAAAGCAACTATATCAGCTATGCAACCCACGCTTCCTGGCAGCAGGAAATTTGGGCGGCAGTGGAACGATCTCGCAAACACACGATCAAGTGGATCAATGGCCTGGTTGATACGGAAAACACCGATGCAGAGGTCGTCATTGTTGCTTCAGGCACCGCGGTGTCACAGGGGCGAGAGGCCATCCGTCTACTGGAGGACGAAGGTGTGCGCTGCGGGTTGGTCAAAGTGAAATCGCTCCGCCCCTGGCCAGGTGAGGAAATTCGTGAAGCCACGAAGAATGCGAAGCACATCTTTGTGCCAGAGTTTAATGTGACGGGATGGCTGGCGAAGGAAATCAAGGCCACTATTCCTAATAGCGATCGCGTACATGCCGGCCCACATGTGTGCGGCGGCATGACCATGCCACCGGAAATTATCGCTTCCGAGATCAAGACAGCTCTCGGCTTGCGTTCTGAGTCACTGGCTGGCAGAGGCAGCTGACATTAGTCCCGTGGAAAAACACTGAACCTAGCTATCACTTTGGCGATAGATACGCCTTGAGGAGGCATACATGAGCAAAGAGCGAATCAAAATTTCGCCGGACCTATATGACATCATGCCCTCGGACTACCAAGATTTGGTCCAGAGCGCGACCTACGGCAAAGAAGACCGTGGCTGGAAGGATATTGGAACCTCCAAGGAGCTGATCGAGCAACATTCATTGTGCGCCGGCTGCCCTGAGTCAATGGCCTTCCGGTACATTCTGGCTTCCCTTCCCAACCCGGAAGATACGGTCATGGTCGGCTCTACCGGCTGTACCAGCTTGGTGTTCCCCATGGTGGCGGTGCATAACATCCACTCCCTATTCGGCAACCAAAACGCAATTGCCTCCGGATTGAAGCGAGCACTCAGCGTGCGATTTCCGGATCGTGTCAAGGACGTCGTCGTCCTTGCGGGCGATGGTGCCACGGTTGACATCGGCCTCGACATGACCTTGCAGGCCTGGTTCCGTCAGGAGAAATTCACGACCATCTGTTTCGACAACGAGCTGTATGCCAACACAGGTGGCCAGGAAAGCGGCCTGATGCAAAAGGGCTTCGTTGCAAAAATGGCCCCAGTGGGCAAATTATTCGACAAAGTCCGTCTTCCTGAAATTGCACGGGAGTCCGGCTGTCACTACGTAGTCAACTGCACCGTGAGCAAGCCGTCACTTGTTGAAAAGGTCATTCGGAACTCTGTCCTCATTGCGCGTGAAATTGGACCGACCTATATCCAATTGTACACACCATGCATTCTGGAAATCGGCAAGAACAGCATGGAAGGCCTTCAGGAAATGCGCGACTCTGAAAAGCCGACTGAGCGATTCGCCTACAAAGAGTACATCAGCGAGCCCGCAAAGCAGTTCCTGGCCGAGTTGGCCGCAAAGGACAAGGAACGCAAAGCCGCCGCCAAGCAGTTAGCGGGAAAAGCTTAAGGAACCGGAGGTCGTCCATGATTAAGAAGAGACTCAATATCCGCATGTCCGGACTCGGCGGCCAGGGCGCCGTCACTGCAGCGCACGTGATGGCCATGGCCGCCAACCGAGACGGAAAGTTTTCCATATCGAATCCATTCTTCGGCGCTGAGAAGCGGATGGCGCCGGCAGAAAGCTACTGCCGCATCGGGATTGAGCGGATCTACGATCGCGGAGAACTGGTGTTTCCCGATGTGATTGAAGTCTTTCACCCTCAGGTCATTACGATGGGGAAAAGCTATACGATGCCCTTCTACTCCGGTGTGAAGGAAGGCGGCGTCGTGATTATCAACTCAGCTCAGCCCCTTCTATCAGAAGAGGACATTCAGCGGCTCAAAGATCTAAATGTATCCTTATTCTACATCGCTGGAACTGAGCTTGCGATTGAAGTGGCGGGCACTGAGCTTTCTACGAACATGTCGATGATCGGCTCAGTGGCTGGTATTACCAAATGCGTCTCGATGGAAGCTCTCGATGGTGCCTTGCAGGAGCGTTTCGGGAAGAAATTCGTGGCATCTGGCGGAACGGCCTCATTGGACGAGGCGATCAAGAAAAAATTCGCCAAGAAGGAAATGTTATTGGCGAAGAACTTGGCGACCGTCAAGCGAGCCTACGAGATTGCAAGCGAATGGGCTGAAAAGAACAAGGTCGAGTTGCGAGTCGGGAATCCCGCCGTTGCGGCTTAACGAGAGAGAAGGAACCACGTCGCATGTATAACGTAGCGCAAGTCATCGACGAAAAGTGCGTGGCAAAGAAGGGCTGTCGCCTTTGCATCATGTATTGCCCAGAAGCCAACTGCTTAGATCTCAACGTCACCAAGATGGTGGCCGAAGTCACGATTGATCGCTGTAAGGGATGCGAGCTTTGCGTCGTTGTGTGCAATGCCGCCAAGCACGAAGCGATCGAGATGCAGGCCGTGAGCGCAACCGGGCAACTGATGAGCCATAAGTCCGAGTCCGCCGCCCTCGGACAAGCCTACCAAGGATAAGCGGGCACTTCGTCTCAAAACCCCATGGCGTCCCACGCTATGGGGTTTTTTCTTGAGATGAGCACTCGAGGAGGTTCCATGGAACGGGAAGACAATGTGCTCGATGAACTCCTCCGCGATATTGCGGGTCTGCTGAACGAATACCCCAAAGCTATCGAACGGCAAGCTGCAGCCATACATGCCAGCGGAAAAGACCCGGAACTAGCAGAAAAGCTTGTCAAGGCCGCCGATACGATGCGGGATAGCGGAAATTTGTATCTCACCTGGGCGAAACATTTTGCGGCGCTGGCAGAAGGCAATACAGACGCCTCTTCGGATGAAGACGAGACAGACGATTTCGGCATCTAAAAAAGTCTCCCCCTTCGCACTGTAGTTTTGTTAGAATGTATTGTTTGTTAGTTATGCTTCATTCCCCGGTAGCTCAGTTGGTAGAGCAGCCGGCTGTTAACCGGCTGGTCGCAGGTTCGAGTCCTGCCCGGGGAGCCAATCTATGAATACACAAGGGGGCTCTCGGTACATGACCGGGAGCCCCCTTCCTCCACCTGCAGCCGACCGTTTTCTTATGCTTTCAGTCCTGTCGAGGACTACCCCGAAATTGCGCCGCTATCGCCCGATTGACCGGGCCGCAACTCCGCTTTTCAATACGATTTCGCAGATATGATCCAGGCGTTCGATATGTTCATAGGCCGCCCAGGGGTCACTGGCCACGGCACACACGCCGTGATTCGCTTGCCCCACGATATCGAATTCCAAGCTTCCGTCTTTCCCGATCCCCAAACATTCCGCCGTCACATCGGCCAAATCACGAGACAACGCGGGCAGTGCAGGGACCGTAGGCCCGACGCGAGTGTAGCGAGAAATTTCAGGGAACTCAGCACTCATCGCTTGCAAATCAATCCCCGCATACATGGCGGCAACGATATGCGTCGAATGAACGTGGACAACAGTGCGGGTTTTTGGGGTATCCCGTTGGAGATTCCAATGCATCCAGAGTTCGCCAGAAGGCTGCTGCCCGTCGCGTACGTTGGGAACCAGCAACCCACTTGTCGGGTCGGCGATCACCTCCAATCGCACCACGTGCTCGGGATGGACAATAGTTTTCCGCCATCCGGACGGGGTGATATACAAGTATTTCCCGTCCCGCTTTCGCATGCTGATGTTTCCGTCTCTGGTGGTAATCCACCCTCGCTCGTAGACTCGCCGCATCACATCGCCGATTGCCGTCAGCATACCTGCCTCCTGTAAACACGAACTCTCCAGCATCCGTTATCGGCTGCTTCCTGGGAACCCTTAAGGCATGCGCCCACTGCACCCATCACACGGCAAGAGTTTGCAGTGGGCAGCGACATCCGCACTTGTTTAAGATGGCGACGGCATGCGTGCACTGAATGAATTCAGTCCCTCATTTGTTTTCCGCAATCCCCACGTGATGACGGTGGTGCCTCGGTACTGGCCTCGGCCGCACTGGAATCTAGAACTTCCGCACGTCACACGGTTGTTCACGACTGCACCGGACACCCAGCTCCTCGGCATCTGTCACTGGCAAGAGGATCCCACTGCTGCCCCAACGGTATTGTTGGTGCACGGATTGGAGGGCTCCGCCGAGTCACACTACATGCGCGGGATAGCCGGGAAAGCGTTCCGGGCAGGATGTAACGTGATTCGCATGAACCAACGCACATGTGGCGGCACCGATCACCTGACGCCGACGCTCTACAACAGCGGCCTCAGCGCCGACTACCGTGCCATTCTTCGCGAGTTGACCGATGCGGATGGCCTGTCACACATTTGGTTCGTGGGCTATTCGATGGGGGGCAATCTGCTCCTCAAAGCGGCAGGGGAGTTAGAGCGGTCGGAATCGGCGCTGGCTGGAATCGTGGCCGTAAGCCCCAATATCGATCCTACCCAATGCGTGGCAGCCCTAGAAACACCCAGGAACTGGCTGTATCATTCGCATTTCCTCACGAGCCTCAAAGCACGCATGCGGCGCAAATCGGCGTTGTTTCCTGGACGATGGGATGTCTCCGCACTCAGCAAGGTCAACACCATCTCGCAATTCGATGAGATATACACCGCTCGGGATGGAGGCTATCGGAATGCCGCCGATTACTACGATCGGGCAGGCGCACGTCACGTCATGCACAACATCGCGGTTCCCACCCTGATCATTTCCGCGAAGGATGACCCGTTCATACCGGCCTCCATGTTCGACACGCCCGCCATCAACGGCAATAAGTACGTGACGACAGCCATACTCCGCTTCGGCGGGCATTGTGGGTTCTTCCAAAAACACAGCCAGGGGGAAGATCGGTTTTGGGCGGAAAACAGAATTGTCGAGTGGTTGGGCCTGCACCGCTGACCGGCTTAGTGCAAGCAGGGCCTTCGCCGTCAGACACACCAATCGCCATACGCGGATCCACAGACCCTGATGCACCGGACTGAGAGGCGACCGATCCTCAGGTTCTGGCCTTGACTGCCGGGCCAGGTTTGCCCAACCGTTCATCCAGTCCCAAGTGAGGCCGCGCCAGGAATGAACCCGCCAGCTTTCGGCCGTCATCATAGGCAGGTTGTGCGGCTTGCCATTCCGCGAGAGGCGGATTCACCGGGAGGTTGACCATAAACTTCGTTCCATGCCCCAGTTCGCTCAGCACCTCCACGTACCCACCATGCTCTTGCACAATTTGGTGGGCAATGGTCAGGCCGAGACCGGTCCCCTCACGCTCGCCGCTCTCATGCTTAGTCGTATAAAAGGGATCAAAGATGTGATCAAGATCCTGAGGCTCGATCCCAGGCCCGCTATCTTCGACCTCGATCTGCACCCAGGGCTCGTTCGCCGGCTTGACCAACCGTCTGGTCCGCACCGACAGTCGCCCCCCCTGCTCGCCGCCGATCGCTTCCATGGCGTTGATGAACAGGTTCAGCAACACCTGCTTGATTTGCTGCCGGTCAAGCTTCACGTACGGCAGGTCAGCCTCAAGCTCCTTCTGAATGGTAATAGCCTTGCTGCTGGCCTTCACCTCGATAAAGTACAGGCAGGAGGACACCACATCATTGAGATTCTCCTGCGTCAGCTTAGGCGTCATGTAACGGGCATAGTCCAGAATTTCATGCACCAACCGTTCGATCCGCTCCACGTCTTCACAGACCACCTGGCTGAACTGCTCCATGAACTCCACATCATCCCGTCGATCCGGCGCCAATTGCACAAACGTCTTGATCGAGGTTAACGGGTTTCGAATTTCATGGGCGAAACCTCCGGCCATGGTCTCCAACGACCGCAGTCGGTCGGTGCGGCGCATCAGCAATTGCGAACGGCGGAGGTCCTCATACAACAATGCGTTATCGATCGCGATGGCCGCATGTTGTGCCAGCGTTTTGAGCAGCGCCAGCTCTTCGGTGGAATACATCCCGTGATTTGCTCGGCGGCCCAAATTGCAGAATCCGACGAGCCGTTCCTTGCTGACCAATGGAATACACACCTCCGACTCCAGTCCCTTCAATGTATCCAGCAGCCCCAGATGGTCGGTATCGGCCTTATCATATTCGATCTCTTCACGGACCATCGCCGTCTCCGTCCTGAGCAACACTCGCGGAAACTCACTCTCCATCTTGATGGGAGGCACTGCGACATCGCGTGACACGAAACCATAAGACGCGGTCAGACTGTACACCCCTTGCTCCTTATCCAGCACATACACCGATGCCGTCTTGATATTCATGACGCGGGCGAGTGTTTGTACCAGTTCTTTCGTGAGCGACTTCAGCTCCAGGATCGCGACCAAAGATCTGGAAAATTGCACCAACGTATCGTAGGCGTCATACCGTTCCCGAAAGAGTGTTTGCCCGATGGCACGCTCCACCCCTTTCTGAAGGTTGGCCAAACCGCTCGAGACGACCACAAACAATCCGAACAGCACGCCGGCCAGTAGATAATGAAACGTGCCGGTAAAAATTCGAATCACGAGCAAAATCATCATGTAGGCGGGAATCAACCCCATCAGTTTGATCGACAGCATGACCTTGGGACGGCTCGGGACGAACGAGATGTCCATGAGGTCGTATCGAGCAATCGCGTACGCCACCACCGTCACCGACAATCCCGCCAGGAGATAGCCGACCGGATAGAACCCCACACCGTAATTCTGGAGAAAGTCGAGCGAGGCCAGGAATCCCAGCGCGATGGCGACGAAGGTATATTTGAGCTGTGCGCCGAGGAGTGGGGTGGACGCGAGATGGAACCGGTACCCCTGATAGAGCCGGTAGGCGGTGAACCCGCCCCCCGTGACCACATAGGCCACCAGCCAGGGGTGGAGGAGGCCGGCCTTTGGATAGCGCCCCCAATAATAGACATATTGACCGTCGACCAAATAGGGCGTGAAGAGCAGGCCCCAGAACAGCCCTCCGGCCAGGTAGTTCGGCAGGATCAGTCGATCCTGCACCGCCCCCCAAGCGAGCCGCTGCGCGAAGTGATAGGTCAACGCGGGCAAAAACACCACCCCCGTATAAATCACCCGCACCCACAGCAGGGCCTCATCCTCGCGCGACGCGGAGAACAACATAAAGCAACCAAACAACCAGAGGCAGGCCGCGCCGCAGACGGCACTGAAGACCGTATTGGAAGAGGAACGAGGATTGTTGCTCAGGACCCAGAAGGCGCAAATTAAAAACAGGGTCCCGGCCAGCAGCGGCGGAGTAGAATGCCCTGTCGCGCGATTGCTGAGGATGGCTCCGATGGATGTCGCCACCACGATGATCGCCAGGACGATGGCATACCCCAGGCCTTTGTTCAGCACCACACTGATGTTCATCAGGCGATACCGGACAATCGTATAGGCCATCAACGCGGTGTACACCGTGATCAACACCGTGCCGTAGGGCAAGAGCGGAATCCCATACCACAGGGGGAAATTCGTCGCTCCGCCCGCGTATCCAATCACACTGGCCACCAGCATGTACGCATACTGATGCCGACGGATACCGTTCGCATCCCGCAAGGCCACACCCACGAGCGAGGTGGCGTACACGACGTACCAGAGGAAATACAACAAAAACGGGTGAAAAAACGGTCCGGGTACCGGCCAGAACGCGAACGACATCGCGGGGCGCACCCCCGCAACGAACCAGGGAGTCGTATCCGCCAGCAGGAAGAATCCGGCCAACGCGTACCCGAGCTTCAACGCTCGATCATGACGTGCCGTGATATCGAGAAACGTCACCGTGTGGTGAAAATACAGGACGGGGATGAGTGACGCGCCAGCCATGACCAGGCGCAACAGACTGACCGCGAGGTCTTTCGATTCGGTGAGCTGCCAGCCGCAGTAGAAAATGCTCCAGAAGGCGATGCTCAGACAGTACAGCCCGTAGATGCGGTTGCGGGCCGCGGCAGGATCCCGGAAATAGACAAATAATCCGAGGCCTGTCGCAGCCAGCGCATTCACCAGCGCGCTGAATGCGAGCACTTTCATATCAGGTACTCTGACATGGCCTGAGTCGAGTCATCATGCAGCAATCGTGACATTAGCCAGGCCTTTATCGGCCACGGCAATCAGCGCTTGATTCCCGAATGTGGAATATACCCGCGGGCGTGAGACACCCGCCGCGCGCAAGAGTCCTTCGAATTCAGCCTGGTAGTGGAACTGGAATGTGCCTTCGCCTTCGCGCTCCTTGATTCTACCAGAATTATCAAGGAGTCGACGGCCTTCCTCGATTTGATCGGGCGTCTGTGCCGTATCCACAAAATTGCGATAGATGGCCGAGAGGTCGGCGTAGGGTTTGAGGTTGGAGATCACCAGCCGCCCGTGAGGAGCCAGCACGCGCAGATACTCTCGAAGCGTCGACAAGGGATCACGCACGTACCCTAACACGAGGTTGCAAACGACACGGTCGAAGGACTGGTCGGGAAACGGCAGCGGGCTTTCTAAGTCCGCCTGGCACAGGCGCATCGACATAGGCACATACGCTCGCAGCCCTTCGTAGAATTGTCCCTGCAGCGTCGCGCCGACTTGCTCGAAGTTGACCGTCGCCTGTGCCAACGCCGCCGGTACGAAATCGAGTCCCACGTATTCAGGTGAAAGAAAATTTCCACGACGCGCATATCGCTGCCGGAACGCCTCATTCAGCTGGAGGAACACACCGAAGTTACCGTTCCCGCAGCCCGCATCCAGAATCCGCTCGCCCTGGTGACAATCGCCCATCAACCGATAAAGGTGGTCCATCAGCCGCCAAAAATCCGCGACGTTCGGAATGGTCTGAAAATGTTGTAGATAGTCCTGCCAGAAGGCCACATGGTCGGATTTTCTCATCGGCCGACGCGTCTTGCTCCGCTCACGTTCCGCGCGATTCTGCGCCCCGATCTCGCGATGCGAGGGCTCCACGATCCGTTCCTGACGCCGCTCCGGCCACAACTCCTGCTGACAGCACAAGGCGATTTGGCGATAGACCGTCCGTGCCTTTCGCGGACTTTCCTGGAGGCGATGCAAGGCACCGGGGACTTCAAACGAATGGCGCAGGTTCGGACCCATCGCCTCGGACACGGACGCGATGGAGGCCGGATCGACCCAGGCATCCTGCTCGGCATGGAACAACACGACCGGAGTCCGCAGACGCTCGGCATCGCGCTGTGTCGTGGCAACATCCGCATACCCAGCCTGCACTGCATGCTCAAGCCAACGATCGGCATCGATCGTCAGCCCAAGGATATTCACCACGCCCTTGCACACACCGGCCAGATGCTCGCCGATGAGATCCTCCTGGTGGACCGCCTGCAATGTATGGCGGACATCCATAATGCCGTTGATCAACATCAGTAAGCGCACGTGAGAGACACGTCCCGTCACCTTGAGCGCCACGCGTCCAGCGAGGCTGGTGGCCACCAGACCGATGGGGCGACCCGGCCATCGCCCGGCCACATGATCGAGCACGGTTTCCAAATCGGTTTCCATGTCGTCAAGACGGAATTGCGTGACCAGTCCGTCGCTCTCTCCGACATGATTAACATTGTCGTATCGCACGACCTCGAAGCCGTTGCTCGCAAGGTAATAGGCCAGCGGCACATAGTCGCGCTTGCTTTCTCCATACCCCGGAGCCAAGACCACAATGGGCGCATCGTCGGCCGACGCCGTGCGCGAACGGTCATGGCACAGCACGATTCGCTCTCCTGAAACCCGGGCACATTCCGAAAACTCACTGATGACGGAAGGGCCTTCCGGTCGAGTCTCCACACCCCCGACCGGGACCTGGGCCAGTAGTTGTTCGATGACATCTTCGGCCTCCTTCGCCACCGGAAAAAACCGCACTCCCGCCAGCACAGTCCGTCCTGCCACCGGAACGCATCCAGGGCGCACATCGGCCGAACCAGGCTTCGTCCAGACCACCTCACCGACCACGGAGCAGCGCTCGGTCGGCACGATATCCTTCGACAAGTCCCGAGGCCTGCCGGTGGGTGTCCAGCGGAGTTCAAGCTTGGAACCCAGCACATCCTCTTCGACCGAGAGGCGAACACAGGCTCCATTCGAGGTGAGATCCGTCGTCAATGCATCGGCACACAGCCGCATACCCGTATGATTTTTGAGACTGACCTCCGTGTTCAAGCCGACGACCACCCGTGGCTGGCTCCGCCGTTCCCGACGAGCGCGTTCTGCCCCCCGCACAAGTGCCAAGCAAGCGGGAGCGGTCGGTGCGGGAGACGTCCCGGCCTCGATCAGGGCCTCCTCCTGCTCTTGGGCAACCAATGCCGCCGTTACACGAAGATCCGTCATTCCGGCATGCCCTTCACTCAGTAGCGCCGCCAGCACTCGCTCATCTGCGGCGCTCAGATGGACAAACTGGATGGCCAGCGTCATCATGGACTGCCGCGTGCCCACCCCAAGCACATCCTCAGACGCACGGATGCCGCAGACCATACCCACACTTTCGAGCGCGGCGGCTTCACGTCCCAGACTGAGCATCATCTGCTGATTCAGCATCGCAGGAATCTCTGCGAGAAACTCCATCGAGAGGCCGCCGAGGCTGAGGCTCCTGGTCATCCCCCTCCACGTCTGTCCTTGAAATCGAAGCTGGGTGGGTAGGCGAAGCGTCAGGCGACGGGAGGCACGCCGCTCCGCGACGGAGAGCGACCAAGCCTCGCCTGTTTTTTTCTTCTCAGCGACTGGAACGATTCGGCTATCCTCTGACCCGTGAGGGTCGATCACAACTTTTTCGAGATTGCACGTCGCCACCTGGTTCGACATAGTTCCTCCCCCGAAAGATTGAGCGCCGGTCCATTCATCGCCTGGCGATGAACACAGAGTGCTCATCGTCGCCCGCTTACACATTGCGTTCCGGGCGAGGCTGGACTCTTGCAAGCGCACGAACGATTCCAGGGGGACAGGGAGAGGTCGAACGATCGAAACAGGGACGGGTCAGCGGCACACACAGCCTCAGTGTAGGCACACAGCGACCACTCAACGTGGCGTAGATTCGAAGGTTATTCTAGGGAATTAGACATATTTGTCAACTTATCCGGCGGAAAAGGTCTTGCCCCCTACTACTATCAACCTAGTTGTTCCCTACAGGGCCGACCGTCCGTACCCTTCTGGGATGTTCCTTCGTCCGCATCGTTTCAGCCAGTCAGCCCACTGACGTGTGTCACGATCCTGACACACATGTCGGCACATCGGTCGTCTCATTCCCCCTCTAGTTCCCGCTCATTTCATTGCGACAGAGATGTGAGCCCGGACGCCTGCAGCGTGAGTACCTACCGGTTGCTTTGACCGCAGAGCTATGCTACCCACTGGGCCTGACCTCCACCCTGTGTACATCATCATGCGGCCGACAGGCTTCAGACGTCATGCGACTCTTGTGATCCTTCTGGCCAGCGGCCTCCAGGTCGGCTGCCAGAGTACTCTGCCTGTCACCGAAGGTTATCCCCATCAACAGCGGCTCCAGGGAAAAACGAAGCAAGAGGTGCTGACCTGTGCTGGCGTCCCCCTACAGGAGCGAGCAGAGGGACCGCTCACCATGCTCCGGTACTACAAAGAAGCGCCCCTCTTAGAAGAGTCCATGGTGGGCTCGAGGAGCAGCCGCCCGACCGTGCATCACGGCTGCTGGGCGACCGTCTTACTACGGAATGAGCGAGTCGACCAGGTCGGCTACCGCTTCGTGCCGAATTCCGTCGATGCCTCAAACGATTGCGAAGCGATCTTCGCCAACTGCCCCTAATGATGCAGCGTCAACACAAGGGGCGGCGAGTTCTCCGGTTGGCACTCCTGGCCTGCTGCCTCCCATTCCTGACCTATGGACCACCACCTGCCCATGGACTCGAAAAGTATGGTCGACCGCTCCCGTCCATGGACGAACCGAACCACGAAACCAGGGAAGAAGAGGAAACGCTCTTCGGCGGGTACTTGCTGACGGGCGCCTTCGTGAAAAACCCCACCTTTGCCGCTAGACCGGACAATACGGGTCTGGTCGGCATGCGCCACATGCTGCATCTCGAAACAGACCTCTACAAACAATACTTGACCTTTTACACCGATCAGAACTTTTTCTCGGACCGCACCAACGGCTGGATCACGCTATCGGAATGGGATGCCACGTTTGCCTTCACGGGGGTCATCGATCGGTTCAATTGGCGCTTGCAGTACGAGCATGATGCGCCCCTCGACCGCCGCGGCCTCAAGCAAGCCTATGCGGACGCGCTGGTGACCGCGCGGTTTCAGGCAACCCAGGATTTCACTTGGTGGCGCCGCACGTTTCCCAATCAGAACCTTACGGCCTATGCCGGAGCCGGCTGGCTGTTTCACAACAGCCAGTACTTTGCCCGCCCGAACAACACCGGCCGCGCCCTGTTCCGTTACGTCGCCCATGCCGACCTGGATCTGTACAAAAACAAGGTCGTGCTTTATGCCGACACGAACCTGTTTACCGACCGGGAAGCGAACAATACCCTGAACCCGACGGAACTCGACTGGATCGTGGGCATCGCCCTGCGCTGGAAGGACACGGAGCTGGCCTTCTACCGCGAAGAAGACCGGCCACTGGATCAAGCCGGGCTCGTCCAAAAGTATTATGCGGTGCAACTGCGATTCGCGTTCGATGTATCGAAGGGTGCCATGGAGCGAGTCGGTCTCAGGAGATAAGGCGGGAACATCGCGAGCATTGACCTACGCAATGCAGGGGCGCAACCCTGCAAGGCCACCCAACTCCCGCTCATCCAGCATCGTGTCGGTCCGGCAATGCTGATTGCCCAGCAAGATGGCTGCGCACATCCTGCACATAGGTCCTGAACGGGTCGGCCATAAAGAAGGGCGAGGCCCCCCGCAGCTTAAAATTCGACCAATTGATAATGTAGTCGTACGAGGTGTGGTCGTCATATTCCTGCGGGGTCTCCTGTTCCGGCTCGGCCCCGCCTCCGGATAAGAGGTGACGGACCAACTCCCCGCGGCCGAACGCGCGGGTGTTTCGAGGCGGATGGTCCTGCGCGAGTTGGACAACCTTCTCCGTCGTCAACCGTGGCGCGCGCCCCTCCTCTTCAAGCCCGTAACAGAGACCCCGCTCCGGATGTAGATTGTGGTATTCGAGATCAAGGCTCTTCAACATGGGATCATCCCAGGCGACCTGCTCCGCATCCCGATAGGTGTCCAACAACCACAACTTCGAGGCCCAATCGATCCGACCCACCAGCGTCTCGTATCCATGTCGCAAATCGGCCAGGACCGATTCCCACTGAGCGAGCACCCAATCGGTTTCTTCATCCTGCCCCCGGCAATGGCGCTGCGCCGCGGCAAGAAATTGCTCCTGCACATCGATGGCAGAAATAGACTGCCCCGACTCCAGTCGCACAATCCATTGGCGCTCCGGATCACGTGAAATGTCCTGCAACGCCTCGACCGGCTCACTGATCCCAAGTCCGCGAGGCGCCTGCCCGGCTTCGATCAGTTGCAACACCAACCCCGTAGTCCCCATTTTCAACGCCGTGGCGTACTCGGCCATGTTCGAATCGCCGCACAGCAGATGAATACGTCGATACTGATTGGGGTCGGCCAACGGCTCATCCCGCGTGTTCACAATCGCCCGATTGTGCTGCACCCATTCGAAGAAATCGTTCACGATGTAGTCGGCCCGTTGGGAAATCTGGAACGGCACGATCGACCGGTCTTGGGCATCCCGCAGCCCCGGCCGATGCAAAATGAGCCCGCCGATTTGCACCCACTCATTGGGATCACTGGCGCAACCGATTCGCCCGGCGCCGGTGAAAATCTGCCTGGTGACTAAGAAGGTGACCAAAGGCCCAAGCCCGCGCCTGGAGAAGGGAAACTGACGGCTCACCAGATAGTTTTCATGCGAGCCAAACGTCGCGTCGGTTTCGTGGTCGATATTATTCTTGATCAGAGACACCGTGGCGTCCAAACCCAACGCGGTGATGGCTTGTTGAATGATCCGGTCGCCGGCTCGGTCCGAGGCCACCAGATCCGCCAGCGTGGTGCATTCCGGCGACGCATATTCCAGATGCCCCATGTCGATGTAGAGCCGACCGGCATTGATCAAGAACCCGCCGTTACCGGGCGGTTCATCGTGACCGCGATGATGGAGATCGAGCAGCCCACGCCGATCCACACGAAAGATGTGATCGCGAATACGCTGGGCCACCCATGAGGGAGAGTACTCCGGCCGATCCTGGTTCACCAGGAGGCCATACTCCGTTTCGAGTCCGAAGATACGATTCAACATAATAACCGATCAGGCAGGGCTCGCCGTACTGATGCCGGACGGCAACAAGCCCCCCAATTCGTCGGAGCCGAGCGCGCGGTATTTCGACGAACCGGGCCCATTGCGCTCCAAGAGAATGCATTCCAAGGATTTCTCGGTCACAGTCTGCCGCACATGGGCCAGCAAGGAGTCCTTACCCGGTAGAGTCGAGGCATCCCCGGCTGTCGTATCCGCGGGCGCGAGGCCGGGAGTCTCCTCCCCTTCCGCAGCACTCGAGGCCGCTTGCGCCAGGGAACCGACGGCCCAAGCGCAGAGAGCCGTCTCAACCGCCTGCTTCAACGGGGCCTGCTCGAAGCCGGGTTGGGAGTCCAAGTACCGCCCCATCTGCGCCTGAACAGTGGCGGTCGCACCCAGCGACGCCCAACGCCGACTCTCTTCAAACGTGCCGTCGTAATTGATGGTCAGGAACAGGTCCCGCTCCGGCCTGGTGCCTAACTCAGCGAGAAGAATCTTCACGATAAACGGCGCCTTGTAGATTTCTTCGAAGGCCTGCTTGATGGCGGGGGCCAGCCCATACTTCATCAATCGAGCGCCGGTCACATCAGACGGGGACCGGTTGAATCCCTCGATGTGCGCCATCTCCAGCAGGGAGAACCGCAGCTTCTCCAGATCAGCCGGATGCCCCATGCCGCCAAGGGCAATGCGATCATAGATTTCATACAGCTTGGGTGTGCCACGGCTCGCCGTCAGCATCAGAATACCGTCGGCATAGGCGGACGCCACGACCGGCGCGCCTTTCGTAAACTGCTCATCGAGATAGTGCCGTCGGTTGCCGACCGCCTCGATCCACCGATAGGGTTCTTCGTACATCAGATGTCACCTTTATCCATCATCACGCCTGTGCCGTCGCGCAGGATGAAACTCGCGGCTTACCGCGCGCGCAATACGTCCTGTTCATAGAGTCGTTTCAAATCGCCATCGGCAATGACACGGACACCGGCTTCGGTGATCAATTTGACCACCGGATACAGGTTCAGTTCCCGATTGACCCCGCCCGTCGCCGAGTCGAACTCCGCTGCGCTTGAGAGCAATCGTAACGCCTGAACCGTGGCCTGTTCTTCCGGCAAGGACGCCAGTGGCTGCGGGCCCCAGGTGTTCTGGTAGTGCAGGATGCCCCGGATCGTCGGCGAACCGGACCCGGACACCGCATACTCCACCGCTTCGAACTCGGCACCAAGAATGTCATAGAAATAAATCTTGGCCGCGCCCTGCTCATGATCATACCCGGCGAAGACGGGCACAACGGCTCCAGTGCCCGCCAACGCGGCAGGCACATTCTCCTTGAGCAACTTGGACACGGCGCGAAGCTTGCCCTCAAAACTCAACTCCTGCAGTTGCGTGCGCCGGTAGTATTTGAAGGAATGCGCCAGCACACGCACCATCTCATAGGCCGTAGCCGGAACCCCTGCGATGGCCATCACACTGTGACGATCGATCTCCAACACCTTATCGGTGCGGTCATACATCACCATGTTGCCCGCAGTCGCCCGGCGATCCCCTGCGACCAACACCCCGTCGCGATACTTCAGAGCGAGAATCGTCGTGGCGGTCGGCACCTCAATGCCGGCAGCCGCCGCCACCGGATTCCCGAACTGATAACCCTGCTCCTTCAAGAGCTGAAAAAAATCTCCCTGCATCCCCATATCTTTACCCTTTCCGACTCGATCTCCCCGTTCTTTCGGGCGGACACTGAGATCAGGGCTTCATTGCGCGCGTCCGACGAGGGCCTTCCGAGGCCGCGCGTTGCGCGAGCAAAAGTCCTGACTGAGTGGCCAGCCTCACTCTCCCGTCCGCTGCCGATATCGTTCCGCCTGTTTCGGATCCACCTTGCGCATCCGCTTCAAGAGGTTGTCCTTGTCCGGCGAACCGGTGTCAGGGCGTCGCGGCCCCCCGCCTTCCTCAGACGGGCTCGGGGATTTCGGCATCGGATCACCGGGCGCCTCACGACGATCCGGCATCAACATATATCGCATGGTTATGATTCCTTTCGTTTCGTCCAGGCAGCCAGGGCGTCGGCTGGTGACGACGCGGATTCCAACAGCACCGCACAGGCTCGCACGGCATCCGGCTCAAACAGGTCGCCCATCTCCAATGTGCGCGACCGCAGTCCCCCGCTGAACTGTACCCGCTCCCACTGCATGCCGCTGATCTCTGCCGAAAACCGTCTGACACACAATCCGCGTAACCCTCCGCGGGTATCCGCAGGCCCGGCCGCCAACGCCTCCGCGATGTCGCGCTCGGTCGTCATACGCCAGGTTTTCCCTTCCGCTTCTAGCCCCAAATACAATCCACGCTCAGAGTTCACATTATGATATTCCAGATCCAAACTGGCGAGCCATGGATCCTCCCAGGTCAGCCGCTCTTCGCGCATGAACGTCTCCAACAACCACTGTTTGGTCACCCAATCCAGCTTGCCGACCAATTGGGCGCGATCCTCTTTCAGCAGCCGGAGCGTCTCTTGCCATTCGCGCAAGACCCAGTCCGCATCGGGATCACTGCCTCCGCAGACCCGGCTGGCCGCATTCCAATATTCTTCTTGAATGGCCAAACCCGACCACGCCCGCCCATCCTTGAGTCGCATCGTCGTCTTCAGCTCTGGATCGCGCGACAGTTGTTTGATCGCCACAACCGGCTGCTCCAACTCCACGGTCGGGGCCGCGCCGCACTGCAGCAGGTCGAGCACCAGCCTGGTGGTGCCGACCTTGAGAGCGGTCGCGTATTCACACATGTTGGCGTCCCCCAGGATCAGATGCAGGCGCCGGTACTTCGTCCGATCGGCGTGAGGTTCGTCACGCGTGTTGAGGATGGGGCGATTGTGCATCGTGTCCACCCCCAGTTCCGCTTCCATGAAGTCAGCCCGTTGCGAGAGCTGGAAGGCACCAGGCACATGTCCGGACTCCTGCGCTTCCATCCCGACCTTCCCGGCCCCAGCCAAGAGCTGACGGCTGACCAGAAATGGTAACAGCCCACTGACGAGTCGAGGAAAGGGCAACGAGCGTGACACGAGGTAATTGTCGTGGCAGCCATAACTGTGGCCATGAAAATCGGTGTTGTTTTTATAGAGCTGCACATGCGCGCCGCCGAGCTGTTGATTGCGGCGGTCCGCCGCCCGCTGCACAATACGCTCACCGGCCCGATCATGGGCCAGCAGATCCTTGAGCGTGCGACATTCCGGGGTGGAATACTCAGGATGGGTATGGTCGTTATAGAACCGGGCGCCGTTCGGCAGCACCAGGTCGCTTTTCATGTCGTGAAACGAGTAGGGACGGTGGGCATCCAGCTTGGCGAAGTCGTCCTCTTCCTTGTCCTGCTGCAGACCGGAGACCCGGAACCCTCGGGCATCTTCATGCGGATCCTCGCCCCGGTAGTCCCATCGCCGTTCAAAGTTTTCGGACAGATGCGCACGCACCAATTCCATCGACTCCTCGACCGGATCCACCGCGTCGAGGTCTTCTCTGGTGATGCCGTACTCCGTTTCAATACCGAAGAGATGCATAGTTAGATAATCTGGTTCACCAACCGCTCTTCCGAGGGCCGGCCGCGCCGGAACGACGACACCCCGACGACCTGCTCCGGATGGTGATCCAGCAATTTCAGCCATTCTTCTGCCGCATCATCCGGCGGCAGCATCTCCCCTTCACGATATTCCTCCTGCACCGCGTCGAGCAGATCCTGCGTTCGGATACCGTCACCGGAGGGAGCGCCGGTCTCCGCGACCGCTCGCTCAATCGCCTTCTCCTTCGCCCGCTGCACGATCGACGAAAGAATCGCTCCGCTGACGAGATCGCCCCGATACAGGACTTTGTTCTGCCCATTCCTAAGCCGAATCGATAACACGCGATTCTGGTCGATACGAGAGAAGATCTGGTCCACCACCTGTTCGATGACCGCACGGCGAGCTGCCGCATGATCCTGGTTGTGTCGATCCAGCAGCTCATGATCCAGCGGCAGCGTCGCTGTCAGATAGACCGACAAAATCTCCACGGCCGCGTCGCGGGTCGGACGCGCCACCTTGATCTTCCGATCGATGCGGCCCGGCCGCAGGATCGCCGGATCGATCAAGTCCGGACGGTTCGACGCCAAAATGATCACCACATCCTGCAGCGATTCAATCCCATCCATTTCGGCGCAAAACATCGGCACCAGGGTGTTATTGATATTGAACGATCGCATCGACCGTCTGGTGCCAAGCACCGACTCCGCCTCGTCGATAAAAATGAACGGCAGGGCCCCTTCCTTGCGTCTCGCGCGCGCCTTGGCAAAGAGGTCGCGCACAATCCGCTCCGATTCGCCCAACCACATGTTCAAAATTTCCGGGCCCTTGATATGCAAGAACGCGCCGCTGGTCACCGGAGGATTCTTGGCCTTGCCCTCAGAAGCGGACTGCCCCTGCGACTCCCGCACCAACTGCGACAGACTGGCAGCCGCCGCCTGCCCGATCAGCGTCTTGCCGCATCCCGGGGGCCCGTACAGAAGAAAACCCTTCGGCTGCGCAAACTGGTACTTCGAAAACGTGTCGGCATGCAGCAACGGATATTCGATCGCTTTGCGAATAGCCTCGATCGCCTGATGCTGGCCGCCGATCTGTTCCCAGGTCACGCTCGGCACTTCATCCAGCAGATGCGCGCGGGCCTGCCGGTTCTCGAATTTTTCGATGGCAATGCGGTGCGTCGGCTCAACCCGCACCTCATCGCCCGGCTTAAGGTCCGCCCCCAGCAAATCACTGGAGCGCTGCAGAATCAGCACCTGCCGCCCCATCTCCTGCTCGAAACGAATCCGACCGTCCGGCAGGACCTCGGCGACTTTCAACACCGGCCCGTTCCGGTCATACCCGAGCGCCTTGATCACCGTATAGGCCTCGTTGACAAGGATCTGCGTGCCGATCTTAAGGTCCTCCACCGAGAGCCGGGGATCGGTATTGGCGTAATACTCCGCGCCGCCGACTACGATCCGGGCCACCCCCTCTCCCGGCAACTCCACGAGAAGGCCCACGCGATTGGCAGGCGCCGTCAGTTTGGCAACGGCCTCGTTCAGCTTCTTTAACTCACCATCACGACGGTCGTGAGTCACCGATTGCGCCATCACCACATGCCGCAATTTGTAGAGCATCTTCTGGCGGGGATCACCGTCGGGAAACGCGGTCAAACATTCGTCTATCAGTTCGATCGGATCGGCCGGCACCGCGGCATCACGGGACGGCGATTGAGGCCCCCCGGCGGCAGGCTGATCCGGATTGCGATGGTCACTCATACTCGTCCTCCGGCTGTTTCAACTCCGTTCATCCTAACAGGTTGTGGAGAAGCTGCGCCAGCAACAGACCAACCCCTTTTTCACCGGGTGCGGGTTCCAGCTAAAATGCCTGCCGTTCAATTCACAGCCTGCAACGTCACCGTCGCCTGCAGACGCCGATTGCCGCGCGCGTATTCGATTGTGACTTGGTCACCGACCTTGTGTTTTTCCATCTCATCCATCAGCTCCGCCACAATCTCCACCGGCTTGCCGTCCACGGCCACAAGAATGTCGCCCAGTTCGACGCGCCCGCCCATGGTTTCCCGCGCGCCACGCAAGCCCACCCGCTCCGCGGCGCTCCCGCGGCCGACCTTTCCGATAATCACGCCCTTCACACCCCACCGTCTCGCCATCGCATCGGGAACCAGGGAAATGCCCAACCCAGGCCTGATCAGTTTGCCATGCTTGATCAGCTCAGGCACGATGCGATTCACCGTATCGACCGGCACCGCAAACCCGATCCCGGCAAACGCGCCGCTGGGACTGACGATCTGAGTATTCACGCCGATCAAGCGTCCGGCACTGTCCAGCAGCGGCCCGCCGGAATTGCCCGGGTTGATGGCGGCATCGGTCTGGATCACCCCTTCAATGGTCCGATTGCTCATCGATTTGATGGTCCGTCCCAACGCGCTCACCACCCCGGTCGTCAGGGTATGGTCGAGACCGAACGGATTGCCGATCGCCAACACTTTTTGCCCGACGCGCAACGCTTGGGAATTGCCGATCGTGACCGGTTGGAGCGCCGACTCCGGCGCCTGAATCTGCAGCACGGCGAGATCGTGGTCCGGATCGGCACCAACGACCTTCGCCTTGGTTTCCGTTCGATCCGCCAACGTCACCGTGATCGCATCCGCCCCATAGATCACGTGGTAATTGGTCACGATGTGCCCTTGCCGGTTCCACACAAACCCCGTGCCGGACCCTTGCGGCACCTCAAACACGTTGAACGACCAGGGATCGCGCTGCATGGACGTGTTGGCAATGAAGACGACCGATCGAGCCGCCCGGTCGAAGACAGCAATCGTGGCCTGCTCCTCCGCACTGAGCTCGGTCGGAGCAGCCGAGTGCACAGGCAGGAGTCCGTTCGTTTCCGCGGCAAGGACGCGCGCGGATGGTACGCACAGTGTCACCCCCATGCCAACGAGTATATTCAGCCCCACCCATCGACAGGCGCGCCACCCTGTACGCCGCTCTGTGCGCCTTTCGTTCACTGACATCTATTCACCCATGAACTGTAAGACCAGCTCCCTCGTCCGCGCGCGGGTATCGAAGTCCAGCACGACCACCTGCTGCCAAGTCCCCAGCACCAGCGCTCCGTCGTTGAACGGGATCGTGAGAGACTGTCCCTGCAACTGCCCGCGCAGATGACTATGGCCATTGTCTTCTCCCGCATTTCGCTGATTGTGCTGCCACTGAGGGTCGGCAGGAATCAATCGTTCCCAGATCGCTTTCGTATCGGCTCGAATGCCGGGTTCGTCCTCGATGATCAGGACGGACGCGGTCGTATGCTTGATGAAGATCGTCACAATACCCGCGCGCAGCTGCGTCCCCTCAAGCGCCGCGCGCAGCCGGTCGGTGATGTTGTCCGCCTGGCAATGGCCCTGCATGGTGACTCGCATCGACACAGACTTAACCGCCATCGAGTGACTCCTTATCGGTACGGCGTAAATAGGCGCGCTCACTCGCGGTGAGTGCCCGCCCCCTGGCCTGCGCCAAGACTGCGTCGAACACACCTTCCGCCGCAAGTTCACACAACGTCCGCACCACCGGACGACTGATGATCTGTTCCTGTTGCAGCCGGGACAGGTAGGCAAAGGCCTCGGACAGATCTTCGCGCCGCCGCACGTAGTAGTCGCGCCCCCGGCGTTGATTGCTGTACGCCTCGAACTGTTCGCAGGCAACCAGAATTTCCGCCAGCTGGCGCACCCAGAGTTGCGCGCCCTCCAATTTTTCAGGATAGTAGTAGTACAGCATGATCCGGCCCATCCACGGCGCCCAAGTGATCCCGAGCTCACGCAAGACTGGTTTGACCACCCGCAGTCGTGCCGCCAGTCTCCGCGCATAACCCAGCCGCATTTCTACTTGCGCGCAGGCCCACGAATCGAGCGTGATCCCGTCCCCCTCCATGGCCGTACGATAGCGAGCGACAAACGCTTCGGTTTCGCGGCCGTATCGGGTCTCGGGGAAACGGGCTCTCCATTCACGCGGTCTGGTCGGGATGTCGTGGGCGCGTGCCCAGGACCAAATCCGGCCGAACAGACGCCGGTCGAGTCCGGCGCGCCCCAGATCGTGCAGGAGGCACGCGATCTGATAGTGCCTCACGCGGGCGGGTGGATGCCCCAATCGCTCAGCCACCGCCGCGCACATACGCGCCGTTCTCACCGCGTGGGGGCAGTCGTAGCCCTTGATCATTCGACCGGGGCGGCGCGGGTCGGGGTAGTCGTAGAGTCGCAGCAACTGAGAAGCAAGGGTTCGCGGCACAAGCAAGGGAGGAAGGGTAATACGTGAATTGGCCATGCAGGTGTGGGACCGCGGGCTCGACGCGTTCGAGCTCGGCAGAATATCGTTCAGCAAAAGAACGTGTCAAGCAGGCCGCCGCAGGGGCGGAGGATTTCCTCGCACTGGGGGTGAGGCTTTGTTATTCTGGCCTTGAGGCCGATCGACCAGGGGAGGAAATCATGCGGATGACTCGTACCATGTACATCCTGGCCTGCAGCGCGGGTCTGCTGCTGGCAGCCACCGTCGCTCCCGCGTTCGCCCTCGATCAGCTGGTCGATGTGACCGGCAAAGTCACCCCCTTCATCACCCTGCGCAGCCGCGATAATTTTTCAAGCGAGTACCGGTACGATGTCACGGTCCGCAACGTATCCCCCGATCCGTTCGTGGCCGATTCCCTCATCGTCGTGCTGGACCACATCACGAATACCGCCGGCCAGGATCGTGAGAATTTGACGGGGGAATCGCTCCTCACCAGAATGGAAATCATCGGCCAGGACGGTACGACCGAGGACGGCAAGCCGTTCTTCCGCGTCCCGCAGGGATCCGGGCCGGACCTCACTCCGAACAGTGAGAGTTTGCCCGTATCCGTCCGTATCCGAAATCGCGACTATGTCGCCGTCTTCACGCCGGCCTTCCGGGTGATGGGACAAAAGCGCGAGCCGCCCAAACAGAAACATGCCGCCGGCGCTGCCGCTACCCAACCACCGCCGAATAAGGCCACCACGGACAAACTCATCCAATTGCTGATCAAAAAGGGTGTGATCACGGCAGAAGAAGGACGGCTCCTGCACCAACCATGACCGACACCGGCTGCAAAGCCTGTCTCGGCGCCTGGCCCCGACAGGACCACTTCATCGCCGACTGCGGCCTCACGAAGGCCTATCTCCACGACGACCAGTTCTTTCCAGGCTGGACTGTGCTCGTCTTGACGCACCACGCGACGGAACTCTTCCACCTCTCCCGCGACGCACGCAGTCGCCTCATCGAAGAAGTCGCCCAGGTCGCCGCCCTCCTGGCCGAGGAGTGGCACGCGGTGAAGATCAACTATGAATTGCTGGGCAACCAGCTGCCTCATATCCATTGGCATCTGATCCCGCGCCTGAGCCAGGACCCGGCCCCCCTCGAACCGGTCTGGCGTATCGCACATGAACCGGTCCGGCTGGAAGGCAATGCCCTCGCCTCCATGATCGACCGTCTCAAAACGCGCTGGCCGTCGTACGATGTCGACAGGCCGCCACAGGCCTGAGTCGATCGGCGCACACCGATGTCCGCACCAGCACCCACACCGGATACCACGACGCCCCGGACGTTTTCGCAGACGGTAATCCGAACCGTCCCCTTGCACCTGCTGGCGTCCATCGTCGTGGTCGGCGGATGCGCCTTGTATTCCAGCACCTCCATGGCAGGGCGTGGCCTCTGGGCACTTGTGGGCAGTTGGTCGCTGACGGCGCTCTCCCTCATGATCGGCGGGGCCGGCGGAATCCTGGCCGGACTCTTAGACGCCGCCCAACAGACGGTCGAACGGGTGGAGCAACAACTCCGAGCCTGGTTGCATACCCTTCCCGCCGCCGTACGAGTAGACGGCACAACAGGCCGCCCCGTCGACAGCGTGCGCGCGGAATACGAAACCCTGGTCGAGCAATGGGCCACTCGAACCGGCGAGCGCCTGCGACTTCCTCGCTGGTTGGAGACGCTTATTCGCACAGCCCTGCGCGGGATCATCGTGGATCGATTCATTGACTCGTGCAAGGAGCGCGGCCTCAGTCTCGTCGCCCCTCAGGAGTTTCGAAACTGGTTGCTGGCCGAAGGAGTCAGTCTTGGGTTCATGCCGATTCACGATCAACTGTCCTGGTGGCGCTATCTCGTGATGGGCCTGTTGGGACTGCTCGCCTCGGTCAGCCTGCTCCTCACGCTGCTCCCCACCTGACCCCCACCCGTCGAATGCCTCACGCGAGAGATTCTCCATTCAGATCCCGTGGAATTTTCCCCCCATCTATGTGTATATAGAGCGATCGTCTTCACGTGGAGGCCTGTCAGCGCCTATGTGGTTGCAACGCGTCGCTTTTGGACGGTGGGTCCTGCTCATCACCGTCACGTTGCCGCTCCAGTCATTACCGGTCGGTGCGCAAGACGAGACATCTTCGAGTCCGACAGTCGAAACCGTCCAAACCGAATCGTCGACCTTTCAACCGCCGCCGGCTGACAGCACCCCGCAGGAAGCCGTTCGAGTCGAGCCGCTTCCGAGCGAACCTTCCCCCCTTCCGGAACCGTCGGGCGTTCCATCCGCACCGGTTCCGTTGACGCCCCTCGAGGTGCTGGCGGACGCTCGCCGAGCTCTGCATGCCGAACCGGACGCCCAGGAACCACGGCTCACGCTGGGGCGCACACTCTTCCAACTGGGCGATACCGACGGCGCCATCGACGAATACCGGACCGCCTTGCGCTTTCATCCCACGGTGGCGCAGGCCCATTTGGATCTCGGCACGGCGCTCATGGCCAAACAAGACTGGCGAACCGCCATGACGGAGCTGCAGGAAGCGGCTCGCTTGGATCCCACCCTCGTGCAAGCCCATTACAGCATGGGCACGATTCACTACACCCGCGGCAACATTCCATCCGCCATCAAGGCCTACCAGGAGGCGTTGCGGCTGAAGCCGGATTTCGCCGAAGCCCATTACCGTCTAGGGTTGGTCCTGAAAATGGCCGGGCGCGACAAGGACGCGGCGCAGGAGCTGGAAGCGGCCGCACTGGCCGGTCTCGCCAAGGCGCAGTACTTCCTGGGAAACGCGTATCGCTCGGGGCAGGGGGTTGAAAAGAGTCAGCTCATGGCCATCACCTGGTGGGCGCAGGCCTTCGAACAGGGGTTGCCGGAAGCCTCGCAGGCGCTGACCCAGCTCAGACGGCTGGCGGCAGTGAAGGGTAACCTACAGACGAAACAATCGAAGGCGGCATCTGAGGCGTTCAAGAACTATTGCGACCAACTCTGGTTGGATTTTCCCGATCTCGACCGGGAGCAGCCGGCACAAACCGTCGGGACCACGCTCCTCAATCAAGGGCGCACCGCCGAGGCCCTCCCGGTACTGTTGCGTGAAGCCTATGCGCTCAATGAGATTGCCCATGCGACCCTGGTGCAACTCTATGAACAGGGGCTCGACGGCCAACTCCCGCCCCATGGCCAGTGGATTCTGAGTTACCTGGAATCGACCGCGGCCGACGGCGCCATCCCATCCCGCATGGCCCTCGCTCGAATCTACGCCAAAGGCCTGGGCCTGGCCCCGGATCTCGCAAGGGCCAAAAGCTACCTGAAAGGTCTCCCACGGGAGGAGGTCAAACGCCTCCTCGAGGACGTCGCACCCGAGCCGCCGAAACCGTAGCCGCGACCATCGCATGAGCACCGCCACCCGCTTGTTCGTCAGGAATATCTGGCTGCAGGCTCTGGTCTTGGCTGTCTCCGCCCTCCTTGTGAGCGTACTGATCTGGACGGCAGCCCCAGCCACGTTCCACGCGATCGAATGGGCTCCGTACGACACCTGGATCCGACTCCGCCCCCATCCGGCACCCGATACACACCTGCTCCTCGTCAGCAGAGACCCGGCCAGCGACCGTCAGTTCGGCACGGGCCAATGGGATCGCAGCCTCCTCGCCGGCCTCATCAGCGCACTGCACGATGCCGGCGCAACCGCCGTCGGGATCGATATTCCGCTCGATCTCCCGAGCCCGCCCAACCTTGGCGGCGCCGTCAGCGACGCGCTGCTGATCGAAGCGGCCAAGTCGGCCGGCACTGTCTCTTATCCGGCGATGCCGGCCCCGGCTGTCGAGCAAGAGGAACTTCCGCCGATGGGGCCGCCGCAACACCTCGTGCCGGGGAAAAGCACGCTGCTCCCGGTGCTCGATCTCGATCGAGTGGTGCGTCGCGCCTCGCTCTATCATGGCAATGGATCGGCTGAGCTTCCCTCCTTGGGCCTCTCGCTGGCCGCCCGCTTCTGGCAGGTTCCTCTTGAACGTATTGAACGGCGCTCCGGCTCCCTGCGGCTACCTCAGGCACAACGAGGGGGCGGCGCCACGGCCGACGTGACCATTCCTATCGATCGTCATGGGCATCTGCTGCTCAACTTCGCCGGACCGCAGGCCCTGGCGCCGTTCCCGTCCGCCACGATCCTTGAGCTCTCCCGACTGATCGAACAGAAGAACAACGACCGCCTCGTCGCCTTGGTCAACGGCAAAGCGGTCCTCTTGACGACTCAACCACGCCCTCAACCGGAACGGGCACTGCCTTCCGGTGAAGACACGACCGACATGCTGTTACAAGCGCAACTCCTGCACACGCTCCTGACCCAGGACTGGATCAAGGAACTGAGTCCGTGGCAGCGCGGCGCCGTCGCATTCGTCCTCTCCATCGGCGCAGCTTGGGCTGCCTTCCGGTGGACCGATTGGAGAGGGATCGCGCTGGGCGTAGGCTTGCTGCTCGTCTATCTGGCGATTGCCATGATCAGTCTCGCCCACCTCCGATTGATCCTCCCCTTCGTGACGCCGCTCACCGCTGCCCTGTTCGTGCTCGTGGCCGGCAGTCTACTCGGCCAGATGGTCGCGACTCGACGCCTGGTGCTGCTCGAACAAGACATGTTGTCGGTCCAGCAACACCTGGTCGCCGTGCGGGAAGCACTGATCTATCAAGAAACGGCCGTGGAGAGTTTGGAGGAAGACCTCGAGTCCGCTCGCACCAGCATGTCCCATTCCGCATCCAAAGCCGCCGAATCGGCCACACTCGCTGCCGACCTGCAACGCATGCTCGCCGCGGCGCAGGCGCAGGAAGAAGCGACAAGGCGACGGATGGATTCGCTTGAAGGGCAACTGCAGAACCTGCGGGCCGCCACGATCAGCGCAGCACCCCTGGGGAATGCCGAGCAGGAGCAATTACGGCGGGAATGCGAACAATCCGGGATCGTCACCAATGACCCGGTGATGCTCACCATGTTTCGCGATCTCAAAAAAGGAGCCCGCTCGCCGGTGACGGTCCTGATCACCGGCGAAGCAGGAACCGGCAAAGAGCTCTGTGCCCGCGCGGTGCATCGATTGAGCCCCCGCGCCGCCAAGCCCTTTATAGCCGTAAACATGGCGGCCATCTCCCCCGAGCTCTTCGAAAGCGAACTCTTCGGCCACGTGCGCGGCAGCTTCAGCGGCGCACACGCGGATCGCAAAGGCTATTTCGAACTCGCTCATCTTGGCACCATTTTTCTTGACGAGATCGGGGACCTCCGCCTCGACCACCAAAGCAAGCTCTTGCGGGTGCTGCAAGACCGCACCTTTTATCGAGTCGGCGCCACCAGTCCCACGACGGTCGATGTCCGTATCGTCGCCGCCACCAACAAGGATTTGCAGCGCGGCGTTTCCGAAGGATGGTTTCGCGAAGATTTGTACTTTCGGCTCAAGGGGCTCGTCCTGCACCTGCCCCCCCTCCTGGAGCGCATGGCAGACATTCCACTCCTGGCTCAAGCCTGCCTGCGAGAGGCCGCACAGAAGAGCCATCACCCCCCGATGCAGCTGTCACAGGAAGCCCTGGCGGCGCTGACGGCACAATCGTGGAAAGGCAATGTGCGGGAATTGCGTCAGTGTCTTGAACAGGCAGGGGTCCTGGCCGAGGGGGCGCTCATCACGGCGGGCGATCTCCGGCTGCTCGGTACGTCGACATCGGTGGCGGGCGCGCCCACCGCAACACCGTTGTTGCCGGATCCCGCCGGCGACCTGGCCGTCTTGAACCAATTGCGGCGGAACCGCTTCGACATGCAGGCCACGGCCAGGGCCCTGGGTTGGGACCGCAGCACCGTCACCCAACGACTCAAAGGGCTCTGCTTCCAAGCACTTGTGGAATCGGAGGGAGACCAGGCCAAGGCCGCCTCGGCCCTGGCGGGAGACCCTTCACTCTTGCGCACCATCGAGCTGAAACTGATGGACTACAGGGCACACCTCATGGACACCATCGCGCCTTTCGCCGATGCGGACGAGGCGCTGGCCGACTGCAAACGGCGATTCAAGAACCTCCCCGAACGACACTTCAAGTCCGTCGAAACCCTCGTGCGGCGACATTTCCAGTCACAGGCCTAGCCCGCAAGATTCATGACCGCTTCTGCTGCAATCGCGGATTCGCCGCTGCGACAAGCTGGCATTCGGCCATGACCCGTGGCGATCGGGGAACCCACGCTGCCGTCGAAGCCTGACGCCCTTCGGCCTGATGCGGGGCGAGCCCCGCATGCCCCCCACGCCACGCACCAACCACTGATTCCCCGCAACACCATCATCAGCACAAGTCATTGTTTCATCATCGTTTTTCGACACGAACCTCACAGACTCGCCTGGCCTCACGCTTGCTCTAGGCACCGGCCGACGGCGGGCAACCCGGCAGGAAGGAGGTGAGCATCACACCGCCGCCCCCCGGCACCGGGAAGTCGAAGGATCGATCAACCACCAACAGGCCGCACGAGTCGGCCGTGACACAAGGAGCACGTCATCATGCAGAAAGCCCCCACAGCCACTGTCAGCGCAGGACCAGTCGCCCCGACCATCATGGGACCGGAGAAGGATATGAAGGACGTCTACATCTTGAGCGGATTGGTCGGCTTCCTCGCCATCGTCGTCGCCGCCTTCTGGTACTACTCCCAGGCAGATGAGGCCGCCCATAGCAGCCGTTCTACAGAAGCACTGAACAGCGCCCAGGTCTCCCAGGTGCTCCAGAACTCGACCGAGCACGTACCGGTCTCCGCTCCCCTCCCAACCACCAGCGTCGAAACGACCCCGCTGGCAAGCCGAAGCACGGACATCCTGCACGACGACATCGCATTTGAAGTCGGCCGCAAAGGGTTGACCGACGAGGGCAAGGCCGCCTTGCTACGCCATGCGGAGTTCCTCAAGGGCGAACCAGACTGGGGTGTATTGGTCCAGGGCTATACCGATCAACAGGGCTCGATGAGCTTTAACAAGATCCTCGGCCTCAAACGTGCTGAAACCGTGAAACAACAGCTCATCGCGCTGGGCGTGCCGGAAACGGCGATTCGCACCGTCAGCCTGGGTGAGGAAGGCGCCCTCTGCATCGACAAGAGCGACGTCTGCCGCCGGATGAACCGCCGGGTACACCTGGAGATGCGAAAGATCGGCTTGGAGCACATGGTGAGTGCGCCCCTCGCCACTGAAGCCCTCACCGACCCACTCGCCGACAGCGTCGACCGTTCCAGCGAGACGGAGACTGCCGGTCCGATCGGTGAGACCCCGGACTTCTCCTCCGCCGAAACCGACCCCGCAACGACATCGGTCGAACCGAGCACCGGCAACTAATGGCCGAGCGGAACGCGCTCCGGGAAAGACCTTCCGTCTTTCCCGGGCCATCCGGCGGTCGCGTCATCGTCATCATTCCAGACCATACGAGGATCACATGCTTGCGACATGTCCGACTGTCCAACGACTGCGAGTCGGTGGGTTCGCCGCCCGCCTGATGCTGTGCACCTTACTCTCCCTTGCCGGAGTTTCGGCGCCGCCCCCTGCGGCCCAGTCCGCCGAACCACTCGCCACACTGACGACCGGAGTCATTCCCACCATCGGGCTGAATGACGTCACGGAAGGAGCGCTCCTCTTCCGCACCGGCCAGACAGGCCGTTACATCCCGGCCCCCATCCTGAACACCGACGTGCAGATCGTCGTAACCGGCACCATCGCCCGCGCGACGGTCACACAGGAATTCACCAACCCCAGCACACGCAAGGGCGACTGGCTCGAAGGGATCTATGTCTTTCCGCTACCGGAAACTGCTGCGGTCGACCAGCTGCGCATGAAGGTCGGCGAGCGCACGATCGAAGGACAGATCAAGGAGCGGAACGAGGCCAAGCGAACCTACGAACGGGCCAAGGAGCAAGGGAAACGAACCAGTCTGGTGGAGCAGGAACGTCCGAATATCTTCACGACCTCCGTGGCGAACATCGGACCCGGCGAACGGGTCATCGTCGAGATCGAGTACCAGGAGACCGTCCGATATGAGAACGGACAGTTCCAACTCCGTTTCCCGATGGCGGTGGGACCGCGCTACATCCCCGGCACACCGGTGATCATCGAGGGGCACCCGCCTCAAGGATCGGGCACGATGCCGGATACCGATCGTGTCCCCGATGCGTCCCGCATCACCCCGCCCGTACAAACCACGAACGAAGGGCACGTGAATCCATTGAGCCTGTCCGTCACGCTCAGCCCGGGATTTCCCGTTGAGCACATCGCGTCTCCCTTTCACCCCATCATCACGATCCCTGACGAGGAGCATCGGTATCACATTGCGTTGAAGGAGGAATCGGTTCCATCCGATCGCGACTTTCAACTGACCTGGCGGCAGGCCCCACGAACCGAGCCGCTCGCAACAGTCTTCACCGAGCAGAAGAACGGTGACACCTACGCCTTACTCATGCTTGTCCCCCCGACCCAGCAAGACGCCAAGACACCGCGGGTTCCGCGCGACCTGACCTTCATCATCGACACTTCCGGGTCAATGGCCGGCGCGTCGATCGAACAGGCGAGGAGTTCTTTGGCTGCAGCACTGACGCGGCTGACCGCCCAGGATCGCTTCAACATCATTCAGTTCAACAACCAGGTCCGATCGCTCTTCGCCGCCCCGCAACCGGTGACCGCCACCACCATCAAGCAGGCCGTGCGATATACCGAACACCTCACGGCCGACGGAGGCACCGAAGTGCTGCCGGCGCTTCGACAGGCACTGAAGAGCCAGCAAGACGCCTCTCGCCTCCAGCAACTCATTCTGCTCACCGACGGTCAAATCGGGAACGAAGAAGAACTCTTCGAACTCTTGCACCATCGTGTCGGCACCCGACGCCTGTTCACCATCGGCATCGGCGCGACCCCGAACAGTCATTTGATGCGGAAGATGGCGGAATTCGGCCGCGGCACCTTCACCTACATCGGCAAGATCGAAGAGGTGAAAGACAAGCTGGATGGATTGTTCAAGAAACTCGAACGGCCGGTACTCAGTGACATCGTGTTGGACGGAGCCGGTTGGTCGACCCTGGAACCCTATCCAGCCGCGATCGCGGATCTGTACGAGGGCGAGCCGATCGTCCTCGCGATCAAAGCCGCCTCACTCCCCGAGCAGGCGGCAGTGCGCGGGAAGGCGGGAAACATCCCATGGACGCTTCCGGTCTCCTTTCAACCTGCTGCGGCGCAGGGTGGACTTTCCATCAATTGGGCCAGGCAGAAAATATCGGCCCTCATGGATGAGACCTACAAGGGCCATCCCGACGACGCCGTGCGCAAGGCGGTGCTCGATGTCGCGCTGTCGCATCACCTCGTCAGCCGGTTTACGAGTCTGGTCGCCGTGGATGTCACACCGGCCAGGCCGACCGATGCACCGGCCGAACAAGATCGCGCCATGCATCCGGCGCGCGCGCAGGAGCACGCGCTGCTGGCCGGCCTGCCGAAGACGGCAACCGGTGTGCAGTGGCACATCCTACTGGGATTGTCGGCACTTCTCTCTGCCGCACTGTTGTGGAAACTCAGGACGACGGCCGGATGACTCGGCGTCGACTGGGGGACCGACTCCTGACGGGATTGATGGTGAGCCTGCTCGCCATCAGCCTCTGGCAGATCGGGGAAGGATCCTGGATGGTGGCGAAGGCCAGGCTCGCGCAGTATCTACTGCAGCGGGCCTGGACCCGCGCGCTGGCGGGTGAGCGTACCCCGAAGCCCTGGCCTTGGGCAGACACCTGGCCGGTCGCACGCCTGCAAGTGAAGCGGCTGTCGGTGGATGTGATCGTCCTGGCAGGCGCCTATGGACGCACGTTGGCCTTCGGGCCCGGGCATGTCGGTTCAAGTGCACAACCCGGGAACCCCGGCACCGTGATTCTCGCAGGCCATCGGGATACACATTTCCAGTTTCTCCAACAGGTACGTCTCGACGACCGCGTGGATCTCACCGGCACAGACGGACACACGGTTCATTATCGCGTCACGGACCAGCGAGTGTTGGATGCGCGGCGGGATGGAATTCCGATGGTAGGAGACGGCCAGGAGGTGGTCTTAGTGACCTGTTACCCCTTTGACGCCGTCACGCCGGGCGGTCCGCTCAGATACGTGGTACGGGCCGAGCGCATAAATTGAGGAGATCGAACGGCGCTGCCTATCCCGCGATCTTTCGATCGGGTGACTCATCCGGCAGATCAGGCGCCGTCGCGCTGTGGGCCTGACGATCCTGCACCGCCCCGTGCTTCGCCACAACCAGCCGGAGCGACTGGACCTCCACCATCCGCCATCGCGTAACGGCCAACACCCCCCACAACAGCAACGCACCCAGCACGTAGTGGGAGAGCAGGAGTTTCTCCACCAATCCTCGTGAACCGGTTCCCTCGGCAAATGTCACCGGCGGCGTAAGCAGTACCGTCGCGACCACGACCGCCGCAAGCCATCCGCCGCGATCAGGCATCGGCAGGCGGTTTCCTGCATACAACGACAACGGCAACAACAGGAAGAGGTAGTAGTGGGTCCAGGAAATCGGGCTGATGAGCAGCGCGAGGCATAACACCATCGACAGTTCAACATACATGGCTTCCCGATGCCGCGTGCCGGGGCGACGCAGAAACAAGAGGCACGAGAGTCCGACCAGCAGGGCCGCACCGAGTCGTCCGGTCATCCGGATATCCGGGGACATCGCCACCGGCGTCCAATCGTACAGACGCGCATCGTCCTGCAATCGCAGCAACACCCCTTCGATCGATTGCACATTAAAGGCCGTGAGTCCCTTATCGGACAGAGGTTGAATCACCTCCCGATACCAGGCCACATGGCTGGCCAAGCCCGCATACCAGAGGGAGAGGGCGGAGATCGTCGCCAGGGTGAGCCCGTATCCGAACGCGGCGCGCCACTGCCGCATCCCGACAAAATAGACGCCGAACAACAGCAGCGGAAGTTTGATGATCGCCGCCAGCGCAAAACAGGCCCCCGCGCTTCGTTCCCAGCCGCGATCCAGACAGACCACCCCAGCGACCAGCACCAGCAACGCGCCGTGCGTCAGGTTCCCTTCCTTCAAGCTGTATACCAGCGGCCCGTTCATCGCAAACAGCAGCAGGATGGCCCATCGTCGCGACCGGTCCCGATCGGTCATGCTCCACAGCAAGAGCACGGTCACCGCCAGGCCGACCAGCGACAACGCGACAAACAGCCACTGCGCGTGTCGAAGCGTCAGCCGGGAGAACGGGGTAAACAGCAACGCCACGATCGGAATGTTGACGAATCCACAGACCGGCGTATCCCAACACCGCCTGAAGAGCCGGGGAAGGTCTTCGATGATGGCACGCCCGGCGGGGTAATAGGCTACGTTGAAATCGGAAAATGGCACGGAGGGCTCGGAAAGACTCCAGGTCCAGAGCCAGAGCCCGACTGCTCCGAGGCCCAGCACGAGGCGCGGTTCGCGGCGAACGTGGGGAGACCGGAAGGCGCCCCACCACAAGAGGCTCAGCGCGAGAACTCCCGCATAAAACATCAGGGTGGCCAACAGGGGCATTCGATGCTATCGGCAGAACGTCCCCGCAACTTGATTGCTACCACCATGGGAGCCGGTCCTTGTAGGACTCTTCCTCGCGGGCCTCAGAATGACTCGGGTTCGTGGCCTCCCTGCTTCAGTCGCGGAGCGAATTGTCCGATCTGTCATTGCAACCTTGCGTTTATTCGTGCCCGAGCCCGCCCTCAACAGATCTGAAATCAGCATGGTCATCGACGGAAATACCGCACGCGCGCTCCCCTGGCCGGATCCGGATGAGTCATCGTTCCCGCCGGCACCGGACCCGTCACCGGCCGCCGAGCCTCATCAGAAACAGGCGCTCCTCAGTGTGGCCGATTGGCTCATCGCCGCGTGCCTGGTCTTGTTCGTCGGCGTCGCCTCGACGGTCATCGCCGGGAGTCTTCCTTCGTTTCTTCTGCATTCGATGGATTTTTGGTTCGAGGCCGATACGATTCGAGAAGTCTCCAACATGATCTCCACGACGGACGACCATTCTCGCACCTCTGTCCATCCCCTGTTCTCCCTGCTTGCGTTTACGCCCGTCTTTCTCGTCAAGCACCTGTTCGACATCCCCGCGTTGCAAGCGGTGCTGTATGTCACCGGACTCCTCGGCGGCCTGTGGAGCGGAACCCTCTTCCTGATGCTGCGGCTGATGGGGTGCAGACCGCTCGATGCCGGCCTCTTCACCCTGCTCAGTCTCTCCAGCGCATCGGCGATCTTCTGGCTGCCCGTCCCGAACTCCTATACCTGGGGCTCGTGGACGATCATGTCGGCGCTGATCGTGCTGCTGGTGGCCGAACAGCGCCGCTTGGGAGGCACCGCCTACGTGGTCGCCAGCGCCTTGACCCTGAGCATCACCGTGACCAACTGGATGAGTGGGCTCTTGGCCACGGTGGCGCGGTGGCCCTTGAAACAGGCCATCCAACTGTCGATCAACGCCTTCTGTCTGGTGGTGCTCCTGTGGGGTGCGCAGAAATTCATCTTCCCGTCCGCAGAGTTTTTCATCGGAAGCCGGAAGGAAGCCACGTGGGTCAATCACCCGCAGTCCGGACAGATGCAGCACATTGCCGCGTCGTTTGGGTTGCATACGCTGGTCGCCCCGGCCGTGCGACTCATGGACGACGACGGGTATATTCAGCATGGAGACGATTCCTTCCGTCTCTCCCAACGCCTCGCCTTTCAATTCTCCGCACCGGGATCCGGCGGGCTGCTCGGTCTTACAGCCGTGGGATTGTGGGCGGCCCTCCTGCTGATGGGGGTCTGGAGTCTCATGACCGTGAACCGGCAGTGGCGATTTCGGGCGGTCCTGACGGCGATGCTGCTGTTCGAGTTCTCGCTGCACATGGTCTATGGCGAAGAAACGTTTACGTACAGCATGAATTTTCTTCCCCTGCTCATCGCGGTGACCGCGTTCGGTACCTTGGGGCGACGACGCCCTTGGGTCTTGGTGCTGGCCGGTGCCCTCACCCTCTGCGCGGGGCTCAATAACTGGCAGCAGTTTCGTGAGTCGGTCGAGCTGGCCACGCACTTCACCCCGCAGCGCGAGGCCATGCTCGATCAGATGCAGAAAGATCCTGGACGACCATGGCCCAGATCGGTCGGGCATATCCCACTGGCCGTCCCTGGGTCTGCGGAAGCCGACCACGCCTACCACGAACCAGGAGGCGACTTCAGTCCGCAGACGCCCAGTTTCGGCGTCTCGTTGTGGTTGTGTGACAACCAAGGACGCCCCCTCGTCACCAGTCAAACCATGCCGCTGACGGAGATTCACCAGACCTTCGAACCCTCTGCACATCCAGACGTGCCCGCGATTGCGACCAAGACTCCCTATTACGATGCCTCCTGGTCCAGACTCGACGCCACACACTGGGAACTGCGGTTCACGCATCATAGTTCCCACCGACCGGCGATCCTCATTCGAAGCGTGGGACCGGCCGGTGGGCCAGTCACTGAATTGCAGCGAGACGGGAATGAGGTCACCGTGAACCGTCGGTGGGTGATCCGTGTGACGCCTGCCCCCGCCGACATTACCTTGGGGGACGAAACCGGCCCCCAAGGGTTGAGCGCCCGCTCCTCTGCCTCGACCTGGAAGGGATCCTCCGGTTGGGGATATGCCCGTGTGACGCTCGCGGCCGATTCCGACCAACGGGAACAGGAATTCAGACTCGTGCTGGAGGACAGGCGCGTGCCGATCGAGATGCAACGATACTACCGACCGGTTCCGGAAGCGGTTCACGTCGACCTGCCCGAGCCGCAATTCCAAAAGTCCATGGATGCTCAGCGCTCCCATCTCATGATGGGGTTGATCAGCGGAGAAACCAGACCGGGAGATCCCACGGTCTTCGTGCGCGCCTGGCAGCGTCAAGGCGCCTATATCACGGCAGCCCTGTCGCGAGCAGGCGATCCACACGTCGGTTGGGTGCTTTCACGATTCCTGGCCACCCACGACTTTGCCGGAGGGGCCGGCCCGGAAGCCGACGCACCGGGTCTGGCGATCTGGGCCCTCACGGAATCGGCGGCCTATCTGGCGGACTCGCGCCATGATCAATGGCTCTGGCCGCATATACTCAGAAAAGCCAAACTAATCGAGGATATGCTGCACGCACGCGGACCGATTGTGACACCATTTGTCGTGCCTTCCCCCTACGATCTCCTGCATGGGCAACAGGTACGGATGAACGTACTCGCCAAACCGGCCCGTGAGGGGGTGATCGTCGGCCGCATCGGACATCAGTGGCCCTCGCTCTACGTCAATGCCGTCAGCTACCGTGGGTTGGTCGCTGCGGCGGAATTTGCGGATCGGCTCGGCAAACATCGCCAAGCCGCCGCATGGAACGACGAGGCCAGAACCTTGCTGGAGACTTGGCTGCGCGTGAACGTGAACAGGCCGGCTCATTTCGACCAGTCATCGATACGGCACGCCTCCTTCACGGTCCCCACCCCACAGCGGAACCCGTTATCACAACCAATGACCACGTACAGACCCGCTCCGGATCATCTGACGATTGCCGGAGCGTTGACCAGGGCACACCGCCTCCTGAGACTGGGCCGGCCAGAAGAGGTGTGGGACACCCTTCACCATGTGTGGGGACACCAGGCGTCCCCGGGGTTGTTTACCTGGGAAACCACGAGGGCGACGACAGACGATGTCGCCGATGGCTGGCAGTACGTACGAGGCTGGCGTGACCGGACGACGGTGTCGCCGGACTATGAGACGGCGGCCTTGCTCCTGTTATTGCAGCAGGACATGCTGGCGTATCTCGACACCGAGGTCGCAGAGTCACCGGTCGTCATCGGCGCGGGAATTCCTTCGAACTGGCTCTCGCAGCCGCTTGCTGTGTCGAATCTCCTGCTCCCCGGCGGCTCGATCACCTGGACATGGGACGGGCACGGGATGCACGTCACGCTCAAGGGGCCAATCCGGAACATCAGGCTGGGCTCAGCCTTTCCCCCGGGAACGAGAGTCTCCATCACGCACGAACCGCTACCCGGGTAACGTCGTTCCCGCCGACAGGGCATCAGCCCGGTCACCATTCTGCCCCCCAGGCTCTCCGGCGACTGCAGTTGCGGAGGAGTTCGGACGCCGCCGATAGCGATGCAGCAATTGGTACAACACCGGCAACACGAAGAGAATCAAGACGGCCGAGGTCAACATGCCGCCCACCACCACCCGCGCGAGCGGCTGCTGCGACTGCGCGCCGATCCCGTTCGCCACCGCGGCGGGCAAGAGCCCGATGGCCGCAGCCAGCGACGTCATCAGGACCGGCCGCATCCGGACTTCCGCGCTTTTCATGATCGCTTCGCGAACCTCCCATCCCTCACGCAGGAAATCCTGCATGCGGCTGATGAGAATCAACGCGCCCTGCACGGCGACACCGAACAGCGAGATAAATCCGACCGCTGCAGAAATGCTGAAATGGGTGCCCGTGACCAACAGGGCCAGCACCCCGCCGACGAGCGAAAAGGGCACCGCCGCGAGCACAAGCAAGGCGTCTCGAAAATTGTTCAACACCAGATAGACCAAGATCAAAATCAATCCCAGCGTGATCGGCACGATCTTGGCGAGACGGGCTTTTTCCTCCTGCAGCTGATCGAATTCGCCATGCCATTCGATTCGATACCCTGCCGGCAACTGGATCTGCTGCTCGATCCGCTGCTGTGCGTCCCGCACGGTGCCTTCCAAGTCACGGCCGCGGACGCTGAACTTGATCGGGATATACCGCTCGTTATTCTCGCGGTACACGATGAAGGCGCCGGTCTGTTCAGTAATGGCCGCCAATTGCTTGAGCGGGATACGCGCGCCGTCCGGCGTGCTGACGACGATATTACCGATCGACTCGATGTCCTTGCGGAACTCGGGAAGAAAGCGGACGACGAGGTCGAACCAGCGCTCGCCCTCGTAGATCTTGGTCACGGTCTGCCCGCCGATGGCGGCCTGCACGACATCGTTGACGTCATCGACCTTCAACCCATACCGCGCGCATTCTTCACGATTGACCTCGATCACCAGATTGGGCTGTCCCAGTAGGTGCAGCACCCCCAGGTCCTTGACCCCCTGCACCTCCTTCATCACCGTCTCGATCTGTTTGGCCAGCTGCTCCAACGTCTGCAGATCGCTGCCGTAGAGTTTGACGGCGTTCTCTCCCTTCACGCCGGACATCGCTTCCTGTACGTTGTCCTGGATCGCCTGGGAAAAGTTGAAGGTCACCCCGGGAATCACGCCCAACCGTCGTTCGATCTGATCGATGAGCGCCTTTTTCGTCGGGACCTCGGCCCGCCATTCCTTGAAGGGTTTCAACGTGACGAGAAATTCGGCGTTGAAGAAACTGGTAGGGTCGGTCCCGTCGTCGGGTCGTCCCAGTTGCGACGCCGCGCTGATGACTTCCGGAAACTGCCTGAACACGCCGCGAATATCCGTCACCAGGCGAGCGGCCTGTTCGAACGAAATATCCACCGGCAACGTCGTGCGCATCCAGATGTTGCCTTCTTCCAACGCGGGCATGAATTCACCGCCGATGAACGGCACCGCCGCCATCGCCACCACTAAAACCGCCACCGCAATCCCGACCACCAGCCATTCACGGCACAGCCCCCAATCCAACAGCGCCATATACCGCCGGCTCAAACACTCCACCACCGCCGTATCCCGCTCCTTGATGGTGCCGGTCAGCAGCAGCGAACACAAGGCCGGCGCCAGGGTGAACGCCATGAGCAAGGCCCCGCTCAGCGCGAACCCGTAGGTCAGCGACATCGGAGCAAAGACCTTTCCCGGCACCCCGGTCATGGTGAACAACGGCAGGAACGCAATCACAATAATGGTAGTGGCGAAAAAGATCGGACGGCCGACCTCGCGCGCCGCCCGCATCACATGCATGGGCACCGTCACGCCCTGCGAAGACTTGTGTGCGAGATGGTAGAAAATGCTCTCGACCATGATAAGGGTGGAGTCGACGATAATGCCGAAATCCACCGCGCCCAACGAGATCAGATTCGCCGACTGCCCGCCGAGCACCATCATGCCGAACGTGAACAACAGCGCCACCGGTACGGTCAATGCGACGATCATCGCCGTGCGGAAGTGGCCCAGGAACACATAGAGGATGATCGACACCAGCACGACCCCCGCGATCAGGATATCGATGACCGTCTCAATGGTCGTGTGAATCAACACCGTGCGGTCATAGAAGGTCTTGATGTGGACCCCCTTCGGCAGCTTGCGGGCATTGAGGTCCTCCACCTTCTCATGCACCTTGTCCAACACCGATAGGGCCTTGGCTCCACGCTGCAGTAAGACGACGCCTTCCACCACGTCGTCCCGATCGTCGATGCCCACCTTGCCCAACCGCACCCGCGACCCGATACTGGTCTTCCCGAGATTGCGGATAAAGACCGGCGTGCCTTCCTTCTGCGTGACGACCGTATTCGAAATATCGTCGAGCGTCTTGATCAGGCCCATGCCCCTGATATTGAAACTCTGCTCCCCCATCGTCAGGTAGTTACCCCCGACGTCGGTGTTGCTCTTGGCAAGGCCGTCCATGACCTGATCGAGGGTGACGTTGTAGCTCATGAGCTGGCCGGGGTCCAACTCGACGTGATATTCCTTGGTCGTGCCGCCATAGGTACTCACATCGATCACTCCGGGGACCCGTTTGAATTCGCGCCGGATCTGCCAATCCTGTATCGTCTTCAGGTCGGTCAGCGACACGTGGTCGCCGGTGAGTTCGTAACGAAAGATTTCGGCGATGGCGGACCAGGGTGAGATGGTCGGTTGCACGTTCTGGGGCAACACGGTGAGTTGCAACCGGTTGAGGATTTCTTGTCGATCGCGAAAATAGTCGGTACCGAAATCGAAGTAGACTTTGATATCGCTGAGTCCGAAGATCGACAGGGAGCGGATTTCCGTCAACCCCGGCATGCCCTGCAACGCAATCTCAATGGGCAACGTAATGGCCCGCTCCATTTGCTCACCGGACCAGCCGGGATGTTGCGTGATGACTTCGATCATCGGCGGCGAGGGATCGGGATAGGCGACCACGTCCAAAATGTGGAAGGCATAGAGGCCGCCGAACAGAAGGGCCAGTCCGGCAAGACACACCATGAACCGTTGCGCCAGGGCAAACCCTACCAGCCGCTCAATCATATTCAGCTTCTCCCTGTGCTACCTCTCGCCCACGTTCGAGCCATCCGCGCGAAACGAGGCACCCTGCGACCGGACCCGGATGAAGACGGCGTCGACAGACGACCCATCAGAACGGCGTTTGGCAGACTATAGTCGATAGACGGAGAGTTCTGACAGCAGGTCGCCGGTCGGCGGCGGTGCGTCACCGGCACGGCAGGGAACGGAGGAGTGGTTCGCGGACGCCAGAACGGACGGGCTCGCGGGACCTGCTGCTTCAATGAGAGCCTTGGTCGTCGCCTCATCCCGCAACTCATCTACGTCGAGTTCGGTCGCCAGCTGGACATCGACCGGTCCCCCGCGCGGTTCGTTCTGGAGGCCGAGCGGTTCGGCCCACGAAAGACCGGCGACGATAATCCAAGCGAGCAAGAGCACAAGCACGTGTTGGCCCAGGCGTGAAGATGGACGCGGGGGAGGGGTGACGTTCATAGGAGCGGGTGACGATGTGCGCAAACACTCCAGACCAAGCGATGTTGGCGCAGAGTATCACAGGCGCCATGCGCCAACAAGACGGCACGTGACGCCTCTTTCTCTTCAGCAGAGGCGGGAAACGGGAATGGAGCGTACGCGTGCGAGGAGCGTCTGTGCGTCAGACACGGGACGCGATGATGGACCGAGGCCCAACGGCCCTGCTTGAATTGCCGGCGCTCCCCTGGTGTGCTAGGGTCCGCGCATGTCGGGGTCGGTTCAATCGTTCACGCTGGTGACTGTTCCCGGCGGCACGCGTATGCTCGGTCATCTGCGGGCGTTCAAGACCAGCCCATTGGAGACGATGGCGGGGTGGTGGCGTGAACACGGCGATGCGCTCCGCTTCAGACTCGGCCCCAAGGTGATCCATCTGCTCAGTCACCCGGACTTGGCCGAAGTCGTCCTGATCCATCAAGCCGATCGCTTCGTCAAAGTGTACGATCCCCGGCGACCCTCCGGTCTCTCGCTGGTCCTAGGCAACGGGTTGGTGACCAGCTCGGGAGAGATCTGGAAGCGGCACCGGCGCATCATCCAGCCGATTTTTCACCGTTCCCGCATGGCGGCGATGGCCGACCGGATGGTCGAGGTCGGCGAACAACGCCTTGCCGATTGGGCCACACACGCAGGACAGCCCGTCGACATCGCCGCCGAAATGATGCAGCTGGCCCTGGAAGTCATCTCTCAAACGATGTTCACCACCAGCATGGCGCACCACATCGATCGGATCAGCCAGTCGTTACGCGTGAGCCTGAGATACGCGTTCGATTCGTTCCATAATCCGCTGCGCCTCCCCCTCTGGGTGCCGACGGCGCACAACCGGGAGTTCCGCGCCGCGATGCACTTTCTCGACGGGCTGATCTATGAACTCCTTGCTGAACGGCGCCGGAGCGGCGCGCGCCACAACGATCTGCTCGACCTGCTGCTGCAGGCTCGTGACGAGGAGACGGGCACTGGGCTCAGCGATCAAGAACTGCGCGACGAAGCCCTGACCATTTTCGCCGCCGGGCACGAAACGACCGCCAACGCGCTGGCCTGGACCTGGTACCTGCTCGCCACCCATCCGGAAGCGAAGGCGCGCTTTCATGAGGAAGTGGATCGCGTGCTTCAAGGGCGCCCCCCGAACGCCGGGGACCTTGCGCACCTGCCCTATACCCGCGCGGTGTTCGATGAGGCACTTCGGCTCTATCCGCCCGCCGTCGCCATTCAGCGCAAGACCACCATCCCCGTCGCCATCGGCGACATCGCGCTTCCCGCCGGGGCAATCGTGCTCGTGAGCGTCTATAACCTGCACCGGCATCCGGACTGTTGGCCGGAGGCCGAGCGGTTTCTGCCGGAACGTTGGTTGGGCGGCGAACGCCCGGAGGTTCGATACGCGTATCTGCCGTTCGGCGCGGGACCGCGAGCCTGCGTCGGGACCCAGTTCGCGACCGTCGAAGGGCCGCTGCTCCTCGCGCTGATCGGCCGTCGTTACGATCTCCACCTGGCTCAGGAGCGCGTCGAACCTGAACTCATGGTCACCTTGCGACCCAAGGGCGGCATCCGGATGACCCTTCACCCACGACACGACGTACCGGCCGGATCGCCGGGCTGAGGGCATCAGGCACGAGCCACGCGAGTGATGGCAATCACAAGGGCCGGGATTCGAACCACCGGCACAGGCGAGGCCGCGAGGAGAATACTCGAATAGCGTGGGGCCGAGCGGTCAGGCAGGCGGAATGACCTTCTCTTCGTCAATTGTCCGACCCACATATTCAAGCGCGGCAGAGACATCGAAGGCGGTCAATTCGGGGTATGCGTCAACAATCCTGGCCACGGTATAACCACCGGCCACCATCCCGACAATGTTCTTGACCATAATACGGGTGCCGCGAACCGTGGGCTGCCCACTGCAGATTTTGGAATCGACAACGATGCGATCATCCATGACAGTTCCTCGCTGACTATCCTGCGGCTCCCGCAAGGCTAGGGAGTGACACCGGCCCAGTCAAGATAGGCCGCGCAGGTAATTCCCAGATGTACACATTCGCCTCACGATATGATGGAAATGTATACGCCTATTCGCATCATTTGCTGGAATGAAACAGGTTCCACAAGTGTGGCAGGGCATAGAGACGGATCAAAGAATGACCCTGGAGAGTCGCGACACATGCACTTGCGATGACACTGGCAGAATTGAGGGGTGAGAGCAACGGTGTCGTAAACCGCCAACAGGTTGATTCGTCGGGGATATTTGTGGAGCCGGCGAGTGGAATCGAACCACCGACCTGCGGTTTACGAAGCGATCCCGAAGTAATTTCTCCACCTCATTCCACAACACAAAAACACACAGAAGACCCTGATCCACCATTGGGTTAGGTGGGCGGTGCTTCGTCCTGTGGTGTTGTGCCTAAAACCGCCGAAAACGGTCTCGACGGTTACACTTTTGGTTACACTGCACGCCTCGCTTTTTGCGGGGCGTGCAACCTATTGGGGTCGGGTCCGCACGCGGATTCGAGAGCGGTCTACGATGATGAGAGACGTGGTGAGTTCAGCCTCGGTGACCTCACTGAGCAATCGTCCCAAAGCCTGTTCGGTTTCTTCGATCGTTGTCGGCCAAACCCGAAGGCGCACAATGCCATGGTGTCGCTGTGCTGGAAATGAACGGCCATCAGCGAAGTCTTCATCGAAGGTCACCACGACAGCGCTCTGTTGTTGCGCCCACGCGAAGACCTCTTCATCAGCCTTCCCGGACAATCCTACATCGCCGGTGTGGAAGACGGCCCACGTCGGCTTCAACAGCTTCAGCCAGGAAACGACGGCTTGGGGAACATTTTGGTCGAGCAGGATGGTCAACCGGTCAGGCACGCGGAATGACTTTCTCTTCGTCAATCACCTGGCTGGCATACTCAAGCGCGGCAGTGACATCGTTGTTGGTTAATTCGGGGTACGCCTCAATGATCCCAGCCAGGGTATAGCCACCGGCCACCATGCCGAGAATGTTTTTCACCATAATGCGGGTGCCCCGAACCGTAGGCTTTCCGCTGCAGATGTTTGGATCGACAACGATACGATCTTCCATGACGAGTTCCTCACTGACTAACCGGTTAGTCAGCCTAAGGCTAGGAGGTTCCAGGTGTCCTGTCAAGATAACGTATTGCGCCGTGTAAAATCTTACTCTGGGACAGATCGTTGCGCCATTTGTAAATCTTACCCTCCAGCCCTGCATGGTGCGGGGCCGAAGGAGGGTGCGGATGGAGGCACGTGGCATGGCGCGACG
>WIAG01000030.1 GCA_014055495.1 Nitrospira sp. CR1.2
TCATGACCCTCTACGGCGGCGACGGGGAGCTGAACCTCGATACCGTTCTGAAGACTACGGACACCATGCTCGAAGGATTTGTGAGCGATGTCATGAAGTCCTCGGAAATGGCGTTGAACATCGCCACGATCATGGACGAGGTCGACCGGAGCACCAAGGCGATCACCGGCATGATCGGCGAAATCCAGTTTATCGCGGATCAGACGCGACTCCTTGCACTCAATGCCGCGATCGAAGCCGCTCGGGCGGGAGAGCATGGACGCGGGTTTGCCGTGGTCGCCGACGAGGTCACCAAACTTGCCAACCGATCGGGCCAGGCCGCCAGCAGCATCAATACCATGGTGAAGGACGTGCAGCGGAGTACGAGCCAGGCGATGAGCACGGTTGAAAGCCTGGCGTCGGTCGACCTCAGCAAAACGCTCTCCATCAAATATGGTCTGGATAAGATGACCCGCAATCTCGCTGAACGTAACCAATCGCTCCATTCCGCCATCATGAACTCAAAAGCGCATGCTGATGAGCTCGCGCAGGACGTGGGGAAAATCATCATGGCCCTGCAGTTCCAGGACATCACCAGGCAGAAACTCGAACACGTGATCGAACCCCTCACCGAAGTGCGTGACTTGATGGATGCGCTGATTCAGGGACAGCGGCGCGACCAGGTTGCCTCCAAATTGGACTTCCTCGCGAAGCTCGACAAGCGCTACACGATGGAAGAAGAACGGGCGCTGTTTCATCAATCGACGAATGGGCGGTTTGCGCAGGCGACGCGGGCAGCCGCCCCAACGGAAGATACCAATGTGACCCTGTTCTAAGTACCGCCGGATCATCTGAGTAACTAAGGAGTGCGTCATGCCGAAAACAGTCTTAGTAGTCGACGATTCACCGACGATGCGCCAAATGGTGGCGTTTACCCTGAGTAGCGCCGGCTACCAAGTGGTGGAGGCCGGTAACGGCAAGGAGGCGGTCGGCAAGGTCAACGGCGGGACCAAACCTGACCTGGTCGTCACCGACTTGAACATGCCGGAGATGGACGGCATCTCGTTGATCAAGGAAATCCGCAAGATGCCCGCGCTCAAGTTCACGCCGATCCTCATGCTTACCACTGAAGCTTCGGATGATAAGAAAAAGGCCGGACAGGCGGCGGGCGCAACCGGATGGATCGTGAAGCCGTTCAATCCCGAGCAGATGATGGCGGTGATCAAGAAGGTGTTACCTGCATAGGAGCCATCAGCTGTCAGCGGTCACCGGTGAGATCCATTCATTCGGCCGATCGCTGAAGACTGAAGGCTGAAGGCAATTTATGAGCACAGACCTTTCCCATTTTAAAGATGCCTTTTTCGAGGAATCGCAGGAACACCTGACGACCATCGAAGAAGGATTGCTCCAACTCGAACAACGTCCTGGGGACATCGACCTCTTGAATCGAATATTCCGCGGTGCGCATTCCATCAAGGGCAACAGCGGCATGTTCGGCTTCACGGCCGTGTCCCAATTCACGCACAAGATGGAGTCGGTTCTGGACCAGCTCCGGAGCAGCCAGATGGTCGTGACGGTGGAAGTCACCGATCTCCTGCTGCAATCCCTCGATTGCCTGAAAGCGTTGATCGATTGCGCCAAATCCGGCGAGGCGCCGAACGACGAACTGGTATCCGCCTTGGGCGCGCGCCTGGAGGCCTGTCAGAACGGGGCGACCCCCACGAAGACCGTGGCTGTGACGGCCGCACCGGTGCCTTCACACGCCACACAGGAACATCACTATACGATTACGTGGGGACCCCCTCAGTATTTGTTTCAGCGCGGCCTCGATCCCGCCCAGTTCATCAAAGAACTGGGAGAGTTGGGCCGCGTCAAGATTGCGTCCCTCGATACCAGCCGATTGCCAGGCCTCAAAGAGTTGGATCCCGAACAATGCTACTTGGGCTGGACCCTTGAAGTGGAGACGGTCAAGGAGCTGAAAGTCATCGAGGCCGTCTTCGACTTTGTCCGGGACGACAGCACGCTCACAATCGTCGACAGACCGACGTCCGGCGCTCCGGCATCGGCCATGTCGGACGGCCCAAAACCTCTGGGAGAAATCCTTGTGGAAAGCGGGATCGTCTCACAGAGCGAGCTGAATCAGGCGCTTTCTCAACAGAAGCGCGTCGGGGAAATTCTGGTCGAACAGAAAGCCGCGACCCTCGAACAAATCTCCGAGGCATTGAAGAAACAATCCGATAACGCGCCGGCAAAGAAGGCGGAAACGCCCTCCATACGGGTCGATACCGTCAAGATCGATCGCCTGATCAATCTGGTTGGCGAACTCGTCATTACGCAATCCATGTTGAGCGATCTCGGCTCCCGCTTTGAGATGAGTCAATTGCCGGTCCTGCTCGAACGGGTGGCGCAACTTGAACGCAATACCCGCGAGATTCAAGAGCGGGTCATGGGTATTCGGATGGTCCCGATCGGCAATGCCTTCAGCCGGTTCCCGCGCCTCGTCCGAGACCTCTCGGGGAAGGCCGGCAAGAAGATTCATCTGATTCTGTCTGGTGAAGAGACCGAACTCGACAAGACAGTGATTGAATCCATCGGGGACCCGTTGACGCACCTGGTGCGGAATTCAGCCGACCATGGCCTCGAAACCCCGGCGGAGCGCCTGGCGGCAGGCAAACCCGAACAGGGGATCATCCGCCTCAATGCGTTTCATGAAGGCGGCAATATCTGCATCACCGTGGAAGACGACGGACGCGGTCTGAATCGTGAAAAAATCCTCGCCAAAGGCGTCAAGCAGGGATTGATCGCGGAGTCGGACAAATTGTCCGATGAGCAAATCTGGATGCTCATCTTCAAACCGGGTTTCTCGACCGCCGACAAGGTCACCGACGTGTCAGGCCGCGGCGTCGGGATGGATGTGGTCAAGCGCAACATCGAAGGCCTGGGCGGCACCGTCAGCATCAAGACCACGGCAGGGAAGGGCACAACCTTCACTCTGAAGCTGCCCCTCACGCTGGCGATCATCGAAGGCATGACGGTTCGTGTCGGCAAAGATACATACATCGTTCCGCTGCTGTCGATCCTCGAATCGATTCAACCGAAGCGCGAGATGATCAAGACGATAGTCGGCAAAGGGGAACTGGTGAATGTGCGCGGTATCTATCTCCCTCTGATGCGGCTCTACGACGTGTTCCGCTTGGAACCGGAACTGTCGGATCCGACCAAGGCCATCCTGTTGATACTCGAAACCGAAGGCGAACGCGTCGCCGTGATGGTCGACGAAATTCTCGGACAACAGCAGGTGGTCATCAAGAGCATGGAGCAGAACTTCAGAAAGATCGAAGGCGTAGCCGGCGCCACCATTCTCGGGGACGGCACGGTCGGATTCATTCTGGATGTCCGCGGGCTCCTCAATATCTCTCGGAATGGGACGGCCCAAGCGGCGTAAGCGACAGGTGTTCGAACGACAGCGACGACGATTTCACGAACAGGGTGGGAGGACACGATGGCAGAACAGGATTCCGCGAACAAAGAATTGAATCATCAAATGGGGATCAGCACCGACGGCAGTCAGTTTCTGACGTTCCAGCTTGGTGAAGAGCTCTATGGCGTCGACATTCTTCGGGTACAGGAAATCAAAGGGTATACGGCGGTCACGCGTATTCCCAATACCCCTCCTCACATCAAAGGCGTGTTGAACCTCCGCGGGACCATCGTCCCCATTGTGGAGCTTCGCACGAAGTTCGGGATGCCGACGATCGAATACACGATGTTCACCGTGATCGTGGTGGTGGTCGTGAAGGAAAAAATCATGGGACTCGTCGTGGATGCGGTCTCCGACGTGCTCGATATCGATAAGAAAGACATTCAGCCTGCGCCGCAATTCGGCGCGCAAGTCGATGTCAGCTTCCTGAACGGCATCGGCAAAGCCGGAGACAAGCTGGTCGCGCTGCTGGACATGGATCGCCTGTTGACCGACGGAGACATGACGGAATCCGAGAGAATTGCCGCTTAACCATCGTACCCAGGGAGATCACGACATGGGACTAAACGTTGAATTGTTGGAATCGAGCTTCAAACTGGTCGCGCCCCAGGGCGATGCGTTGGTGACCCGCTTCTACGAACGGCTCTTTGAGAAGTATCCGGTCGTCAAGCCCCTGTTCAAAAACGCGTCCATCAGCGAGCAGAAGAAAAAGCTGTTGGCCTCACTGGTGCTGGTCATCCAGAACCTTCGGCATCCGGAAAAACTCACCTCGGTGCTGCAGGATATGGGAGCCAGGCATGTGGCATACGGCGCCAAACCGGCCTACTACGACGCGGTCGGAGAGAATCTATTGGCTGTGCTTGGCGAATTTGCCGGCGAGGCGTGGACGCCTGAGGTCAGTCAAGCTTGGACGGACGCCTACGCAGCGATCAAGACGATTATGCTCGAGGGAGCAAAACGAGTACCCCACACACAAGGAGAGAAGAAGATGAGCAAGGCACCGGCAAAGAGCAAAACGAAGGCCCCCGCGCAGGTCGATATGAGCGAGTTTTACCTGGGCGCGCTTGAGCAGTCGCAGAACAACATTCTCCTGTGCGACCGCAACCTGGTCATCACCTATGCCAATTCTACGGCGAAGAAGACGCTCGTAGCTCTGGAACCGGAGATTAAAAAAGTGCTCCCGAGGTTCAACGTGAGCACGGTGGTGGGCACCTGTATCGACGATTTCCATCTGGATCCCAGCAAGCAGCGCAAGATTTTATCCGACCCGGCGAACATGCCGCACAAGGCAGACATTCAGATCGGCCCGTTGACCCTCAGCCTGCTGGTCACCGCCGTCATGAGCCCGAACGGAGAGTATCTCGGGAATGCGTTGGAGTGGGCCGACGTCACCGATAAGCGCAAAATGGAGCAGCAAGCGGCCGCAATGAGCAAGTCGCAAGCAGTCATCGAATTCAATCTTGATGGAAGCATCGTCACGGCCAACGACAATTTCCTCAGTTGCCTTGGTTACACCCTGGACGAGATCAAAGGACAACACCATCGAATGTTCTGCGATCCGGCATATGTCGGCACCAGCGACTACCTGGCGTTCTGGGCGAAACTGAATCGCGGAGAGTTCGATACCGGCGTCTACAAACGGATTGCCAAGGGCGGAAGAGAGATCTGGATCCAAGCCACGTATAACCCCATTCTCAATGCCGCGGGAAAAGCGACGAAGGTGGTGAAATTCGCCTCCGACATCACCGCGCAAAAGCAGTCGCAATTCGAAATGGAGAAGCTGGTCGCTGAGGCACAGGCCGTTCTCGGTCGGCTCGCCAACAACGACCTGACGCAGGAAATGACCGAGACCTATCGGGGCGATCTGGATAAGGTGAAGACGAGCATCAATGCGGTCGTCCAGAACCTCACGCAGACCATCACGACCGTGCGCGAAGCGGTCCAAGCGGTATCTTCCGGTGCGGAGCAGATCACCAAGGGCAACGAAGACCTCTCCCAGCGTACGTCGGAGCAGGCCAGCGCGCTGGAAGAAACGTCGGCGTCCATGGAAGAGATGACCTCGACCGTAAAGCAGAACGCGGACAACGCAAAGCAGGCCAACCAGTTGGCGATCGCGGCGCGGGATATCGCCGACAAGGGCGGTTCCGTCACGGTCCGCGCGGTCGAAGCCATGGGCGAGATCAACAAGAGCAGCAAAAAGATCGCGGATATCATCACCGTGATCGACGAGATCGCCTTCCAGACCAATCTCCTGGCCTTGAATGCCGCGGTGGAAGCGGCTCGAGCCGGGGAGCATGGCCGCGGCTTCGCCGTGGTTGCGGCGGAAGTCCGGAACCTGGCCCAGCGGTCGGCGACCGCAGCCAAGGAGATCAAAGGATTGATCAACGAGTCGATCCAGCGGGTGACCGACGGCAGCGAGTTGGTGAATCAATCCGGCAAGACGCTGGAGGAAATCGTCAGCTCGGTGAAGCGCGTCACGGATATCATCGCGGAGATCACGGCCGCATCCCAGGAGCAGGCTCAGGGGATCGACCAAGTCAACAAGGCCATCATGCAGATGGACGAAACCACTCAGCAAAACGCGGCGTTGGTTGAGGAAACGACCTCGGCCAGCCAATCGATGAAGGACCAGGCCAAGGAGTTGATGAGCCAGATGGAGATGTTCATCGTCAATTCGGCTGCCGAGCATGCGCCTGTGCGTTCTTCAACGCAGACGTCCAGAACTGTAGTCAAGCCGACGGTTGCTGCCCCGAAGCCGGCCCTGAAGAAACCGAGTTTCTCGGCCAAGCCGGCGGATGCCAAGCAGCCGGTGGGTGTCGCAGCTGGTAACGGCCATGATCGTCATAAGAAGGATGACGACTTCGAGGAGTTCTAGCATCCAGACCGCGCGGGTGGGCATGTTTTGCCCACCCGCGCGGCTCCCTCGCGCGGTGGTTTTTCCAAGCTTGCTTCCCCGTTTGCCGCCTGTTCCCCCTCAAGAAACAGCATCACCTAACCGATAAGTAGGTGTGCGGGTGTATTCATGCCGGACCCGCTTCGACGGCGCCGGCCGATTTCACCTCTAGCCAAGGGCGAATCATGGACCTCAAGACCATCCTCTGGTATCTCGTCCTCACCAGTTTAACGGTTGCGTATCTGGTTGTGCTTGCCGGCGTTCGCGCCGCCAAATCTCACGATGTCTCGCACCATTCCCATCGCATGATCGTCGGGTGCACCATCGTCGGCATCTGGCTGGTTGCGTACGTGCTGAAACAAGCCTTGTTCGGTCGGGAGTCGTTCCAAGGTCCCGAGAGCGACTACTGGTCGGTCTACGTCCCTATCTTCGTCACCCATATGTTGCTGGCGGTCTCAACCATCGTGCTTGGCGCGTACAACCTCTACATGGGCCTGCATCGCCTCCGGTTCGGCAGTGTGGGCGCAATGGTCGCCGGTATGACCACACATCGACGCATGGGTAACGCCCTGGTCTGGACATTCAGCGGTACCATGATTACCGCCTATCTGGTCTACCTGATGTTATTCGTGTGGTATCGGAGCTAACACAATGGAATACGCCATCTCGAAGCTGGAATACGAAAAGATCCGCACGTTGCTGTACGACGAAAGCGGCATTTCCTTGGGAGACAGTAAACAGTCCCTGGTGGTCTCTCGCCTGACTAAACGGCTCCGTGATCTCCAAATGGACAGCTTTGCCTCCTACTACGAGTATGTGACCGAGGACACCAGCGGCGAAGAGTTCACGCGCATGCTGGACCTCCTCTCGACGAACAAGACGGACTTTTTCCGCGAGCCCAAACATTTCGATTTTCTCCGGGAACGCATCCTACCCACACTCGAGAAGACCAGGCAGATCCGCATCTGGTCCTCTGCCTGCTCCACCGGGGAGGAGCCCTACACGATCGCCATGACCCTGTATGAAAGCGTGCGCACCCCGGAGCAGTGGAATTTCCAGGTCCTCGCGTCGGATATCTCCACCCGCGTCCTGGCACATGCCGCCAAGGGACTGTATGCGGAAGAACGGGTACGGGAGGTTCCGGCGGAGATCGTGAAGCGGCATTTCCTCCAAGGGCGGGGAGACAGCGCAGGCCTCGTGAAGGTGAAACCGCATCTGTCAAACATCATCAAGTTTCGCCGGCTCAATCTGATGGACGATCGGTTTCCCATCAAGGCGCCGCTCGATCTGATCTTTTGCCGCAACGTGATGATCTACTTCGATCGTCCCACGCAAGAACGCCTGGTGAACAAGTTTTATCAGCACCTCAAGCCGGGCGGATACTTGTTCATCGGGCACTCGGAAAGCCTGCAGTGGGTGTCGCACCCGTTCAAAACGATCGCCCCGACCATCTATTGGAAGGAAGCCTGAGGGATATGCCTGCCATCGACACCGATACATTCTCCCACATCCGGCGCATGCAGGATAAACGGTTCCCGACGGAAGTCGCCTGCATTCTGCCGGGGGAATTTTTCGTCAGTCGGGAACCGATGGTGGTGTATACCGTCCTTGGCTCCTGTATTTCCGCCTGCATTCGTGATCCGATTATCGGCGTCGGCGGGATGAATCACTTCATGCTTCCCGCGCCGAAGGAGCACCAATCCGGAGATTCCTGGGGCGGGGAGTCGACCCGCTATGGATCATTCGCGATGGAACAGTTGATCAACGAAATCCTGAAACGCGGCGGGATGAAGCATCGGCTCGAAGTGAAACTGTTCGGCGCCGGGAGAATCTACGAAGGGAATATCGATGTGGGCGCCCGCAATACCGAATGGGTGCTGCAATTTTTGAAAACTGAAGGGTATGCCGTCGCCAAGAGCGATCTCGGCGACGTGTACCCGAGGAAGGTGTACTACTTTACCGATTCCGGGCGAGTGCTGATGAAAAAGATCGAACGTGTGAAGAACCGCACCATATACGAGCGGGAATCCGCTTACCAGCACCGGATCGAAGAGGAACCGACGGTGCAGCAAAGCGATATCACGCTGTTCTAAGGTGGCCTTGTTCGGAAGGCAGCCGCAAGACCTGAGAGGATTGGTTATGGCTAAAGTTCGAGTCCTGACGATCGATGATTCCGCGTTGATGAGACAAGTGTTGGCTGAACTCTTGTCGAAGGATCCCGACATCGAAGTGATCGGCAGCGCCCCGGATCCCTATGTCGCGAGAGAGAAGATCAAGGCGCTCAACCCCGATGTGCTCACGTTGGATGTGGAAATGCCCAAGATGGACGGCCTGACCTTTCTCGAGAAGCTCATGCGTGGACGCCCCACTCCGGTGATCATGGTCAGTTCCCTGACGGAGGTCGGCTGCGACACCACCCTCCGCGCCCTGGAACTCGGCGCGGTCGATTTTATCACCAAGCCCAAGATCGATTTACGCCAGGGCATGGACGACGTCGCCGCCGACTTGATCGCGAAGGTCAAAGGCGCAGCTATCGCCACACTACGGCGAGTGCCTGCCGCCGGCGAACCGCGTGCGGCCAAACCGACTGCGCTCAACTCGGCCATGATCAAAACGACCGACATGATCATCGCGATCGGATCCTCCACCGGCGGTACGGAAGCCGTGAAGGAGGTGCTGCAGGTACTGCCGCCGAACACCCCTCCGATAGTGATCACGCAACACATGCCGGAGCGTTTCACCAAGACATGGGCCGATCGCATGAACGACCTCTGCCGCATCTCCGTAAAGGAGGCTGAAGACGGAGACAGTGTGTTGCCCGGACATGCGCTGATCGCTCCCGGCAACTATCACATGACCCTGGTCCGCAGCGGCGCGCGCTATTCGGTGCGCATCAATCAGAATGAGCCGGTCAATCGCCATCGCCCCTCGGTCGATGTCATGTTCGACTCCGTCGCGCAGTACGCGGGAGGCAATTCAGTGGGCGTGATCCTGACCGGGATGGGCGGCGACGGCGCGAAGGGATTGCTCAAGATGAAAGAAGCCGGGGCCTACACCATCGCGCAGGATGAGGCCTCTTGCGTCGTTTTCGGAATGCCGAAAGAAGCCATTAAGCTGGGCGCGGCCGACGTCGTGCGCCCCCTCAAAGATATTGCCGCAACCGTGCTGAGTCATGTCACCCGTGCCTGATCGTTCACTTTTGCCATAGAGGAGCCACGATGAAAATCACGAAGGAAGTCAATAACCGGAAGGTGACCTTGAAGCTGGAAGGCAACTTTACGTACACACAGCGTAAACCCTTTCAGGAAATGTTGAAATCGGTCGCCGTCGACGGAGTCGACCAGATCGTGATCGACCTCTCACAGGTGGCGTTTCTCGACAGCGCGGCATTAGGACTGCTGATGATTTCCCACCGGCAGTTGCAAGCGGAGAAACGTGCGTTGTCGCTGGCCTATCCCCAGCCGACGGTCCGGCAGATTATCGAGTTGGCGAATTTGCACAAGACGATTCCGCTGATCGAAACGGACGCCCCGTCGATGGCCAAGAAGAGCGCTTGAGCCCGCTCCACGGTCAGGGAGAGAGCCGGGCATGCAGATTACTGAGCGACGTGTCGGAAATGCCGTCATTCTCGATCTGGTCGGGGAGCTGACCTACGCCAACCGCGCCGCCTTCAAGGGGGCGGTTGATCGCGTCAAATCGACCGGGTGCCGGCAGGTGATTCTGAACATGCACGGGGTTCGCTTCCTGGACAGTTCGGCACTCGGAACCTTGGCACTCGTGGCACAAAGCCTGAGCGGCAGGCCGGGACGAATCGCGCTCCTGAACCCGCAAAGTTACGTGAAGGAAATCATCACTCTAGCCAACCTGCATCAGATGTTGCCGGTCTACCACTCGGAGCAGGACGCCCTTGCGGCAACGACCCTGCCGGCGGCCGGTTGAAGACTCTCAGGAGCAGTGTACGTGGGTGAACCCGCACCGCAGATGACACAGCCGGCCGGCGTTGGGCCGGCTGCCAAACCAACCCCGGTGATTTTGCTCGTCGACGACGATGAAATCACGAGAATCGGCATGGCCGGTCGGTTGAAACGTTTGGGGTATCGTGTGATCGAGGCGGTCGATGGAAGCGCCGGCTTGACCGCGATCCGCGCGCACCGTCCGGACTTGGTGATCCTCGATTGGATGATGCCGGGCATGGACGGTCCCAGTGTCTGCGAGGCGATTCGTGCGGATCCCGAATTACGATCCAGCCAGGTCGTCCTCATGACCGCGCATGACCGGCCCGAGCAGATTGCCGAAGGGCTCTCGCGCGGCGCCGACGATTTTCTCAGTAAAGCCGCCAGCAAACAGGAAGTCTTGGCGCGGGTGCACGCCAGCCTCCGATCCAGCGCCCTGGTTCGTGAGATCGAACGCACCCGGGACGACCTGGATCGGTCGCACAAATTACTCTCAGCCAAACAGCACGAGTTGGAGAGCGAACTCCAGTCGGCCGCGGCCTTCGTGCGTGCGCAACTCCCCCTGCCGGGGATGCCGGCGCCGGGTATCGCCATGCACTGGGCCTATCAACCGTCGCTTGCGTTGGGGGGCGATCTCTTCCAGGTCTGTCCCTGGGGACCGGATGCGCTCGGGCTCTATATTCTCGATGCGTCCGGCCACGGTGTCGCCGCAGCCTTGCGCGCAGTGGGACTCATGAGTTTTCTGCGCGAAGACAATCTCCTGAAAGCCGTGGGCAGTTTCGATCCCGGAGCGATCGTGAACGAGGCCAACCGGCGTTTTCCCCTCACGCAGGACGGCGAGTATTTTACCCTCTGGGTGGGGCGACTCGATCTCGAGTCTTCCCGCTTGTCCTATGCCACCGCAGGCCATGGGGGCGCATTTGTGCATGCCAACAGTGGCGACTCCCGATGGCTCGCCTCCGCCAGTCTTCCGTTGGGATTCGATCCTGACTCGACGTTCGACAGCGTCTCAACGCAGCTGCAGCCGCTCGATCGTCTGTATCTGCTGAGCGACGGCATCTACGAAGCGCCGTCGTCGACCGGTGAACTCTGGGGCCGAGCTCGCCTGCAGGCCACACTCGAGGAGCATCACGCGTCCACACTCGTACACAGCATCACGGAAACCATGGCCACCGCCCATCACTGGTTAGGCGGGGACATCTTCCCCGACGATGTCGCGCTGCTCGGGCTGGAAATTCAGGACCGGTCGACCACGCACAAGGGGAGGGCATAGTGGAATCTCAATCAATCATGGACCTGGCTGCTGCACTCGAGCGGTTGGACGGGGACCAGGAGCTCTTTCTGACGTTGGCCGGCCTGTTCGTGGAACGCACCCCCCAAGCACTTGCCGCCCTCCGGACGGCGATGACCGCCGGCGACCTCCCGGCTCTGATCAAGGAAGCGCACAAGCTGAAGGGATCGGCCATGGAGTTCTGCGCCAAACCGGCGGTGGCTTCCGCGGCCCACCTCGAAGAATCCGCGCGCAAGGCCGCCGTACAGGAACTCGCCGCACTGGCCGAGCAGGTGCAGGCAGAGACCGCGCGACTCACGGCGGCCCTGACCACGATCATCGAAAAGGGCTTTCCCACATGACTGTGCCGGGCTCGTCCCAGACGCTGTTGACCGTCATCCCCGATGCGGACGCATTAGCCCTCACGCTGGAACAAGCCACCTCTCGCAACCTCTCCGTCGTCACCGCTCCGGATCCGAAGGCGGCACTCGCCATGGTCGAGATGGCACGACCTGAGATCGTCATCACCGACCTGTTCTTGCCGGGGCGTATGGGGTTGGTGCTGATTCAGGACATACACAAGCGGGCTCCCGCCACAGCCACGATTGCGTCGACCCAGACAACGGAGCAGGGGACGATCCTCGCGGCCATACGCGCGGGCGCCACAGACTATCTGCCGCTCCCGACCAGCGGGAAGGAGATCGGCCTGGCCCTGGATCGAGCGATCCAACGGCTCTCACGCCCGGTGGAGGCGATTCCCGGCATCGATCGACTGGACTACCGTGTGACCATCGGCACCGATCCCCACCACGTCGAAGCCTGTGTGAGCTGGTTGATGGAGCAGACCGCCGGAAACCTGCCGGAATCTCAACGCCTGCACCTCCAGGCCACCCTCATCGAACTTATCGTCAACGCCGTGGAACATGGCAGCCTCGAAATCCAATATCACGAGAAACGCCAGGCGCTCAGCACCGACCGATTCGATGCGTTGATCGAGGCGCGCCGGCGGGACCCGCGCTTCGCCGAGCGTCGCGTGGTCGTCCAGGCCGGGTACGACCTTCGCCATCGACGACTCCACTACGCGATTGCGGATGAGGGGAACGGGTTTGCCTGGAACCGCCTGCTGACGCGGGGCGACCAGCCCTGCGACAGCCATGACGCCAACGGCCGCGGCGTGTTTCTCTCCAAGGCCTTCTTCCCCGATTTGACCTATAACGAGCAAGGTACCCAGGTGACGTTCTCCGTTCCGCTTCCGTAAGCACCGCCGCTCGCCGACTTGACGCCCCTCCGCTCCGCAGTTTATCTTCCCCTCCCTGAGACCCGCGATGCACCCCCGATTCACCACGAGGCTCTCCATGACGCGTCCTGCTCGCCTGCTGTGCTCAATTATGTTGGTGTCCCTGTTGACCGCCTGCGGTAGCGCAGAGTGGGTCCATCCGACGCGCCCGAAAGACCAGTACGCCCAGGACTACAACAAGTGTCAGGCCGACACCCTGCGCGATCCCAAGCTGCAACAGGGCATTCAACTCCTGATCATTCAAGCCACCGAACGCTGCCTGCAAAAGCAAGGGTGGAGGCTGGTCGAAAAGGAATAACCGTTCATCGCGTCGCGCCTAGCCCCTGCGGGCATCTCCCCTCACGCAGTCCCTCTGTGCATCGTCATCCATCTCGGTCGTCCTCACCGTCCTTTTTGTTGACGGGTTGCGCAAGGTCCGCTATGTAATGAGGAAAGGCGGATCACCATCGCCATATCTCAACTGGAACCACACCCATGAAGCGCATTGACCTGATCGCCGGAGCACGACCCAATTTCATGAAAATCGCGCCGATCATCGACGCGTTGCACGCCGCACAGGCAAGGGGCGGGAGCGCCCTACGCTATCGGCTGATTCACACCGGGCAACATTACGACAAAGCCATGTCCGGCAGTTTTTTCGAAGAACTGGGTATTCCCGATCCCGACATCAACCTGGAAGTCGGGTCGGGGACACAAGCCGAGCAGACCGCAGGCATCATGGTGGGCTACGAAAAAGTGCTGCTGAAAGACGCGAGTGATCTCTGCCTCGTAGTGGGGGATGTAACCTCGACGATGGCCTGTTCCATCGTGGCCCGGAAAATGGGCATCCCCGTCGCCCACGTAGAGGGCGGCATTCGCTCACTCGACTGGACCATGCCGGAAGAAATCAATCGCGTGGTGACCGACTCCATCACCAATTGGTTTTTCACCACCAGCGACACGGCCAACGACAACCTGCGCCGCGCCGGGGTCACCGACGATCGGATTTTTTTCGTCGGCAATACCATGATCGATACGTTGCTCAAGCACGAAGGACGGTTGCGGCCGCCGGCCTGCTGGACGTCTCTCGCCCTGAAACCGCAGCAATACTGTGTCGTGACGTTGCATCGTCCGGCTAACGTAGACGGTGAACACAAACTGCTCGCCCTGTTGCAGGCCATCGCGGACAACACCCAGGGCGTACCGGTCGTGTTTCCCGTCCATCCGCGTACCGCGAAAAATCTCCGTGAAGCGGGCAAGGCGCTCCCGTCGATGCACTACGTCGATCCGTTGGGCTATCTCGAGTTTAACTACCTCGTGAAACATGCCCGTGGCGTCATTACCGATTCGGGCGGAATTACGGAAGAAACGACCGTGCTGGGCGTGCCTTGCTTGACCTTGCGCGACAACACCGAACGACCGGAAACCGTGACGATCGGGACCAACGAGTTGATCGGCACGGATCCGAAGAAGCTCCCGCCGGCTTTGACACGTTTGATGGCCGGGCAGTGGAAGAAAGGGGCGATTCCACCGAAATGGGACGGGAAGGCAGCGGAACGAATTGTCGCCCAGTTAGGGCGGCTGCTTCTTGCATCATGAGTGCATGTCAATGTCCACGGGCAGACGAGGACACTGAAGAGAGAGTAGTTGCATGATTTGCACCGTCAGTGCATATTATCCGCATGTGGATTGCGAGGGAAGTTGAGGGGCTTATTCGGCGCATGGCGAAGCAGTTTCCCGCTGTGCTCATCACCGGCGCGAGACAGACCGGCAAGACCTCTCTGCTGCGGCATCTCTATCCCCGTACTTCCTATCTGACTCTCGATCTCCCCGCGAATGCGGAAGCCGCGCGCACCGCACCCGACGAGTTGCTCAAGGCCTATCCGCCACCGGTGATCATCGACGAAATTCAGTATGCGCCGTCACTGCTGCGGCATCTCAAAGTCCACATCGACCAGGATCGCTCGCCCGGCCGCTTTCTCTTGACCGGATCGCAAGTATTCCCGCTCATGCATGGCGTGTCGGAGAGCTTGGCGGGGCGTTGCGCGGTGCTGAATCTGCATACACTCGCGAGGGCCGAATTGCTCGCGGCAGGCCATGCGATCGAGGAGTGTCGCTACCTGTTTCTCGGCGGATATCCCGAGCTGCACCGTGGGACCGATCCTGACCTGTGGTTTCCCGCCTACGTCGCCACCTATCTTGAACGCGATGTGCGCAACGTGCTGCGTGTTGCGGACCTACCGGAGTTCAATCGGTTTCTGCGCGCCTGTGCGCTGCGGATGTCTCAGATGATCAATTACTCCGACCTTGCACGAGATACCGGCATTGCTCCCAATACCGCACGTAAATGGGCAGGGCTGCTTCAGACATCGGGAGTGGTGACCATGATCGAACCGTATTTCGGCAATCGCACCAAGCGGCTGATCAAAGCGCCCAAGCTCGCATTCCTCGACACCGGTCTGGCGGCATTTCTCGCAGGATTTCGTTCGGCACGGGAGCTGACGGCATCCACGCTCGCCGGGGCATTCTGGGAGTCGTATGTCTTCGGCCAGATTCTTCGACAAGCGGCCAGCCGCGCCGATGCCGCGCCGGTCGGTTACTGGCGCACTGCGGGAGGACCGGAGGTGGATGTGGTGATTGATCGCGCCGGTGCCCTCACCGCGGTCGAATGCAAATGGAAAGAGCATCCAGGGCCCGCGGACGCCGACGGGCTCAAAGCTCTAGAGGCCGCTGAGCCAGGACGAGTGAAGCAGAAGATGATCGTGTGTCGCACGAAAGCAGCCTATCGTCTCCCCGATGGAACCTGGGTCGTGAGCCCCTCCGATGCGCTGAAACGGTTGACTGTAACATGAGGCCGGGCGGCATCGGAACGCCCCGGGCGCCCGGCAGATGCTCTCTCCCCCCTTCGCATCTATGCGCACCCTCACTCGGCATCCGAGACATCCCGGAGCGTACTGACAGGGTCGTCGGCTCGCCGACCGACAAGGGGTCCGACGCCATGGTGATCGCCCGTCTCATCATGCGCTCACATCCCTTGCGCGCTGCAATGACTTACGGTACAGTAAGGAATGTCTTTCCTTGTAAGGAGCTCCGATGTCCACATCAACGTTGACGAGCAAAGGGCAAACCACGATACCGAAAGACGTTCGAGAACGGCTCAATCTCCAGCCGGGAGACCGTCTGGAATTTGTGATTGATGAGGACGGCCGCGTAGTGCTGCTCCCGGCCAGCATCGACGCCTCGTTGTTAACCGGTATACTCAAGGCGCCGGCTCGTCCGGTGAGTGTGGAAGACATGAACCGAGCGATTCGTAAACGAGGAAGCCGCCAATGATCGGTCTCGACACGAACGTCCTGGTCAGACATCTCGTGCAAGATGAACCGAGTCAATCGCGTAAAGCCACACACGTGATCACGAAGCAATGTACGCGTGACGATCCAGGGTTCGTCAATCGCGTCGTCCTCTGTGAGTTGGTATGGGTGTTGGAAAGTGCCTATGGGTATTCCAAGGACACCATTGTGGCCGTGTTAGAGAAACTGTTGCAGACCGCCCAGTTGAAAGTCGAAGACCCGCAGACGGCATGGACGGCATTTCGCATGTATCAGTCAGGAAAGGCCGACTTCGCTGACTGCCTACTGGGTGCCACGAACCGACTCCGCGGATGCGACGAGACCGTCAGCTTCGATCAAGCCGCGGGCAAACTCGATGGGTTCCGGCTTCTTTAGCAAGTGGATGAACCGCTATCGTGTCTCGCCGGAAAAACGGCCGCATTCAACGTTGTAGATGGCACCGGCACGCGCCCGCAGGATAGCCGGCTCGCCGGCCGACATGGTGCTGACCCCGCCTCGGCAGGTGAGTTGGTCGCGACGTCTTGTGCAAAAACCGGGTGATTCCGCAGTCTGCTAAATCAAACGGATGCGCGTCATGAATTCATGGGGCAGGGGACCGCGGTACTCGACGCGGATCGTCGTAATCGGCTCTTTACTGCCATAACGGCTGGATTTCCACCCGGCCATCGGCTGCAGCGACCCTTCGTAGAGCCGGCTGGTCCCACCCTCGATCGTCAGCAGGAGCGGCTGTTCCAGTCCTTCCAAGCGGTACCCCCCATCGACCGGAACGACGCGGCAGCCCAGATGCCAGTTCAGTTCGAGATGGTGCGTACCGCTGCCGGTCAGCCAATCCCAAATCATCCATGACCCCGAGGTGTCGTAGGAGACGCCGCGCAAATGCACCACGCCCAGGCGCTCTTTGTAACCATAGTGTCGCGCGATGACCGTCACCTTGCCCTCCGGCGTCTCGTCTCGATAGACCAGATGTGTGTCGAATGGTTCCGACCAGGTCAAGGCTCCCTCCGGCACCGCTTGATCCAAGCCATCCACCGTCACAGTATTGTGCCCGCGCGTGCCGCGGAAATACGTGCGCCAGGCCTCGTCTCCCAGATACGTGTAGGTACCGGGATCGATCAGTATGTCCTGCGGGCCGATCTGGAGCACCATCGAGAGGGCGTCGGCATGGCCATGGGCGTAGCGCGGCGGCATCCCGAGCGGCCCGTGATCGAAGATGGCCCGCTGCGCCCCCCGTCCGCGGATGATCGAGTAGCCCGAGAGGTGAAACGTCGTCAAACCGGACGTGTGCTTCCGGGCGGGCGTCCGAAAGCGAAGGTAGGGCGACAGGGCTGTTTCGCAGTCACCGTCGCCGATGGCAGGTACCCGGTCGTCGGCCGCGGTGCGAAATTCATTGAGAAACGCGCGGCTGCGGTCGAAGGCCTGGCGGATCTTCTCAGGAAGCGGTCGTTGCTGATGATCGAATAACGCGACGAGTAACCCGTACAGGTCGCTGCTGAAGTGGAGGTAGCCGAGCCCCTGCTCCTGACTGCCGCCATCCTGACTGATGTGTCGAGGCGTGTCTTCCTCCAACAGATACAGGCCAAAGGCCAGCCAGCGCTCCGCCTGTTCCAGCTCTGTGAAGAGACTGCCGGCATGGACCAGCGCGGCGGCGCCCGCCAACGTTTCGTGCGGAATCGGTGAACGCAGGGCCAGACGCTTCCGAATCAATTCCGCATGGCCCGATACCAACGTGAGCAGCGCGCTCCACACCTGTCGGGGCTGTTGCATCCAGGGACGAATCAAGTCCAGCGCATAACAGCTCGCGATCAGGCGCAAGGCGCATTCCATGGGCGACACATAATGGACGCCGATCAGCAGGGGATTGGCCGCGACCCAGGAGAGAAATTGTGTCTCCACGGCCGCAACCGCGCGGGTACGAATGGCGGGATCGGCCTTCTGAGCGATCAACCCCAACGTCACGAGATGCTGCAGCCGAGAAGGTTCCCAGGCCAGGCGGGCATCTCCACACGGGTTCCCTGTGTCAACCGGGATGCCGGGAAAAAAACGCCGGGGCCAGGTCTGCCTCGTATCCGGGGCCTGGTGCCAGCACGATCCATCGGCCGTCCATTGCCAGGGGAAACCAAACACCGACAGGCGACCGCTCAGGAGCGCGTCGACCGAGGCCGCATCGAGGTCACAGTGCCAGGGAAGGGGAGGGAGCACCGTATAGGCGCTCCGGCAAAACGACGTAGCCGCGGTGTCCTGTTCGGTAAACGAGCGGGATAACCAACGGCTACCCAGTTGCCGCTGTAGGCGGAAGAGGGAGAAGAGGCCTCGTTCCCTCGCCCCATGCCACCAATCCTCAGGGCGCCCTGCCGCGAGCGCCTTGGCTGACGCCTCCAGGCTGCGAGGAAGCAGATTCGACTTGAACGAGACCGTAACACGCAATGCCTATCCTCCACCATGACGCGCGCAGACAGATCCATCCTGAAGACCCCGTCCATCCGGCCCTGGTGGACACCGGTCGTTGGGAGGAAACAGTACCTTCGTTCGACGCATTGGTCAATGCCGAATTATCACGTACAAGGGGTCGGAAAATGAACTACGTAGGCACAACGGGGACCTGTGCCAGACTGCGACACTGAGTCGGAGGACCGGACGGTCCAGCCATTTGGCCCTCACACCTTTTCCGCAAAATATGCTAAGAGAAGAGACTCCCCGATCACCACGCCACTGACTAGAACTAAAATACATAGATTTCCGGCGCCGCCGCGCCGCGCGAAGGAGTCGCACAACAGGTGAAAAAAGCTCTCATTACCGGCATTAGCGGGCAGGACGGATCCTACCTCGCTGAGTTGCTCCTCGCCAAAGGGTACGAGGTGCACGGGATCATTCGCCGGTCGAGTTCGTTTAACACCGGGCGCATCGATCCTATCTACCAAGATCCGCACGTGCCCGATGCCCGGCTCAAGTTGGTGTATGGCGACCTCAACGACGCGAGTTCGTTGAACAGGATCCTCCGGACGATTCAACCGGACGAAATCTACAATCTGGGTGCCCAAAGCCATGTGCGGGTCAGCTTCGATGTCCCGGAATACACAGCGGAGATCACGGCGCTCGGGACGGTGCGTTTGCTGGAGGCGATTCGGGAGTCCGGTATCCGACCGAAATTCTATCAAGCCTCCTCCAGCGAGATGTTCGGCAAGGTGCAGGATATCCCGCAACGCGAGACCACGCCGTTTTACCCGCGCAGTCCCTATGGTGCGGCCAAGGTCTATGCCCACTGGATTACGGTGAATTATCGCGAGGCTTACAATCTGTTTGCCTGTAGCGGCATTCTCTTCAATCACGAGTCTCCACGGCGCGGGGAGACGTTCGTGACCAGAAAAATCACACGAGCGGCAGCTCGCATCAAATTAGGCGTGCAGAAGGAGTTGTTCCTCGGCAATCTCGATGCCAAACGAGACTGGGGGTTCGCGGGCGACTACGTGCAGGCCATGTGGATGATGCTGCAAGCCGAGCAGCCGGATGACTACGTCATCGCGACCGGGGAAACCCATACAGTGCGCGAGTTTCTCGACCGCGCATTCGGCCACGTGGGGTTGGATTGGCATGACTATGTGAAGATCGATCCGCGCTACTACCGGCCGACAGAGGTCGATCTGCTCATCGGCGATGCCTCGAAGGCCAAGCGCACGCTGGGATGGGAGCCGAAAGTGTCCTTTGAAGAGTTGGTGACCATGATGGTTGACGCGGACGTACGGGCAGAGAGGCAGACGTTGGAGGGGACGAGGGGAACAGAGCTCCAGTGAGAAGGGACTGACCACTGAGAGACCGTGCCTGAACCATGTTGTGTCCAGGGAAGGTAGCGATCCACAGGTCCCCGCAGTAAGGTCAGAGTTTACTATGTGGCGATGGCTCGCAGTGACGAGAGTTTCTCTATATGAATCACGCGGCCTGCGCCATCCTCATGGATGCCGAGCATCGGGGCTCCAACGAACCCGTGAGTATCAGGACAGGACAAGAGATTACGATTCAAGACCTGGCGCATCTGATCGCCGACGAGGTGGGATAGAAGGGGAAACTTGTGTGGGATACGGTAAGCCTAATAGCCAACCGCGCCGCTGTCTCGATACAAGGCGGGCGAAGCCGTTGTTCGGGTTCGAGGCGGCGGTCAGACTGGGCACGGGAGTACAGAAAACCATAGCCTGGTTTCAGTCCAATCGAGAGTCATTTCGTGAGGTCGCATTTTGACCTCAATCATTGTCGCCCATCATATGGGTAGAGGCTGCGACATTCGTTCCGTGTAGAGTTCCCCATGCCATCCAAAAGAGCGAATGGAACGTTGACACCAACGACGAGATCCGTTGCGATCATTCAACGAGAGATTCCACATTATCGAATAAGATTTTTTGAAGAGCTGTATGCCCAAGGCAGATCGGAAGGATATGAAATCCTGGTGTGCGCAACGTCGCACCCGATCCAAAGCGGCAATGCCCTTGCATTCCCTTATCGTATTCTGCCTGTACGCCTGTTCGGAAACAGCAAGTCGAGTGCCTATTGGATGCAGGGGCTGGAAGCCACAATTTCTGGTACCGATGTCGTGGTGGCCCCGCAGGAATTGCAGTGTTTGACGGTTCCTTATCTGTGGGCAAAACGGAAGCGGGTGTGTAAGACCTGGATATGGTGGGGACATGGATACAATCACCAGGCGTCTGTTCATTCATCAGTGGTGACATCTGCGAAAGAGGCCGTCAAACGGTTTATGACCAGGAGGGCAAACGGATTGATCACCTATACTGCTGGAGGCGCAGAGTACTGGCGCCAGCAGGGGATGCCAGAGGATCGGGTGATTCCCTACTACAACACCATCGATGTCGAGGGCCTCAGAAAGATCAGAGCCGAAATCACCGAAGAGCAGTTAGCGTGTCTTAGACAAACGCTGGCCGTTGAAGGCAAGCGAGTGCTGTTGTTCTCAGGACGCTTATATGCGGAGAAGAAGGTGGATTTTCTCCTAAGAGCATTTGCAATTTTGAAACAAACGTGTCCTCGCGTGGCGCTGTTGATCATCGGGGACGGCGAAGAACGAGCTGAACTTGAGAAATTAGCCAAATATCTTGAACTGAACGACGTACATTTCCTTGGAGAACGGGTGGACCCCAGCGAGACGGCGGCCTACTTTTTGCTCGCGGACTTAATGGTCATTCCAAGTCTCGTGGGGCTGGCAATTGTGCACGGGTTCGCATTCGGCCTTCCAATTGTCACCACCAATGTTGCTGGGCACGGTCCGGAGGTTGAGTACCTGTCGGAGGACAATGGCGTGATCAGCTCTGACAATGTGGAGTGTTATGCCGGGGCCATTGGCTCGATTCTAAGTTCATCGTCTCGATTCGTTTCCATGCAGGATGCAGCTGCTGAAACGGGTAATCGATTCTCGCTGGCGCGTGCGGCACAACGATTTATGAATGCGATCACTAATTTCGATATCCGGAGTGTAAGTCACTTGGGCTAGGTGAGCTAGTTTTATGTATGCCGTTCTCGTAATAGTGCTACTGCTGCTTCCAATTGCTCTTGCCTTATCCTGGCCAATGACTTTGATATGCGTCTCACTTCTAACTGGAGCTGCACCTGTCACCCTGGGGAGGGGGGAACAGCTAGCGGGCGATTTAGGGCGGTTAGACCTCTATGCGATTCGGCTGCTTGGTCTTTGGGTTGCCGCTTTCGTGGTGTGCTTCCTTCATGTCGGTAAAGTCATCAGCTTGATTGTGCGTTTTAGGTTCCACGCTCTCTTTCTAGTCTTTGCGGTACTCACTCTCATGTGGGCGCCTTCATTGTTGTATGGAAGCCGCATGTTGGCAAAATTAACAGCTCCGTTTCTGTTTATGCTGATGGTCCTAGTCGTTGTTTCTACCCATGCTCATGTCCGCCGAATTGAAACCGTTCTCTTAGCAACAGGTGTCTTAGCGGTTGCGGTCGAATTAGGTACATGGCTTAGCGGATACCGCTTTGAAGGAAAAGTTGGTCTTGGCATACCAGGGCTCGGCCCCGCAGCTTCTAGTGCCCATCTAGCTGTGTTGTCCATATTTGCCTTTGCTCTCTACAGGTATTCGCGATCGGCCATGCATTTTACTTTAATGGTGGGGTTCGCAGTCGCCGCCGCCGCAGGATTCACTCGAATTACAATCGTTGGATTGTTCGTGGGCTTTTCATCGGTGTTGTTCGTATCCTCACGTGGATTCACAAAATACGTCCTGCCGTCGATAACAATAGCCGCATTACCTGCAAGCTTTCTATTCAGTGATACGCTCAGATATCGCATGTTCAAAGGAGGGCACATTCCATCTTTGGATACTATTGCCCACGACCCTTCATCGACGTTTGACTATGTGCATGGGTCCGGCCGGTTCGATGCCTGGAGCTATGTCATAGAACATTTTTTTCTGCCAAACCCCTGGCTTGGTGCTGGGGCAGGCACAACACAACATTATTTTTATACCCACCCAGCCATCGGCTTGAATGCAATCCATTCTGAGTATGTTCGTATCCTGGCTGAGTTAGGACTTGTTGGTTTCGCAATATTCGCGATGATGGTGATCTCTTATGTGCTCAGCCTTCGTCAGGTTTTAACCGTGAGCACAGACGCTCTCACGAAGCGAACCACTGCTGGGGCGATTGGTGCCTTGCTGTTCTATATTGTGTTCATGGCAACTGATAACGCTATTGATTATGTTACATCGTGTGGAATTTTCGTCTTTGCGATGATTGCTATTAGTCAGCGCAGCTATGACCTGGAAGGTGTTGCTGGCTTTAAGGTTGCCGAGCGCGTATCTGCGCGAGCTACCACTCAGTTTTACGACGGACAAGTGATCAAGTCGATCGAACGATTTCCGATTCTGCCGAGGTGATAAGATGAGTGTTCACCTGTCGCGTAGACAGTTCTTCCAAGCAACCTGTCTCTCTGCGATACTAACCGCCCTCCGTGCAAATCCCCTTGCATTCGCACAGCCTACAGTCATGAGTGAGAGTCGGGCAATATTTGATGAGGGGCTACATTGGGCTTCAAAAAGGGGAGCTGAAACCGTTTGCAGACGGATTAAAGAGGCAGGATTTAATGTCTTCATGCCGTGTGTTTGGCACGGGAGAGGTACGACCTGGCCTTCACAATTGGCTCCGTGGGACAGCAAGTTTCCTGTGCTTCCCGACTACGATCCACTTGAACATTTGATTGCGACCGCGCAACGCTACGATATTGAGATTCACCCGTGGTTTACCGTGATGAGAAGGGATCGCGTTTTTTTTAGAGAGTATTACGACGAGGGAACTCCAAAAGAATGTTTCGATGTACATCGACCAGCATTTCGGGAGTTCATTTCAAAGGTTATTATTGAGGTGCTCGACAGATATCAGATCCAGGGCATTAATCTAGACTACATACGTGCGGGCGGAGTATGTGAAAGTCCGCATTGCGTGGAAGATTACAGATCAGCAACCGGCAGACATTTACTGCTGGATACGCGGATGAGGATGATCCCCGGCAGTGTGATCCAGGAACTGTTTGATTGGCAAGAGGCCGCTGTAGGAGACATTGTCCGCAGGGTATCTTACGCGGCTCGACGTAAAGATCAAAATATTATACTGAGTGTGGATGCCGTTCCTGGCCATCGAGTCGATCAGGTGCAAGGTCGTAATAGCATGAAATGGGCTGATGAAAATTTAATCGACGTAGTTTATATGATGCATTATGAACCTAGCCCTGATTGGGACGCCCTGCAATCGTTTCAGGCAGCAATGAAACGCCCCGAATCTCTCGTGGTTCTTTGCGGCAATTTTGATCGACCCGATGGCACCAATAAAAATGCCACCTCTCGGTCAGGTATCGACGTTGCGCACCTCCTTCAGCGTGCTCGTGGTTATCAAAGCGGCAATGGTGTGGCGCTGTATCTGTATGGCAGACTAACTGATGGTCAGATCCAGGAATTGCGCAGAAGTACTTTTAGGAATCCGGCGAGGCCATTTTGGAAACGAAGTATGAGTTCAGTCATATCTCCTCCTGAGAATGTTCGGGTGTTCTGAGCTCATTTGAGTCGAGTTGCGATCAGAGTTAATGGCTATTAACCATACTTTAATGTGGCTAGACCAATTTCTACATTACTAAGCTCGGCCTGAAATTAGTGAGAATTATTAGGCGAGGATCGTGCAGATGCCTGTACTTAAAAGAATAAAAAACTTGGCTAGTTTCGGTACGTGGCCTCGGCTAAGCGCCGTATTGGGCTTATTGTCCAGCGATGATCGGCATAAATGGATACGGACAATAGGAACCAAGCCGTTACGACATGTCTCCCTTGAACAGACCTACCCATGGTTTTCCTTTCCTTCCATAAAATTCATCGAGAATTTGCTGACTCCTGAAATGAGAGTGTTTGAGTACGGCAGTGGATACTCAACACTGTGGTGGGCAAAACGAGTGGCAGACGTGATCTCGGTGGAACGGTCAAGAGAATGGCTTGACGAAGTGGAATCAGCTGTGTCGAATCATCATTGCAACAATGTCCGCCTCGCACATTTCTCCCAATTTGTTCCTGGCACTGAGGAGCAGATCTGTGCGGTTCAGAGTGCTGCCTCACTACCAGCTCTGGTGCACGCATATAGTGCCCTTGCGGTGGGTTTTAGTCCTCCATATGACGTGGTAGTAGTGGATGATATTTTCAGAAATGAAGTAGTAGCCGCAGTTACAAGCACGATTAAACCTGGGGGCTTGCTGATCTTGGATGACTCAGAGCGTGCGAGATATAAGCCTGCGTTCACCTATCTCGATGCACTCAAATGGAACCACGCATCTTTCTACGGACCATCGCCTTATCACTTTCATGAAAAGCAAACGACTATCTGGCTGAAACCCGCGTAGGGTTTGGTCCTGACGAACCTATCGAGGTAAGCACTAGATTCCGTAGACCATTAAACAAGGAGTTCCACAAATACTTCCATCATCAACTACTGCACCCGCTATTCAACCATCCACCGAGTTGGCCTCTTTGGCATCAGGAGGCAGTGCCATTTTGGTTGCGTCCGTGTTTGGCAATGGTATCAGTTATTTATTCTCCATTGAGCTTGCCAGACTTCTTGGTCCAGGTGATTATGGCGTGTATGCTTTGGGGCTGACTCTTTTTAACGTTCTCGTTTTGCTCACATCCCAGAGTGTTGGCACTGCCGGTATTCGATACGTCTCTCAAGCGCTCGGACTCGATCAGGTTCACCAGGTGCGAACAACAATTCTGGCTACGTTGCTGCTAACAGTCGTTGGTAGTTGCATTTCTGCGAGTAGCCTATTGTTGCTTTCGAAACGTGTGGCGCTAAGTGTTTATGCTCAGCCAGAACTTGCTCCCGTTCTAACCATTTTTGCTCTTGCGATTCCCCTGGCCTCAACTAGCTATGTTCTAGTTTCCATACTTCAAGCATTCCAGAGTTTGAAGTACACCACACTAGTCAGATACCTCTGGGAGCCTGTGGGAAAGACTTGTTTAGGCCTCTCACTTTTCATGCTTGGGTTCGGATTAGAAGGAGTCGTAACAGGCATAGTGATCACCTTCGTGATTGCAGTTCTGATTGGAGGGCAGGCTCTCAGGAGACAGTGGAAATTGCTGCCGCAGGCCAGCAATGAGTTGGCTATCATCGATGTAGTGAAAGTCACACGATTCTGCGGTCCGCTACTCGTCTCGAATATATTTGGCGTAATTGCTCCACGCTCAGACATTCTCATTCTCGGGTATTGGGCTAGTTCGTACGAAACAGGTGTTTATCAATCTGCACTTCAAACCGCTGGAGTCATTGCTCTTGTCCTGGGCGCTTTCGAAACCGCTCTGGCTCCATCAATTGCGAGAGTCCTAGCTCAAAAGCATCTTGGGAGATTGTGCGACCTCTATCAGTCCGGTGCTCGCCTTGTCTTTGCTTTAACCATTCCATTATTCGTACTGATCAGCTTATTTGCAGAAGAGATTCTAGGAATGTTTGGTTCGGGGTTCTCTGTGGGTGCTGCCTGTTTAATAGTCCTTTCTGTCGGACACCTTGTAAACAGTGCCGCATCCTCACCCAACCATGTTCTTCTTATGGACGGACGATCACGTATTGTGATGGCAAATACCATCATTGTTGGACTCATCCAAGTCGCAGCCATCAGTGTGCTTGCGCCATTCTGGGGAATGATCGGGGTTGCATTCGCAACAGCAAGTGGGCTTGTCACCCTGGCAGCATTGAGAATTGTGCAAGTTTGGCGAATCTATCGTATCCAGCCATTTACGTGGGACCTTTTCAAACCACTTTGTTGTGGCGCCTTAACGATCACGGTCGTTAGTGTGATGAGAGTTCAATTTGTCGAAATACCTATTGCTGTACTTGTATTGCTTTCAATGACTCTTTATATCGGCCTTCTAGTTATCGCGGGGGTGGCTTCTTCAGACCGGGCGATTCTCCAAAGCGTCGCACAGCGACTAGGGGTTCTAAGGGTATTTAATGGCATTCTGGAATTCACCAAGCATCCATGAAACGCTGTTGTGTGCATGACGACTCACAGAAGGCTCCTGATCATCGGCCCCACGCCGCCCCCTTACCATGGAGTAGCTGTGGCAATGCAAACATTGCTTCAATCAAGTCTGGTCGATCGATTTCGAGTGTCTCACCTCGATCTTGCCGATCGCCGCGGTATCCAGCACGTCAACAAGCCTGATTTGCACGACGTGGTGTTGTTCTGTCAGCAGTGGATAAAACTTATCTCGATCCTCGCGAGGAAACGTCCTGCGGCAACCTATTTAGTCCTTTCACAATCAACTATCGGCTTCATCCGTGACAGTTTATTGCTCTGGCCTGCATTCATAAGAGGAAGCCGCCTCGTGCTCCATCTCCATGGCGGAAATTTCCGCGAATGGTTCCTCGGTCGATCCTGGTTGATGAGGACCTATGTCCGCACGGTGCTTGGCCGAGCCACTCGCGTTGTGGTCTTAGGGGAATCGTTCAGAAATCTGTTTGAGGGTATCGTGGCAGCCCGCAACGTCTGTGTAGTGCCCAATGGTGTCGACTGTCCGAGCTCGGGGCGAACTGTACGAAGGGGAGACAGCAACCCAAGATATCGGGTGCTTCATTTGAGCACCTTGAGTCACTTGAAAGGCGCGCTCGTACTGTTGAAGGCGATTCCTTTTGTTGTGAGGCATCGACAAGATGTCGAGTTCATATTTGCCGGCCCCTGGTCGCATGAACAAGATCAACGCTGGGCAGAGGCATTCATTGCTCAAGAAGGTGTCTCACCATACATTCGTTTCACCGGACAGGTAGACGGGGTGGAAAAACAGGCCTTGTTTGAGACCTCCCACCTTTTTGTCTTTCCTGGTGTGCAGCAGGAGGGGCAACCATTGGTCGTCCTCGAAGCAATGGCCGCCGGCTTACCCGTGATCTATACGGATCGAGGCTGTTTAAGAGAAACAGTAGGCGGTCGTGAGTGTGGACTGGAAGTCAGGGTCAATGATGCAGCCGATCTTGCGGACCGTATCGTATGGCTACTCGACCACCAGGAAGAGTGTAATGCCATGGGACTGGCAGGTCGAAAGCGACAACGACAGTTATTTTCACGAGACGCGCATGTTGAAAAAATGATTCAGGTGTTTGAGGGAGTTATGCGAGGTGGGGGTGATCGGCAGGCTCCGTCGACCACAACGCCTCCAAATACTAAGCATCCTCAGCAGAAACGAGCATAAACCTCTTATGGAACGTTCAACCGCTGGGACAACTGATCGACCGACGAACTCATCCATTCTACTTGGTGTTCAATTGGGAATGGAAGGCTTGCCGGATCTCACTCGCGAAGCACTCGCTGCTGTGGACAGCAACCGGTCGCAAGTCGTGTTCGTCTGTGCCAACCCCCATTCCTTGGCCGTTGCTCAGACTGATATTAGGTTCAGGGAGGCGCTGAGCCAGGCAGAGCAGGTTGTGGCAGACGGGGTGGGGATCACCTTAATGGCTCGACTTGCCCGCGTACGCTGTGGCCCGCGGATCACAGGCCACGACTACTTTTATGCTCTCCTAAATGCGTTGCAACAGCGTGGGCAGGGGCGAATCTTTTTCTTCGGATCCTCGCAGCGAGTACTCGATCTCATTGTGGAACGTTTTCGGCACGAATTTCCGGCACTCACACTGTGCGGTATACATTCTCCGCCGTTTGGGGCCTGGAGTGAAGATGAGAATACTAGGATGATCCGCCTCATCAACGACGCCCAGCCCGACGTGCTGTGGGTTGGCATGACCGCGCCTAAGCAGGAAACGTGGGTCCAGACGAATCGTAAGCGCCTCCGTGTTCCGGTCATCGGGTCGATCGGAGCGGTTTTTGATTTCTATGCCGGGACGCATCCTCGGTCGCCCCGGTGGATTTGTCGACTGGGATTAGAATGGGTGTACCGGTTCGTAAGAGAACCCCGTCGCATGTGGAGACGTAACTTCGTGTCTGCACCAAAGTTTATTGGATTGATTGTGTGGCGGCACATCTTGGGGTTTTCCAAATAGGGCTTAGGGACATCCATCCACCTGATCAGATCGAGCCGTTCGGCTCTACTCAATGTATGAAAATGGAACAACATGATGCATCTCGGAGCACAAAACCGGAAAGAGCGTGACACTATGATCCACATGGCGGTTATTCCATACAGTTTTAATATACGTACATGGTTTTTTTGATTTTTATCGAGAAAATGCTTGCGCAGATTTTTTGTTTTAAGTACTCTTCCACCGTAGCCGACCATCAAAATGAAAAATCGAGTCGAAGAGATTCTTCCTTTTGTGATCAAAGGAGACACGATGAGCAAGGTGAAGCAAAATCTGATCGTCCGGACCATAGGGTTGGCAATAGGCGGTTTTTGCGCGTTGATCATAGTGGCGGATCCGAGCAACGCAGCAAATGTCTCATTCAATTTCAGCGGCTCAGTCGCTGAGGTCCAGGGTGGAGTGTTCACTGCCGGAGGTTCCGGTTCAAACGGCTTTGGTTCAGCACTTCCTTTGTCTGGGAATTTCACGTTTAATTCCACAAGCCCCGATCTTTTACCGGGAGATCCTATGTGGGGATTGTATGCGAACCCCGTCCAGAATCTGACCGTTAAGATCGGTAACTACACGACAACCTTTTCGCCTGGCTCCAGCGTCATGCAGGTGATCAACAATCCTGGGTTGGGGGATACGTTCAAGCTCACGCTCAATGGATTCTCCGGCAGCACAGTAAATGGGTTAACGCCCACAACCTTCGAGATGGAGTTGGTCAACCCGAACGGCAATGTATTCGCGAATGATCATCTACCGACCACTCCTCCCAGCCTCTCTTCGTTCGCGTCGAATCAATGGCGTTTGGTGTTTAGTGGGGTTGGGAACAGAGTGCAGGGAGCGCTCACATCACTTGTCCCATTGCCTGCGGCAGTATGGTTGTTCGGAGCCGGGTTGATCGCGCTAGTCGGATTGGGATCACGCGGCCTGGCTACGCGCAAAGAATCATAGGGCTTGATAGGGATTCAGCGGTCAGAGGATTCACGCGAAAGACCGGTTGTTTCGACTTCTAGCAGCTACGTTACCTCCTACGAAACTGGCGAGAGTCACCCAACTTGCCGTTCCTTCTCCTCTCCCCCCAGTCGGGGGGAGAGGACTCACATCACATCTAGGTATGCAGTGGCTGTCATTGGATTACTCTCTGTCGCCCTCTTGGGCTACATGTACGCCGACAGCATCGCCTTCCTAGTCGGTCAATGGGGCAGTGACGACTATGGTCATGGGATGTTTGTGCCCTTCATCAGTGCTTTCCTTCTGTGGCAGAGGCGGCACAGATTGACTAGGCTGAAGCCGGCTCCATCCTGGTTGGGGCCGCTGGTCGTTCTTGCGGGTCTTTTCCTCTACACCGCAGGCAATTTGGCCACGCTCTATGTGATATCGCATCTTTCCTTGTGGCTTCTCCTCATCGGGCTTGTACTCTCGTTTCTTGGACTCAAAACCCTGCGCGAGACGGCCTTCCCTCTCGCCTATCTCTTGACTGCCATCCCGCTCCCGGTCTTCCTCTACAACGCGCTTTCCAGCCGGCTTCAACTTTGGTCTTCTGCGCTGGGCGTGGGAGTGCTCCAATTCATCGGCGTCACCGCGTTTCGTGAAGGGAATGTAATCGATCTCGGCCCGGTACAGTTGCAGGTGGCGGAGGCCTGTAGCGGGATTCGTTATCTGTTTCCGCTGACATCTCTGGCCCTGTTGAGTGCATACTTTTTCCGTGATCGCATGTGGAAACGAATTGTGCTGGTACTCTCGGCCTTACCGATTTCGGTGCTGGTCAACGGTTTCCGTATCGGGATCGTCGGCGTCCTCGTGGAGTGGTATGGCCCCCAGGCGGCTGATGGCTTTCTGCACCTCTTCGAGGGATGGGTCCTGTTCCTGGCTACCTTGACTCTGCTGTTGGCGGAAATGTGGGCCCTTTCGCTTGTGCAGCCGATGCCCGGTGCTCGCGGCCTTCTTGATCAATTCCGGATCTATGATGAGTCGGCTGTCCCGGAACCGACCTTAACAACCTCGCGGGCCACACCGGCCACGGTGTTGAGGGTTCCAGCCTATGTGGGCAGCCTCGCCCTGATCCTCCCTGTGGCGCTCTTTTCCTGGTCGATGGGTGATCGGGAGGAGCTGACGCCTGAACGCGCCTCCTTCGTCGATTTTGCCATGCGCATCGGAGAGTGGCAGGGGAGCCCCCTACCGGTGGAGACCCAGTTCATCTCCACCCTGCGCTTCGACGATTACTTGCTGGCGGACTTTGCGGCAGCCGGCTCAAGCCCTATCACTCTCTACATAGCCTACTATCGTTCCCAGCGGAAGGGACAGTCAGCCCATTCTCCGCAAAGCTGCATTCCTGGAGGAGGATGGGAAATCATATCCCAGAACACACTTAATTTGGCGGTGAATGGAGCAAGGGGGCAGGCGGTTGCGATCAATCGCGTCCTGATCCAGAAGGATCGGCAAAAACAGCTGGTGCTCTATTGGTTCAAGCAGCGCGATCGATTCCTGTCCAGCGAGTATCTCGTGAAGTTCTATTTGTTTTGGGATGCCTTGACGAGGCAGCGGAGCGATGGAGCTTTGATTCGCCTCTCAGCCACCGTCGAGCCGGGAGAACACGACCGGGATGTAGAACAACGTTTGTTGCGATTTGCGGGACAAATTCAGCCTCAACTCAATCGGTATATCCCGGATTGACCATGACCAGTGCCGTCTTTTTCAGTTTCATCACCTCGCTATTTATCTGCATGGCCTTGATCCCGCCTTTGCAGCTGAACGCCGGGCGTTGGAGCTTCATGGATCTTCCCGGTGGACGAAAGGTGCATGCGAACCCGATCCCACGGATCGGCGGGATTGCCTTCGGGTTTGCCGCGCTGCTGTCCATATTCTTCTGGGTTCCACAAGATCCAGTCATTCCGTCGGTGTTGGTGAGCGCGGCGATCATCCTGGGATTCGGCATTTGGGACGACCGTACCAATCTGAACTACCGCACGAAACTCCTCGGACAATTATTGGCCGTCCTGGTGGTGATTATCCTCGGCCATATTCGTTTCGAGCAGATCCCGTTTTTCTACGAAGAGGAAGCACCGCTCTGGCTGACGGTGCCTTTGACCGTGGTGTTTCTTATCGGGTCCTCCAATGCAGTGAACCTTTCCGACGGCCTGGACGGATTGGCTGGTGGGTTGGCCTTTTTGAGCTTTGCCGGAATTGCCTATCTGGCTTATTTGTCGAACGACACCGCCGTGTTGGTGCTAGCGGCGGGATTTTTAGGCGGCCTGTTGGGATTCTTGCGCTACAACACCTATCCGGCCAGAATCTTCATGGGTGACGCAGGGAGTCAGCTGCTCGGGTTTTCCATGGGTGTCCTTGTGCTCCTCTTGAGCGACCCTGGGCGTGCGCCCTTTCCTGTCACGGTCGGACTGCTGGTGCTGGGATTGCCGTTTCTCGACACACTTGCGGTGATGGGGCAGCGGCTTGCAAGGGGTCGGTCACCCTTCATCGGAGACCGGAACCATGTCCACCACAAGCTGCTGGCGCTTGGGCTGTCCCATTATGAAGCCGTCATTGTCATCTATGGGATTCAAGCGGTAATGGTCGGGCTAGCCTATCTCCTGCGTTGGCAATCCGATGCCTTGATCCTGGCCATCTACGGAGGATTTGCCATGGCCATGTTCGCGCTGTTCGTGGCGACAGAGCGAGGAGGCCTTCTCCTGTCTCAGGCATCGAAGGGGCGCGTCCTCTCAGATACAAAATTGGCCCGTGCCGGCTTGTGGCTTAGTGACATGGCGCCGCGCTTTCTCGCGGTCGTGGTGCCATTGTTTTTGATCGCGAACGTATTTTTGCCAGGCCATGTCCCGATGGATGTCGGATACGCAGCCCTCAGCCTGTTTGCTGTGGTCTTGGGAGGCTTCTGGTTCATGCCGCAGTATCGATCCCATTTTGTGCGCGGGGGCCTGTACGTCGGGAGTGCGTTCCTCATGTATATGGGCGAGCAGTCCGGCATCCCGGATATCTGGCCGATCTACGTGACGCAGAACACGCTGTTGGCCCTGATTGCCATCCTGGTGCTATTGAGCATGCGATTCAACCGCAGCAACCGGTTTCAGACCACCCCTTTGGATTACCTGATGGTGTTCTTCGCCTTGATCGTTCCGTTGTTGCCGGAAATGCGCGCCGACATGCCGACCCTGAGCATTCTGGCAGCCAAACTCATTGTGCTGTATTTTTCGTTCGAACTGTTGCTCCATACGTTTACCGATCGAGTCAAGCAACTTGGCCTGGTGTCGTTGTGGATCCTGCTCGGACTGGGAGTTCGGGCATGGTTGTAGGAGCGAAATGAGATCGTGGTTCTATATCGTCCTGTTGACGACGGGACTCCTCGCGTGCGGCGGCCCGCAAGAACGTAAGGCGCAATACCGCGCCAAGGCGCAGGATTACATCCAGGCGGGAAATTTCCCAAAGGCGCGAGTGGCCTTGCGAAACGTCTTGAAGATCGATCCCAAAGACGCCGACGCCTACTTTCTCGTGGCCCAGGTCGAAGAAAAAGAAAAAAATTGGCGTAATGCCGTCGCCAACTATCAACAGGTTGTCGAGCTGGTGCCGGATCACAAGGAGGCGCTGATTGTCCTGGCGAAGTACTATCTCGAAGCCAAGCTTGGGGATGAGGTGGGGAGGACGGCCGACAAGGTGCTCGCCAGACACCCGCACGACCCCCAGGCTCAAGCCCTGAAGATCGCCTTGCTCGCGCAGCAGGGCCAGATGAACCAGGCGATGGTGCGGGCGGAGGAGCTGAGCAAACAGCATCCGACCGAGCCGGATGTCGCTATTCTGCTGGCGACGCTCTACGGTCAGACACATCGTGTGGCCGAGGCCAGGGCGACCTTGCAACGTGCCCTTCAGGCCCATCCGCATCACCTGGACCTCCTACAGAATTTACAAACCATCCTCGTCGAGGCTCACGACGAGAAAGCCACGGAACAGGTGTTACGCCAGATCATTGAAGAGGAGCCGACGGTCTATGACCATCGATTGAAACTGGCCCGTTTTTTCGATCAGCTGCACGCGACTGATCAGGCCGAAGCCGTGCTGCGCGACGCGCTCACGATCTTCCCAGAGAACGACCAGGCCTGGTTGGCCTTGGCCGACTTCTTGAAGATGCGGCGGGGGATGGAGGCCGCGAAGCTCGCACTGCGGCAAGCCGCAAAACAGTTGCCCTATTCCACGCAGATCCCGTTCGCCCTGGCCGCGCTGTATGAGTCAAATATGGACTTGGCAGAAGCAACGCTGGTCTATGAAGCCCTGGCGAAGGACTACGAGAAAAAGCCCGCCGGGTTGGATGCGCAGGTCAAACTCGCGCAGCTCGATTTCAACGCCGGACGGCAGCAGGACGCCGAGCGGCGACTGTCGGACGTGTTACGGAAGAACCCCCGATCGGCCCAGGGATTGATCTTGCAGGGAAAGATGGCATTGATCGGTCGAAACGGCAAGGACGCCGTGCAGGCCTTCCGGACCGTGCTTCGCGATCAGCCGGAACTCGCCCATGTGCAGTACCTGCTCGGACAAGCCTATCTGGCGACAGGAGATTCAGCGTTGGCCCGTGAAAGTTTCGAGCGATCCCTGGCACTCCAACCTGGTTTGGTCGATGCGAAATTGGCACTCGCGACGATGGAGAGCCGGAGCGGCCAGTCGTCCAGCGCTAGGGCGCGCCTGAAGACCATCCTGACAGCTCACCCCGATCATCGGCAGGCGATGGAGCTCTTGTTTGGCTTGGACCTGGCGGCCGGCGAGTGGAGTCATGCCGCATCGATGCTGAGCCGTCTCCGGCAAGTAGAGGGAGAGACGGCCGCGATACTCATGGCGGAAGGGAAGCTCTACGAGAGCAGAAAGGATTACGCTCAAGCCATTACCGCCTATGAGCGCGCGGCGACCATGGCCGTCGATGCGCAGGGACCTTTGGTGGCCGTCGTCCAGCTCGATCTCCAGAATAAGCAGCCCGAACGCGCCAGGCGCCGCCTGGATAGCATCATTGCCGCACATCCCGATCATCCCTTCGCCCACGGGTTGATGGGAGAGGTGTTGACGCTGATGGGACGGCGGGAGCAGGCCATGGCCCGTTTCCGAGACGCGATCCGAATCAATCCGCGCTGGCTCACCCCTTGGCTGGATGCGGCGACACTCTCGATTGCCCAGGGACAGGCAGACGATGCGGTTCGAACGCTGAGAGAGGGGTTGAACGCGAACCCTGCCAGTGAAGAGTTGCACATGTTGTTGGCGTCGGTACTGGCGAACCAGAATGCGGTCGATGAGGCCATTGCCGCCTATGACGCCGTGCTCCGCATGAATCCGCGCAATATTTTCTCGGCGAACAATCTGGCGGCACTCTTAGCAGATCACAAACAGGATGCGCCGAATCTTGAACGTGCGTTTCTCTTGAGCCGTGAGTTCGAAAAAGACGCGCCGCACCCGCTGTTTCTCGATACGCTGGCCTGGGTGCGGTTAAAAATGGGGCATCTGGAGGACGCGCTGCGCCTCATGCGACAAGCGATCGTCAAGGCCCCGGACCTCCCGACACTCAATTATCATCTTGGCGCGGCCCTGTATCAGTCTGGCCGGAATAGTGAAGCCAAGGTGTATCTCGCAAAAGCGCTCAAAAGCACAGAACAATTCCAAGGGCGACGTGAAGCACAACAACTGCTCGCCCGGTCGAACGGATAGGAGTCGTACATTATGCAGCTGGGTTTCAAGATCGTTGAGAAAATCACGTTGGCATTGATCATCGGCATGTTCCTGACCGTCGCTGTGAGTTGTCAGTCCATTGACCAGCGCGGCACTGCTCAGGAGGTACCCAATTCCGACCTTGGGTACCAGCTTGGCCCCGAAGATGTCTTGCTTATTTCGGTCTGGAAAGATGAACACCTGACCCGAGAGGTTGTTGTCCGCCCGGACGGGTTGATTTCCTTCCCCCTCGTCGGGGATGTACCTGCCGAAGGTCGAACGGTGGAGGAACTGCGGTTAGATCTCGCGAAACGATTGATCAAATATATTCCTGCCGTGAATCTCACGGTCGCCGTGATCAAGCCGTTGAGCTACAAGGTCTATGTTGTTGGCCGCGTGGCGAAGCCTGGCGAATTCCTTGTCGGTCACTATACTGATGTCCTCCAAGCCCTGAGCCTTGCCGGGGGACTGACACCCTTTGCGGCGGAAAACGACATCAAGGTCGTACGCCGAGTGATGGGACAACAGCAGACATTCTCGTTCCGGTATGGTGATGTGCGAAAGGGGATGGATCTCGAGCAGAATATTATCTTGCAGCGCGGCGACGTCGTGATGGTGCCGTAGCTCGTGAAGGTGTCGTCGCTGAGCTGTCAGAGGGGGCTGAATGCCCTGGTGTCAGGGACAAGCATCGCCATTCTTACGTGTGCGTCCCTGGTCCTGGCCATGACTATTCCAAGTCTTGCGGCTGAATGGTCGCTCGTGCCTTCGATGAGTACCAAGGCCTATTACAACGATAACCTGTTACTGACCCCGTTGTCTCATGATCCAACCTATGGTTATTGGATATCGCCGGGAGTCGAATTTGCGGGAAAGACCGAGCGGCTGGAGGTGAGCGGCAAGGCGGCGTTGGATTTTGTGGACTACTACGGGGGCGAGCCCAATCGATTTACAAACGTATTTCTGCCGCTCACGATGCGCTATCGTACGGAGAAGGACGAATGGGGCTTCACCGGCGGATTTACAAGGGACAATACCCTGATGGGCGAGCTGGTGACGACAGGCGTCGTCCTCCGGTTTACCCAACGTAACCTCTGGAACTTGAATCCTAGCTGGACCAGAATGATCACCGAGAAATTAGCTTTTCAGAGTTCATTTCAATTCAGCGATGCCAGTTACCAGGATGGCCTTCGTCTTGGTTTAGTAGACTATCAGGTGTACGGCGGATCAGCTGGATTTTTGTATCACCTATCGGAGCGAGATGATGTACAGCTGGCCGGAACCTATACCCACTTTCACACGACCAATGCACCGTTCGACTTGCGGGCCTATTATCCTGGGGCCATGTTGTCCCTTACTCACGCTTTCACGGAGGGGCTGAAGGCCACTGCTTATGGAGGGCCACGATTTATCGACTCCACCACCAAATTTGCTGGTTCGAGTCAAAAACATCAAGACACCATCTGGGTTTATGGAGCTAGCCTGACTCAACAGTTCGAGAAATCGAGTTTTCAGGTGAGCGTGACGCGCGATATTTTCCCGAGCGGTTTCGGTCTGCTCCTCCAGACCGACCGAATCGGAATGCAGACGTCCTATGCGTTTTCCGAAAACCTCACAGCTTTCCTCGATGCTTCGGGATATCTCGTGTCGGGAGCGACTAATCAAGCTCGGGGAGGATCGCTTCAAGAGCAACGTCTCTTTTACCTCACACCTAAATTGGCATGGCATTTCTCGGAATGGTGGAGAGCCGAGGCTTCCTACAGCTATCGTTGGCGCGATGTGGAGACGTTTGATGAACCGGTCATGTCGAACATGCTCATGGTCATGCTGACCTATTTCCCCCCAAAGCTGGCAATCTCGAATTAGTGCCGGGCCTTAGGCAAAAGGATATTTCATGGCGGGCAACCTACCATCTCAGCAACCAGAGTCGACCGTGAATCTTCGAGATTACCTGGAAATGTTTGGGCGTAGACGCACTCTTATCTTTCTCTCTGCGGGATTCCTCCTATGCCTGAGTACGTTCGCGGCGATTCTTTGGCCTCCGACCTTTAAGTCCACCGCAACCATTTTGATCGAAGAACAGGAAGTGCCTGCTGAACTGGTGCATAGCACGATTACCAGCTACGCTGATCAACGCATCGAGACGATCAAGCAACAGGTGATGAGCCGATCCAGCTTATGGAAGGTCGTGGAACAGTATGACCTCTATGCCAATATGCGACGTGAAAGCACGACTGAAGAAGTTATCAAACGCTTCATCAAGGATATCGAAGTCGAAGTCATCAGCGCTGATGTCATCGACAAACGCACCCAGCATGCGACCAAGGCCACCATCGCCTTCACCGTGTCCTACAATAGTGGGACAGCCGACACTGCCCAACGGGTGGCAAATGAACTCACCAGTCTGTTTCTCGGGGAGAATCTCAAGAGTCGCGAGCGGCAAGCACAAGAGACCACGACGTTTCTCAAGCAGGAGGCGGAGAGCCTCGCCGCCCATATCGAGGAGGTTGAAGCCAAGCTCTCCAAGTTCAAGCAACGCGCGGCTGGTGCGTTGCCCGAGTTAATGCCGCTGAATCTCCAGATGATGAACCAGGCCGATCGTGAACTGATGGACCTCGATCAGCAGATCCGCAGCCTTGAGGAGCGGAAGTCGTACCTCGAAGGGGAACTAGCGACCATCAAGCCGAATACACCGATTCTTTCCGTGACCGGGGAGCGCATCCTCGATAGCGTGGAACGACTACGCAGTCTCCGGGCCGAATATGCCGGAGTAGCCGCGAATCTTTCATCGGACCATCCGGATGTGATTAAGATGAAACAGGAGATCTCTGCGCTGGAGAGGGAAACTGGGGCGAATCCAGAAACTGAAGAGATCGCCAAACAATTGATCGATGCCAGGGCCAGGCAGGCCACACTCGCCGATCGCCTCGGTGAAAACCACCCCGACGTGTTGCAGACCCAACGCACGATCCTGGCGCTGGAGCGGGAACTCCGGCGGCTCGGACCCTCGTCCGGAAACAAGCCGTTGCAGCGGCCGGAGAACCCCGCCTACATCAACATTCAGGCACAACTCAATTCGGTGAATGCATCGCTACAAGCCCTGAAAACCAGCCGCACGACTGTCAAGCAACGACTCCAGGACTACGCCAAACGCATCGAACGGACGCCGGCCTTGGAACCGGACTATCTGACGCTCGCGCGTGACCGCGATACGTCAGCCCAGAAGTACCAGGACATCCGGTCCCGCTTGCTGGAAGCGAAGGTCTCGGAAGGGTTGGAGGTGCAGCGGAAGGGAGAACGTTTCTCGCTCATCGATCCCCCGGGTTTGCCGGAGAGTCCCGAAAAGCCGAATCGGAAAGCCATCGTCTTGTTGGGGGTGATTCTCGCAATGGCGGGAGGCGCCGGAGCCGCCGCCCTGGCCGAACATCTCGACCATTCCATTCGAACACCGGAACAATTGTTGCGGGTCACACAGGCCTTTCCCTTGGCGGTGATTCCGTATATGCCGAACAAGGCGGATGTCGGCCGTGCGCTGAGACGCCGGGGCAGGATCAGGATGGCCGGGTTAGGGGCCATGGCCCTTCTCCTGCTGCTGTGTCATCTCTTCTGGACCCCCTTGGACGTCGTATGGTTCGCAACCTTGAGAAAATTCGGTATCGAATGACCGTGGTCATCTCCTGACTTGAGGTCGTTGCACCGGTTTGCCAGTATGGAAAGGGGTCACCATGGAATGGTTTCAAGCGGCGCTCGATCGCTATAAGCAACAGCAGCACCACAGCCCTCCTAGATCCGGGCCGAGTCGAACCCAGCCCATCCGGGCGATTCCGGCAACCATCGTGTATACCAGGACGCGTTCGGTCCAGATCCCCGAACCGGTGCTGCGTGAACAGCGCATTCTGGCGGGATTCGAAGGAGGGCCGTTCGTCGATTCCTTCAAGATCCTGCGCACCCAGGTGTTGCATCGGGTCAGAGAAAAGGGATGGAACGTCATCGGTGTGACCAGCCCCGGCGAGCGGGAAGGCAAGACCTTCACGGCTGTGAACCTTGCCGCCAGCCTGGCCATGGATGTGACGCAATCCGTGTTGTTGGTCGATGCGAATCTCCGGCACCCCAGCGTGCATGAGATGTTCGATCTGGGTGAATGCCAGGGATTGGCCGATTATCTATTGGACGATGTGCCGATCGAACAGTTGCTCGTGCATCCCGGCATCGGCCGGTTCGTGCTGTTGCCCGGCGGACGGACCGTGGCACATTCGGCGGAAGCCCTGACCTCTCCCAAAATGGTGGCGCTGGTCGACGAGTTTAAACATCGCTACCAATCGCGTATGATCCTGTTCGACCTCCCCCCGATTTTGCAGACATCGGATGTCCTGGCCTTTTCGCCTTATCTGGATGCCATGCTCGTGGTGATTGAAGAAGGGCGCACAAAAGCAGAAGATGTGGAACGGGCCTTAGCGCTGATCAAGCAGTCGACGCCCGTCCTTGGGACCGTGGTCAACAAAGTGGGCCACGCGACGGCCACGGCCGCCAGCATGAAAAGGATGATATAGGCCATCGATGTATAAGAGCTTCTACCGCCTCCACAGCAAACCGTTTTCGTTGCTGCCGGACAGCGAGTTTCTCTATCTCGGCTCCACGCACCGCACCGCCTACAGTCTGTTGGAGTACGGTCTCCTCACCGAAGCCCCATTCATGGTGCTGACCGGCGATCCCGGCACGGGCAAGACTTCGCTGCTACACAAGTTGATCGGGGACAATCGCGACCTCTACTCCATCGGGTTCCTGACCAATGCCCGCTACGATGTGGACTATCTGCTGCCGTGGATCCTGCTGGCCCTGGGGCTCAATACGAAACAACTCGATCCGGTCGAGGCGCAACATCTGTTCGCGAAGTTTCTGGCGGAGGAAGCGCTCCGGAAGCGCCGCGTGGTGCTCATCATGGATGAGGCGCAAAACCTGGGCGTGAAGCTCTTGGAAGAGTTGCGACTCCTGTCCAATTTGAATCGAGAGAAATCGCTGCAACTGCAGATCATTCTGTCCGGCCAACCGGATCTCCAGACCCTGCTCCGGCGAGTGGACATGACGCAATTTGCGCAGCGCGTCGTGGTGGATTACCACATTCAGCCCTTCACGGAAGACGAAGTGGCGCAGTACATCCATCACCGGATCCAGTTATCCGGTGGAACCAGACCACTCTTCAGTCCCCAGGCTTGCGCACTGACCTATCGGTTGAGTCAGGGTAATCCGCGCCTGATCAATCAGGTCTGCGAAATGGCGTTGACCTACGGTTTCGCTCAGCAGGCTCCGCGCATCACGGCCAAACTGCTGGCGCAGGCCGCGCTCGACCGGAGAAAAAATCGGATTCTCCCTCTGTCCGAGCTTGAGGATCTGGCTAGCATCGCGGCGGCTGAGGGAGAAGAGACGCCGGAGCGTCCGGAGCAGTTCACCCAACCGCTGTCCGCTCCTGAGCCACGACCGGCCGGCAGCGACGAAGTGGTAACCGAGTCCGCAGAAGCTGCGTATCAGCAGGGGATGGCACTCCGAAAGGCCCAAAAATTCATAGCGGCCATTGCGCGGTTCCAGCAAGCGGCGCAAGATCCCGCCTATCATTTGCGGGCATTCGGCCAGATCGGACTCTGTTATCGCGCGCTCGGCCAGGTGCCTCAGGCCGTGGCCGCTTTTCGAAAAGCCTGCACCGATTACAACGCGCCGCGCCAACAGAGTCTGAGCGTCCGCTACCTGTTGGGACGGACCCTGGAACAACTGGGCGACAGGCCTGAAGCCCTGGAACAGTACCGGCTGATTTTTCGTACGGACCGCACATTCAAGGATACGGCCGCCAGACTCTCCAACCTTGAAGACGATCGGACTGCCAATAGGGGACAGACCCGCGGCCAGTCCTGGGGGATCGGCCTGGCCTGGAAACAGGTTCGCCAACTCTTAAAAGGCAACGAGTAATCGATTCAGCACTTGGTTTATGCGTATCGCAAGGAGATCATGAAACAAATCATTCAAAACTATCGGTCTGGGATACTGAAGGTCGATGATGTTCCTCCGCCTTGCCTGCGTGGAAGCGGCATCTTGCTACTGAATGAGTCCTCGCTCATCAGCCCGGGAACTGAAAAATCGACCGTGCAGGTCGCGCAGAAGAATCTCGTGGGAAAGGCTATGGACCGGCCGGATATGGTGAAAAAGGTCTTGGCGGCGGTTAAGAAGGATGGTTTGGCGGACACAGTGAAACGTGTCTTTCAACGCCTGGATACCCCGGTGGCGTTGGGCTATAGCTGCGCGGGCACCGTCGTGGATGTGGCTCAGGATGCAGGCGCCTTCACGATCGGCGACCGCGTGGCCTGCGCGGGGCAAAACTATGCGTCTCACGCCGAAATGGTCTACGTCCCGAAACATCTCTGCGTGAAGATCCCCGATGCCGTCGATTTCGAAGATGCGTCGTTTGTCACACTCGGCGCAATCGCACTCCAGGGCGTCCGCCAGGCGGAGCCGAGGCTGGGCGACCGCATCGCGGTCATCGGTCTTGGGCTGTTGGGCCAACTGACGGTGCAATTGTTGAAAGCCTCCGGCTGCCGCGTGCTGGGTTCTGATCTCGATCCTTCCAAACTGGAATTAGCGCGTCAGTTCGGTGCGGACCTGGCTGTCGATTCCGGCGCGCTGCCTGAAGCATCGGCGACCTTTTCCGAAGGCCATGGCGTGGATGCCGTGATCATTACAGCAAGCACCAAAGACAACGGCCCCATCGAAATGGCCGGCGCGATCGCTCGCAAGAAGGGGCGGGTGGTGGTGGTCGGTGCCGTCGGCATGAATGTGCCTCGAGAACCCTATTACAAAAAAGAATTGGATTTGCGCCTCTCCATGTCGTACGGACCGGGCCGGTACGACAGCCGGTATGAAGAGCAGGGGCAGGACTATCCTTTCGCGTATGTTCGCTGGACAGAGCAACGCAACATGCAGGCCTTTCTCGAACTGGTGGCAGAACGCAAGGTGCTCCTCAAGCCCTTGATCACCCATCGGTTCCCGATCGAACAGGCCGAGTCCGCCTATGCCCTCATGATGGAGGGGAAGCAGCCGTACATCGCCATGGTCATTACCTATCCCTCCGATCGCACCCGCTCCTTGCCGCGCACCATCACCATGGGGAAGGGACAGGCCAGTCTGGCCGTGACGATGGGGATCATCGGCGCGGGCAACCATGTGAAGGATATGCTGCTGCCACCGCTGCAGACCTTGAACCGTGTCGCAATTCGCGGCATCTGCACTGCCTCAGGTATCAGCGCGAAGACCCTTGCCGGAAAAATCGAGGCCGCCTACTGCACCAGCGACGCCCAGTCGATCCTGGACGACAAGGCAATCAACTGCGTCCTGATCGGCACGCGCCATGACAGCCATGCATCTCTCGTGGTCAAGTCGCTGCTGGCGGACAAACACGTGTTTGTCGAAAAGCCGCTCTGTCTCACCGAGGACGAGCTGCAGGAGATTCGCGCCACGTATGAGAAGAAATCTGTGGACGGCTTGCACCTGATGGTGGGGTTCAATCGACGATTCTCTCCCCATGCAAAAGAGGCTCGCAACTTTTTCGCCTCGCGAACCAACCCGCTCGTGATGCTCTACCGCATCAATGCGGGGCGCATTCCCCCAGACCATTGGATACAAGATCCTCAGGTGGGAGGCGGACGCATCGTTGGAGAGGTCTGCCATTTTGTGGACTATATGCAGGCGCTGTGCGACGCGCTCCCAACCTCCGTCTTTGCCGGTCGAGTCGGGCGCCACAGTTCCGGCATCACGGACGATCAGTGCAGTATCACACTGACCTTCAGCGACGGATCGATCGGCACGATCGTCTATACCGCTGAAGGTAATGCCGCACTTCCCAAGGAACGATTTGAGGCGCACGCCGACGGTAAATCCCTCGTGATTGATGACTTCATAGACACATCGTTGTACGAAGGTTCCCACCACCGCAACTTCAAGACACCGAAGCGAGATAAGGG
>WIAG01000106.1 GCA_014055495.1 Nitrospira sp. CR1.2
TTCAATGCGCGTCGTGTAATTTCCGGCCATCGCACCTGCGGATATTCCGCCAGCACGGCGGCTGCTTTGGGATCCTGAATATCGAGTTGGACGACCCGAATAATGCCGTCTTCAATTTGCACGTCAGCCATCTGTTTCGTCTCCTTCGTGGAATGCGGTGTGTCGTGGTGCTGTTGCGAGCGATCTCGTCAACCGAAAGACTGCTTCCGCGTTGACAGTCCTGGGGGTGCATGTTAGCATAAAAACTCGTTTTTTCGGGCAATTGTGTCTCGTCATCCCGTGACTCACACACGTCGACCTTCCAGCAGCTTGCCGCGCCGAACCGAGCCATCAGCTCTTATCCGTGCCACACCAAGGAGGATTCGTATGAGCAGAGTAAAGGGGGCTTTGTTGAAGTTCACCGGGAGCGCGCTGGCGCTCGTACTCCTCATCGGGCTGACTGCTTGCGGCGGTCCTCCGAACTGGGTCAAGAAGGGATCCGGCGCGTTCAACGAAAAGACTGATAAGTCGTTCTATGGCGTCGGTTCCGTGGTTGGAGTCAGGAACGAACCCCTCGCCTGGGATACCGCCGAGAACCGCAGTCGAGCAGAAATTGCCAAGACCTTCGAAACCTACACCGCCTATCTTATGCGGGACTATGCCGCGTCCACGACCGCCGGCGATTTTTCTCGCAACAGCGAAGAGCAGAACATCGAACGGGCCGTGAAAACGTTTTCCGCGGTGACGCTGAACGGCGTCAAACCGATGGATCGTTACAAGGATGAAAAGTCCGGCACCTATTATGTGTTGACCAAGCTCAGTCTCGAAGACATGAAAAACAATCTGGAGCAGGCGAAGGAGCTGAATAGCCAGGTCCGTGATTTTGTCCGGAAGAATGCCGACCGGTTGTTCGATCGTCTGGAGAAGGAAGAAGACAAGCGCGCCAACCAGTAGGTGACCCCGCAGGGGCGAGGCCAGTTGTCCAGGAGGAGAGCGCATGATCGAGTGGCGTGAGGGAAGAGTGGGACGGAGAGTCGCAGCCGTCGTACTGGCCGGGGTGGCCGTGGCGGCCGGGGGCTGCGGACATGAAACCAGAGTGACACGCGTCGATACCGGTGTGGTGACCGATCTCAGTGGACGCTGGAACGATACGGATTCCCAGATGGTGGCCGAAGCCATGGTCAAGGAGGCGTTGGCGAATCCCTGGCTCGGCAACTTCACGAAGGGAAAGAACCGGCAACCGGTCGTCATCGTCGGGACCGTGCTGAACAAGAGCCATGAACATATCAATGTACAGACGTTCGTGAACGATCTGGAACGGGAACTGACCAACTCGCAGAAGGTGACCTTTGTCGCCGGGAAGGGCGAACGGGAGGAAGTACGCGAGGAACGGCGCGAGCAGGCCGTGTATGCCCGTGAAGATACGCAAAAGGCGCCGGGCAAGGAAATCGGCGCGGACTACATGATGCGCGGGAGTATCGCGACGATTCTGGACGAACAGGACGGAGCCAAAGCGGTGTTCTACCAGGTCGATCTGGAAATGGTCGATCTGGAAAACAATGTCAAATCCTGGTTCGGACAAAAGAAAATCAAGAAAGTGGTTGAGAAAAAGCGCACCATTTTCTAGCCCGACGTAGACCGTTGACACCTTACCCTCCATCGACTACGGCCTCCCCTCGGGGAGGCCGTTTCATTTCATCCCGTTGCCTGTCGCTATTCGGTTGGGCCCTGCTCTGGCTGGTGTCCGGCTGCGGCCTTGCGGAGAACCATTACCTCCTCATCGACCAGAGTCTTGCGGCGCACGATCCTCGTCGGGCGGATGCCATCATGGCGCAGGCGGAGTCCGAGTACGGACAACGCAATCGACTGCTGTACAGCATGGATCGGGGAATGACGCTGCATCTCGCGGGCGACTACGCGCAGAGCAACAACCTGCTGGAGCAGGCTGCCGTGGAAGTCGAACGGCTGTACACGAGGAGTATCCGGACCGAGACCGCCGCCTTCCTGACAAACGACAACATGCTCCCGTTCGAGGGCGATCCGTACGAACATGTGATGATCAACGTCGTGAAGGCACTGAATTATGCGGCGATGGGGCAGTTGACCGAAGCCGTCGTCGAGGCGCGGCAGATCGATCATCGCCTGAACGTGTTGTCTGACAGCGCAAAGGACAAAGACGGCTATCGAGAAGATGCCTTCGCTCGATATTTGACCGGGGTGTTGTACGAGTCGACGGGCGATCTGAATAATGCGTTCATCGCCTATCGCAAGGCCTACGAAACCTATGAAGCGACGAAAGGCTGGTCGCGCACGCCGATGCCGCCGATGTTGCGAGCCGACTTGCTGCGGACGACCGACGCCTTGCATATGACGACTGAATTTGAGGAGTACCGGCGTCAGTTTCCCGAGACGCATTGGGTGTCGCGAGGGGAACAGCCGAATCTCGCTCAGGTGGTGGTGATCGGCTATAATGGCCGCGCGCCGCGCAGAGAAGAAACGTTTCTCGATATTCCCATCAGCCTGGGCGCGCTGCAGTTGGTGTTGTTGAACCGCGGGGTCGTGCATGCGTCGAATCGTCAGGAGCGCCGAGTCGCGGACAGTGTATTGTACGGCCTGAACGGCCGTGTCGTGCGGGTGGCCTTGCCTAGGTTGGTTGCCCAGAAGACGCAGGTGATGCGGGAGTCCGTCAGTTTGGTGCCCAAAGAAGGAGCGCCCATCTCCGCAACATCCGAGTTGGCCTACAACGGCACGGCGCTGGCCGAGCGGGCGCTGTCGGACCGCATGCCTGGCATCACGACTAAGGCCCTTGCGCGGGCAGCGGTGAAATTTGCGGCGGCCGAAGCCGCCACGCGTGGATCGCAACATGCGGTCAATAAGGGCGACGCACAATGGGTCGGGTTGCTCGTGGGGGTACTGACGCATGGCCTGGCGGTGGCTTCCGAGGCCGCCGATACGAGGAGCTGGCGCACCTTGCCGGATGAGATTCAGATTTCCCGCCTGTGGGTGCCGCCAGGCGAGTATGAAAGCCGGATTCAGGCGGTGATGCGAAGCGGCGGGGCTATACCATCGGGCACCTCACGACCACTGATCCTGAGAGCGGGCGAGACGGTCTTCCTGATCGAGCGGGTGATGTTATGAGGTCGTCGCCGGCGTTCCTCATGACACGCGGTAGCGGGGTCGGTCTGGCCCTCGTACTCTTCCTCTGTGCCGGATGCGGGTGGATGGGTGGTCCTGCTCGCCCGGCCTGGATCGATGGGAACAGCACGCAATATCCTGCTTCACAGTATCTTGTGGGCGTCGGGCAGGCCGATTCCAGGCCCCAAGCCACGGAGCAGGCCTATGCGGCGGTTTCGCGGATCTTTAAGGCGGAGATTACGGCCCAGGCCAAGGATTGGGAATCGTACTTGGTGGTGGAGTCCCGAGGGCAAACCAGTACCGAACGTCGCCTCACATTGGATAACGTGACCAGGGTGACGACCGACAAGGTGCTGGAGAATGTCCACATTCTCGATACCTGGTTTGACCAAAAGGCGCGACAGTACTATGCTCTGGCAGGCATGAACCGGGCGCAGGCGGACTCGGCGATGATGGAACGCCTCGCGGAGCTCGATCGCACGATTCAGACTCAAGTCACCGAAGCGCGTCACACCCAGGACAAACTCTCGCGCGTGCGCAATCTCAAACGGGCCGCCAAAAATCTGGTCCTGCGCGAAGCCTACAACACCGATCTTCGCACGATTCGCTCGAGCGGGCAGGGTCATCCGGCTGCGTATCGAGTGGCCGAACTGACCGCTGAATTGGAACAGTTTCTGTCGTCCAATTACCGAATGGCCGTGGAGGTTTCCGGTGAACAGACGGAACCGCTCGAACGCGCGCTCATTGAGGGGCTTACGCAGGAGGGGTTTTCCGTCGTTAGGCAGGGCGCCGCCTCCGGAACCGTGCCGGTGGAGTTGTTGATCAAGGGAACCGTGCGACTGTGGCCGATCGACGTCCAGGATCCCCAGTTCCGGTATGTCCGCTGGTGTACGGATGCCGTGATCGAGGAGGCGGCGACGCATCGGGTGATCGGTGCCTTGTCGAAAGGCGGCAGGGAAGGGCATGTGACGGAGCGAGAGGCGGAGGCGAAAGCCGTGCGCGTCATGCAGCAGGAGTTTTCCGTGGAGCTGGCCCGCTCCGTGGCCGCGCATGTCTATGGCGAGACGGAGCTTCCGGTTGCGGCGGCCGCGCCCTCCGGTTGTCCCAAAGAGACAGGGGCGTCGCCCCTCAGTCGATGACGGCGGTGCATTAACCACAGGAGAGAGGAGAGGGGATGCGTAAAACAGGAACCCGGAAGGCGGGGGAACAAGCCGACGGCGGACGCCGGTTGTCGAGCCAGGCCATGAAGAAACGTCTGCGCGAGCGGTTGGCCGCCGATACACAACAGGTGCTGAAGAGCGACCTGGTGAGCATTTTCCGGAAACAGGGCTACTACGAAGAACTGCCGCTGGATGAGTTGCAGGATCGCCTTTCCAAGCTCCAGTCGCCGCTGGCAGAGAGTCTCTTGAAGGGGAGGGTCTAGGATGCCGTATTACTATTTCGACTCGACGGCGCTGGTGAAACGCTACAGCATGGAGCGCGGGACGCGGGTCGTCAATAAGCTCATGGTGAAACGCGGGAAGGTGGCGATTTTGCCGATGTGGAGTGTGACGGAATTGTATTCGGTGTTATCCGTTCGCGCGCAACAGGGAGAAATCACGCGGGATGATTGTTATTCCGTCCTGTACAAGTTCGAGATGGAAGCCGCGCAAGGACTCTTTCAGTTCATCGCCCCGACGATGGAGACCTATCTGGCGGCAAGGGAATTGATTCTGGACTACCCGGCCCTACGTTCACCGCAGCTGTTGCATCTGGCGCTGGCGCTGGAGTTGAAACCGCTCCGGCTGACGGTCGTCAGCGCGGATAAGCAGCTCCTGGCTGCTTGCCGGCCCGCCGGGTTGCATATTGTGAATCCCGAAGACGACTAGCGGATGCAGGATGCGGAAACGAGCCTCCGCGGCGTTCTCGGGAGCCGTGAAGCGTGAAACGTATCTCGTCAGGATTCGCACAGCAGGGCGGTCACGAGAGACGAACGGCGTTTCACGAACGACGGAATGCGAGGACGGGCCGTTTGCACATCCTGTAGACATCCGGCGCGTCGATATGCCTTGCGAGTGAAACTCGCCCGCCGGTGGCATCGTCATAGCGAGATGCGATCTGCTACTGGAATCGTTTCCCCGCAGGCCGTTCAAAATGGCCGTTCAGCAAGGCCGCAGCAATGCGAGGAGGTGAGGCCACACTGTTCTTGCCCGCCCCACCCCGGGCTTTCCGGGACAAGCGTTTTTCCCGTGTGCGGTACGTCGAGCCTCGAAGCGATGCGAGAATGAGGCTGGCGGCCATTTTCATCGGCCTGCTAGCTTGGGCAGCGAAAGTCTCCTTGCATCGATTCCAACAGGGTTGCCCAATCGTCTGTTGTCTGACGAACAGTCCCCAGACGAGCCGCGTCCGATTTCGTGGCGGGGGCCTGACCCGGTTGGTTGAGGCCTTCTTGCGCATGCTGCAGTTCGAGACGCGCCAGCTGAAGGCTCCCGCAGACGCCCGCCGAGGCCGGGAGTTCCCCGCCGGCCCTCCTGAACAGGGCGATGGCGCGATACCCATGCTCCTGCGAGCGGTACAGGTGTTCCGCGGTCTTGAAGGTGTGTTGCAGCCCGGCGTCCGTGTGGCGTTTGGCCAGTTGCGCCGCCATCAAGGCTGCGCGGCCCATGCTCATCGCCGCGCTTTCCGCATCGTCGTTGCCCATCGCGTCTTCCGCCTTCACTCGTAAGCGGTCGAGTTCCGCCTCTTCTCCCATGACCTGGGCCTGTCCCGTGCCGCCAAGGGACAGCAAGAGAACCATCGTCAGGACCGGTGAGGCAGTGAATCGTCTAGGCCTGGTCTGCCGGACGGCCCTATGGACGGCACCTGCATCCACGTCTCGATGTGCTTGATATTCCAAGTGGCGGTTCCCTTTCACGTCACGAGGTTCAGATCGGCGACATTTCCATGGACTCGATTCAGTGATTTCCGAGTTGGTTCGGATCAGCCGTAGGTCGCGAATCGCCACGCTCGTGGTCACTCTATAACAATCCCGTCCTGCGGTTGCAAGTTGCGCCGACCGGAGGGCCATCCGTATAATCGCGCCATGTTGACTGGACGGCAGATCGGATTTGTCGGTGGCGGCAATATGGCCGAAGCCTTGCTGGCTGGTCTGTTGCGACAAGGCCTGACTACGCCTGACCGTGTTGTCATCAGCGATCCACTGGCTTCGAGACAGGAACTGCTGGGCCGCGAGTTTGGTGTGGTTGTGACGGCAGACAATCAGGCAGCGGTGCGGGGAGCGGACATCGTGGTGCTCTGTGTCGAGCCGCAGGTGCTCGACGACGTGCTCGCGGAACTCGCGCCGTCCCTCCAGTCACATCCACTGGTGATCTCAGTCGCGGCCGGGTATCCCCTATCTCGCATTCAGGCCAAACTCACGGGCGCGACCAGACTGGTGCGAGCCATGCCCAATACGCCATCGGCCATCGGGGTGGGCGTTACCGCGCTGAGCTCAGCGGCGGGCTTGTCAGCCTCGGATCGTCAGGCTGCCGAGCGATTGTTCGAATCGGTCGGCACCGTCGTCGTGGTGGAAGAGCGGCTGATGGATGCGGTCACCGGTTTGAGCGGAAGCGGCCCGGCCTATGTGTTCGCCATGGTGGAGGCGCTTGCCGACGGCGGAGTCCTGGCCGGATTGCCGAGGGCCACCGCGCAACAGCTGGCGGCGCAGACGGTGGCGGGCGCGGCTCGTATGGTGTTGGGGGAGGGAGAGCATCCAGCGGTGTTGAAAGACCGGGTGGCCTCGCCCGGTGGAACGACGATTGCCGGGTTGTCTCGATTGGAGCAGGGGCGGTTGCGGGCAACCCTGATCTCGGCGGTTGAGGCGGCCACGCAGCGATCACAGGAATTGGGCAAGGCGGAAAGCGATCATCTCTAACAAGGAGCGCGTCTCGTGCAATATTGGGTGAAAATCGTGTTTGCCGACAATCAGGAACTGCTGGTGAAGGAGGCGATTCGTCACACCATCAGCGAAGACATGGAAGTGCTTGAAGTGGATACGGCCAAAGAAGTCATCATTGTGCCGATGAAGCAGATTAAGTACATCGC
>WIAG01000031.1 GCA_014055495.1 Nitrospira sp. CR1.2
GTATTTCCTGTGCGTCACGAAGATGTGCATGGGACGGTTCTTGACGGGGACTGTGTGTTACTCAACTTGAGCACAGGGCGATATTACACGTTGAATGCTGTCGGTGCGTTCGTGTGGGATCGTTGCACCGGTGCCCTTTCATTAGAGCACATTCTCTCCTGTATTCCCGAGCACTTTGATGTGACGCCGGACCGGGCTCAATCAGATGGGCTGGATCTTGTCGATCAGCTTTGCCAAGAGGGATTACTTCACACTGAAAGGAGGTGAGTCGAGTGGAACATCAGAAGAGGGGGGAGTATGTAAAGCCTCAACTCGTGAAGCACGAGTTGCTGCGTGACGTGACGGCTACACAGCTGTCCCGTGTAATCAGACACGATACGTTCTAAACCAATCATTGTGGGTGGGCAAGCGGGCAGTAGTCATCGTGAGATAGATGGCTCGTCCTGGACGTTTGGAGGCGCATGGAGGATTCGAATGAAACAGAAAAAACTCGAATATGTGAAGCCTGAACTTGTTAAACATGAATTATTGCGCGACGTGACAGCGATCCAGTTGTCGCGAGTGGTTGGACAGCAACCGGTCTAACGGAGAGAGTTTTTCTGTGAAGGGAACTGGCCGCCTATCGCGGCCAGTTCTCGATAGCGTTAGTGCACGAACACCGCCGCATGAAAGTCTGCAAGGAGCAAAGTCAATGTACGTGACCTCGGCGACGATGGACATTCAGCTTTCCATCCATGGAACGGAGATGACGTTCACCACGAATTCACGCGAATTGGCGCATTCCGTTGAATCACTTCTTCGACATTTTCGATGCCATGCGCTGGCGACTAAGCCGATTCCAATTCAGTTCAATGCCGTTGAACGGCGAAGTGACATTCCTGCGCGGGTCCCCAGCACCGCTCTGCTGCTGCACCGTGGATCAGGTCTCGTCATTGGTTGTGATGGTCACATAACTTGGCAGTGCGACATATATTCGAGCGGGGGCGCGTTGTTTGCCGACTTTCATGAAGAAGGTCTCGTGGTCATTGATAGTCGATCTTTATCTGCGCAGGCGTATCTCGTGCGTCCAGAGGACATGACACCTGATATCCAGAATAGCTTCGTCCATTTCGCTATGACGGAGTTGCTGAAGAGACGTGGAATCTTTACCTTCCATGCCACGGCGCTGGAGTCCCAGGGGAGTGGGGTATTAATTCCCGGTTTTAGTGGTCGAGGGAAGACGACTTCGTTCCTCTCGTTGCTGCGAGCTGGCTATCGCTACCTCTCTGATGACCACCCATTCTTTCGAGTAACCGACAGCAGCGTTGAACTTCTGCCCTATCCTCTTAAGATCAACGTCACCGATCAAACCATCTCGTTTTTTCCTGAGTTGCGCAATGCACCGCTTTCTGTGCTGCGTGCCGGGACTCCAAAGCGCTACTTCTACGCAGAAGATCTGTATCCGAACCCGCTCGGACAGCCTTGCACACCTGCCATTATCCTGTTTCCATCGGTGGTCGATGCTCCGTACAGTTGCCTAGAGCCGCTGTCGAAGAAATTGGCCCTGGAGATGATTCTTCCACATTCGTTGCTCGTATACGAACCAGAGGTCGCTAGAGAAGAGTTCAAAGCACTGGCACGATTGATCCAGCAAACCGACTGCTATCGGCTTCACTTCGGCCGTGACGTCGTTGATTTGCCCTGGCTGATCACTCCTCTTTTGAAAAAACATTCTATGAAGAGGGCCAGCTGAGATGGGACAACAGTCGAGCTCTACATCTGTTCGAAGGACATTGTTTCGAATGGCCCAAGGTTCTCGAATAGCAGAAAATCGGTCATCAGCCATGTTGCGCCTGCATGCGGAGGGATGCCTGCTCATTCTTTGCTCGCGAACATCGATGAGCGACTTTGCTCGCGTCGAGGTCGAAGACTTGGTCTCCGATGGCATCGATTGGGACATAGTCTGGCAGCTTTCGAGGGCGCATGGGGTGGCGCCGTTAGTGTACCGAAACCTGGCCACCATCTGTCCTAAAGCGATACCTTCATCTATTCATCAGGCGTTTCGTCGGCACAATCAGGCCAATGTGCTGTTAAATACGCTGCTGGCCAGAGAATTGGTGATCCTCATTGATGGATTAGCGGCGAAAGGAATCAAGGCGATTCCCTTCAAGGGAGTGACACTCGCACAGACTGCATATGGCGATATCAGCCTGCGTGAGTGTTCCGACATCGACTTAATCGTTGAGCAGGAGGTGATCCCACAGGCGAGGAAAGTGCTGTGGTCCCAGGGATATCAATTGACCAGCCGAGAGACCGGAAAGGAGGAGTCGGACGAACAGTATCACTTCTTTCAGAAGAGAAACGGTATTGTCGTGGTGGATTTACAGTGGAATATGGCTCGCCAACATTTTGGATTCCGGCTCGATCGGAAAGAGTTCTATGAAAGATTGAGGCCGGTGGGGTTGCCCACAAGGGTGGTGATGGGGTTGTCTCACGAAGACCTGCTTATTCTGCTATGTGTCCATGGAACAAAACATGCTTGGGAGCAGTTGAAGTGGATATGTGATGTGGCTGAACTTGTGCGGCGCCGGCCAGCACTGGACTGGAGTCGGGTCTTGTTTCAGGCAGAGGAATGGAAATGTCGGCGAGTCGTATTGCTTGGGTTAGGTTTGGCGCAAACGTTGTTCGATACCTCGTTGCCGCGTTTAGTTCTTCGGGAGATAGAGCTGGATCCGGATATAGTTTCCCTGCTCGGGAGAATGCCGAAACAGTTGCTGAAGAATCCAGACCAGGCCGTCGATGAAAGCCACGCAGAAGCTCTGTACATGCAGATGAAAGACTCGTGCTGGGAACGATGGAAGCTCGGTGTCGAGCTGTGTCGAGCCGAGACCGATGTGATGACACGCTGTTTACCCTGGTTCCGCTACCAGAAAAAATTGCGCATCCTATCGAACTGTCTCAGACCCATTCAGCGGATCGTCGCCCGATGGATTCTGTCCGTTCGTATGCGAGAAGCCATTGTGCGGTGGCTTCAGAGTTCTGGTTGATGGACGGAACATAGCATTAGCCTGCATGATTCATGACAGTTCGTCGCGAAATTGCCGAGTTACGTGGCGAGCCTGCCGGCCGAAGCCCTGTCGCAGCAGCGAATCGGCCATTGCAACAGAAGTGCTCATGAATAATGCGGGTTGGGGAAGAGTCTATTCCGACCGGTACGCGGTTCCTCCTTCCTAAGTGGTTGCTCCAGAAAAAAAATGCATGCTAGGATGCGAATATCTGCGCGGCGAAAATGCTGGCAGGATTCAATTGCAGGGAGTGTCACTTCTCTCTGCATCATGCTGGAGGAAGGAGGCCTTGATGAAACGCGCTCTGATTGCCCTCGCGATCACATTGGTCCCGTTGTGGGCGTGCCAGATAGTGTTTGCTGCTGGGTTTTTCAAGGTTGGGGAACCGGCTCCTGCATTCGCGTTGACGTCAATCACCGGGGATGCTCTTTCGCTGGAGCAGTTACGAGGTAAGGTTGTTGTCTTGGGGCTGTTTCACATTTGTGACCCTTGCATGATGCAAGGCACGAATTTGCAGAAGGTCCATGAAGCGATGACTGGGAAAAATGTCGCCGTCGTGGGCATTAATTCTTCGGGAAACTCGAAGCGCGACGTGGGAGAATTCTTGAGTGCCTTTCCGGTGAAGGTGACGTATCCATATCTGCTTGATCCGAGCAAGACGACCGATAAGCTCTATGGCGGTGGCAAGTTCATTCCCAACGTGTATGTGATCGACCAGCGTGGAGTAATTCGCTGGCAACGGGTCGGTAATATGGATTTAGCTGGTGCCGATGTCATTACTCAAGAGGTCGAAAAATTACTCGCTTCCCCACCTGCAAACGGTGCAGGGGTAATGTAGTAAGGAGATCAGGGCGCATGGACGAATGGAGTGAAGGAAAGCAAAATTTTCTCGAACTCGTAAAGAATTGTGATGCCGCGGTTGAAGTGGTGATTCCGACGAAGCCAACGAACAGCATGTTCCTCATTTCTCTGACCAAAGGGCCAAGTCGTAAATTCATCACGGTGTCAGAGGACGATATTATCGACCTCCCGGACGAAGCTGGGATACGTGCGAAAGTAACGAAGACTCTGCAAGATGCGATAATCGCGTTATAGCCTGCCGAGGGAAGGGGACGCGAGTGAAACAGCTTCTACCCGGGATTTGGCAATGGTCTTGGTTTTCCGAGGAAAAGCAGCTTGATTTTAACGGATTGTTTCTTACGGTAGGAGAGCATCGGGTCCTGATCGACCCGCCGCCCATGACAGCCGAGGTGAGCACCTTCATTCGACGGCAAGGGGGAGTGGACTACATTGTCGTCACGAATCGCGATCACGTGCGTGAGGCAACGACCTGCCAGAATGAGTTCCGCTGTCAGTTGCAGGTGCCTGAAGCTGATCGGGCGCAGATGGACGTGAAACCGTCAAAGACGTTTAAGGATGGCGAGTTGTTGCCCGGAGGTATGTGGATCATCCAGCTCAAATATCAGAAGTCCCCCGGGGAGTCAGCGCTGTATATTCAGCAGGGAAAAGGCGTATTGATTGTTGGTGATGCGCTCATTGGCAGTCCCTCAGGTGCATTAAGTCTATTGCCTGCTGAGAAATATCAGGATCTTCGGTTGGCCAAAGAGGGGCTTCGACGCTTGTTAAAATATGACTTCGACTCGATTCTTGTAGGAGACGGGACTTGCATTATATTCGGTGCCAAGCAGGTAGTGGAGCAGCTGCTGCAAGGATAAAAGAACAATGCCCCTCCGCAATGGACTCTCAGAAGAACTGAACCGTCAGGGTAACGAACATTTTGCTCGCGGGCATTACACGGATGCCTATGCCTGCTATGCCAAAGCTTTGGAGTGTGACCGGTTGACAGGCGATCATCGAGCGTTGAGCGCCACCCTGGGCAACCTCGGTAATATCTGCGCGGTCAGTGGGCGACGCGAGTCGGCCCAGAGTTATTATCAAGAAGTGCTGGAACTTCAGAAGGTACTGGGGGACGAGAAAGGTATTGGAACGACTCTCGCTAATTTGGGGAATCTGCGTGCGGACGCAGGAGAATGGGAGCGGGCGAGGGCGTATTATCTTGAGGCTCTCGATATCATGACGCGAGTGCATGATGAGCTGGGTAAGGCGGTATTGTTTTCCGATCTTGGCCTGATTGCGCGAGAAACCGGGCAGTGTGAGGATGCCCTGCGCTACTATGAACAATCATTAGTGTTCATGCGTCGCCTGAATAATCAGGGTGGTGTGGCGGATGCCTGGCGGATGATGGGGCGAACGTTTGCCGCTCAAAAGCGGTATCAAGATGCCATCGCCTGCTGTCAAACCAGTCAATCAATCGCAGAGCGAAATCGTGATGAATTGCGGGCCGGCGGTGCACGGTATGTGCTAGCTCAATGTTATGAAGATCTGGGGCAGTTACACATTGCCGCTGAATTATTGGAGCAAGTCGTACGAATGGACCGGAAATACCAACTGCCTAAATTGGTGGAGAACGCCAATCGCCTAGAATCCTTGCGTGCTCGCCTGCAAGCGGAAAATCCGACCCTTGAGCCCAGGCGGTTCCAGGCATGACTGTTGGGGCTGGCCAAGCGTGGGAACAAGTTCGGTCTCGGCTGTGTGGTGCCGTGCCTCAATTTTATGAGCTGGAATCCGGTGCTGCCCTTGCCCTGGATTTGGGTGATGATGGGTGGCTGTTAGAGGTAAGGTCTGACGGCCAATTTCTCTGTCAACACGGAATCGCCATGGATGACGTCAAAAGCCTGATGTGCGATGGGACGACGGAGGATCTTGGAAGTGATGAAGTCGCGAAGCAGGCCAAGTATTTCTTAGGGCCGGCGGTATCCAAAAGACGTCCGGCGCTTCTGAAGGCGGGATTTGCAGAACAGACGGATATGAACGACGAATACGTTGCGATTACGTTTCACAAGCCCATCGATTTTCAGCGATTTGACGACGTCCTTGCTGCCGTACGGTGGTGCCAGACGCTCTTTAAGTCATAGCATGCGCGCAAACCCAGAGAGTCGGCCCTTCTCTGCGTGCTCACCCCATTACAAGCATTGAAGCCTTTCGTGCCACGCTCGGTGCGTACCGGTTGCCGCGTGTCATCCTCTCGGCCATTGAACTCAGTCTCTTGACTGTCATGGGCCCGCGGACGTAGTCCATCCCCAAGCTGGCCTTGGTCCTCAAGGTGAGCCAGCGTGACTTGGAAATCCAGTGTCGAAATCTTGCGATGGGCGGGCTCTTGGAGAAGCGCGGACAGGCCTCTAGCACGACCGCATTTGCCGTACGGTCCTGAACGCCCGACATCCTCTCAATCGGGGTGCCTACATCAGGCTCCTCATCAGCCACTGGAAAGATTGGTCGCATCTGACTGAGGCCGTACGGAGCGGACGTCCCCTGGGATGCGATAAACTGACACTCACGCCTCCCGACGTCAGTTCACCTGGGCCATGCACCATCGCACGGTGAACTTCGCATCAAGGGTGGCCGCACAGCTCGATTTTGAAAAGGAGAAAACGTTGCTGGATCTCGGAGGTAGACCTGAGACCTGCGCCATGGCATTCCTTGCCCAGTATCCGCATCTCAGGGCAACCGTGTGCGATCGTGCGGCGGGATTGGCCGTGGCCTAGCAAATCGCGAGCAGCCATAAAGCGAGAACGTGCATGTCATTCCTTGCGCGTAACTTTGTGGCGGAGGTTTTGCCGGGTCGATATGACGTCGTCTGGTATTCTAACGTTCTTCATATCTATTCGCCTGAGCAAAACTGGGCGGTGTTTCGACGCGTCTATGCTGCGCTCGCTTCCGGTGGCCGTCCCATTATACAAAACGCATTTCTTCAGGATTCTAAGGGGTTGTATCCGGAGGAGGCCAGTCTGTTTGCCGTGAGCATGTTGCTATACACGGAACGGGGTAATACCTATTCACGTCGTGAGACGGTTGAGCGGCTCAGGGACGCCGGAATTGTGAGGATCCGGTCGCTTAGGAATGGAACTGAAGATTGGGATGGGGGTCTTCTGGAGGCCGTTCGCCCGGTTGGAAGGTGAGCGCGCATCGTCCACCCAAAATCATGATAAGGAAATTCAGTACGCTGCTCCCTGCCGTGAGCGCCAAGACGATTGCCCGAGGAGCGGGCTGACTCGCTTCCTGAACGATGGTCGCTAAATCCAGGGCCAACGCGATCGTGCTATACATCACGGCCGCCATCACGGTCCAATGTTTGCGAATCGCCACTAGCCCACCTATCAGCAATGCCGGGACCCCGAACAGAAATCCTACCAATATTTCGTCCTGGATCGTTGATAGTGGCGATGGTGACTGGAAGAGAAAAAGAAGAGCTTCTAGTGCAGTCAGTCCGGCGAGCAGAACGATAGTGGTGCGAATTCCGTTCATGGTGGCACTATAACCCTCGTCTTAGCGCGCCGCAAGCTACCATCTTTTGCCCATCCCACAGCGCAATACGGCGGGCTCGAACTCTCAACTTAAGAAAGTCTCTGCCCTCGTCACTCATCAGGCTGGGGACTTCCCGGATCTATGCGTGTACTGCGAATGATCTCGTTCCCACCCTTCGAGGGGCCTGCCAGACCCGCTGGGTGATTTACCACGGGTGCATCTCAAGGTGAGAATTTGCCTCTCACAAGGGAGGTGTAAGTGAACCAAAAAACGCATCGAACAAGCATGGGAACTTGTGTTTCGGGCAATCCGCCTTCCGCAGCACCGAGGCGCTTTTCATGTGGGAATTCTGTCCGACGGCCGCTGTTTCTGCTCGCTCTGTTGATTCTTAACTGCTTCGCATTCGGACCTTCGATCGCGGCGTCCTATGAAATACCCGTCGGCCACCTTCGGACTTCTGCGCTTGTTCCAGATCCGTTCGATCAACCGTCCTACGGCCATCCGGAAGTGTTGGCAGCCGGCTTTGGGTTTCAGGCTGCTGGGTCTTCGATCATTATGGTTCGGACGTATGATGCATCGACCGGTGTCATTCTGTCTGATGATTCCTTCGACTTGAGCATAAAAGAGGAGGGGGGCGAGGCGGCTACTGAGCAGAGCGGACGTATTTTTGCCGGTGGAATCGGGGTTGACCAGAATGGGAAGTCAAAATTCATGTTGAGTGTGTATGATGCGGAGACTGGCAAATTTCTGTGGGAAGGCCAACTGAACTTGATGAGCGTTGGTGATGAGAGCGTGGTGAAGGTAAGGGCCAGTGTCACTCCGATCTGCCACTCGGCGTTCCTTGCAGCTTGTGGCGCTCCGAAGGCATACGACACACTCTTTTCTATCCGAGCGGTAAATCCAGTGACGGGAGGCCTCGTCTGGCAGGATCAATTTGCACCTGGCGGCAGACGACAAGGCCGGGCGGACGGAGTCTCGATTGGAACTGCACATCTGAAGCCGACTCCCACTCCTATCGCCCATATTTTTGACCTGTTGGTTCGAATCTACGACCACAGGTCTGGTGTGCTGCTATGGGAGGATTCGTTCGAGCAGTTGGATCAGGTTGAGGAGTCTTCGAGAGTGCCGGAAATCAATAGCTACCCACAGGCGATCCCCTTCTGGAGTCCCACAGACGGCTTGCTGCCAATGTAGTGAAAGTCACCTGTCGATAAGGATTACGATTTGCTTGGTGCCACTGCAACGTTCAGGCTTTCAGTCCATTGTTGTTGGAAGCTCTCATAGGACAGAAGGAGTCGGTCTTGCATTGCGGCTGAAATCGTTTGCCTGGCTTTGAGGTGAGCTAAAACTTCGTGAACCTTGTGCATGCCGAATCGTTCGATCAGGTAGCGGGTAGCGCCATTGGCCTCATGGTAGGCCACGCTCACCTTGTCTGCCGGTAGATTCTCCCAACCCCCCTCAAGCGTAGCCAACGGAACCAGGCTATGTTCTCCCTGCGGCATACTCGTGATGTCATGCCAGGAATCACCGGCAAGTTGCATGGCTAATCCCTCATTCAGCCACGTGGGAATTGATCCGGCGGTCGCGCCCAATTCTTCGTGAATCAACGCATGAACAAACTCATGCCGGAGGACTCTTGTCAACCAGGCTCGATCCGTCGCGGCGCCCTGGCTGGGAATTTGGATGCGCCCCAACACAGGGTCGAACAGCCCATCTGCCCAGTTCGGGCTTCCAGTGGCAGCCTGGAATTGGTTCTTGGTGTGAAGCACCACCATGATCGGTTTCGACGGGAAAAAGTTAAACTTCTGGCCGATTTCCCGATACGCCTCTTCAAGGATATCGAGAACGGCTGTCCAGGTTTCAGGGTCCTCGGCCCCATCATACTTGACGGTGAAGTGGACGCTATGGTGGGTCGAAAACTTTTCCTCCGCCTTTTCTGTGCGATGCACTTTAGCCGTGACGGTTTTCATGTATGACTGTAGACCTGGATCTTTCTTCAGCCGATCCTTGGCTTGCGCCAAATGTTTGCCCGCCTCTGCGAGACGATCCTTCTCCTGTAAGAGGTCCGCGAGAGCAACGTGCGGGAATGGTTCATCCGGAGTCAGCGTCACGACCTTCTGAAGGAACTGTTCTGTAAGAGCTGGATCTCGGAGGCCCCAATAGGCATGGGCGAGGTTGAGATGGGCCACTGGATTCTGCGGATCAAGGGCTACGGCCTTTTGAAAGGATTTTACGGACACTTCGGTGCCACCGGTCTTTTCCTGCAGAATGCCTAGATTGTTCCACAATATCGCGATGTGGCGCTTCGTGGCAGACTCTGTCAGGATCGAGGCTGGCAGTTGGGCAAGTTTTGTCTCTGCTGCGGTGATATCGTGTTTCTCAAGCTCCTCGTGAATCGCTCCAAGAAGTTCGGAGTGTCGGGGCACCGGTATGCTGACGGGATCGATCGTTCGCGATCGCTTGACCTCTCCGAGGGGGGCGGCTTGCCGAGGTGCCACTGGGGCAGTTGGCGCGGTGGTACCCTCCTCTGCAACGATCAGTGCCGGCGGTGCCGGAGTGTCGTGGAAATACCGTGGCTTGAGCCATGTCTGATAAAATACGAAGATGGCAATGAGCAGAGCCAATGGCCCGAGAATATGCTTGATATTGCGTCGATACATAGGCGTCCTTCCATCAGTCCTACACGAACCCACTTTAGCACCCAGTCTGGGAGGGGCCAAGGAAAGTTGGAAAAGCCGTAGAGTATCGATGATCAGCCATCGGCAGGGGAGCAATCGTTGAGTGGCCTGAGGGTCTGTGATACCATCCCGCACCAGGATGCCAACTCCTGATTCTCCTCATGGTTGCGATCCTCTTCGAGCATTTCTGCATCGTGTCATTCGGCCCATTGAATTTGCCTGTCGTGACGCGTATGCCCATCTGCCAAACCTCAAACATCTCGACCAGTTCGTTTCCGAGCAGGTGATTGGTGCGCTAGGGGAGCATCTCTATCCGCGGCCCATCGAAGCTGAGTTACTTTCGTTACGCAATCTGTTTGTCGATTTTTACACGCGGCTTACGCCAACCGAGCAGCGGGATCGTCTCGCCCAAGCACTGGCGCTCCTTCGCCGACTGCAGGACGGGGGCGGTGTGATCCAGCCGCCGCCAGTGGGACCCACAAAGAACCAGCCGCTAGCGATTCCGGTAAGTACCGATTCGCCAAGGCCTCTCTGGAATCTGTCGATTCAATTTGTGAAGGGGGTTGGTCCGAAGCGAACCCTTGTGTTGCAACGGCTGGGGATCACCACGGTAGAGGAGGCCTTGTGGACACTGCCTTGGCGGTATGACGACCGTTCAGTGGTCACGCTGGTCGCCAAACTGGTTCCCGGTGGCATTCACTGCGTATGTGGGGTGATCATTCGAGCGGAATCGACCCGCGCGCGGTCGCGTCGACTGTCGATCCTTGACGTGTCCGTGCAGGACGCAACTGGTACGGTCCATGCGGTGTTTTTTAATCAACCCTACCTCGAAGAGATCTTGAGAGAGGGTGTGCGGGTTATGATGGCCGGACGGGTTGTTGCAGGCCGTCGTGGGTGGATGGATCTGAGGTTGGAGGCCACGCAATTTGAGGTGTTGAGCAGGGCCGACGATGAGTTGCTGCATGTCGGTCGGATCGTGCCCATTTATCATGAGACAAAAGGTTGGACCGCCCGTCAGATGCGAGTCCTCCTGCACAGCCTCCTGTCGGCGCACGGGGCCGACCTGGAGGAAGTCCTGCCGCTGTCTGTGCGGGCGCGGCACCGGTTGCTTCCGATCGGTGAGGCGGTACAACAAGTGCATTTCCCGCCGCCGAACACTGACCTCGCAGCCCTCGAGCATGGGGTAACCCGTGCCCATCGCCGATTGGCATTTGAAGAGCTATTCCTGCTGCAGGTGGCCCTGGTGCTTCGGCAGCGGGAATTGAAGGAGGAACGCAAGGCATTCCGATTCAATCCCCAGGCGGAGCCACTGAAGGAACTTGCTCGGCGGTTGCCCTTCACGCTAACTGCAGCACAGGAGCGGGTGTGGCGGGAGATCCAGTCGGACATGGTGACATCCCGGCCGATGAATCGGTTGGTGCAGGGGGATGTGGGATCCGGAAAGACGGTTGTCGCACTGCATGCGCTGGTAATGGCGTGCGGGTCTGGGTGTCAGGCGTCGCTGATGGTTCCCACAGAAATTCTCGCAGAGCAACACTATCTGACGCTCAAGCCGCTGTTGGAATCGGTGGGCCTCAATGCGGTACTGTTGAGCAGTAGTGGGAAAACGAAGGCGCGCCACGCGGTGCTGCAGCAGTTGGAGTCCGGCGAGGCGCAGGTGGCGATCGGCACACATGCCTTGATTCAGAAACGGGTGCAATTTGCACGCTTGGGGCTCGTCGTCGTCGATGAACAACATAAGTTCGGCGTCCTGCAGCGAAAAACCTTGCTCGATAAGGGATATCGACCGGATGTGCTGGTCATGACCGCCACGCCGATTCCGCGTACCTTGGCGATGACGGTCTATGGAGACTTGGATGTATCCGTGATCGACATGTTGCCGCCTGGTCGTAAGCCGGTGCGGACCATGCTGTATACGGAAGCTCAACGCCACAAGACCTGGGAGTTGGTGGGAGACGAGCTGAAGGCTGGACGTCAGGCCTACATCGTCTATCCGTTGGTCGAAGAATCTGAGATGATCGATCTCAAAGCCGCCATTCAAGGGGCGGCCCAGCTGCGGCAGGATGTCTTTCCAGGAGTGCAGGTGGGGCTGCTGCATGGCAAGATGGCGACGGCTGAAAAGGAACAGGCGATGGCGGCCTTCACGGCCGGTACTATTCAGATTCTGGTGGCGACGACGGTGATTGAAGTTGGCGTGGATGTGCCGAATGCCACGGTTATGGTCATCGAGCATGCGGAACGATTCGGACTCGCGCAGCTCCACCAGTTGCGGGGGCGAGTCGGGCGGGGTGCGTACCAGTCTATGTGCATCCTCATGGCCTCATACCTTCCGCGAGAGGCGAGGCCGAGGCTCAGTCCAGACGGAAGTCCTGAACCCAATAGTTCCAATGCGCAGCAACGGCTGGCCGCGTTGGTTCATTCGCAGGATGGGTTTGTCATCGCCGAGGAAGATCTTCGCATCAGGGGACCAGGCGAGTTTCTGGGGTTGCGCCAGTGGGGAATGCCGGAGTTTCGTGCGGCCAATCTGGTGCGGGATGTACAGCTGTTGGAGTTGGCCAGGCAAGCGGCCTGTGCGTTGCTGGCGCAGGATCCGAGCTTGACATGGCCGCAACATCAGGCACTCAAGGTCGCCATGTTGCGACGGTGGAAGAGCAACATGGCATTGGGAGCCGTGAGTTAGGTTGCTGATGGGGTGCCTATCGGGTGGCTGGAGGAAGAATGGGACTACTGCAACGATTGAGCCACGATCTTCGTGCCGGATGGGTCACGTTACGACATGGTACCGCGAAGGCCGCGACCCGGGCTCTGGAAGAGGGGGAGTTGCTTCGGTATCGCCTTGAGCTGCGAAAAGTTGAGCAGCAGTTGAACGACCTTCATGCCGATATCGGGGAACGCACCATCGAGCTGCACAATCGCGGCGAACTGGTTGATCGCATCCTCTCCGATGGTGAAATTACACGTATGATGAAGCAGGTGCAGATGGTGGAGGACGAACGGACGAAGCTGCTATTGGAAATGAATGACATCGCGGTGGATGAGGAGTGAGTGTCGTTCGATGACTGCCCATCAGATTTCTTCTCCTCGAATTTTTGCCGGCATTGATATCGGAACTTTAACCTGCCGTTTGCTCATCGCCGAACTCACATCGTCTGGAACCTTGCGGGAGCTGCATTCGGATCGGCGCATTCTGCGTTTGGGGCAAGGAGTCGATCGGGACCGGATACTACGCGGCGATGCCATGGAGCGAGTGGCGGAGACGCTGGGCGAGTGGCGTATGGTGATGGACAGGTACGAGCTAGCAGCCTTCACCGCGGTGGCAACGAGCGCGGTGCGCGATGCCGAGAACCGCGGTGAATTCGTGAGGCTGGTCAGAGAGCGAACAGGGCTTCAGGTTGAAATCATTTCCGGTGAAGAGGAAGCGCACCGGACGGTACTCGGCATTCGGTCCGGCCTGCCCTCCGGTGTAAGCGATGTGTTGGCGTTGGACATTGGTGGAGGGAGCACAGAATTTATTCTGGATCTCCCCAACCAGGCTACGATGATGCGCTCGGTCGACATTGGTGTGGTGCGTCTGTGCGAGCGCGTGCTGCACCACGACCCGCCTACCAGCGAGGAAATTCGTCAGGCCCGTGAGTGGGTGCGGAACGAGACGGTGGCCGCTGTGGCAGATCTGGCTTTGCCAGTTGGACTCACGTTTGTGGGGACAGCAGGCACGATTACCGCACTGGCCGCGATGGCCCAGCAGTTGCCGTCCTACGAACCGGCTCGAATTCACAATTACTGCCTCGCGAGGACGGTGGTGCAGGACTTGGAATCGACGCTGTTGGTACGCACTAAGGCCGAGCGGGCGGGATTGCCGGGGTTGGAACGCAACCGTGAGGACGTCATCGCCGCCGGTGCGATCATTCTACGAACGGTGATGGAGACGGTGGGCATCCCGAGTCTTCTTGTGAGCGATCTCGGTCTTCGCGAAGGGGTGTTGATCAATCTCGCAAATCAAGTAATACCACAGGGCCAGGCCAATGCCCAGCATTGAGGCCGTGGCAGTGGCTTGATCTGTCGAACGTGAATCGCAGCGTGGGCACACATGCTCTCATCTCGCGAGAATCATCGCTGCGAATACCAGCGGAAGCCGCCTTGTTGTTCAGTGAAACTGGCCTGAGGAATCCCGCCTGGCTTTTCGAGCAGTAGTACTTTGAAATCAATGAGGCCGAACCAGGCCGGATCGGCGATGTCATGGTAGTGGCAGCCCTGGAGTTTCGAAAGAATGTCACCTAACGTCTTGGTCAGTTCGCTCTCCGTGTATGCCTTCACGGCGAAATGTTGCCCGAGCCCCTGACAAAAGCGTTGAATGGTATAAGCGGCGCCAGTACAGAGTACCTTCGTATCCGGTTTGATTTGCAGAAATTGGGGTAGCGACAGGTACCGCTCCTGAAACCCGAGCCAGCGCACCGCTTGCCGCAGATGGTTGTATTGCACTTCGTATTCGGTATGATGCGGGAGTTTGACGGCTGCCGGCCAGCCCTCTTCGATGCCGAACTCCGTCAGAAAGGCACGGCCTCCCGGTTTGAGGACTCGCCAGACCTCGGCAACGAATCGCATCGGCCCCAGATTGAAGATCACTTCTTCCGGTGGGGCTTGTTCGATCGGTAGCCGCAGCCGTCGGATCCAATCCAATGCTTCCTGATGTTGCGCAGTCGTGCCCCGTCCTTCCAAAAGTTCCTGACGGGTGAGTTTGGCGGGGGTCATATCCGCCATGTTCTCATTGTCGATGATGAGGTCGACCGAGTTATCCTTAAACGGAAGACATTCTCCATTGGCATGGGTGCCTGTAACGGTCCAACCGCCGGCCTTGGCTCGTTTCGTCTGCAACCGTAGGAAGGGGCGGGTGACGTCAAGCGAGATGTATTGGATACCCTGTTTTTCGAATGGCAACAATTCCTGTCCCAATTCGCGGGCGACGTAGCCGAGTCCGCCTCCGATTTCCACAATGACCTTCGGCTTCGGTTTGAACCAGCCCAGGCGCCGGAATTGGCGCATGAGCAGGCGTCCATAGGTGCTGCCGCCCAGCGCCTCACATGGTTCGCGGAACAGGTGGGAGACGGTGGTTTCAATAAGGTCGAAGTGGCCGTCTTCAAGGTCGCTTTCTTTGAGTTCGTGGACATGGAACGCCTCGAGATGTTCTTCGCCCTCGAAATCTTGTTGTCCGGACCAGCTTTCCCGGATTTGTTGCAGCAGCAGGTCCCATTTGGCCTTGTGGCGATGTCCCCCCGGCGGTTCGATGCCGAAATAGCAGAGAGAATAATTGGGGATAGACCACCGTTCCAGATGCCAGGACCCTGGTTGGCCGTCGGGCCCGCAGATCTTGTCGCCGTATTTTTCCAGGAGTGCACCGACGGTGATGTGTCCGTTCATGGACGTGAGCATCTCGATTCCCACCCGGTTGAGACGGACGAGCGGGAAATCGTCATCGAGCGGCGCCAGCCACCATTCGTCAAAGGCATGCTGGTAGGCGACAAGGTCAGGAATGCGCCAGGCAATCAGGTTGAGGACGTCGCCACTCAGGGTGAGCGGCTGTTGGATGGCGGCAGCAGCTTTCATCGGATAGGTGATCCACTATGAACGACAAGCCGCAGCCTACACGAGGCTTGCGCCGACCTGCAAGGACCTCGGTCGCGTGGCCTAGGTTTGGGAAGGGAGCATGGGGGAGTCGGTTACGATGATCATCCCTCGCATGATGGGATGAATACGGCATTGATAGGGATAGCGACCCGGAGGCAGGCTGGGAATCGTGTAGGTTCCCCCTGGCTCGACGGCACCGGAATCAAAGGCGCAACGGCCACTGTCCTCAAAACAGCCATCGTGGGTCACGGTGTGGTGAGTAGGGGTCGGATTATCCCAACGAATGGCACCGCCTGTGGTGACAGTTGCCGCCGCCGGGACATAGTAGGGGGAGCCGCTGTCCATCATCACTTGGGTGGCTGGAGGAGTGGCGAAGGAAGGCCAGGCCAGGACCATGCCTGTAACCAGACTTAGAAATGTGATGTGCGAGTTCATTGAGTGGTGACTCCAGTGAATAGATGCATCCTCTATTATACATAGAGACAGCCTCGATACGGAAGGATTCAACCCAGTAAGGCGCACATGGATTGGAGAGGAGGAAGCATAGGTGAGTCGTGAGGTGTACACGGTTGCAAGACCCCGCCGGTTCATGCTAGATGGAGGCCGCTTTACCACCGACGTGCCATGCTGAAGACCTGAGAGGAGGACGTGGAATGGCAAAGAAGATCGTGAAGAAGAAGGGGGCGGCTGCCAAGGCTGGTCGCCCGAAAAAAGCTGCGGCAAAAAAATCTTCGTCAACAAAAGCAGCCAAGCCCAAGAAGGCTGTGAAAGCTCAAAAACCTGCCAAGGCAAAGAAAGCGGTTCAACCCAAGAAGGCTGCTGCCCGGAAGATCGGAAAACAGCCGGCAAAGAAGGTCGTGAAACGGAAGGTTGCCGCCAAGCCCATCCGGTCGTCCAAAGCGAAACCGGCCCCCAAGGCCGTCAAGCCGATGGCTAAATCGAAACCAAAGCCCAAGCCCTCGATGGCTAAGGTGAAAACGCCGATTGAATCCCAGGGAGTGGTTCCGGACACGAAGCCCGTCAAGTCTGCGGTGCCTGAGGCAGCCAGGCCAGCCAAGGTGGAGGTTGAACCTCAACAGTTGGATCTGGACGACGAAGAGGACATGGCGGAAGATCTCGATGACGTGTCCGAGGACATTGAAGAAGAGATGGAAGAAGAGCTCGGCCTCGATAGTGAAGACGACGATGTAGACTATCTTGAAAAATCGGAAGATCTGCTCGACGACGCGGACGAATATCGGAACAATTAGCCGTAGGTGATTGCCGTGGCTTGCCGGGATTAGGTGCCGTCAACCCCTCGATGTGCTCGGCCTCTTCTCACCAAAGAAGGCTTCGCGATACCATTCAGGGATGATGACTGTTCGTGGTGTGCAACGTCGTCGTACCATGTGTCTTGACCATCTCGGCGGGCCTCAAGGTTTCGCCTTCCTCAATTTTTCCGGTCTCCATACCTTGCATGAGCCACTTTCTGTTTATTGCCGGAGCGTTGCGAGAACGGAGCTCGCTCGACAGTGCCGAGCTTCAACTCGGGGCTGGGATCTGGGGGCTGTGCACGGCGTTGATCCGTGACAATCTTCAGAAGTTCCTGACGCCGGATTCTCGCGGATTGGTGTATGTCCTCAAGGAGGGCATTCGTGCGGAATTCGCCATCGTGTCGCCGGTGCAACCGTTTCAAGCTCTGGACGAGTTACTTAAGGACGAAGTCCGAACAGAAGCCCGGTATGGATTTGTGAGGGTGATGCCCGTGCGACGGTGGCAGGCTCATGCGCCGGATTGTCAGGCACTCCTTCAGCAGGTGCTTCACATTGAAGAGCAATCGGAGCTTTCCAGGCGTCTCGGGCTTGGTATGCATCGGCTTACGAATGCGGAGTATCAGGCAATCGTTGAAAGGTTGGGAACAGAGCAGTGATCAGCGGCTGATACCTACTCGAAGGGTTACTCGAGAGTGCCTCCGGTCATGAGCTGGTAGGCTTCTTCGACCGTGCCGACTTCTTTGATATCAATGTGAAATTCCCATGCAAGCTGGGTGAGATTCCAACGCGGATCGTCCCGTTGGCCCTGCGGGATGAGAATGGTGTGATAGCCCTCGCGGGCTGCTGCTCGAATTTTATCGGGGATCCCTCCCACCGGGCCAATCGTGCCGTCTTTTGAGATCGTTCCGGTCATGGCAATGCCGCGATTGATGGAATCACCTTTCAGCAGCGCGGCAAACCCGACGGTCATCACCCCGCCGGCACTTGGGCCGTCGGTTCCTGTGGCAGCATAGGCGATGCCCAAGGCCCTGACCGTGCCGGTGTGGTCCACGTTTGGTGTATGCTCGATCGCATATTGAAACGCCAGGGCCATTGAGCGCAGGTTGGTGGGGCCAGGCTGGATGTTCCCGCCTTGCAATTGCAGCATCATAGGCGAGGGACTTGGTTGATGGTCCCATCGCAAGAGCAGCACCTCGAACACGCCAAGATTGTTGGCTTGGATTGCTGCGAGCATCGGCACCTCGACCACAGACTCAGCGCAGGCCGAGGGAACGCCCGCCAACATCCAAGTGCAGCAGAGGATGCATGCCCAGAAGGGGCGCGATATGGATCGCGCAAGGGTTTGGAAACTAGTGGCTGGCATATACGAGCGAGTCTAGCAAAGCGAGGGGTGGTGTAAAGTGCCGGCACAAATTTTTACCTGGTGGTTGGGGCCGAGCGTCTTCATGGCATCGTGCCACGGCTGCCACCGGTTCTGCCGACTGGCTGTATGGGCGTTGAGTCTGGTGTTGGGAATCGGGCTGGTTCCTGCACCCGCACAGGCTGAGTGCACGGTTGAGACGGGAGGGGCGAATGCTGTAGCTGTTTTCACCTTGCATCTAAGCGAGACATGCACGGAGGCGGAACGGGAAGCGCGCGCGGTTTCCGCAAAGGACGTCATGCGGGCGCTCGCCGCTGGGAGAGGCGTGGACTTCGACGGCGTGGTGATTCAGGGGGATCTGGCTCTTGATGAGTTGCCGGCGCAGAAGGTCTCGGCGGTAAAGGGGTTGTCGTTGGAGGATCGGCGTTTGCTTGAAGGGCTGAACGATGAGGAGGTTCATGTCATTCATGGGCCCTTGGTACTGAAGCATTCACGGGTGACGGGGCGCCTTGTCAATCGGTTGAAGCAAGGATTCCTCGTGATCACTGGGCCGGTGGTATTGATTCAAAGCGGATTTTCCGGCCCTGTGGACTTTTCGAGGACGGTATTTCTAGGGCTGGTTGATGGATCGAATGCAAAGTTCGAACAAGAGAGCTATTTCGTCCAGGATAGGTTCACCCAGGGAGCCATGTTTTCAGAAACCCGGTTCGGCCCCCATGCCCGCTACCATCGCTCTGTCTTTACCGGGCCGTCCATTTTTCGGGGCGCCGACTTTCCTGGCCTTACCGAATTTTTAGAAGTGGTGTTTGAGCAGGACGCTAATTTTTCGCGCGCCGCGTTCCACATGGGTACCGGCTTTTCCGGAGCTCAGTGTCGAGCCAAGTGCGATTTCTCGTCGACCCAGTTCGACCGGGAAGCGTTCTTTCTTTTCGCACGCTTCGACCGTGCTGCGACGTTTGCTTCAGCGCGGTTCCACGGGCAGACCGACTTTTCCGATGCCACCTTTAAGGAGGCCGATGACCTGGATCATGCGACCTTCGCGCGCGCGCCGGTGTTGATCAGGACTGCCAGGATCACCTCCGCCATGCCGGGTCGTCCGGAGGCCGGTCCATTCTCCCAGCAGGTCACGATCGTCTTGCTGGTCGCGGCTCTGGGGCTCCTCATTTACATCCTCAAATCCAAGTGAGTGGCCCGCGACCCCCAACATATAGTTTTGGTCTTGCCCCATTCCCCTATAAATTGGTATAAGATTGAAAATTTATCCAAAAAGGTGACTGAGACCTGATGGACCAACCTGAACTGCCCTACCAAGTCAAGATCGAGAATTTTGAAGGTCCGCTCGATCTCCTCTTGCATCTGATCAAAAAGAACGAAATCAACATCTACGATATTCCGATTGCGCTGATCGCTCAGCAATATTTGGATTATCTGTCGGTGATGAAGGAGTTGAATCTGGCCGTCGCCGGGGAGTTTTTGGTGATGGCCGCTACGTTGTTACACATCAAGTCCCGCATGCTGTTGCCGGTCGACGAGGTCGCGGTGGATGAAGAGGATGGCCCAGATCCTCGCGAAGAGCTTGTGCGGCGATTGCTCGAATATAAGCAGTTCAAAGAGGCCGCATCGCAATTGGATTACAAAGAGCGCCTCTGGCGGGATACATTCGGCCGCGAGCTAGGTCCTCCGGTGGAACTCACGAATGACAAGAGCCTCCTCGACGACCTTTCCCTCTTTGATCTGGTCGATGCGCTGCAAGGGGTGCTGTCGCGCCATCCGGGAAAGCGGTTGGTAGAAATCATTCCGGATAACCTGACCGTTCGAACCCGCATGAGCGCCATTATCGACGCGCTGGAAGTGCAGGACTCCATGCCGTTCACGGCGCTGTTCGAGGCATCGAGCCATCGGTTGGTTGTGATCGTTACCTTCTTGGCGTTGCTGGAATTGATCCGCATCAAAGTTGTGCGTGTGTTCCAAACGGAAACCTTTGGGACGATCCTGGTTTCTCGTGCCTTCACGGCGGTGGCAGAAGGCGACTTGGTGGAGGAGTCTGAATGGAAGAACCTGTGAGTCTCAGCCCGGAGGATGACATCGTCCAGTCTGCTGAAGCGCCGGATGTGGTTGCAGAACCAGCCGCAGCAACAGTCGAGCAGGATGTGGAACCGGAGCCCACCGCGCCTGCACAGGTCGAGCTGTCGGCGCCGGCATCTGATCCCGCCTTTTCCGACGTCCGGGCATTGAAGGGAATTTTGGAGGCAGTGTTGTTCGTGACGGCAGAACCTATTCCAGTGACGCGCTTGTTAGCATTGCTGGGAGCGGCGACGAAACAAGATGTCGAGGAGGCACTGGCGAGCCTTGGACACGACTATGAGCAGGAAGGGCGTGGCCTCCAATTGGCTGAGGTGGCGGGGGGGTACCGCATCGTCAGCAAAGCCGAATTCGCACCCTGGCTCAAGCGTTTGGACAAGGTGAAGGCTCCTTCCAAACTGTCTCGCTCCGCCCTGGAGTCTCTGGCGATTATCGCCTACAAGCAGCCGATTGTCCGCGCAGAGGTAGAGCAGATTCGCGGCGTTGAAACCTCGGGAGTGATCCGGACGTTATTGGAGCGTAAACTTGTGCGTATCGTAGGTCGCAAAGAGGAGCCCGGGCGTCCCATCATGTATGGGACCACCAAGGCGTTCCTTGAACATTTTGGTCTCAGGGATCTTTCGCAACTGCCGCCCCTCCGCGAATTCAAGGAGTTGGGGGAGTCGGAGCAGGTCATGCTGCCTATCGAGGAATCTGAGTCTATGGGCAGAGAGGGCGAATCTCAAGCTATAGGGGTCTCGAGAGAGGGGATCGCTGAGGTGGTGGCTGAATCAGTCGCAGGAGTAGAGATGAATGGTCACGGCGGGTCAGCGCCTGAAGATGTTCTTGTTCCGGAGAGCGAGTCTCAAACTGACATGATGGTGGTCGAGGTCGCGGAAGAATCCTAGTTCATTCGATATTGCGCGTCGGAGGGAGTGGGACTTCTTCCCCCGGCTCGATTGCAGCGAGTGGGTTGAGAACTGACAGGCAAGAAGGCCTTCGGATGGTCCGGCTGGATCTCGAAGGCCTTCTTGCTGTGCGGTGCGCGCAGCAGGACGTGGCTAGCGGCACCCGATGGGAATGAACCCTGCCCCAAAGATCCGCGAGAGTGCAAGATAGCGTGTATTGTCGTAAAACGAGTAGCTCGGAGCATACCAGTTTTGGGCGGTAGGGTTTCCGCCGTACGAAGGATCCGTTCCGAATACGTGCCCTCCACGCGTGTTTTGATTGAGGTGTATCCATTCTGCGTACATACTGCAGACTTCTGGTTGCACCGACCCACTCCCAGCATTAGCCGCGTACCAGTCACGTCCCGAATCGGGGACCTGGGACAAGTTTCGCAATGCACCGATGGGCGTGTCGTACGCGAAGTCGTGTGTGCTTGGAGATTGCCGCGAAGGTGAACTTCCGTCCGGGAAGGGAAGGGGGATGTCGGGCGGCGAAGGGACCACGGAGAGCGCCCGCAGAACTTTCGGTTGGCAGTCGGGTCGCTCCTTGTTCGTGTATAGGACCGTGCCTCCAGGACCCGGGCATTCCCACATGTCGGCGGCAGGGGACTCGAAGGCCTGTGCGCCGGATTGGAGGGGCAGACTTACGGCGAGAGTTGCGAGCACTAGTCGTAATGGCCACATGGTAGACCTCCGATTCGTTCGGCTTGTTCGATGATGTGTGACGGCTAACTATCATGATTCTCCGGAATGCAGAGCCTATGACAATCGAAAGAGATGCGTCCATCCAGCTTACGGGGGATGGATGCCTACTGCCCGATCCGGGTGCGTCGGGCGTTTTCTGGTCGGGATACTGCGTCTCCTGATGCATGCGTGAACACGCTCTTCGACCGCGCCGCTCTTGCCTTGACTCTCTTCTTTTCGCTTTGTTAGACTCTCCCTTCTAAGTTGTTGAAACATCCGCTAATCTTCACCAATCTCGTATCACGAGGAACACCATGATTAAGGCTTGGGTGCTCGACGAAATGTTTCGGTTTGACCGGCGGTATCTTGCCGCAGAAGGAAGTCAGAGCGAGTGGGGCGCCGGTGACTCCGTAGCCGAGGAGGAGGAATTGCCTCCCGCACCGACCGGGGTTGCTGCCAAAGCCGGAAATGGCCGGGTGATGATTACCTGGGATGCTGTGCCGGATGCGATGTACTACAACTTATATTTCATGACTACAAAAGGCGTGCAGATCAAGTTTTCGGAACTGACGCGCCCCATTGCCAGCGCAGAGGATTTTAAGACCGTCATCGGTGTGACGAAGGAAAAGGGAACCTGCATCGAAGGCCCGCAGTCGCCCTTCGTGCATGATGATTTGGCGAACGGCACCTGTTATCACTATGTCGTCACCGTCGTGACACAGAAGGGTGAAAGTCCGGAGTCGCAGGAAGTCATGGCGATCCCAGCCCCGTACTTGATTGCCAAGGTGATCGGGCGGGAAGGAGTCGATGATGGCGAGTTGAGCTCCCCGACGGGTATTGCGGTGGACAAAGACGGGATTATTTACGTCGCCGATACGGACAATCATTCCATCCAAAAATTCGATAAAGAGGGAACGTTTCTTGGGCGCTGGGGAGGAGAGGCGGGCAGTGCAGAAGGGAACTATTACTATCCGCGCGGGCTCACCACCAACAGTGATGGGCAGGTTTACGTAGCCGACACCGGAAACAATCGTGTACAGCGTCTTGACACCGACGGCAATCCAATGAAGGCCTGGGGGAAATTTGGGTTTGCCTGGCGCGGGGCAGACATGAACAAATTCGACGCGCCCTGGGGCGTGACGACCGACCAGGATGGCAATATCTACGTCACCGACACCAACAATGCCCGGATTCAGAAGTTTAAAGGCGATGGAACGCCGCTGTTGAAGTGGGGGCGGGACGGAAGTTTTGACGGTGCGTTTTTCTTCCCCCGCGGAGTGGCCGTGGATTTCGTCGGCAATATCTACGTCGCGGATGAAGGGAACAACCGGATTCAAAAGTTCGATACCCGCGGCAGCTTTCTCACCAAGTGGGGTCGGGAAGGCAGCGGCCCTGGCCAGTTCAAGGCTCCCTGGGGCGTGACGTGTGATGCGCTTGGCAATGTGTATGTCGTGGATCAGGGAAACCATCGTATCCAAAAATTCGACGGAAACGGTACGTTCCTCTGCGCTTGGGGCAATCGGGGAAAAACCGAAGGTCAGCTCAACTTTCCATCCGGTGTCGCCGTCGATAAGGAAGGTGCAGTGTACGTCGTCGATAGTGGCAATCACCGGGTCATCAAATATGTGCCGACGGACGAGGAATTAAATCGGGGGAAAGAAGAGCGTGAGCGTGCACAGGCGGTAAACGAATTCCCCGCTCCGGGAAATCTAGCCATTAAGCCGGGTGATACGGAAACCTTCTTGAGCTGGCTGGATGTGCCCAAGGCGGTTGCGTACAACCTGTATTTCCATACCTCGCCGAATCTGACCCAAGAGAGCGGGACGAAGATCGAAGGCGTGACGAGCCCTTACAACCATACCGGCCTCACGAACGATCAGGCCTATTTCTATGCGCTGACAGCCGTCTATGAAGACGGAGCCGAAAGTACATTGTCCGAGGAAGTCTCGGCAACGCCGGTCTTGATCGATATCACGGCGCCACAAACCCCCTATGCCGTGGTGAATCATGGGGCATTTATGACGAATTCCCCCGAAGTCGTGGTCACGATTTCCGCCACCGATCTTGATACGGGGGTCGGCGCTTACTATATCTCGGAAAATCCGATGACCCCGATGGCGGGAACGCCAGGCTGGGTTGAGGTTCCGCCGGCCATTAAGTTCGGCGCGACGATTCCGTTTATTCTTTCGCCGGGGGACGGACAGAAAACCGTCATCGTTTGGTTCAAGGATCTCGGTAACAATATTTCGACACCGGCCAGCGCAACGATTCTCGTCAATACATCGGGCTACCTCTGTGTCTCTAAATGGGGCAAGCCGGGTCGCGGCGCCTCTCTTCTGCATGGGGGCGAATTCATGGCCCCGATCTACGGACTCGCCATCGACCAGCAGGGCTCGCTCTTCGTGGTCGATAATGGAAACAACCGGATCCAGAAGTTCGACCGCAACGGCAACTTCATTATTTTGTGGGGCAATTTCGGAGCGGCCAGCGGGAACTTTCACAATCCGACCGGCATCGCCTGTGATGCCAAGGGTGACGTCTATGTGGTGGACACGAACAATCACCGCGTGCAAAAGTTCGACGGAAAATTGGGCGGCTACCTGATGAAATTCGGGTCGCGCGGGAATGGTGAAGGCCAGTTCAATGCGCCGTGGGGCATCTCGATCGATAGGGTTCGTGGATATATTTATGTGGTCGATAGCGCCAATTTCCGCGTACAGAAATTTGATATGAGCGGGGAGTTCATCATGTCATGGGGAAGCTTCGGAAACGGCGACGGCCAGTTTTATTTCCCGCGCGGCATTGCCGTCGATCAGACGGACGGCACCGTGTACGTCGTCGATATGGGCAACCACCGCGTACAGAAGTTCGATACTAGCACCAACGTGCTGCCTCAGTTGCTTACCAAGTGGGGGGGCAGTTCCGAAGCCGGTCACGCCAGTAGTCCGTTGGCACAGGAAGCGGGGCAGCTGCGGTCCCCATGGGGTATTGCAGTTGATGGACAGGGAGATGTGTACGTCACCGATACGGGAAATCACCGGATTGAGAAATTCGATCGCGAGGGCAATTTCATTGCCCAGTGGGGCGGATATGGTGGAAGTGACGGACAGTTCAATTTCCCTTACGGTATCGTCGTGGATCCGCGCGGTAGTGTTTTTGCCGTCGACAGCGGCAATACAAGGGTCCAGCAATTCATGCCGGCGGAGGAAGGCAGCGAGCGGTTGCAAGAAGAGGCGGATGCTGCAGCGGAGCTTGGGCAAATGGATAACACCACGAAGGTCTAACGGGAACGGGCAGGAAGCCTGGGAGAGGGTGGCGGCTGATGTTAGAGAAGGAGATCCGGCTCGGATTGACCTACGACGATGTCGTCTTGGTTCCGGCTAAATCGCAGGTCCTCCCAAGTGAGGTCGATACCCGGACTCGCTTGTCTCGGAACATTCAGCTGAACATCCCCATCGTCAGCGCTGCCATGGACACCGTGACCGAAGCGCGCCTCGCCATCGCCATGGCACAGGAGGGTGGCATTGGCATTGTGCATCGTGTCTTGTCGCCGGTGGATCAGGCGGCGGAAATCGACCGGGTCAAGAAATCCGAAAGCGGAATGATTCTTGATCCCATTACCATCGCCCCGGATCAAACCATTCGTGATGCCCATGACCTGATGGCCAAGTATCGGATTTCAGGTATTCCGGTGACCAAGGCCGGCAAGTTGGTCGGGATTCTCACGAATCGTGATCTTCGCTTCGAGACGAGGATGGACCTAAAAGTCTCTCAGGTGATGAAGCGGGACAAACTCGTCACGGCGCCGGAAGGCACCAGTTTGGAGAAGGCCCGTGAAATCTTGCACGAACACCGGATCGAGAAATTGCCGGTCGTCAACAAGCAGTTCGAACTTAAGGGTCTCATCACGATTAAAGACATTGAGAAGCGGATCAAGTACCCAAATGCGTGTAAGGATGCCCATGGGCGTCTTCGGGTCGGGGCCGCGTTGGGTGTTGGTCCGGACACGTCCGATCGGGTGGCCTTGCTCGTGAAGGCGGGAGTAGATGTGGTGGTGGTGGATACGGCCCACGGACATTCTCAGGCCGTGCTCGATACGGTCAAGATGGTCCGGAAGGCGTATCCGCAACTGGACATCATCGCGGGAAATATTGCGACGGCCCAGGCAGCCAAAGATTTGGTGAAAGCCGGTGTGGATGCGGTCAAAGTCGGAGTCGGCCCTGGTTCAATCTGCACGACTCGCATGGTTTCCGGGGCAGGCATGCCCCAGTTGACGGCGATCAGCGATTGTGCCAGAGCATTGGCAGGATCCGGTATCCCGGTAATTGCTGACGGTGGGATCAAGTATTCCGGCGACATTACAAAGGCTTTGGGGGCCGGTGCTTCCGTCGTCATGTTGGGCAGTTTGTTGGCAGGTACGGAAGAAGCCCCCGGCGAGACAGTCCTGTTCCAAGCTCGAACCTATAAGGTCTACCGCGGAATGGGCTCAATCGGAGCTATGGAGCGAGGTGGGGGCGATCGATATGGACAGGGTGGACGGCCGACCCCTAAACTGGTTCCTGAAGGTATCGAAGGGCGAGTCCCCTATAAAGGCCTGTTGGCTCCGCACATCTACCAAATGGTCGGTGGGGTGAAGTCCGGCATGGGCTATTGCGGGTGCAAGACCATTCCCGAGTTGCAACAAAAGGCGACCTTCATTCGCCAAACGTTGGCCGGCCTTCGTGAGGGACATGTGCATGACGTCATCATCACCAAAGAGGCCCCCAATTATCGTACCGATTGGGAGTAGCACTCGCACAGGTGAAAGGTGACCCGTTCCTTCCCCTGTTCTTCATCCCCCGCACTGAACCTCTAACGTGTTACATTTCAAGTACTTATGGAACTTTGGCACGATCGAATTCTCGTCCTCGACTTTGGCTCTCAATACACGCAATTAATCGCCCGACGTATCCGTGAGGCGCAGGTCTACTCGCAGATCCTGCCTTGTACGGCGTCGCTCGCGACCATCCTGGCCTACCGTCCCAAAGGCATCGTGCTCTCTGGTGGGCCTTCGAGCGTCTACGACAAAAAAGCTCCCAAGGTGCCCAAGCAATTGTTCGACCAGGGCATTCCGATTCTTGGCATCTGTTATGGGATGCAGCTGGTGACGCACCTGCAGGGTGGCGATGTCGAGAAAGCTCAGCACCGCGAATTCGGCCGGGCCGAGCTCAGGCTTGATGATAGGTCGGATCTGTTCAAGGGTATTGGTACGAGTGGCTCGACGATTGTGTGGATGTCGCACGGAGATCGAATTGAGCGGATGCCTCCGGGATTTCGGTCCATCGCGCACACCGACAACTCTCCTATTGCCGCGATGAAGCGGCATGATGCCAAGCAGCGTATCTACTGCCTGCAGTTTCATCCGGAAGTGGCGCACACCACCGAAGGCGCCACGATGCTCAAGAATTTCGTCTACGATATCTGTGGTTGTCAGCCGACATGGACCATGCGCTCCTACGTCGACACGGCGGTGGAGCAAATCAGACAGCAGGTCGGGACGGAGCGGGTGATCTGCGCGTTGAGCGGCGGGGTGGATTCGTCGGTTGCGGCGGCGCTGACGCATCGTGCGGTCGGCGACCAATTGACTTGCATCTTCGTAGATAACGGGGTGTTGCGAGCCGGGGAGCGGGACCAGGTGGAGAAGACCTTCGCCTCACAGCTGCATTTGAACATGCGAGTCCTCGATCGCACCAGTCAGTTTCTCACGGGACTCAAGAGTGTGACCGATCCAGAGCGAAAACGGAAAATCATCGGTCGCCTGTTCATCAAGAATTTTGAGGCTGAGTCCAAGAAGTTCAAGGGCGTGAGATACCTAGTCCAAGGCACGCTTTATCCGGATGTGATCGAAAGCGTCAGCTTCAAGGGGCCGTCGGCGACGATCAAAACGCATCACAACGTGGGCGGGTTGCCGACGCGCATGAAGTTGAAGCTTGTCGAGCCGCTTCGCGAATTGTTCAAGGATGAAGTGCGGGTCTTGGGGCAGGAGCTAGGCCTGCCGGACGATATCATCTGGCGGCAGCCGTTTCCCGGCCCCGGGTTGGCGATTCGGGTTCTCGGAACTGTCACCAAAGAACGTTTGGCGATTCTGCGCGGAGCGGAAACCATCGTCGATCAGGAAATTCGGGCCGCAGGACTTTATCGTGAGATTTGGCAAGCCTTTGCCGTCTTGTTGCCGATTCGAACCGTCGGCGTGATGGGCGATCAGCGCACCTATGAGCATGTGATCGCGATTCGCGCGGTCACCAGTCTCGACGGGATGACAGCCGACTGGGCCAAAATTCCGAACGAGGTATTGGGAAGAATGTCGAGTCGGATCATCAACGAAGTGAAGGGCGTCAATCGGGTTGTGTATGACATCAGCTCGAAGCCACCGTCCACGATTGAGTGGGAATAAGCCAGGCAAGGTGCGTCCGCTGCGACCGTTACGGCGCCAAGATCGCCGTGCGTCTGATCAGGCGAACGACGAGATGCGAAACACGCTTCACGAAAGGTTAGGATGGAAGTCCGTCTTCAAAAACTGATCGCCGGAACCGGCCTAGCCTCTCGGCGTAAAGCCGAAGAATTGATCACGTCCGGGCGCGTCACCATCAACGGCAGCGTGGTCAAAGAACTGGGGACCAAGGTCGATCCAGACCGCGACCATGTCAAAGTCGACGGCAAACATCTGCGCGCCGCCCAGCCCCATGTCTACGTGATCTTAAATAAGCCGAAGAACGTCATGTCCACGCTCGACGATCCCGAGGGCCGTCCGACCGTGAAAGATTTCCTGCGTGGCGTCTCTGTGCGCGTGTTTCCGGTCGGTCGACTGGACTTCGATAGTGAAGGTCTGATGCTGCTGACGAACCACGGCGATTTGGCCCAGGCACTCCTCCATCCGCGTTACCATGTCCCGAAGACCTATCTGATCAAGGTCAAGGGCGTGCTGAATGATGCCGAGATCGGGACACTGGAGCGGGGTGTGAAACTGGAAGATGGACTCACGGCTCCGGCGAAGGTGCAGAAGATCAGCCGGGCCGAGAGCAATTCCTGGTTGGAAGTCACAATCCATGAGGGACGAAAACATCAAGTGAAACGGATGCTCGAAGCCGTCGGCCATGCAGTCATAAAGCTGACGCGGGTGCGGATGGGGCCGCTGCTGCTGGGGGATCTGGCGGCGGGGGAGTACCGGTTTCTCACCGACCGTGAGGCCAACCGACTGAGGGAACTCGTGGGAGATCGAATCGCCCGTGCAGAACGTCCGGAACTGGATGCATCGGGGAAGCCGATGCGATGGATGCCGCCGACCGAGCCGGCCCCCCCGCGGCCACCCAAGCCTGAACGAACAGGGCGGGGGCCACGATCGCAGCGCTCAGAACTTGGCGGCCGGACGAAGCCCGGTCGGGCAGGCGGCACATCTTCACGCCCAGGGGCCGGTGCTGTGAAGCGTCCTATGAGTCACGGTGCGAAATTCCGGCGTAACAGCACATCGAACGGAGCAAGGCGAGGGCCCAAGCAAGACGTCGGAGAATTCGAGGGGCGCGTCTTCGGAGAGGCCCGGAGCCCTCAACTCCCTCAGTGGGAACGAGGAGGGCGACCGGTACGCTCAGGCGGAAAGCCTCAAGCCCCCGGTCGCAGTGCGACGCAAGGCCGTCCGGGTGCAGGTCAGAAAATTCAACAAAACCGGCGTGGTGGACCTTCGGCTTCGCGTCCGGGAACACGGGGCCCTGCGAAACCATCGCGGCAGTCGACGCGGAGAAGAGCATGAAGATCAGGACCCATCGGTGCGGAGAATTGACCAAGGCCCAAGTCGGTCAGCACGTCGTGTTGAATGGCTGGGTTCAGCGTCGCCGTGATCACGGCATGGTGCTGTTCATCGATGTGCGTGATCGAACCGGCGTGACCCAGGTGGTATTCAATGCTGAACGAAACGCTGGCGTGCATCAGGCCGCGCATACGTTGCGGAGCGAATGTGTCATTGCGGTGACCGGCCAGGTCATGGCCAGGCCTGAGGAATCGCGCAACCCAAATTTGCCCACAGGAGACATCGAGATATTTGTCGATGCGGTTGAGATCCTCAATGAGGCGAAGACCCCGCCGTTCATGATCGAGGACGACATCGAAATTACCGAGTCGCTGCGGTTGAAGTATCGCTATCTGGACCTCAGGCGGCCACGGATGCAGCGGCTCCTAGCCTTGCGACATGGGATTATGCAGGCCGTGCGCACGTTTCTGAATGCCGAGCACTTTCTGGAAGTCGAGACGCCGGTGTTGACGAAAAGTACGCCGGAAGGCGCCCGGGACTATTTGGTGCCCAGTCGAGTGAATCCAGGGATGTTTTATGCGTTGCCGCAATCGCCGCAGTTGTTCAAGCAGGTGTTGATGATCAGCGGGGTGGATCGGTATTACCAGATTGCCCGCTGTTTTCGCGACGAAGACCTGCGGAACGATCGTCAGCCGGAATTTACCCAGATCGATCTTGAGATGTCCTTTGTCGATCGCGAGCAGGTCATGTCGCTGATGGAGCGGATGATCGTGTCCGTGTTTAAAGATGCCGGCGGGGTGCAATTGCCCGTGCCGTTCCCACGGATGACCTATGCGGAAGCGATGGGCAAGTATGGGTCCGATAAGCCTGATCTGCGGTTTGACATGCCGCTGCATGATGTCACGGCCTTTGCGGCGAACAGCGACTTCAAGGTATTCAAGGACGCGGCGACCAAGGGAGGGCTCGTCAAGGCGTTGATCGTGTCCGGGGGGGCCTCGATCGCGAGGAGCCGCATTGATGCCTTGGGCGAGACGGCGAAAAGCTTCGGCGCGAAGGGCCTGGCCTGGTTGAAAATCACCGCAGAAGGGCAGCTGGAGTCCGTCATCGCCAAGTTTCTTGATGCCAAGGCTTTTTCGGGAGCGTTGCCGGAGGCGAAACCGGGAGATCTCGTCCTCTTCGGGGCGGATAAGCCGGCGATTGTTCATGACGTGCTGGGCCGGATTCGCCTGTTGCTTGGCGAGGAACTGCATCTCATCGACAAGACGGCCTGGAAACCGCTGTGGGTCACCGAGTTTCCCCTGCTGGACTATTCGCCGGAAGAAAATCGGTATGTATTCATGCACAACCCCTTTGCGGCACCGATGGATGAAGACCTGTCGTATCTCGATACCGAGCCGCTCAAGGCGCGGGCAAAAGCCTACGATATGGTGCTGAACGGGAGTGAGATTGGTGGCGGCAGCATCCGTAATCATCGCAGCGACATTCAGTTTCGCATCCTGGACCTGTTGGGGATCGGCAAGGAGCAGGCGCAGGCGAAGTTCGGCTTTCTCCTGGAGGCGCTGGAGTATGGTGCGCCGCCGCATGGTGGAATTGCGTTCGGTCTCGATCGGTTGATCATGTTGCTGGGCGGGGCAGAGTCGATTCGCGATGTCATTGCGTTTCCCAAGACGCAACGCGCGCAATGTCCGCTCACGGAGGCGCCCTCCGGCGTGAGTGTCGATCAGTTGAAGGAGTTGCGTATCAAGCTGGATCTCGTCGATTAGGCAGGAGTCATCCAATCCATGGCCGGCAATACGTTGGGCCGAGTCTTCACCGTCACCTCGTTCGGCGAAAGCCACGGACCGGCAATCGGGTGCGTGGTGGACGGGTGTCCGCCGGGGCTTGCGCTATCCGCCGAAGACATTCAGCAGGATCTTGACCGGCGGAAGCCGGGCACGTCACGCCACGTCACACAGCGACAGGAGTCCGATTCTGTTGAAATTCTCTCAGGAGTGTTTGAAGGAAGAACGACGGGCACACCGATCGCCCTGCTGATTCGCAACGAAGACCAGCGTAGCCGTGACTACGGCAATCTGATCGATACCTTCCGACCGGGCCACGCCGACTACACCTATTGGCAGAAGTATGGGATCCGCGACCATCGTGGCGGGGGGCGATCCTCGGCGCGGGAAACGGCCGTGCGAGTGGCGGCGGCGGCCATCGCCAGAAAATGGCTCAAGGAGAAGCATGGCGTGGTGATCCGCGGCTATCTTAGTCAACTTGGCCCCATCGAGGTCCCGTTCACAAACTGGGCGACGGTGGCGACCAATCCGTTTTTCGCCGCTGATGACGAGGTGGTCGAGAAGCTGGAATCCTATATGGATGATCTCAGGAAGGCTGGTGACTCCGTAGGCGCGAAAATCACTGCGGTTGCGGAACATGTGCCGGTCGGGTGGGGAGCCCCCGTGTATGCAAAGCTGGATGCAGATCTGGCCGGGGCCATGATGAGCATCAACGCGGTGAAAGCGGTGGAGATCGGCGCCGGGTTTGCTTCCGTCGAACAACGTGGATCCGAGCACGGCGACGAACTGACCCCTGATGGATTTGTCACCAACCACGCCGGGGGGATCTTGGGCGGCATTTCCACAGGGCAGGATATCGTCCTTACCGTCGGTATCAAGCCGACCTCGAGTATCCGCGTGCCGCGCCGGTCGATCGACAAGCAGGGGAACCCGTCTGTGGTCGAGACGAGCGGTCGCCACGACCCCTGTGTGGGTATTCGCGCCACGCCCATTGCCGAAGCCATGATGGCCCTTGTGTTGATGGATCATGCCCTCCTCCATCGCGCGCAGAATGCCGATGTTGCGACGACGACGCCGAAGATTGCCGGCTCAATTGCGCGGACCGCTTCACCCAGCAAGGGACAGGCCGATTCGAAAGCCCGACAGAAGACGGAAGACCGCTAGCTCAGCGACACGTGCCATGCCGGCCATTCCCCCTCACTCCTTGCCCGTTCTCGACATCCAGCATGCGACCGTCTACCGAAGGGACACCTGCGTCTTCGATGATTTCTCTTTCTCGCTTCAGATGGGTGAGCATGCGGCGATCGTCGGCCCGAACGGCGCCGGCAAGTCCACACTGCTCAAGCTCTTGTTTGGTGACGTGCATCCGCTGCCGTTGGATGAGACGCGGCTCTCACTGTTCGGGCTAGAGCGCTGGAGTGTGTGGGACGTGCGGAAGCATCTGGGGCTGGTCTCCCATGATCTCCAACGAGACTATCTGATCTGCGCCGAAGGGCTGAATGTGGTCCTCTCCGGCTTCCATGCGAGCAACGACACGTATGGCCACCAAACATTCAGCCAGGAACAGGTCGCTCGTGCCCAGGAGGTGATGCGGGAATTGCGAATTGACCAGCTGGCTGGCCGCACCTTCGGGCATCTGTCGACCGGTGAGCAACGGCGGTTTCTTCTCGGGCGTGCGCTGGTTCACGATCCTTCTGTCCTTGTGCTGGATGAACCGACCAGCGGCCTCGATCTCAAAGCCTGCTTTCAGTATCTCGATCTTCTGCGGACGCAAATCCGCAAAGGGAAGACCGTGCTGCTGGTCACGCATCACCTGCATGAAATACCGCCGGAGATTGAGCGTGTGGTTCTACTCAAGGGGGGAACCATCTTTGCGGATGGGCCGAAAGCGGAATTGCTGACGGAGGAGAAGTTGGGACGGTTATTCGACCAGCCGATCACCCTCGTTCAGGCGAACGGCTGGTACCAGGCCTTGCCAGGGTAAACAGTTGTCAGTTTTTAGTCGTGAGCGAGGATCGATCGCATAACTTCAAACTAAAAACTCCCAACTCACAATTGTAGTTCCTATCCTCCTCCCAGGGTCACCGTGAACGTCAAGTTGGTATCGATGCGGCGGACTTTGACGCTGACTTGCTGCCCGGGGGTCGTGCGTTCGATCAGATAATTCTTCAAATGGGCCGCATCTTGAATGTCGGTGTCATCCACCGCAATGATGATGTCGTGCTTCTGAATGCCGGCGGATTTGGCCGGTTCCATCACATCTTTGACGGCCATCCGCCACCGGGTACCGTCCTTTACTGCCACCATGTGGATGCCCATTTTAGAAAAGGTCAACGGCTTGCCGTCCAGCGCGGCGGTGACGATGCGTTCGGCCAGCAGTGCCGGGATGGCGAAGGCCATGCGGCTGCAATGGGCGGTAGAGTCGTCCCGTTCCGTTTGAATGATGGCGTGCATGATCCCCACGACCTCGCCCTTCTCGTTGAACAGGCCGCCGCCGGAGTTGCCGCTGCATGCGGCGACATCGGCCTGAATCAGGCGGGTGTCCACCGTTTGAAGGAAGGTGTTCGTGTTGCCTAGGTGGCCGAACGACATGGTCGGTCCCCAGCCCATGGGGTAGCCGACGGTGAACACTGCTTGGCCTGGCTGAACATCACCGACTGCAAAAGCAACCGATGCCTGGAGCTTTGTGCGATGAGCCTCGGTTACGCGATACACGACGACGTCCATGAACGCGCTGTCGCCAACGAGATCGGCCGACAATTCATGGAGGTCTGTGGTCAGAATCCGAATCTGTTTCTGAATGATGGTGCCTGTCGTCACGTCCTGCTTTTCCGCCGCGTGGCGGGCGGTGACGATGTACCCGTCGCGCAGGTGAAAGCCGGTGCCGCGTACCAGGATCATGCCAGGCTTGTCCGGGGTGCGTTGATCTTGCGTGTCTTCCAAGACTCCGATGGTGGCTAGTTTGGCGCGGTCAAGCCTGGCGGCGTCGATGGCGGAGGCGTCGCCGCGGTACAGACCCGCCAGGAACGCCACGGAGGTCAGCGTCAAGACCGCACAGCGGACGAGGGGATGTGAGGAGCGAAAAGGCATGCACGACATAGAGAGCCGTTCCTTTCGATAGGAAAACTATCAGAGCTGCAGTATAGACCAGAGCCAGGGTTGGAAGAAATGTCGTTGTGACTGCGTGGTGGGTCGCGCTGCCGCGGGGTGACCGTGGTCGTAGTATCGGTCGGTGATGTTCGTTATACTGCTCGTATGATGTTGGTATTTCGGTGTGTGGCCATCGGGTTCTTGCTTGCGACGGCCGCGTGTATGTCCACGCAGGTGATTCCGGATTCCTTGGAACCGCAGGTTGAGAAGACGGTGACATTCGATCAGATCGTGGCGTCCCCCGAATCGTATCGGGGCAAGGTCGTTGTGCTGGGTGGGGAGGTCCTCAAGGCAAAGGCCATGCAGGGCGGAACCCAACTGGAGGTGTTGCAACTCCCCTTGGACGACGACCAGGAGCCGGGTCTGGATCGTCTGCAGTCAAAGGGACGATTTCTGGCGCTGCAGAAGGAATTCCTGGATCCGGCGACCATCGCAGACGGCGCGAGAGTGACCATAGTGGGAGAAGTGACAGGCGCCACGGTTGAGAAAATGGACGAGGCTGACTACCGATTTCCCACGCTGGACGTGAAACATCTATACCGATGGGATGCCAGAAGGCGGGATGAGCCCCGAGCGTCCGGTCCGTGGTGGAGTGTTTTCGGTGGTGTCGGGTTCGGCGGTGGCGGGAGCCGTAGCGGCGGCGGCATCAGTATCGGTTTCTAGAAGCAGCCTGACGCAGCCAATCCGTCTCGTGGTTGGGGTTCTGCAGGTGGTGTTCCCACGATCCGGAAGGAGTTCTCCTTGCACCTCGATCGCTTCACTCTCTTGTGGCTCATTCACACTGGTGTATATTCTGACCAGTTTCTCCTTGCGGTTCTTCTTTCGAAATCCCGTGAACGATCAGGCTGAGGCTGCGCTGGCAGAAGGCAGGTAGGCGGTCAGCAACTGTTTGAACCCTTGTTCGCCATACGGCAGCGCGGCCAGTCTGTGAAAGGCAGCGCCATGACGCTAGGAACGTTTCTCGACAAAGGTATCACAGGCGCTGGGATCTCCCGATTCCAGTCCGCGCCGCAGCCACGTCATACGCTGCTCCGACGAGCCGTGGGTCCAGCTCTCCGGTTGCACCTGACCTTGGCCCATTTTCTGGAGCCGATCGTCCCCGATGGCCGCAGCGGCCTGTAACCCTTCCTCGAAATCACCCGGTTCAATGAGATTGCGCTTGCGCTTGGCATGATACCCCCACACCCCCGCGAAACAATCCGCTTGCAGTTCCATGCGGACTGAGAGCGCGTTGCGCTCGGCAGTGGGACTGCGTTGTTGCAGCCGGGTAACCTTGTCGGCGATGCCGATCAGGTTCTGGACATGGTGACCGATCTCATGCGCAATGACATAGGCCTGGGCAAAGTCGCCGGGGGCGCCAAGTCGCTGCGCCAGCTCTCGAAAAAATGATAGATCCAGATAGACTTTGTGATCGACGGGGCAGTAAAACGGTCCGACCGCCGAGGATGCCGTCCCGCAGGCGGACCGCACTGCGCCGGTGAATAACACCAGACGGGGATCTTCGTAATTGCGGCCCATGCGGGGGAGCAGGGCTCGCCACGTGTCTTCGGTATCTGCGAGCACTATCGCGGCAAATCTCCCAAGCTCGTCGCGTGGTGCGCCGGTCGGTAGCGACCGATCCGGTTCTTGCGGTACGGTGATTTCGTGGACACCGTTCAGGAGGTTGAGTAGGGTGAGCGGATTGGTCCCCGTGAGATAGCTGACGGCGAGGACGAGGACGAGACCTCCCAATCCAAGTCCTGCGCCGGATCGCGCAGCGCCCATCCCTCGGCGGTCCTCAATGTTCGGGCTTTCTCGCTGACCATTCCATCTCATGACGCTACTCCTTCCAAGGGGACCAGACGGCACCAGCTTGAGCCGTGAGGATGCGCCCGATGGAACCACATTTCCCTCAGGTGAGCAAGCCAGGAAATCTGAGATGCTCCGTTGCGAAATCACGGCATGTGCAACCGTGAGAATGTTTCGTCGGCACTCGCGGCTTGGGCGATCTCGAGAGATTCTGACTGGACAGGCGGACGATGGCTTCGCTAGACTCTTCCTATGTGGTCAGGATTGAGAGGCATGCCTCGGAAAACTTCCAGATGGTCCGGTCCCGCGATCCTGGTCCTGTCGGGCCTCATCGGGATTACCGGGTGCCAAACCCCTCCGGTGACCCCGCTCCCCCCGGTCTTGAAGCCAAGTCTAGCTTGGCCGGATTGTCCCAAATTGAGTGGAATGTACGAATTGCAAGGCGAGGCGTTGCCCGGCACGGTAGGTTTTTACCGGAACCGAGAAAACAAACTGACCTTGAATGCCATGCTGGGGGTTCCGGTGTCTGCGGAAACGGCGCGAGAGTCCGTGCGGGTGGAACTGGTTCACGACGATACACTGGAATTGGTGAACCGCTACGATGGCGCCATTACCGCTCATCAGTTGGATTTACAGCCAGAGGACCGGGTGACGTGCCGCCAGAACCAGATCGTGATCCATCGGACTCGCGCTGAAGGAGGGGTGGCTGAGGAGCCTCTCCGCAATATTTCTGAGTACGCACAGGAACTCACCGTGGAAGGGGACGGCAGCTTGCTCGTCAGGACGCGTATCGTCAATCAGAGCAAATCGGCATTTTTCAGTACTCCAATCCCTCCCGAAGAATATGTGGCTCGTTTCAGGCGGCTCGACTAGTTCGCGCCGCGAAGCACCGCTTCATCAGCCATGTGCATTCGGACATCCCACAGGCCATTCACTTCCATTCGCGGCCAACTCTTCGCGATCGGGTCATGACGGTCGACTGAGCGATCTATGATCATGACGCTGCCCCGCGTTGGTCGGACCATCGCGCTGTACAAGCCCTATGGCGTATTACCTTGTTTTACCGATCCGGAGGGGCGTCCCACGCTCGGTGCGTATCTCGATGTCCCCTGTGTCTACCCTGCCGGCCGTTTGGACTTGGATAGTGAGGGCTTGCTTCTGCTGACCTCAAACGGCAGGTTAGCCCATCGCATTACCGATCCACGACACCATCTCCCCAAAGTCTATCTCGTGCAGGTAGAGCGCGTGCCGGATGCAGCCGCCTTGGCACAACTGGAGAGCGGTGTTGTGATCGCCGGTGTCCGCACGAGGCCTGCCCAGGCGAAGCTTCTGCCCACTCCGCCTTCCTTGCCTGAACGATCGACTCCGATTCGATTTCGCAAGCATGTGCCGACGGCATGGCTGGAACTCACGTTGCGTGAAGGGATGAATCGGCAGGTTCGACGGATGACGGCAGCAGTCGGCCATCCCACGTTACGGCTCGTGCGTGTCGCCATCGGCCCGATCATGCTGGGTGAGCTTCAGCCAGGTTGTTGGCGGGAGCTCACTGCGCAGGAGATGGCCGACATAACGCGGTCGTAGCGGAAGGTGTTCACGTGGTGGCGTGCCGGTTGATCTCCTTGGCCCGCATTATTCATGAGCACTTCTGCTGCAATCGCTGATTCACTGCTGCGACGAGCCTATGGCCGGCGGCCTCGCCCCTTCGGTCCGGCCGCCTCACCGACTCGGCGGCGCGCACAAACGTGGCGCTCTTTCTATATCGCGCCGTGCGCCCCTCACCGTACTGCACGAGTGCGCGTCATGTCCTCACGGATCCGCGCACCGGTCTCGCCACGTGGCTAGGCAATTTCGGGACAAACCGTCATGAACAATGCGGGTCAGACTGTAGCGAGGAGGGATGTCATGAGCTGTACTGGGCCTGATTCAGGCAGGAGTATGACGGATCAGAGTGATGACATGTCGACTCGTCGTCGGCTCTTGCAGGGGGGGCCGGTCTCGCCATGATCGCCATGAGTGAAGGTGCTTCGAATGGCGAGGGACTTGCGGCCGCTGAGAGCCCGCAAGGTCGAGCATTCGATCGGGAAACCGCCGAACATATGGTACGGAGAGCTATAGCGCTGAGCCGTCACGGGATGAGGTCCGGGGAGGGCGGCCCATTCGGTGCGGTGATTGTGAAGGAAGGAGCGATTGTCGGTGAAGGGTGGAACCGTGTACTGGCGACCAACGACCCCACGGCGCATGCCGAGATGGAGGCGATTCGTGCTGCAGCCCGGTCAGTGGGCTCATTTACTCTAAGGTTGTGAACTCTATACAAGCGCCCAACCCTGCCCAATGTGTGTCTCGGCGCCATCTATCGGTCGCGTCTCGACCGTGTGTTGTACGGAAATAGCGTGAGGGATTCAGCGGCGATCGGCTTTGAGGAGGATGTCGTTTATCGACAGTTGACCTGCTCTCCGCAGCAACGCGACGTTTCAGATGTGCAGGTGTTGGCGGATGAAGCCCACGCTGTGTTTCGTGAGTATGAAGCCCAGCCGGGAACCGTTCGGTACTGACCGACACTCGTGGAATCTGCCGCGTATCCCAGCGTTGTTGCACGACCTCGTCTTGCCGCATAGGGTGCTGAGTGTCGCAGCGAACTGGATATAGGGTGCCCACCTGAGGTATACCAGGCGGTACATCCACGCGGCCGACGCATGGCAGTGCTGTGGTGAGAGGGGATGAATCATGGGGAAATGTGTGCGTGTGATCTGCCGATTGTCCGTGCTGATGCTGCTCGGTCCCGGTGTATTCCCTTCCCTGCCTGTGGCGATAGCCAGCCCGGATGTGGTTCCTGTAACCGATATGCGGCACATCAAAAAGTTTGTCGCCGTTGAAGTTCAGACCCAGGGGACTGCCGAGAAACTTGGCATCAGCAGTGCCGAATTGACCGATGTGACCAGGGTGACCCTGCTGAATAAGGTGCCGGGGATTGCGCTCGAAGGGTCGAGTGGGCCGTCTCCCGATGCGCCCGAACGCCTCAATCAACTCGGTTTTTTCACTTGCGAGGTGTGGACGGTAGGCGATCAATATATCGCCGCCTATCACGTCGATTGCAACGCAGGCTCCTATACGGCCCAGAAGACGCCCGGCAGCCTCTGGAACCAAGCCATTCTCGGATATGGGCCGAAGGACGAAGTGTCCGACGCGGTGCGCAAGGGAGTGCGTGCCATGGTGGAGTTGTTTGCGACCACCTTTGCGAGCGCCCGCGCCGAGGGAGGAGTGCGGTAGCTTGCCGTTGTTGCTGGGCTGTGCGATCGATGTGTTGCTCGGCATTTTCTCTGTCCAGGATACGTTTTCTCCCTTCCACCTGTTCCTGCTTGATCCGTTCGACCTTCTCGATTCGCGTTTGCCCTGGCTCTGAGAGCATGTTCCCCAGAGCGAAGTGATCATGTGCGCAGCCGGCGTATCCCCGCGCCAGCATCAATTCTTTTCCCCAATGTTTCATGTGATCTACGGTGCTGATCTGGTATGGCGACTGATTATAATTAGATTGAAATACGTGCAAGTATTATTCGAGCAGCGTATGGTGTATAGGAGCTGTAAGGCTGCAGCATGTGAGATGTCGACGATACAATGGGCTGTCCGGCGGCATGATACGCCGGGGTAGGCGTTCAACGCTTCGACTGGCGCACAGGCGGGTGAGAGAGTCTTTTTGCGCGTGCCGGCCTCGCTGTGACGGAACGCGTTTGAGATTTCGCCGCGCAAAGGGGCATTTGGAACAGAGTTGTTTGCGCATGGCCTGCGAGCTTCCCCGAGCAGGCTGCAAAAAACTCGATTGTTCCACAGTACGCAACCATTCACTCCTGTGCCGTATGGGTCTAGCCGTCATCCGCAGGACGCGCAAAAAGACCGTCTTCTTACCCGTCGTTCCTTTCTCGTGATAGCCCGGTTGCGGGTCCGGAGGAGATACGCTGCTCGATTCACGAATGTTGAGAGCGCCGCTGGCGGACGTTTTTCGTATCCTGCCAGTGGTCGGCCAGTTCTGTCGCTTGACGCCCGCTTCCTGTGCCAGCCAGTTTGGTCTTACCCCAGTGTTACCTGCGTCAGGCTGAGATCGGAGTGCGTGGGAGTGCCGAGCGAGGGGGCTGCGAGATAGGTGCGAGAGCGGAGGGATTACAAGCTTTCTACGTCGGCGATTATCGTGTGTAACCCGCTCGAGCCGGCCGGTTGCGGGCGAATCAACTCGGCAATTTGTGGTTGGCCTTTGCTGTCAACGGCACGCACAGCGACTTGGTATTTGCCGCGCTTCTGTGGGTGCCACGTATAATTCCATATGACCCATGAATAGGGAGACATGGGTGTTTCAATCTCGCACGAGTCCCAGGTTCTTGCTGCGTCGAGGCTGATTTCCACTCTGCTGATAGAGTTGGGACCACCAAATGCGATCCCACGGAATCGTTGTTCGGGTCCGCGCAATGTTTGGTAGTGGCCTGGCGAATCTATGCGGGAAAATGTCTTGATTGTGGCGTCGTCCGTCCAACCTTTTCGTTGCCAGTAGCCCCGGTAGTCCCCTGCATGCGCCTCGATTTCAACAATCCATTTGACGTTTTTGATGCCGTATAGGCCGGGGACGAGTAGTCGGAGCGGAAAGCCATGCTCCTTAGGCAATTTTTCGCCGTTCATCAAAAACGCCAGCATCACGTCGTCCTGCATCGCGCGTGTCAATGGAATGCTGTCATCGTAAGCGTCCGCACCGCGGAACACGATGTCCCGCGTCGTCTCCTCATCGATTTCTGCTTCGCGCAGTAGTTTGTTTAAGGAGATCCCGCGCCAACGTGCGTTGCCAAGGCTATCTCCGCCTGGCAAAGTGTCAATACACATGAGTGTCGAAATTTGCTCGAAATTCTCGCGGTTCAATAGTTCTCGCCAGCCCAGGGACAGCGGTTTCTTTACTTCGCCCTTCACCGACAATCGCCATTCATCTTGTCGGAGGTCGCGCGAGACGTTAAATGGAGAGTCGGAATAGTTCACGACATAGAATTTTTTGTTTTCCGTGAAGTAATTGGTGTCGCGAGGGGGCATGGCGAACATGCGCCCGAAAAAAGATCCGACTCCATCGCAGCCTCCAGTGAGGCCGGCGGCAGCCGCAATTCCAGTGAATTTTAGGAGGCTTCGTCGATTTAAGTTGAACCAATTCTCCATGAGAAATACTCTGCGACATTAAAAAGATCTTTTCAAGGCTTGACTCCAGAAATCCAGATTGGTATAAGGATGCACGTTTGATCCAGCCAGGTGGCCGGTGCGGTTGTAACCCCGCGACGGATTCTCAGCAAGCCCTGATCAAAAAAATATCTTCTGACCATCTTGACACGGTCAGGCCAGCGTAGTAAAGTGGGCGGCTCGCGTGGGGAACGAGAAAACGTTCCGAAGCGTGAACAGTTCTTTGACAACTGAATAGAGCGAGAAATGAGTAAGGTAAGGTGTATTGAAGAGGTGGCCCTCGGGTCCAATTCAAGTAGAACCTTTATGAGAGTTTGATCCTGGCTCAGAACGAACGCTGGCGGC
>WIAG01000107.1 GCA_014055495.1 Nitrospira sp. CR1.2
AATCGTGTGTCCGATGCGATCAACGAGGAACAGCGGCTGTTTATCAGCTTGACTGACGTCTTGATCAATGACAAGGATCGGTCGGACTTCGTGGCGATCAATAAGAACCTGATCGAGTCCATCGCTCAGCTCTAGTGCGCCCTCACCCCATTACGAAGGTCGTGTCGTAGCCCGATCACCGCATCCGCGGTCAAGGGCCTTGCGCCCGCCCCCCTGAATCCATTGTCGTAACACCGATGTTCTCGTTTAAACGATTCTTCCCCTTCCTCAAGCCCTACGTCCCCCGGATGATTGCCGCCGCCATCATGGTCATGGCAGTCGCCGCAGTGAACCTGGCGTTGCTTCGGCTGGGCGGCACCCTCTGGGACGTCATCACCGTGCAGCACGACGCCGATCGAATGGCGCAGATGATCCTACTGCTCCTCGGTCTCGTCTTGCTGCAAGGGCTCTGCTCCATGGGGCACAGTTACCTGACGGCCTGGGTCTCGCAACGGGTCATGGCGGACTTCCGAACCCATCTGTTTGCGCATCTGCAAACCCTGTCCGTCAATTTCTTCTCCAAACGCCGGACCGGCGAGTTGATGTCGCGTCTGATGAACGACGTGACCGTGATCCAGAACGTCGTCACCGACACTCCCATCGACGCGGCCAAACAAGTCGTCACGTTCATCGGCGGCGCAGGCTTCCTGTTTGCGATGAATTGGCAGCTCTGCCTCCTCATCCTGGTTCTGCTCCCCCTGTTGGTCGTCGTGGCCAAACTGTTCGGCCGGCGCTTGCGCGCCCTCTCGACCACCATTCAAGACCAAACCGCCTCCGTCAGCACGCTGGTGGAGGAAGTCATCGCCGGCATCCGTGTCGTCAAATCCTTCGTGCAGACCAAACGGGAAGAGCACCGCTTCATCACCCAAGTGCAATCCGCGATGGAACTGGCGCTGCGCCGCGCCACCATCATGGCCTGGTTCGTGCCGACGATCACGTTCGTCACCTTCGCCGCCGCCGCCATGGTGCTGTGGTATGGGGGACGGCAGGTCATCGACGGCACCGTCTCTCCGGGCGACCTCTTTGCGTTCGTGCTCTTCGCCGGGATTTTGATCGGCCCGTTCGGATCCGCCGCCCGCGTGTTTGCGCAGATCAAAGAAGCTCAGGGCGCCATGCAGCGCGTGTTCGAAATTCTTGACACCCACGCCGAAATCGCCGACGCGCCCGACGCGATCGAACTGCCCCCCGTCCTGGGGCATGTACGCGCAGAGCACATCACCTTCGCCTATGACCCACGGCAACCGGTGTTGGCCGATGTGTCCTTCGAAGCCAAGCCGGGCGAACTCATTGCGATCGTCGGACCGACCGGCTCAGGGAAAACGACGATCATGAATCTCCTCCATCGTTTCTACGACCCCACGTCAGGACGGCTGACGGTGGACGGGCATGACGTCAAGGATGTCCGGCTCGACAGCCTCTACCGGCAGATCGCGCTGGTCCCTCAGGACACGATTCTGTTCGGCGGCCCGATCCGCGATAACATTCGCTATGGGCGTGAAGACGCCACGGAAGAGGACATTCTCGCTGCGAGCAAGGCCGCGCATGCCCACGAGTTCATTGCGGGATTTCCGGATGGCTATCAGACCATTGTCGGGGAAAAAGGCATCAATCTCTCCGGCGGCCAACGCCAACGCGTCGCGATTGCCCGCGCGATTCTCAAGAACCCGCGTATCCTCCTGCTCGACGAAGCCACCTCCGCGCTGGATACCGAATCGGAGCGACTGGTGCAGGAAGCCCTGGAACGGCTCATGGTGAACCGCACGACCTTCGTCGTGGCCCACCGGCTCAGCACGATTCAACGCGCCGACCGCATCCTGGTCCTGAATAAAGGGAAGATCGTGGAATCGGGCACCCATGCGGCGCTGCTGGAACAGCGGGGGCTTTATCATTACTTATACACGCTGCGTCTGAGCGAACTCCCCGTCTAATCACTCGCGAGGCCCCCTGATGAACAGGCAGGTCGCAGCCACCGCCCTCGTAATCCTCCTCTCCTGGACCACTCCGCTTTCAGCGCAAGCTCCCTTGCCCAAACCGGACCACATCGTGATCGTGATCGAGGAGAACCATTCGTTCGCCCAGATCATCGACTCACCGGCCGCCCCCTATCTGAACTCCCTGGCCCGGAAGGGTGCGTTGCTGACCAATTCCTACGGCGTGACTCACCCCAGTCAACCGAATTACATCGCCCTCTTCGCAGGCACCATCGACGGCGTCAGCCGGAACAGCTGCCCGACCTCGTTGACGGCTGCCAATCTTCGCAGCACCCTGGCCCTGGTCGATCGAACCTTTGCCGGATACGCGGAAGATCTCCCGACCGCCGGAGCCGTAGACTGTGTCGTTGGCGCGTATGCCCGGAAACACAATCCCTGGGTCAACTGGCAATCGTCCCCTATCAATACCGTGCCCGCCGAGGACAATCGCCCGTTTTCCGATTTTCCGGCGGACTTCAATAGACTGCCCACGGTCAGCTTCGTGATCCCCAATCAACTCAACGATATGCACAACGGTAAAGATCCCGACCGAATTCAACGCGCAGACCAGTGGCTCCACACCCATCTCGATCGGTATGTAGAATGGGCCCAGACGCACAACAGTCTCCTGATCATCACGTGGGACGAGGATAACGGAAAATCGGACAATCACATTCCGACCATTCTCGTGGGACCGATGGTGCGACCGGGCCGCTATGGAGAGCCCTTGGACCATTACGGGTTATTGAGAACCATCACGGAGATGTACGGCGCGAAACCCATCGGCCTCAGCCGCCAAGCGTTCCCCCTCTCCACGATCTGGGCTACGCCAGGACTTAGGCCCTAACCCTCTTCGGACGCCCGTCTCGCGCACGACTCCAGACCTTCCACAATTCCATCACCAGAAAGGGCAGCAGCCCGAACCCGACGATCACAGCCCATTCATCTGCCCGCAGCGGAACGACTTTAAAAATCTCCTGCCCCCAGGAGCTGAGGAGAATCGCCCCCTGCAACAACGCCGAGACAAGCACGGCTCCCACCAGCATCCGGTTGCTCGCGACTCCGACCTGGAACAGCGAGTACCGGTCGTGGCGGCAGGTAAAGGCGTGAAGAAACTGCACCAGGACCAGCGTGGTAAACGTCATGGTCCGTGCGAACGGCACTTCATCCTTGACGATCGACAGCGCGATTCCAAACACCGCCAGCGTCGCCGCGGCCATCACCAGGCCCTGCACACAGACCGTGAGGAACCGGCCGCGGTCGAGCAGCGGCGCCTGCGGGTCGCGAGGCGGCCGCTTCATCACATCGGGATCTTTCGGATCGACGGCGAGGGCAAGGGCGGGAAACCCGTCGGTCACCAAATTGATCCAGAGAATATGGATCGGAAGCAGCGGCAGCGGCCACCCCAGGACCGTGCTCCCCAGCATCACCAGGACCTCACTCAGATTGCACGACAACAGATAGTGCACCGATTTGCGAATGTTCGCATAAATACTGCGCCCTTCTTCCACCGCGGCGGCGATGGACGCGAAATTATCGTCGGTCACCACCATATCCGACGCATCCTTGGTCACATCGGTTCCGGTTACGCCCATCGCAATCCCGATATCCGCCTCGCGCACCGCGGGCGCATCATTGACTCCGTCGCCGGTCATCGCCACGACCGCCCCTTGCGCGCGCCAGGCCTTGACGATACGGAGCTTATGTTCCGCCGACACCCGCGCATAGACCGACACGTCCCGCACCCGCGACGCCAGATCGGCATCGCTGAGCCTGTTCAATTCAAGACCGGAAAGCGCCTGTGTCGGGCCACTCGCGAAACCCGCCTCCCGTGCGATGGCCAGCGCCGTCTCCTTATGATCGCCGGTGATCATGACCGTGGCGATTCCCGCAGACCGGCACAGGTCGACTGCGGCTTTCGCCTCGGGACGTAAGGGGTCCTTCATGGCCGCCAACCCTAGGAAACTCAAGCGTCGCTCGACCAGCTCGGGCTCGAACGATGCCGGCTCCGGATCGAGGACGCGGTAAGCCAACGCGACCACCCGAAGCGCCTGCTGCGCAAACTGCTGATTGACGGAGAGCATCGAATGCCGCACGGATTCAGTCAGAGGCCGTCGCTCGCCTGTCTTCGTCACATACTCCTCGCAACAACCGAGCAACACATCAGGCGCTCCCTTGACATAGGCCACGGCTCGCTCCTCAGACCGGCGGACCATCGTCATCATCTTGCGGTCGGAATCGAAGGGGAGCTCTCCCAGCAGCGGCTGTGCCCGCTCCAATTCCTCTTGCACCCATCCACCCTTTCGGCCCGCGACAAGCAGCGCGCCCTCGGTGGGATCACCTACCACCGTCCACTTGTCGTCAGACTGTTTCAGTGAGGCGCCGTTGCACAGGAGCGCCGTCCAAAGCAGATCGCGCAACGCGCCCTCTCGGGGTTCACCGCCGACGATCGTCCCCACCGGCGCATACCCTTCCCCGGTCACCTCGACCACAAGATCCTCGACGGCCAGGTGCGTGACCGTCATTTCGTTTTTGGTCAAAGTCCCGGTTTTATCCGTGCAGATCACCGTCGCCGCGCCCAGGGTTTCCACAGCGGGCAGGCGACGAATCAGCGCATGCCGATTCACCATGCGCATCACCCCCAAAGCCAGCGTCGTGGTCACGATCGCCGGGAGGCCTTCCGGAATCGCCGCCACCGCCAGGCTGACGGCCGTGAGAAACATGTCGAAGAGCGGCTCCCCCCGCCAAACCCCCAACCCAAACACCACCAGCACGATCCCCAGCGACAGCGCCAACAACACATGACCGAACTGCTCCAAGCGACGTTGCAGCGGGGTCGGCTCGACCGGCACCGCGGTCATCAATGTCGCAATGCGCCCCAATTCAGTGGCGCTGCCGGTCGCGACGACGACCGCTCGTCCTTTACCACCGGTGACGGTCGTCCCCATGAACAGCATGTTTCGTTGATCGGCCGGAGGCAGGTCGTGATCGGGCAAGGCCGTATTGAGCTTCTCAACCGGTGTGGATTCCCCGGTCAAGGCCGCTTCTTGTGTGTGAAAGGATACGGCCTGCAACAGGCGGGCGTCCGCCGGAACGTGGTCGCCTGCTTCTACGTCGATGATGTCGCCGGGCACCAACTCCGTTGAAGACAGGTTGAGTCGCGTGCCCCCACGCAGGACTCGCGCGTAGGTCACGGCCAGGGTACGCAGGGCCGCCAACGATTGTTCGGCTCGATACTCCTGGAGGAATCCCAACAGGCCGTTGAGCACGACAATGGCGAGAATCGCACCGGCATCGATCCACTCCTCCAACAGGCCGGACACCAATGCGGCGCCGATCAAGACCCACACGATGAGACTCGTAAACTGTGCGGCGAGAATATGCCAAGGGGAGAGCGGAGGCGCTTCAGGCAACTCATTGCGGCCATGCGCGGACAGCCGGCGCGCGGCCTCCTCCCCGCTGAGCCCTGCGGCCGGATCGACAGCCAACTCTCGCTCGATCTCGCCCTGCGAGCAGGCATGCCATCGGGGCCGAGGAGGCTGCTGCTGGTCGATCATTGCGTCCGACGTCTCCTTCCGGTGTGTCTGGGACCGATTCCCTAGGGACAGTACCCTGTACTGACGAACAGCGGGGGTACGGTTATAGTTTCATTGCAAAATCGATGACTTCGGCTTGATTCGCACAGGGACGAAAAAAAATCCCCCCTCCTGGGAGTCCAGGGACTCAATCCCGGCGCAAACTCGCCGATAGAGTATCCACAAAGGACGGAGGGTGGCCCGACAAGGGCATCGTTCCTGTAGTGGGAATACCCGTCGCTCGACGCTGTGGATTTGTGGAAACTGGTGATCTATGACACGCTCCTCCTGGTCGTCTCAGCATCCGATTCCGGAGAATCTTCGCCGCAGCCTCAAGGATCTCCGCCACGGTCTGCTCGGTCTCCACAAGTCCCTGATCGTGTCGGAACAGGTCACGTATGAACGCATCTACGGGCGTATCGCCTCGGCAGGGGAACTCTTGCAGCTGGTGATGAACGATCCCTGGTTCGCCTGGCTCCACCCCCTGTCCCACCTCGTCGTCCGCATCGACGTGGTCCTCGAAGACCAGGACGACACCACCATTGAAACTGCACAGGACCTGTTGATCGAGGCGCGCCACATGCTGCGTCCTTCCGAGGAAGGCGACGGCTTCGAGCGCAGCTATTACGAAGCCCTGCAGCGGACGCCGGACGTCGTCCTGGCCCACGCCAGCGTCAAAAAACTACTGAGCACGGCCACCACCGCGGCCGCCGCGGCCTGACCGCCCTCCCCGATCCGCCCCTCAGAACAACGGATGGTGGGGAGAAGATGAGAACGGCGCCGAGCGGGGCGCGTTCCCTCGATTCCCGAGAAATCGCCATCCCTCCTTGCCTCGAACGAGATAGTGCACTTCCTGAAACCAACTATCCAGCGTCACGCGAGCGCCCGACTGCACCTCCGTCCCATAGAGGCCTCCGGTGCAGGTCAACTCCACACGAATTCCCTCCTCGCTCTGCACCACCTTCATCTCAGAAAAGAGGTGCGTCGACGACAAGGCACGATAGTGATCAAATACCTCGCTCCAGATTCGCTCCACATCCGCCACATGCAGCCCGTGATAGTTGTAGTCCGGTGCATAAAACTGCATGAGGGCGGCACGATCTTGCCTTTCCAGCGCCTGCTCAGCGCGAGTGAATGCCGTCAGCACCTCTTTCACGGTGGGATCGGCTTGTACCGCTTTCGCTCCGCTGATCGT
>WIAG01000108.1 GCA_014055495.1 Nitrospira sp. CR1.2
TTTTCTCATCGGCAACGACTATGTCTTGAACACCGCGCAGGCCCATCCCGGCGAATTGCTGGCCGGGGTGTCGATCAACCCCCAACGGCGGGATGCCATCGACGAAGTCCATCGTTGCGCCGACGCGGGAGCAACCCTGGTCAAAGTGCTGCCCAACGCGCAACAGTTCGACCCGGCGGATCGGAAGTACGCCCTCTTTTATCGCGCACTGGCTGAACGGAAGCTTCCCTTTCTGAGCCATGTCGGGTATGAATTCAGCCTGATCGGCAAGGACCAATCCGTGGGCGAACCGGACCGGCTGCGTCTGGCATTGGATGAAGGCGCCACCGTCATCGCCGCTCATGCTTGCAGCTATGGCCTGATCTTCTATGAAAAATTCCTGCCGACCCTGCACGACCTCGTGAGGCGTTATCCCCATTTCTACGCCGATATTTCCGCCTTGACGCTGCCCAACCGGATGCGGATGCTGCTGCAACTCAGACGGTTCCCGGACGTGCACGAACGCCTGCTCTTCGGCACGGACTATCCGCTCTCCGTGTTCCATGCGGCGGCCTGGGGCCGCGTGGCACTCGGCACGTTGCGCAAGATCATCAAGACCAAGAACCGCTTCGATCGACAGGTGGAAGTCTGCCACGGCCTGAAACTGGGGTTTCGTTCGTTCGGCGACCTCCTGCTACCCGCATCGACGTCGCCTCGAGGATGACCAAGTTGACCATGCACCGGGACCTCATTCTGACCAGCTTGCGCGAAAGGATTCTGGCCTTCGCGACATCACGTCTGTCGAGAGATCTCGCCGAAGATCTCACCCAGGAGGTCATGGTCCTGCTGCACGAAAAATATGCACGGGTCACAGACCTGACCGAACTGGTCCCGCTGGCGTTTCAGATCCTCCGGTTTCAGATGCTGGATGCCCACCGTAAATCGTTGCGGCGGGGGGAGTATCATCACGCCGCGATCGAAGATCTCCCGCTGGCGGATCCGGGGGATGATCCGGCCGCACAACTGGATCAGAAGCAACGTGTCGATCGGCTCTTGGCCGCCGTCGGTCGACTGGAAACGCGCTGCCGGGACCTGTTCAGATGGAAGCTGGAGGGCCACACGTTTCCAGAGATTCAGCGCCTTATGGGCCAGACCTCGATCAATACGATCTATACCTGGGATTCGCGCTGCAGGAAACAGCTCTTGAGCTTGATGGGCGGCACGTGGGAATAATCCAATTCGTTTGACCGTTCACATTTGACGTTTCACGACTCACGCACAAACCGTATGTCTGAACACGAGCTGGGACAGTTGTTGGGCGGCTTCGCGGCTGATACGTTGACGGCCGACGAACAACAGCGTTTGTATGCAGCGGCCCTGCAAGACCAGCACCTGTTCAATGCCCTGGCCGACGAACAAGCGCTGAAAGCATTGCTCGCGGATCCGGTCGTGCGTCGCCGACTGCTCGAGGCAGTACGGCAACCGGTCACGCAGGCGGCTGAGCAGACACGTCCCTGGTGGGCCTGGGTTCGAACACCGGCCGGGCTGGCCATGACCGGCGGCCTGGCGGTCGCGCTTATCGCCCTGACATTCGGCACGAAAATTTTTCATGCAAGTCTCGATCGACAGGACCGCTCGGTCGCCATCGAGGAACCGGTGTCTCCCTCAGCCGTGAGCCCCTCACCTCCAAGCGCCCTGCCGCCGTCACCATCAGCGACAGAACCGTCGACGAACGCGCAAGCAACCAGCCCCTCTCCCATCACAAGCGCCGGACCGAACGCCATGCAGGAGGCGAGTCGCGAGGTGCGAGCCGCTCAACCACGCACCGATGCGGCTGAGCAGGCTCCAGCAGCGCAATCGAGCCAAGCGACGGAGCAGGACCGCGTCTCGGAAGACCGCGCACGCCGGTCGAAGGCACCAAGCCCGGCTGCCCCGGCCACGGCGCCCATGCTCAAGTCTCCCCCCCCTGCCCTCTCCGGAGCTGCCGCCCCGGCGGCAGCCAAAAGCGCCAAGGCGCTCTACTTCGGAGGTGCCTCTCCATCCTCAAGAGCCGGCGCGCGGGCGGAAGGCCAATCAGGCTCCGCCGCATCGACGACAGTGTTGGGGTTGCGCTACAGCTTTGTGATTAGAGGGAGCGACGGACAGAACCTGGAAGTCAGTGCCGCGACGGCCTCCAGGAGTACAACACCCGTGCGGTTACTGGTGGAGACCACCCACGACGGATATCTGCAACTCCTTCAGAATCTCGGGTCGGCCGGGACCAGACTCTGGTGGCCCCCGCAGGAAACCGGGAAAATTTCGCTGAAGACCGTCGCGAGGACAGGCATCGAGATTCCCATGCCGCCCCCGGCAGAAAGCGGCGTGCTCGACCTCATTCTTCGGTTTTCACCGAAGCCCTTTGGCCCGCTCACGATGCAGGAAGTCGGCATGCTCGACCGGTTCTCAGGAAATTTGCTGATCGAAACGGTCTCCCCCGACGACGCCACCGGGCCAGGAGAGTTTGCGACATATGTGGTGCAGCCGGAGACATCAGCCGTTGGCCAGATCGCGGTCGACATTCCCGTGAGCCGATAACGGGCGCTGCGGCCACACCCTCCTCTCAGGGAAAGAACCGCAACACCAGCATCCCGGCAATCGCCGCCACCCCGCCGATCACACACAGGACGAACCCCACGGCCCCGGCGACGAACCACGGTCGCATCCGGCGATACTCGCTCAGCGTCAGAAGCGGATGCAGGGCTACCGGCCTTCGCCACCACTGTGGAGGCACGGGCATTCTGGCCGCCAGGGTTCGATACAGCATCACGTGATACCACCAGCCGGCCGGAATTCCCATCAACAGGCCGGCGGCCAATACCCAGGTCCCAAATTCCACCATGAGGGGCGGCGTGACCACCACGGTCAGCAGGCCGACCGCCCCGATCACGGTCAGGCTTCCCAACACAATCAGTAGTTCGAGCATGGACGCGAATATACCGGAGACCGGGCAGGGAGGGCAGACGCGAGACTGAGGCGTGGATGGGACGGCAGCTGACCGTCGCAGGGGTCACCCTCACGGCGGTGCATCGATATCCGTTCGATTCCAGGTGAGAAAGAACAGCAGTGTGTACTGGTTGTAAAACGTGCGGCCCACCAGCGTGGCGGACGATCCGAGAAATTCACCGGTACGATTGTCGTAGATGTCCAGGTGCAGCCGCGCATATCCGCTCTGATTCTGCTGCTTGTAGAGCGTCAGTTCCGGCAGCGCAAAGGGAATCAGCACACTCTGCACCGGCGGCATGCCGAAAAAGGTAATGCCCTGCATCGTGCCGAATGATTCGGCCATCACGCGCACAAGGTACGGCGACTCCGTATCGCGCGCCCGCACCCGATACCCTCGACGCCCCAATTCCGCCGCCACCAGGTCTCGAATGTAGAGGATATCGCGGGCCGGACTGTTCAACGAACCCAAGTCCGAGTTCGTCATGCGAAGCCGGGATCGGTCGCTTTCCAGCCCGGTCGCATCCACCTCGACATTCACGCCGCCGGGCAGTTGAAGGGTGAGATTCTTGAGCGCATGGGTCAACGCCTGGGTCAGCAGCACCTGCTCCACCGCCGTTCGCGGCGTTCGGGAGAGCTCCTGCTCCAGAGAACAGCCCCAGAATCCCATCACGAAGAGCACCAGGAACCACACACGACTCCGCATTGGCATCTCCCACTCTGGCCATTGTCCCCCCAATGTTACGCAGGAGTCATCGGCTGTTCAATGGGGGATGTCCCTAGCCCGCATCATTCACGAGGGTTCGTAACGTAACCGACGAGATGCCGAGCGAGACGGACGCGCGGAGCCCCGAGAGGCCGAGACAACTTGAGACAGTATGTTGAGGCCACGATGGGTGAGCCCGTCCGCCGGCATGCCGCTGTGCCGCATGCCAACTGGTCGCAAGAGGCTCCCAGCCTCGCCCATTTTCCCGCCTGAAAGGATTCGTCACCTCATTCCATATCCTCCCGTGAAGGGAGGCATCATGGAGCAGATTCACGGCACGTCCCGATCCACGCCATCGGTCGGTGGAACCGATCCTCGCCTCTATCAGATTGTCAGCCTCAGCACGTTGCTGACCTACGGATTCGTCTGGCTGCACTTTGAGGTCTCCTTCGCACAGATCGTCGTCACCATCGGGACCGCACTGCTGACGCAGTATGCCGCGACGCGCCTCGTCGGCCTCCCTGCGTTCGATCCCACCAGTGCGCTCATTTCGTCGCTCTCGCTCTGTCTCCTCCTGCGCACGAACGATCTGACAGTCGCCGCGCTGGCGGCCTTCATTGCCATCAGCAGCAAGTTCCTCTTTCGCCGGCACCACAAGCACCTCTTCAATCCCACCACCCTCGCGTTGGCCGTCATGCTGGCGACCGGCTTCGGCTGGATCTCGCCGGGCCAGTGGGGCCAGGTCGCCTGGTTCGGCTTTTTCGTTGCCTGCCTCGGAAGCCTGGTCGTCACCCGTGCGGCGCGGGCCGATGTGACGTTGGCGTTTCTGTTGTTCTATACCGGCGTCCTGATCGCACGCGCCCTCTGGGTGGGCGATCCGTTGACGATTCCGCTGCATCAACTCGAAAACGGCGCGCTCCTGATTTTTGCTTTTTTCATGATCTCGGACCCAAAAACCACGCCGGACTCCCGCGCGGGACGGATCACCTATGCACTCTGCGTCGCCCTCGCCGCGGGTTACGTCCAATTCGGCCTGTTTCGTCCGAATGCTCCGCTGTGGGGGCTCATCGTCTGTACTTCGCTGGTTCCGCTGATCGACGCCTGGCTGCCGGGCCGGGAGTACGACTGGCCCGGCCGTTCGCCAGACAGCGCGCCGCCCCCTGCCCTGCTTCCGGTGCTGCATCGACCGTCCATCCCACAACCAAGGAGGTTTTCATGAGACGTTGGCTGGTTCCTGTTCTGACATTCACTGCCGGACTCTTTCTCTGGGGCGGCGAGGCGTCGGCCTTCTGCGGCTTCTATGTCGGCAGGGCCGATACGAAATTATTCAACACCGCGTCGGAGGTGGCCATCGCGCGGCACGACGACAAAACGGTGATCACTATGGCGAACGACTTCAAGGGCGACGCGAAGGAATTCGCCCTGGTGGTGCCGGTCCCGACGATCCTGCAGAAGGAGCAGATCCATGTGGGTGATGCCGCAGTCCTCCGACATCTCGCCGACTACTCAGCCCCGCGGCTTGTGGAATACTTCGACGAGAACCCCTGCCTGCGTGAGGAATTGATGGAACGCCGGAGCATGGATGCCATGAAAAGCATGGCGCCGGCGGCGGCCTCACCGAGGGGGCGCGACAAGACCTTGGGCATCACCATTGAGGCTCAATACACCGTCGGCGAATATGACATCCTCATCCTCTCCGCCAAGGAAAGCGCCGGGCTCGAAACCTGGCTGACCGAGCATGACTATACGATTCCCAACGGAGCCTCCCAAGTCCTGCAGAGCTATCTCAAACAGGGCATGAAATTCTTTGTGGCCAAGGTGAACCTGGGTGAGCAGGCCAAACTGGGACTGACACACCTCCGGCCGTTGCAAATTGCCTTCGAATCGCCGAAGTTCATGTTGCCGATCCGGCTTGGTACCGTGAATGCCGACGGTGCGCAGGAATTGTTCATCTACCTGTTGACCAAACACGGTCGCGTGGAGACGACAAACTACCGGACCGTGCGCCTTCCCGAGGCTCAGGAAGTGCCGCTCTATGTCAAGGATCGGTTTGGCGACTTCTACCGCGACCTCTTCACCCAACAGGTGACGCGCGAGCATGAGCGAGGTCTGTTCCTGGAATATGCCTGGGACATGAACTGGTGCGACCCCTGTGCCGCCAATCCGCTGTCGGCGGAAGAGCTGCGCGCTCTGGGCGTATTCTGGCAGGAGCCTCAGGGGCGCGGCAGGGGTGAGGTGTTCCCGCAAGGCCAGCGCGTGTTTCTCACGCGGCTCCATGTCCGATACAATGCCGCTCACTTTCCTGCAGATCTGATGTTCCAGGAAACGGCGGATCGCACTAACTTCCAGGCGCGCTACATTTTGCGTCATGCCTGGACCGGTACGGACGCCTGCTCGGCGGCCGTCACCTACCGCCGACAGTTACCTGAACGCCATGAGCACGAGGCCCAAACACTGGCATCTCTGACGGGCTGGAACATCGAGGACATCCGCCGAACGATGCACCTCGCCTCGCGGCCCATCGAACACGAGAAGACGTGGTATCAACGATTGTGGGGGAACTAAGAGTACCTGCGGTGGCGCCGGAGGCCGGGCATACCGGCCTCCTCCCGCACGAGGAAGCGGTGTGTACGTGGGAGAGTGTAATCGGCAGCTTACTTGGAGGGGCAGTCGCCCGTTCGTTTTCCATCGACCTTCATCGTCACGGAAAGCGCCTTGTCCCCCTTCGGCGTCGCTTTCCGAACGACGGAAAATCCAGTGTTCGAGACCGTGCCTTCCACGCGGGTGATAGCATAGACCCCTTCGATCTCATAACTGACACTCCCGCCGTGCATGGAGACATTCAGCACTTTATTCGCCGGATTGGGATTGAAGCCGTTGATGACATAATAATTAAAGACCGCGTCGGGATTGGCGAGGTGTTCTTCTTTCAGGCAGCGGCTACGGGTGTCCGGTTTGCCGGCTTCGCCGTTACTGCTTTCCGTGACAGCCGTCACCTGATACTCCCCCGGCTTCAGAGGCACCGACTCCGCCCCCACTGCCGGTGCCGCACAGATGAGGC
>WIAG01000032.1 GCA_014055495.1 Nitrospira sp. CR1.2
GCTCCGCTTCGTTGACCCGCTCATCGGTGGTCGCAATCTGCACCATCGTGTGTGGAAGCACTCCCCAGTATAAAGCCATTTGCCGGCGAACCGGCGCGAAGGGTGTAAAACTAATGATCGGAGCGGCTGGACGTTGCTTCGACACCAGCCGGGCCGTCATGCCACGTTCGCTGAACGCGACGATCGCGCTCGCACCGGTTGCGGCCGCCGCCGATGACGCCGACAGACAGATGGCCTCCTCGAAGCTCAGCCGTCGATCCTCTTTCGCAGTTCTTCTGACAAATGCCGGTCCCGTTTCAACTTCCGCCGCCCGGACGATCCGGTCCATCACCTGCACCACCTCGACCGGATATTGTCCGACAGCCGTTTCCGCGGAAAGCATCACGGCATCAGTCCCGTCGAACACGGCATTGGCGACGTCGGACGCCTCCGCCCTCGTCGGCCGCGTGTGTTGGGTCATCGATTCCAGCATTTGCGTCGCGGTGATGACCAGGCGCCGATGACGATTAGCGGTCGCGATGATACGCTTCTGCAAGACCGGCACCGCCTCAGGCCCTAGCTCAACGCCCAGATCGCCGCGGGCGACCATCACTCCGTCGGCATGCGCGAGAATCGCCTCCAAATCCGCGACCGCTTCTTGCCGTTCGATTTTCGCGATGACCGGCACATCGCCGCCGCACTCGGCGATCAACCGCTTCGCGGCAATGACATCCTCCGCCCCGCGCACGAACGACAGCGCGATATAGTCCACACCCTGTGCGACACCGAATCGCAAGTCCTCCCGGTCTTTGTCCGTCAACGTCGGAGCGCTGACCACGGTACCCGGTAGATTCATCCCCTTGTGGGACGTCACGCGGCCGCCCACCACCACCGTACATTCCACCGTGCCCTCGACGACGCGGTCGGCCGTCAATTCCACAAGCCCGTCATCGATGAGTATTTTGGCCCCTGGCCTGATATCACGGGTCAGCGCCTGGTAGGTGACGGGGATTTCTTGCATCGCGTCGGCAGGGCGCACCGTCCGGGCGCCGATCTGCCCGCCGGATCGCAAGGTCATCGTCCGCAACCGGACACGGCCACCGGCGACCAACCCCAACACCCCGTCGACCTCGCCGACCCGAATGCGCGGGCCCTGCAGATCTTGAATGATGGCGACGGCGACGCCCTGACGGTCGGCTGACTCGCGAATGACTTTGATCGCGTGCCCGTGGGAGTCATGAGTCCCGTGAGAAAAGTTCAATCGAGCCGCATTCATGCCGCTCTGGATCAGCTGATCCAGCACGCGCACGCCATCGCTCGCCGGACCGATGGTGCAAACGATTTTGGCTTTACGCATGGTGCGGTGCTTCTGCCTTGACAAGAGTGGCCCGACACACCATCTTGTACGTACACGGTGAGGCTCAATACGCGTGTGACTCCTCGGACGGGTCATTCTAACAAACCCGTCCCCGCGCCGCAAAAGAACTCTCCCTGATGCATGGAGACATCGCGGGCGGGAGAACCTGGCGTGATCGTCCCAACTCGAACCCTACGAGGCCGAAGATGAGCGGATCGGACAAGCAGGCCGGCGACCGGTTGGATTTCGTGACGCTGGACGGGTTATTGGCGTATGGTAACACCCTCGCTCAGCGCGTCTCGAGCGGGCGATATCTGCTGCCGCCTCCCCCTCTACCATCCACCGACAGACTGGAGCGCGCAGGGGCCGCAGTCGACCGCATCAAGGCCTTCATCCAGCGGGCACAAGCCGGCCTACCCAGCGCCGAGGCCTATCGCGCCGCGCGACAGGCCTTGCTGACAGAGGCCTGTGGCGGCGACCCGGTGGTGTACTTCGCCGCCTGGAACCTCTTGCTCGCGCGCGGTGACCTCGCGCCGCTGTATCGCGCTCCGATCGGCGCGACGCAAAAGCCCACCCATCGACGGCCGGTGGCGATCGTCCCGCGAGCCCAGCTGACCCCGCAACTTGCCGAAGGGCGTATCGTGCTCGACCTAGGTGACGACCGCTTCTGGCTGCTGCCCCGAGACCTCGGCGATCGCACGCTGTTTCTCACGATGCGACACGGGGTCTCGGAAGTGGAAAGCAAGACCCATCGTGTCGGTCGACGACTGGCGAATGTGTTGGATGCCGAGCGCGGTGTGCCCAGGGCAGACGCGGTCGGGGCAGCCCTGGCCCGCATGGTGGGCGTCGTGGGCCAACAATTGGGGTACCTGCAGCTCCGCAACTATCTGGATCCTCGCACATTCCTCCACCTCATCAGCCACAGCCCGAATACCGAACAACTCTGCCGTCGCATCACCCACGCACTCCTGCAGGACCGGGCAGATGCCGTGCATCCTCATATCGAGGCGACCTTGGAGTCACAGGATTTCGGTTGGGTCACGGGCATGGACAAACAAGCGGAGATCGACGCAGCGGCACAAGCCTTTGGAGTAGACGCGAAAACCGCCAAGCGGCTGATCAAACACCCCTTGTACAGTTATCCCGGCGGGCACTCGTTTTTCGATCTCTACGTCGATGTGATCGACGGGCTACACCGGCTGGGTCGTGCCCACCCAGGAGAAGTGCTCTGTCTGTATACGCATAGTTCGACCTTGCGCGCGCTGCGCATCTATCTGGATCCTCGCCCTTTCCGCGAAGCCTTTTCCGAGTTCGGCGAATATAAGGAAGGCCAGGACAACGTGGTGCTGCTCACCCTGGAGCACGGCAAACTCTCCGGCTACTCCACCGCCGTGGGCTTGATCGAAAGCGACCGGGTGGCGCGGGAGGCCTGGGTAACCGTGGAACAGGAACGCAGCCAGCGCGTCACGCTCAAGCCGGGGCGGATCAAGCGCCTCCTGGCCCTGGTGTCCGGCGGAGATTTCGGCGGCGGCGGGGCGGCCCTGAAGGAATTGCGCGTCACCGGGAATCGCTTCGGGCTGGACGTGTTGTTCGTTCGGCACGGATTCCTGGGGTTGGCCAATAACTGGATCGATGCCGTCACCGAAGAAGATACCCGGGGCATGAGCAGCCACGCCAGCAGCCCCATCGGCAGCAGCCGCTTCGAGGATTTCAAAGACGAACAGGTGCAACGCGCGGCCATGCGCTCCCTCGCGCCCTATCTCGAGGACTCCGCACTGGTCGTCCTAGGAGGCGACGGAAGTTTGCGCGGCGCACGGGCCATCCATGAAACGTACGGCGTGCAGGTGGTGGGTATTCCCGGAACCATCGACAACAATATCGCCGGTACGACCTCGCTCGGCTTCCACTCCGCGGTCGCGCTCGCCAATCAATCCATCGAATCGCTTAAGGCCACCAGCGCGGCGATGGGCAGCATCTTTTTCGTCGAGGTCATGGGCGCCGGATCCGGCCACCTGGCGCTGGCCTGCGCCTACCAGGCCAGGGCGGAGGGCATCCTGGTCAACGAACATCCTGATCCCGACGCGTACATCGAGGAGGTGGTGCTGGGTACGCTGAAACGCACCTTGGGTGTCCCCAACAAGAGCCACATCTTTATCGTGGCGGAACGGACACCCCACCGTCATCACAAGGAGGGCGGCGTCCACGGGCTGGTCGACTATGTGGCCCAGACCATTGCCACCTGGCCGCCGCGCAAAGAAACCTCCGGTCAGTATTCGCTGGCGTCGGCGACGAAGGCCACGATTCTCGGACACACCTTGCGAGGCGCTCCTCCGACGCCGGAAGACAAGATGATCGCGCAGCATTTGGCCTACGAAACGGTCCGCCGCCTCGTCGAGCAACCGGAGAGCATCGTCGGCTGCATGGTGGCGTATCACGATCCCCACCGGATGGAAACGATTCCGCTCCATGCGTTGTCACCCAAACCATTCGATTGGGAGTTATTCACACGCATGCATGGAACGGAGTTGCCGAACGACACGGTGTAACGCGACTCGCATGGCCCCGGAGCCCCGGCCTGCCACGTTGACCGCTCCCATGTGACATGTTAGGGTCTGATCCTGTCGATATCACCGGTGGCGAATGACGATGTCTAGTCGACGCCTCACAGCTCTTCTCCTTTGGTTCTGCGCGACTCTCCTGTTGCAGCTGGGATTCTCCGTCGCCGGCGAACCACCCAGCACCCTGCAGGAGGCGCCGGTCTCCACCCGCGCTTCCGTGTCCGACCAGGCCCCAGCCGCCCAAGATGGATCCGTTCGCGCCGGGCCCCAGGCCACCCAGCGGGATGTTCGTGACGCCGTCCCTGCAGCCGCCCGGGAGACCCTCAAGGCCATTGAGGAACGACACGGGGAACCCCTACCTGGGTATGTCGGAGGAAGGACGTTCCAGAATCGCGAGCGTGTACTGCCGCGCGGTCGGTATCGTGAATACGATGTGCAGCCGAAAGTGGCGGGGAGAAATCGTGGAGCCGAACGGATCGTCATCGACCAACGCAGCGGCAAGGCCTATTACACGGCCGATCACTATCGCTCTTTTATTCCGATGAATTGAGGAGACATGTCGATTACCGCACTCCAATCGATCAAGAAACCCTGGGCGCATCTCCTGGTGCATGCCGAGGGAGAAGCGCTCGATAAACTACTCTCCGTCCCCTCTCATTTTGTTACCAAGACCGTCTCCGGCAAGAAATGCAAAACCAAGGCTGGGTTGCTGGATGAGTTCAGCCGGGTCTTCTCGTTCCCGGATTATTTCGGCCACAACTGGGATGCCCTCGAAGAATGTTTGGCGGACCTCGACTGGTTGCCGGCGAAGGGCTACCTCGTCGTAGTCACGGACGCCGACCAGGTGCTGACAAAGCCCGACGAGGAGGACGATTTCGAAACCTTCGTCGAAATTTTGAGCGAGGCCGGCGAGGCCTGGAGCCTGAAGGAATCCGACGATGCCACGGGCAACGGCCTCCCGTTTCACGCAGTCTTGGCCGTATCCGAGCGGCACAAACGCAGTCGTCACAATTGGTTCGCTCCACCCTTGGCCATGGAACGAAAGACGGCCAAATCCACCGGGGCGAAGGGATCTAAACCAAGCGGTCGCTAGGTCATTCGACTGCTCGCTTATCGAAGGAGGTTGCGATGGGACTGCTCGATCAACTCGGACAAGCAGCAGCCGGCATGATGGGGGGCGGCAACGACCAGAACCCGCTCATGCAAGCCGTGGTCGGCCTATTGGGGCAACAGAGCGCCGTCGGCGGGCTCGGCGGACTCATTCAAGCCTTTCAAAAGAACGGGCTGGGCGAGATCGTCAATTCCTGGGTCAGTACAGGAAAGAATCTCCCTATCTCGCCCGAGCAGATTCAGCAGGGTCTCGGCAACGACCTCTTGAAGCAACTCGCATCACAAGTCGGGCTGAGCCCGGAAGCCACGGGCGGTCAACTGGCAAACTTGCTCCCCGGCCTCGTCGATAAGTTGACGCCGGAAGGCAAGCTGCCTGATACCACGGTGATCGAGCAAGGATTGAATCTCTTGCGAGGAAAACTCGGGTAGGATTGGAAGCCCGGCACTCGTGTCTGGGTACCGGGCACTTCTTCGAGACCGACCGTCAGCAGAGAGAGAGGAACCGTCCCCGCATTCGTTGCGCCCAGCGGGTCAATCCCCAGGAGAGGTCGTGCACACGCGAGAGGAACCAGACCCTGGAGGTCACAACCTGATTCACGCTGGCGCTCAACGAGGTGAAATGGTCGGCACAGAGCCCATGCGTTTCGCTGGGATCCTCGAACGGCCATTTCTCTCGTAGAAACGCCGGTCTGCCGTCTCGCACACACCAGGCACAGAGGACTTTCACGGGTTCACTCCATACGCTGCCGTTCGCCGATCGCCTCAATGGGCGCAAGACCCGCACCAGCAAGCCACGTCAGATAGACTTATAATCTTTTCACGGGCTTAAATGGGTCCAGCGGGAAAAGCGCGACCTGATCGAACTAAGCCCCACGTAACATTCCGGCAAGAACGGACATTTTTTGTCGCCGGCCCAGTGCAGGGGCTGACAGTTGTCCATCATAGCAGCGCAGCAGAGGAGGCATATCGTCGGGTGGTGAGGACTGGTTCATAGCGAGGCAAGACACCCTCCTCACAACAGGGCACCAGTGGATCTCTCCCCACCCCCAGTTGCTGGAGGTGATCGGAACAGATTCCATGGGTTTCGCGGTTGTCGCTTAGCGGAGCCTTTTCTCGCACCAATGCGGGTCGGCCTTCGTTCTCACACCATGAACAGATTACTCGCATCATGTTCTCCTACGCAGTGATACCCAGCAATCAGCAAGACTTGCGCCGTTGGACAACACAGATCTAAACCCTCACGTTTGCTGAAGAAACCTGCCTCGCCCCACCAGCAAGGCCCTGACGGTGTATCTCTTCAGATACCGGGTCGTATCACATTGTTGCGGGCAACAAGGTCCATGCGCCACAAAGGGCACGGCCCCGACGGAATTGACCGTTTTGAATTTCTCATGGTAGGTTGCGCGCCTACTCACCCCGATGAAAGAGGCCCATGAAAACACTACGCTCGGAGCAGCTCTTTGCAGAGGCACAACAGATCATTCCCGGTGGCGTGAACAGCCCGGTACGGGCGTTTCGCTCAGTGGGGGGGCAACCTCGATTTATTGAACGGGCCAAGGGCGCCCGCCTCTACGATGCCGACGGAAACAGCTACCTCGATTACGTCCTCTCCTGGGGGCCGATGATCCTTGGCCATGCCCCGACCACCGTGACGAAGGCCATTCAGCTCGCTGCCACAAAGGGCACAAGCTATGGCGCGCCGACCGAGTTGGAAATTCAATTGGCCAGGATGATTCACGAGGCCCTGCCCTCCATGGAGCTGATACGGCTGGTAAGCTCGGGGACCGAAGCAGTCATGAGCGCCATTCGAGTCGCCCGCGCCTATACCAAACGAGACGGTATCTTGAAGTTCGAAGGCTGCTACCACGGCCACAGCGATTACCTCTTGGCAAAGGCCGGATCCGGACTCACCACCCTCGGGATTCCAGACTGCCCCGGAGTGCCGGAAGATTTCACCAAACACACGCTGACCGCGCCGTATAACGACCTGGCCACGACGGAAAAATTGGTCAAAAAACATTACCGGCAGCTGGCCTGTGTGATTGTCGAACCGATCGCGGGCAACATGGGCGTCATCCCGCCCTCGCCCGAGTTCTTACAAGGCTTGCGCAAACTGACTGACGCGCACGGCATGCTCCTGATTTTTGATGAAGTGATCTCCGGCTTCCGCGTGCAATACGGAGGAGCGCAGACACTCTACGGGATCAAGCCTGATCTGACGATCCTGGGGAAGATCATCGGCGGAGGACTTCCGGTGGGTGCGTACGGCGGTGCGAAGGACGTCATGAAGATGATTGCGCCATCGGGCCCCGTCTACCAAGCAGGCACGTTATCAGGGAATCCGCTGGCCGTCACGGCCGGTCTCGAAACGCTGAAGCGCTTAAAGAAGCCCGGCACCTACGAACAGCTCGAACACCGGTCGGTCGCGCTGTCCGAGGGCATCGGGCAGGCAGCGCGCAAAGCGGGCGTGGCACTCGCACAAACCCGTGTCGCCTCCATGATGTGCGCGTTCTTTACTGGGGGGCCGGTGACGGATTGGGCATCAGCGAAAAAAGCCGACACCAAGGCCTACGCGAAGTTCTTCCATCAGATGCTGGAGGCGGGGATTTATCTGGCCCCGTCGCAGTTTGAAGCCGCGTTTATGTCGGTGGCCCATACGCCCAAAGACATCGACCGGACGATCAGTGCCGCGCAGGCTGCATTCAAGAACCTCTAGCACCGTCGCTCGTCTCTCGTGAAGCGTCGTTCGGATGCATTTCGTATCAAAACTGATACGAAATGCATCCATTCAGATACAATCCCCGGCACCTGAAGCGCGGATTCATCGTTTCACGAACGACGTTTCACGATTCACGGCTATTTATTCGTCGTCGTCCTCGTCGTCCATCTCCAACGCTTCCTGGCGCTTCTGCTCTTCCATCGCATTATGCAGAAGCATGCGGACAAACATTGAATACAACGAACCTTTTTCCAGCGTTCCGCCGGGAGGAATCGCGATCTTGCCTTCCTTGATCATGCGATCCATCCAGGCCTTCTGATCCGGTGCGATCAGGATCGGCACCTCAACCAGCCCCACTTTTCCAAACATATCCATGAGCTCAACCTCCGTGAATCGTCATTCGTCGTTCGTATCTCGCGGGGAGCAGCCAGACGCTCGGACCTTCCGGCGAACGACGCTTCACGAGATACGCTTCGCCGGCATTTGAGCACGCGGTTTTTCGGCTTGTCAATCGCAGGCGTCGACGATCGGCGCATGGCACAGAGCCTGCTTTATCCGGACGAGACGATACGGAGGACGTCATTCAATGCTGCACAGAAACGAACGTGTGTCCCGCCTGCTCAGCCGACTCACGCTGCTGCTCCTCGTCGCTTCACCCACCCCGCCGGCCCTCAGCGTCATGGAGGAGACTCGGTCCACCCTGCACACCTACACCCCGGCAGCCACGAACAATCCCGGGCCGTTTCACTGCCAGAATTGCTGGGGGTTGACACCGGAAGAGCGTCAACCGCTCCCCCAGCATCAGGCGCCACGGTATCGACCAGGGCATCATGAGCGAGGCCTTCGCCCGCACAAAAACCCGTTTGCGAAAAAATCCCATTCGTTCAGCCGAGGGCTGAGATCCCTTCCGCGTCACGCCTTATCCATGGGCGGATTCGAGCGGACCGTGGAAGGCTGGCAAGTACGTACGGTCGACGGCGATACGATTCGCTACGGCACGGATCGCATCCGCATTCGCGGCTACCACGCGCCGGAATTGTCGGAACCTGGCGGCCGGGAAGCGGCCATGCGGCTGGAGCAACTGATGCAGGACGGCACGATCAAGATTATTCCCCACGGCCGCGATGTCTACGGCCGCACGCTCGCCGATGTGTTCGTGAACGGCCAGAACGTGGCGGACGTCATGACGAGGGCAGGGTTTGGAAGAAGAGGCTAACGAAGCAGTCTTCGGCACGAAGCTCCACAATCATTCCTGGCCGGCAGCAATGATGTCCGCCTTGCACGCAATCGCACCCAGACCACCAGCCTCCTCCTACCCAGGGGCAATCTCCTTGAACTTCCTCCTCAGTCAGGAAGATGCTGGTGGAAACATGCCGTGGATTCATGGTCATATGGCCGGCAGCATTCTCTGGCTGTTCCTGCGGCGAAACAGTTCGACGAACAGCTTCGTGACAGATGAGCACTCACCGATCCACCCCCACACCACTTCGTATGAAGACACAATACTACACAGCCACCAGCCTCGACGGGTTCATTGCCACCGAAGACGACTCGCTCGACTGGCTGTTTCCGCTGGGCGACGTGACCGAGACGAGTTATCCCTCATTCATTGCGGACGTCGGAGCCTTAGCGATGGGGTCGGCGACCTACGAATGGATGCTCCGCCATGCCGAAAACGTTGCCGCACAGACTGGCGCGCCTTGGCCCTATTCCCAGCCTGCATGGGTGTTCTCCACCCGTCCACATTCTATAGTGCCGAACGCCGATATTCGTCTGGTTCGAGGCGATGTTCGAACCATTCATGCTGAGATGCGGCATGCTGCGGGCTCAAAGAACATCTGGATCGTGGGTGGCGGCGATCTTGCCGGGCAGTTTTACGATGCCGGTTTGCTAGACGAAGTGATCGTGCAAGTCGGGTCGGTGACGCTGGGGGGCGGCAAACCACTCTTTCCACGCCTCGTCACGAATCCGCCGCTTCAATTGGTATCCGTGCGCAAGATCGGGCCCGGCTTCGCAGAGTTGCGATATGCGGTGCCGAAAGACAAACAGGTCGGCACGAGCCGCGCATGACAGTAGCGGGTGACATGTCATCACCGCCGGTGCTCGTACAGGGAGCTAGACATGAACGCGAACGAGATTGCGGAATTGGCAAAGGCTACCGTGAAGGGATCGATGCCCTTTCCTGAGATCGTCGGCAAACTGATCGCCAAGGGTGTCGAGTACTACCATGTGGATTATGCCCTTGGCGCCTTTTCCTTTTACAGCGCCACGGGGGCCGTGGTGACCGCGCCCCTCCTCATTGAAGGCCTGCCTCCGATTTCAGAACACTTTGACACGGCGCTGCTCAACGCCGCCATCCTCGACAGTCAGCAGCATGGGCAAAGATTTCGGGCCTTTTGTGAGCGCACAGTCAAGGCGGGTGTGCAGGGCTACTTCGCGTTCCTTCGGGGCAAGCGCGTCACCTATTTGGGCCGACAAGGGGATCAGCATACCGAGTGGTTTTCCGGCGCTCGACCAAGCGAGGCGTCCCAGTGATCAAGAGCCCGCCCATTGAACTCCCCACTCCCCGCCTGATACTCCGACAATGGCGCCCATCAGACCTGGAGCCGTTCGCCGCAATGAATGCCGACGCCGAGGTCATGCGGTACTATCCCGCGGTATGGAACAGGGCGCAGAGTGATGCCTTTGCTCAACAGGTGATGCAACTGATCGACGAACGAGGCTGGGGATTCTGGGCGGTTGAGGAACGGGCGTCGGGGCGATTCATCGGCTTCGTTGGCTTACATGTTCCATCGAACAACCTCCCCTTCTCCCCCTGCGTGGAGATCGGCTGGCGCTTGGCCAAATCATACTGGAGTCTGGGCTATGCGACCGAAGCTGCGCAGACAGCCATCGTGTTCGGCTTTCAGCAACTTCATCTGAAAGACCTTGTGGCATTCACCGCGATCACCAACCTGAAATCGCGCGCCGTGATGGAGCGCCTCGGGATGCGGCCTGACACCGAGTTCGACCATCCTCAGGTGTCTCTCGAATCCGGGCTCCGCCGGCATGTGCTGTATCGGCTTCGCCCGCCGTTGTAATACATGCTCATGTTGATGGTGATGAACGCTCGATCGCATCATCTGCCCTTCGGCATGGCAGGCAATTCGACTTCATCCTACAATCCGCCTCCATGAACCTGAGAACGCCCGTTCCCATCCTACACATCTTCGACGGCACACGGGCGAAGGCATTCCCTTTCGAGTCTGTGAGATTCATGCTGAGGTAAAGCCTCGTTGTGACGCATACATGCCGGTCACACTTCGAACCCCACAAGATCGCCGCCGGCTTCGGTTGTCCGACCGTCGTTGCGAAGAACCGGTCGAAAACCGTTGTTCGACCTAGGTAGAGTCACTGGACTCGTCCTACTCCCTATTCCTTGACGGAATCCTGCCGTGGGATTACACTGCACTCGCCCGTATCATGGTGAACCAGTCCGACATCGATGCGCGTGACGCCGGTTCGATTGCGATCGAATTGGACGAGGCATTGACGATTCGATCCGTCGACCGCGCTTGGGATCTCCGCGCCGACAGTTTCGGCACCGTCGAGTGCACGGGCCGGTTTCTCACAGGCACCTCGATTTTGGCCTTCATCACCGGGGGGACAACACGTTATTTTTATGAGCGGCTTTATCGCTGGGTGACCGGCACCGGCCAGGCTGTTCGCCTCCCGTACCGCTGCGACGCCCCCGACCGAACCCGCCATATGGAAGTTCTGGTCGAACGAGTCTCAGGAGGGTTGCGATGTGTGCATACGACCCTCTTTGTCACTCCGCGCCCCGCGACGCTGCCCCGCCTCGCCTTCGCAACCACCGCTCCGCCTACCGTCGTCCCGTTTTGCAGCATTTGCATGTCGGTATCGTGGCAGCGCCAATGGATGGACCTCCAGAATGCCTGTCAAGCAGGACTCCAAGTGGGGCCGAACGCGCTCCCCGTCGCCTGCACGGTCTGCCCTTCGTGTTCACGTTTTAGAAACCGTCTGACGAGGGGATCGCCCACGGCTGTCTCGACATCTCCGTAACCCGTCGCGTCAGTTCGCGCAAAGCCCCGCCACGAGGTGGGAGAGCTCCACGAGGTCGAAAGGCTTCTTCACGAATCCGCACAGTCCCTGCTCCAATAGTTCTTGATCGACCTGCCCGAACGCGTGCCCGGAGAGGAGAAGCACCCGCGCTCTCGGATCGATCTCGCGCAGTACGTGAAACACATCCACTCCGTTCATACCTGGCATGGTTACATCCAACAGCACGACATCGAACCGCTCCTGATGCTGGTAGGCCGCAATGGCGCGCGGACCGCTGTCGGCCGTTGTGATCGTATATCCGAGACCGCCGAGAAACTCCCCGACCATGTCGCGAATGGCCACCTCATCGTCCACCAGCAACACTCGTCCGCTCCCGCGCTTCGCGGCCTCCCGATGAGGAGGCCGCGTCGTCACCTCCAAGCCCGCGGCCGACAGCGGCAAGTGAATACGAAACGCGGTGCCCTGTTCCCCGGTCACCAGTTGTATGCCGCCGCCGTGCTCGCTCACCGTTCCGTAGACGGCGGCCAGTCCGAGCCCATTTCCCGCCTCACCCTTCGTCGTATAAAACGGTTCAAACAAATGCTCGAGGTATTCACTCGCGATGCCGCTACCTTGATCGGCGATGTTCATCACCAAATACCGACCGGGCTCGACGGGAGGCCGCAGCTCCGCCGCCTTGACCTGATCCACCTCGTGCTCGTAGGTCGAGATGGTGATGGCGCCGCCGCGTGGCATGGCATCTTTAGCATTGATCAGCAAATTCAGGACCATCGCCTGCAACTGCGCGGAATCCCCGACCACGATCGCATACGGCGCCTCCAACGCCATTCTCATGCGAATCGAGTCGTGCCAATTGGTATTGGCCAGTTCCAATGTCGTGCGGATGAGCTGATGAAAATCCAACGGCTTCGACTCCAGCTTCGCTTTCCGACCGAACGCCAGCAGATTCGCCGTCAACGTCGCTGCGCGAGCCGTCGCCTCCTGAATCGCACGCAATGGCTTCAACTGTTCCTCATCCTGGGTGCGCTGCTCCATCAATTGCGCATACCCTTGAATTCCGCAGAGCAGGTTGTTGAAATCATGTGCGATGCCGCCGGCCAATCGTCCGATGGCTTCCAAGCGTTGCCCGTGACGCAAGCGATTCTCGAGTTGATGCCGACGCGTCATATCCGTAATCGTGACCAGCGCACCCTCGACCGTGCGGTCTTCCGTGCGGTAGGGAGCGAGACGTAATAAGTAACAGCGCCCGCTGGACAGCTCAATGCTTTGCTCGTGCTGCATGCCTTCATCGATCACTTGACGAACGAAGCGGTGCACCCCGATTTCGTCGGGCACATCCGAGGTAATGTCGCTGAGCTCGCGCCCCACATCCCGCGGGATGAGGCGAAACAGAACGGTGGCAGCCGTATTGAACCGTCGAATCCGGCAATGGCGATCGACGAAAATGATGCCCACGTCCGTGTTGTTGAGCAAGTTGTCGTGATCGCGGTTCAGATCAATCAAGATTCGGTTCTTCTGGTCGTATTCAGAATTCACGGTGTGCAGCTCTTCGTTGACCGATTGCAGCTCTTCGTTGGCCGATTGCAGTTCTTCGTTCGCGGACTGCAGTTCCTCATTGCTCGATTGCAATTCTTCGTTCGTCGTCTGCAGCTCTTCAATCGTCGTTTGCAGGTTTTCCCGGGTCACTGACACTTCCCGCTCCAGATCCATGAGACGCTGGCGATACGAATCCTCCAACTCGGAAGGCAGGGTCACCCCCTCCGCGGCAAGCGCAACGTCCTGCGAGGCGTGGAGCACAGGTTGAGCGGACAAGAGGACCGACGTATTGCCATGGCGGTCGCTGAACGGCGTCGCCGTCAAGATCAGGGTCGTGGGCTTGTCCTCCAGCGTGAGGTGGATCGGTTCAGAACGGCACACCTGCTTCGCCATGGTGGCGCGGTGGATCAAGCCGGTCGCGGACGATTCAAGCGCGTCTGGGAACAATTTGACGGCTCGGTCGGTCTGCCGGCCTTCTCGAATGCACAGGAGACGCGAGCCGTCGCCGAACACATGGGCCAAACGTCCGTGATCGTCGAGCAGCAGCCCCGCCACGTGGCATTGCGTCAAAATGCTGTCGTAGACGGAGAGGAGACGACTCTCGCCGATTTCTACTGCCTCAGCACGGAGGCGCGGCTGTCTCACCGTCGTGTGAATGAGAGAGGATTTCCGCACCATCGGTGAATAGGAGGCCGCTGCTCCCCGCAGTTTGCGAAATACACGGAGCCGGGGATCCACGACGGTGAAGTCCTCGTGTAGCGATCCGATCCCCTCACTCACACCGAGGAGCAAGATCCCCTCCGGATTCAAGCAAAAGCGAAACGTGCGCAGCGCCAACTCCTGCGCCGGAGTATCGAAGTAGATCAGCAGATTGCGACAGCTGATCAAATCGAGCCTGGTAAACGCCGGGTCCACCAGCACATTGTGCGGCGCAAAGACCACCATCTTCCGTAGGAGTGGCGCCACACGGCCGCTCTTACTCGTCAGCCGCACCACATAACGCTCGAACAATTCCGGAGGGATTGCCGCAAGTTCCTCTTCGGGATAGGTTCCAATGCCTGCGGTTTCAAGCGCCGAGCGATGGACATCGGTGGCGAACACCCGCAACTGCCCCTGATAGTTTTGCGCAGCGGCAGCCTCGTGCAGCAACATCGCCAGCCCATACGCTTCTTGACCGGTGGCGCAACCGGGCACCCAACATCGTATCTCCTTCTGCTCCAGCCGGGTCCGCACCAGTTCGGGAATGACTTCGGCGCGGAGGTGTTCAAACACACGTGTATCGCGGAAGAACGACGTCACGCCGATGAGCAAATCATCGAGCAAGGCCTTCGATTCCTCCTGATCCTCCGATAACAGTTTCAAATACAATTCCAGGTCGCTCACGGCGCACATCCCCATTCGACGTTCCAACCGTCGTAGAATGGTTCCCTGCTTGTACAGCTCAAACTCAATCCCGAATAGATTCTTCAGATGTGCGAGAATCCGCTGATACGTCGTGATCCGACCGCCTCGACCGGACACGTCGAACGTCTCCGGATTTCTGAGCCACCAATAGACCCCTAATGCGAGCGCACTCGGATCTCCCACGAGGTGCGGCCGCACAGCGTCCAGGGCACTGCTGGGCATGCCCTGAAACTCGGCCTTGTCGGGATCCTGGACAAACACCACACCCCCGGACTCTGCCAAGGTCTGTAGACCACGACTGCCGTCTGAGCCCGTCCCGGTCAGCACCACTGCGGCCGCGCGCGCCCCGTACGAGGCGAGACTGCGGAAGAAATGATCGATCGGTTGATGCAGCGGAAGATCGCCGCGCGCCTCCAGCACCAACCGGCCGTCCTGCTGCGTGAGCAGCTTGCCCGGTGGGATCAAATAACAATGGTCGTGCAGCAACGTTTCATTATGTTGTGCTTGGCGCACCGGCATGTCGGTGTGCCGGGCCAGTAGCTCTTGCATATGGCTGGGGTAGTCGGGACTGAGATGTTGGATGACGACAAATGCGGCACCGGGATTCGAGGGTAGCGTACTGAAGAAGCGCTCCAGGGCTGCCAGCCCTCCTGCCGAGGCGCCGATCGCTACCACACGCAGCGTGTCCAGCGAGGCCGGACCTTCGCCGCCTGAGGAGCTGTCTACTTCCCTTTGAACGGCGCTCTGACCGGCCGAGGGCGAAACGTCTGTGTCAGGAGGATCCGACGAAGACATTGCTCAACCTCCACGTTGCGATATGGATGGGTGTGCTGTCCAGGTAAGTCTGGAGGGTCTGAGGCTGCGCGAAAGACCGAGGCTCACCTAACATCGGATGGCGCCCTCTCAGGTCGAACACGCGCGTACCATACGTAACTTGTCTCCTTTGGTCAAGAGGGGGGGGACGTAGTATATTCCCAGTAGGCAGTACATTCGTCCGTATTTTTCTTGCCGGACGCGAAAGCGACGGGCCGGCGATCAGTATCGGTCAGGCTTCCGGAGCGGTGTATCGCCCATGAGAACATTCATGCGCCGGTTCCATAGCACCCTCTTGGCATCCGTCCTGCTGACGGCCTGCGTCTCGACCCCTTCGCCGGACGTGATGAAGCAGGTCGCCGAACGGAACCGGTGGGAACTGGCGCATTGGGGCAATCGCACGATGCCTTCTGCGGATCAGGGGCAACCAGTCATCCTGGCATTTCAAGGGGGACGGGTGTCGGGCCATGCGGGATGTAATCGCGATGCGGCTGCCATTTGGTTTGGACCCAACGCCGGTGAGGTCGTCGTGTCGCACGGCATGACGACACGCATGGCGTGTGAACCCCGCCGCATGGAGTTCGAAGCCGCATTCATCAAGGCGTTCGAAGCCTCACGACGCTACCGCCTGGATGGCGAAAGTCTGTCGTTTGAAAGCGAGGGCGCTCCGCCGCTGGAGTTTTATCGCCGCCCGCTGGCCTGCCAGGCATCGCCGTTTGCTGCCTGCGGCGAGACGCAGGAATCCTCCCCGTCGCACTGACGCGACTGCTCCCCGCCGCTTGAGCCTCGTCACAGACCAACAGGCTGTGGTTCTACCGCCGAATCCCGGGATGAGCGTTGCTTACTTATGATAGGTTGCCGGCGTCTGGGCCGGATCGCCGCCGCCAACATCGGCGGGACAAGACCGCTCTCGATCGCTGCTACATGCCCATGATCCATGACGATGGAGGACAACACCATGCCCAACCCGAAAACCTATCAATTCAATCTCCCGCGAAAAGGACGCCCCTCCGACGTGATGCTCAACGAAGTGTGGTATCCCGGTATCCAGGCCTACTGGGAGCAGAGCACGTCGAGCCGGATCTTCGACGCGATCCTCGGAATCAAGGCGATCGTCATTCATGCGACCGCCGGCTCCAGTTCAGCCGGAGCCGTCTCGGTGATGCGGGACGGCAAAGCGTCGTTCCAATGGCTGGTGCCCGATGAAGATGAGCCGCAGCATGGACAGGTGGTCTGGGCCTGCGCGCCTGAAGCCCGGGCCGCCTGGCATGTGCGGAATGCCTGCTCCCATCGGGACGTAAACGACGGGGCCGACAAGGTGAACCACTGGTCGCTCGGCATCGAAGTGGTGAACAACCAAACCGTCCGCGATGGGTTTTCAGAATGGCAGATTCAGGCGACGGCGCAGATCGTGCGGTATTGTTGGGCCAAATATCCCAACCTGAAACACGTGGTGTCCCACGCAAAACTCGATCCGACACGCCGGAGCGATCCAGGCGCGGAGTTTCCCTGGGCGCGGCTGAAAAAACTCGTACTCACTCCTCAGGCCGAAGACGGGGTCCCGGCCATCGTGATGGAGGCACAACCGGCCTCGGCCATCTCCGCCGAGACAAGCCCAAAGGGCTGCTGCCGCGGCTGAGGCCGCAGCAGCGCGCCCACCAGGGTCGCTTCGCGCGCCGATCAGAGCGCGGGGACTGTCAGCAACGCCCGTGAGGTGACGACCCATTGCCGCTTGAAGGGTTGATCCGGCACAGGTCCTTCTGTAACAGTTGCGGCAGCATCAAGGAGGACCGTGATGTCACGCACCGCGCTCACGACCTGCTCCCGGCTCACCTGCTCGCTTGCCCTGCTGCTGCTCTCGCTTCACTCGTTCGCCGCCGCCGCGCAACAACTCAACGCTGAAACACCTGCGCCTCAGCGCAAGGCCTGGTGGACGGAGCGGCATGATCGGACCGTTTCTCGCATCCACCAAGGCCAGGTCGACCTGTTGTTTATCGGCGATTCCATCACACAGGGGTGGGAGGAGGATGGGCGTCCGGTATGGGATCGGTACTACGCCAACCGGCGAGCCGTGAACCTGGGATTCAATAGCGACCAGACGGAGAATGTGCTGTGGCGGCTCCAGCACGGTGAACTCGACGGAATTACCCCTAAACTGGCGATCGTGATGATCGGAACAAACAACGCGACGATCCGGGAAGACCCTCCCGAACACACCGCCGCGGGCATCCAGGCGATACTCACCACATTGCGCACGCGCCTGCCGGAAACCAAGATTCTACTCCTGGCGATTTTCCCCCGAAGCGCATCGGCCGACGACCCGCTTCGCCGCGTGAACGACGCCGTCAATGAACGGCTGTCCACCCTCGCCGATCAACGACGGGTCTTTTTTCTGAATCTCAACCGGCGCTTTCTCGACGACGGCGGCCGCTTGTCTACGGAGATCATGCCCGACTTGCTGCACCCCAGCGCGTTGGGTTACCGGCTGTGGGCCGAAGGTATGGAAGCGCTCGTCAAGAAACTGCTGGAGGAATCCTGACACGCCACTCTGGCGAACACGCGAATCATCGCGAGCCCGCACCGCTCGTTCCAACCACCACGTTGTGCCTCGCTCATCCCAGGCCGCCTCGCCCTGTGCAAAACATTACGCTTTGCTTGGCAAGTCGGAGTTCTTCCTCAATACTACGCTACAGCATCACTCACACGCTCATCGACCGGCCTGACGGTCGTCCGCTCGCAACAGCCGGAGCTTCTGCATGACACCTCGTTTGATGACGCCTCTGATCAGTTTGGCGTTCGCGCTGGCCGGGTTACTTGCGCTCGAAGGACTTTCCCGCGCCCTGCTCACCGCAGAAGCCGACCTGGCGTCGACGAATCCGGACTGGTATCAGTACACGCCGGAGCTGGGATGGGAACGTCGACCACATTTCAAAGGGCTGGTCGCCGGAGAACTGCACCGACATGAGCCGGCCCGATACCTGCGCGAATTCGACGAGCAAGGCTTCTTCGCGGTCGATTCGCCACAGATCGGTTCGACGACTCATACGCGCATCCTTGCAATCGGCGACTCCAATACCTTCGGCTGGGGCGTGCCGACCCGCAGCGCGTACCCGGAGGTCCTGGACGATCTTCGCGCGGACGCCGACGTCATCAACCTGGGCGTGAGCGGATACAGCTCCTTGCAGGGTTATGCCTCATTGGTCAAATATTTCGACAGGGTGCGTCCCGATGTGGTGATCGCTTCGTTCAGCTTCAACGATCGCCGGGTCGTGCCGTCTGATTCGGCCGCCGATAGTCACGAAAAATTCACACGGGAAGCCCAACTGCACCGCTTCGACTTCAGAGAAAAAATCTACCTGTACCGGGGGCTGGAACGCCTCCTGATGAGATTGCATCTGCTCAGAAGCCGTGGTGACGGACACGCGACCGTCGACGCGAGGACCGCGCCAACCAGAGTCTCGCCCGAACAGTACCGAGCCAATCTCACACGTATCGCGCGATTCTGCCGCGACCGACACGTGCCGTTGATCTTTGTCGCGTTTCAGGACAATCCGGCGCACTCGGAGCATTTGCGGGCAGGACTCGCTCATCAGCGGGCAGGACGCCCGGAACAGGCCGAAGCGGAACTCCGGATTGCGGTCAATATGGAAAACTGGTTCTCGGATCTCGCCAGGAAACACCTGGCCATGCTCCTGGAACAACGAGGAGCGGCAGAGGAAGCGACGCTCACGGCGAGCCTCACGCTGCCCGCCTGGAAACTGACTCACGGCGGAAGGCCGCTGCGGCTCGACAGCGAATACAACGACATCGTGCGGGCCGTGGCCCGCGAGTACGGAGCCACCGTCGTCGAGGCCGGGCAGGTTCTTGCTCAAGATGCCAGTCTCTACCTGGACCTCGCTCATCCGGATGAACGCGGTCACCGCATTGTCGCGACACTCCTGAATACGGCCCTCGACAGTCTGCTCCACCCGCCTCAGGTTGCAGCCCAGCCTTGAATCAATGACACGGGTTCATGAACGCGCCGCCCGACCGTCGATGAGAAACCACTCTCGTTGAGGATAGCGCTGCACAAACGGCGGAAACATGCCGTTGCGTCAAAGAGGCGAGGGGGCTACGGTTTCTTCTTTTTCTTGTCGGAGGGATTGTCGGAAAAGAGCAGCCAGGCCAGCACGACGAACCCAATCGCAACGCCCGTGACCGCCAGCCATGTACCGAGTTTGTCCATCAGCTCCTCGTGTGTGGAGGTCCTTGTAGCGCAGCCAGGGTGAGTTTGTCGAGCCGCTTTACTTTCAGCTGATCATCTACCGTCACCAGCTTGGCCGCCCCCTCCACCACAATACGCCCGCTCTCCCGCTCCCGCAATACATGCGCAAAGGTAAACGACGCCTGACCCGAATCCACCAACGTCGTGTTGATCACCAACGTGTCCCCGTACCGACCAGGCGATCGATAGTCTGCTTCCGCATGCACTACCACAAACTGCGTCCCCTGCTCGCGCAGGCCTGCGACCGATACTCCCCGTTCTTCGAGATACTGCGTCCTGGCCCGCTCGAAATATTTCAGATAGTTCGCGTAGTAGACCACCCCGCCGCAATCGGTGTCCTCGTAGTAGATGCGAATCTCCATCGTCGTTCGTATCTCGTGAAGCGTATCTCGTCAGAGCCGCTTGATGAGATTTCTGAGCATCTTAGACTCATGGTCGAGTCGCTCCAGAAGCTCGTCTCGCTGGGCCATCGCAATGAATGCGAGCTCGTGAGCGATTTCAATGTGAGTTTCCAATTCAGCACAGGACCCAAGCGCGACATAGAGACATTGTCGGTATTCCGCATTGTGCGTCCGATTAAATCCCTCCGCGACATTTGCGGGAATCGATACCGCCGCACGACGCATTTGGGACACCAATCCGTAGATTTCTTCTTTGGGTAACTCCTTGGTCACTCGATAGACATCGACCACGATACTCTTCCCGAGTTTCCATATTTCAAGAGCCCGAAAGTTTCGTATCTTTTCCATCCAGACGCTCGGGCCCAACGAGATACGCTTCACGTACGACGGGCGGTTAGAGACTCAGCGTCGGAAACTTCGGCAGGGACGACTCGCTCACGCCCGTGAGCTTCATTACGACCTCGGACAATTGTTGCACCCGCTCGCCTTTGATCGCCTCGAACCCGTGGCCCAACACCGCATGATTGGCAGCGTCGAACAGGGGTTTCATTCGCGGCCAGTCGCGGAGAAACGCCTGCCCAATCTGATCGCCGAGACCGGCCAACACCCTGAACTGGCTCTGCAGCGGCAGCTTGTACTTGCCGTCTACATCGTCGAGACAGCATGCGCGGCAGGTGTCGCGCATGGCATCGGGCAATTGCTCCGGCTGCACATCCCAGGTCTTGATCTTGTGCTGTTTGAAGAGTTGTCGCTGCGCACAGGCCTCCAACGCGCGCACCAGCGCCACCATGGCACGCTCATGATCATGGTCCACATGCGCGCGGCGATGGGCATGGGCGAGGAGGTCGAGCACGACGCCCTCCTTGACGTCGGCAGGGTCGAGCACCAGCTTTTCTAAAAATCCGCTGTTGGCCTTGATCAAAGGCAGCAGCCCCTTGAGCCCCGGCGGGCCTCCCCAGAGCGAGGCCATGTCCAGCGCCTTCAGCGAGGTCTTCAACTTCTCCCAGGCCTGGCGATAGTGGAACTGTTCCCAGAGCCCATAACCCAGCGCCAGTTCCCCCAAGGCTCGATACAGGGGTTTCTGGCCCCCGCTCACCCGAGCCTCCAGCGTATGAAACAGGGTCGCGGCCGCCCTGAATGAGCCCTGATTGAACGCGTCACTGGCTTCCCGGCGAACCACCACTGCCGCTTCATCCCAGGGATTGCCTTGCAGCCATTGTTTCGCGAGGCCCTCGATGACGATCGCGTCCCCTTCGTCTCGCCCGTTTGCGTCGACCAGGCTAATCACACGCGAGGTCCAGGTTTGGCTCGCCGTCGCCAACGCGGCGGCCATGGCCGGCGTCGCGCCGGTCAAATCGACCACCACCTCCCCAACCTGCACCGCCCAGGTGCGAAACAGATCGTGAATCGTGCGAGACAAGGCTTGATGGCAAGCGATGACATCGGCCGGATCCGGCGTGACGACCCAATCCCAGCGCTTCGGCATCTGCTGCACCAACGGTTGTACGGCTGATTCGACCTGCGCCTTCGCCGTTTCCGGCACGAAAAAACACAACAACTCCGGCTGCAAACGATTGATGACGTAGGCAGCAAGCGCCGGCGCGTCGGTGAAGGCGAGAATCAGGGCTTTGACGGGAGTATCGGGCGGCATAATCGGCGGACTATACCATTGCAGTCCGGCCGCTTCAACGAACGAGGGTTTGCGCACAATTCTTGACGGTCACAGGAAAGGCGCATAGACTTTCGCCAGCATTCCTGTGCCATGCGACCGCGTGTGACGTCTGAGGAGGTGTGATGACCTGGTGGCTCTGGGCCTTTCTGGGACTGTTTCTGCTCGGCACCGAAGTCGTCACGCCCGGCGGATTCTACATGTTGTTCTTCGGCATCGGGGCACTCGTCGTCGGGGCCCTGGTGGGATTGGATGTCATCCATAGTGAATGGATGTCGTGGCTGCTGTTCTCCGTGTTCTCGGTCGGCTCGCTGGTCCTCCTCCGCCAACCACTCCGCCGTCTCATGACAACCGATCGGGGCGACGTGTCGCCGGTCGATACGATGGGCGGGGAAACCGCCGTCGTGCTCGACGATATTCCACCCGACGGCCGTGGCAAGGCGGAATGCCGCGGCAGCACCTGGAATGCGCACAACGCCGGCAACAAGCCGCTCAGCAAAGGACAACGCACCCGTGTCCAACGGGTCGAGGGGATTACCCTGTGGATCACACCTGAATCATGAGGTCGCACCATTATGGAGGATAGCGGCATGCCCGGCGGACTCTGGGTCGTCATATTTCTTGCGGGACTCGTCCTGCTCGTCATCTCCAAAACCGCGCGGGTCGTGCCGCAGCAGAGCGCCTATGTCGTCGAGCGCCTGGGCCGGTATTCCCGCACGCTCGGCGCGGGGTTTCACATCCTCTGGCCGTTCATCGACAGCGTGCAGTACAAACATTCCCTCAAGGAAACGGCCATCGATATTCCCGAACAGATCTGCATTACGCGGGACAACGTGCAAGTCGGCGTCGACGGGATTCTCTATTCGAAAGTGCTCGACCCGCAACGCGCCTCCTACGGGATCAGCGACTACCGCTTCGCCATCACGCAACTGGCGCAGACCGCGCTCCGCAGCGAAATCGGCAAGATCGAGCTCGACCGCACGTTCGAAGAACGGACCAACATTAACAGCCAGGTCGTCAATGAACTGGACAAAGCGACCGAGCCCTGGGGCGTGAAGGTCCTGCGGTACGAGATCAAGAACATCACGCCGCCTAAAGACGTGCTCGCCGCGATGGAAAAGCAGATGCGCGCCGAGCGGGAGAAGCGAGCGGTGATTCTGACCTCCGAAGGTGAGCGCGATGCCGCCATCAACCAAGCGGAAGGGGAGAAACAGCAGGTCATCAAGGCCTCCGAGGCCAAGAAGCAGCAGCAGATCAACGAAGCCGAAGGGGCGGCGGCGGCCATCACGGCCATCGCCGGCGCCACGGCCGACGGACTGCGCAAAGTTGCCGAGGCCACACAAATCCCCGGCGGCTACGAAGCAGTCCAGCTGCGTGTCGCCGAACAGTACATCACCAAGTTCGGGGAATTGGCGAAAGCCAGCAACACACTCGTGCTGCCGGCCAACGTCTCGGACGTCGGCTCGATGCTGACGCTGGCGATGAACATGATCACCAAACGCTCCTCCCCCGCATCCCCCGCGAAGTGAGGCTGGACGCCGGGTCGTTTGACAGTGACCGGGGGCTTCCCTACAATTCCGCACGATGAAAGACTTCGTCATCAAGGCGTTCGACGAGAGCGCGGAGGTCAAGCGACGCTTTGCGCGAGACCATGCCGACACGATCGTGCAGGTCGCGCAGCTCATCGGCCATGCCTTCCGTGCCGGTCGAAAAGTGTTGCTGTTCGGTAACGGCGGCAGCGCGACCGATGCGGCCCATATCGCCGCCGAATTCGTCGGCCGGTATAAGCGCGAGCGCGCCCCCTTTCCCGCCATCGCCCTGGCCACAGATATCGCGGCCATCACCTGCATCGCCAACGACTACGGGTTCGAAGAACTCTTCGCCCGCCAGGTGCGCGCCCATGGCCAACAGGGAGACGTCGCCATCGCGATCAGCACCAGCGGCAACTCCCCCAATGTACTCAAAGGTGTCGAAGCGGCCAAAGCGCTGGGATTGACAACCATCGCCTGGACCGGCGGCGCCGGCGGAAAACTGGCCGGGATGGTTGAGTATGCCTTCGTCGTTCCCTCGACACTGACCGCCCGCATTCAGGAAAGCCACATCACGCTGGGCCATGTGCTCTGCGAACTTATTGAGGATCACGTTCTTGCCAACCCGGCGTAAGCGACCCGCGACAGCACCATCCGCCCCTGCGATGATCAAGCCCATCGATGCCTCGCGCCTGAAGACCTATCCGCTCCAGCGACGGCACAGTAAGGTGCAAGTCTCGAACTTCGCCACGGCCTGGACCGCCGGGCGATCATTCAAACGATTCCTGGACTCGCTCCCGGATATCCTCGCGGTGAAAACGCTGCGCGAGGTGGCGCGGGCCATCGCCAAGGCGCATCGCCACGGCCGGCCGGTGATCGTCGGCATGGGCGCCCATGTGGTGAAGGTCGGGTTGGGTCCGCTGCTCGTCGATCTGATGGAACGCGGCGTCGTCACCGCCCTCGCCATGAACGGCGCGGTCATTATCCACGACTTTGAACTGGCCTTCATGGGACACACTTCGGAGGAGGTGGACGCAGAAATCGATTCCGGTCGATTCGGCATGGCGGAGGAAACCGGCCGCATGCTCAACGAGGCCATCACGCTGGGCATGAAAGAAGGGCTGGGACTGGGCGAGTCACTGGGCCTCTATATCAACCGGCGTAAAGAGCAGTTTCCGAATCGAGCGACCAGCCTGCTGGCCACCGGAGCCAGACTGGGCCTCCCCGTCACGGTCCACGTGGCCGTCGGCACCGACATCATTCACATGCACCCCTCGGCAGATGGCGCGGCGATCGGTGCGGGCTCCCTGCTCGACTTCCGCCGCCTGGCTGCCGTTGTCTCCGGGATGGAAGGCGGGGTGTACCTCAATCTCGGGTCCGCCGTCATCCTGCCGGAAGTGTTCCTGAAGGCCGTCTCACTGGGTCGCAACCTTGGCCATTCGCTGACGAACATCACGACGGTCAACATGGATTTCCTCACGCATTACCGCCCGATGACCAATGTCGTGCGCCGACCGACTCAAAAAGGCGGCAAGGGATACGCACTCACCGGCCATCACGAAATCATGGTGCCGCTCTTGGCCGCCGCCGTGCTGGAAGAATTAGCCGGCAGGTGATTCGAGCCGACAGGCGCGCTCTGCACCGTGCCGAACCGTCTTGCTACACCGTCGGCCATGATCACGGCAGGTGTGTGTGAGTCTTCAAAAATGGTTGGGAATACCGTGCTGCCCGCCCCCGAATCGCTGCTCACCATCTGGACCGAATTCAATCGTCGCTATTTTCAGGGCGCACTGCCGCCTATCCCCATTGAATGGAGTCGACGCCTGACCTCCTCGGCGGGGATGTTTGTCTGCCGAATCGGACCGAGGCAAGCCCTGCAGGGTGCCGACGAGGAGCGGCTGCGACGGCGCCGTATCCGGCTGTCGGCGCTCCTCCTGCAGCAGGGCGGCCCGGAGCCACAACGTGAAACGATCGTAACCTTGGCGCACGAGATGATTCACCAGTGGCAATTCGACATCCTGAGGCGCCGCCCGAATCATGGGCCGGACTTTCGTCGCATGATGGCGCGCATGAACCAGGATGGGCTCGGCATCACGCTGTATCACTCGCTCGGCACAGCCGTGGCGGCCCTGGCCAAATATGCGTGGCGCTGCCAACACTGTGGGTCCATCTACCGACGACACCGCCGAACGATCCAACCGCGCCGGCATGTGTGTGGATCCTGTCGCGGCCCACTCCGGGAACTCGCCGTGGACAACGAGGCATCGCCACCGGCATCGATCCCCGCCCCGCTGCCCATGCCTTCACTCCACCGGCAAATCGACCTGCCGTTCCAACAGGATGCGGAAACAGTCCGCCAGCGGCGTTCTCGCGTCACTCAGCGGCTCACCGTACCGCAAGAGTACGATTCGCCCCTTCGCTTGCCGCGGCCTTGCTGGGCGGCCTTTTTGCGCATCCTGTAGCGTGTAGTGATACGGGACGGCACGTGACGCCCAGCGTGCGCGATGATGCAAAGAGTGAGTGTTTCCGCAACCTACTAAAGGGGCTAAGCCCTCATGTCCGCACGATGGACCCGCCAAATTCTTTTCGGTGATATCGACGCGATGTTCGCCTCCGCCGCGGTACTCGCCGACCCCTCACTCGCTGGAAAACCGGTTGCCGTCGGCGGTCCGCCGCCCCGCGGCATCATCGCAGCCGCCAGTTACCCCGTCAGGCGGTTCGGCGTGAGATCCGCCATGCCGACCATCCAAGCCATGCGCCTCTGCCCCCACTTGATTCTGGTGCCGCCGAATCGACCACTCTACGCGCGCCTGCACCGCCAGCTGCAGGACATCACGACCCGGTTTTTTCCTGAAACCGAATGGACCAGCATCGACGAGTTTTACACGGACACCACCAGGCTGCAGACGCGTCATCCCGATCCCCGGGCGTTGGGACAGACCCTCAAAGCTGCCATACTCGACGCGACCGGATTGACCTGCACGATCGCCCTGGCTTCCGGAAAGACCGTCGCCAAGATCGCCGCCGATGCCCACAAGCCCGACGGATTGGCCGTGATTGAACCGGGGACGGAGGCGGCGTTTCTGGCCCCGCTGCCGATTCGTTCGTTACCGGGGATGGGGCCGAAGTCCACGGAGGCTGTCGAGCGCCTCGGGGTACATACGGTCGGTGATCTGCTCGCGCCGCATTGTGCAACCTCGCTCATGCGTCTCTTCGGCACACGCCTGGCTGCACTACAATCACTGGCACGCGGCCTCGATTCGGACCCCGTGGTGCCTGACCGTGAGGCTAAAAGCGTGAGCCATGAAACGACCTTCGAGGAAGATACGAACGATCCGGTCGTCCTGGAACCGATCGTCCACGGGTTTCTTGAAACGCTCGCGCACGATCTCCGGCGGGAGGGGTTGGCTGCCGGCGCCTTCACGGTCAAGCTGAAAGATTCGCACTTTCACATCACGACGCGGCAGCGGAAATTCGCAACACCGCTGAACTATGACCCGGACATGTGGCCGGACATTCGCCTTGCGCTGACCGGGCTCCTACAGCCGCGATCCCGCTACCGTCTGGTCGGACTCGGCCTGTCGGACCTCGCGCCGGCTCCGGAACCACTCTTCGACCGGCGCCAACGCGACGCGGTCGCGGTGCTCGACCAATTGATCGAGCGGCATGGCACCGGCGTCATTCGCCTCGGGGGACTCCCGCAGGGCAAGGACGGCGCTGCGACACGTCCACGCCGCACAAAGGCGTAATGTAGCCGGGCGAGCCCAGGCGCTCATGGTTTCGAGGTGGCGGACTTTTTCCCCATCCTGCTAAGATGCACCTCTGGATCGACACCGACCATCATGCCCACAAAAGTGATCACGCGAGAAGAACTGGCTTCCCTCCTGGCCAACCACCGCCGACAGCATCACCGCGTCGTCTTCACGAACGGCTGCTTCGACCTCATGCATATCGGTCATGTTCGCTACCTGCAGGCCGCTCGCGACCTCGGTGAGGTGCTCGTCGTGGGGGTGAACTCCGATGCCTCCGTACGCGCCCTGAGCAAAGGCCCCGATCGCCCCATCGTGCCCGATCACCAGCGGGCCGAGGTCCTTGCGGCGCTGGCCTGCGTGGACTATGTGGTGATTTTTCCCGAGCCGGATCCGGGTGCGCTCATTGCGACCCTCCAACCAGATGTTCTGGTCAAGGGCGGCGACTGGCCGATCGACCGGATTGTGGGCCGTGACACAGTCGAAGCGCGCGGCGGACGCGTCCACACCATCCCGCTCGTCCCCGGTGTCTCGACCACCACACTCGTACAACGCATTCGCGCCACCAACGCCTAAGGACCCCGTGCCACCTGTCACGCCATTGCATCTGACCACCTGGCTCTCGCCTGTGCGAGAAGCCCTTCACACCGGATCGGGCAAACCCTGTCTCATGGGGTTGCATGGTTCGACGACCGGCTTCGGCCTCGCGCTGCTCACACAGAGCCTGCCCTCGCAACCGCTGGCTGACCGCTCCTGGCTGGTCGTCACCAAAACGGACGACGAGGCGGAGCGTCTCTATCGGGACACCCTCTTTTTCCGTACCCTCTGCGGACAATCGGGCGACGACCTCGCGCTCTTCCCGAAGTGGGAAACCTTGCCGTATGAATCGACCGTCCCCCACATCGATCTGGTCGCCCGCCGGATGCAGACGCTGCACCGGCTCTGCACGACCGCCCGCACGGTGCTCTTCACCTCCGTCCCGGCGCTGATCCAACGCGTGTTGCCGGCGCTCGTCTTCAGCGATGCCCTGCTCTGCTTTCAACCCAACGGGTCGCTGGAGCGGGAGACGCTCGTCTCCGGTCTGTTGCGTCTGGGATATCGCAAGGGATCGGTGGTAGAAATTCCCGGCGAGTTCAGCATTCGCGGCGGTATCGTCGATATCTACTCGACCGCATATCCCGATCCGCTGCGCGTGGAGTTTCTCGGCGACACCATCGAATCGATCCGCTTTTTCGATCCGGCCACACAGAAATCGACCGACAAGATCAAGCAGGCCTGGGTGTTGCCCGCGCGTGAGCTCATCCGCCTCGAAGACGCGCCCGACGCCCTTGCCCCCCTTCCCGCCGATGCCGAATGGCACGCGCCGTCCGTCTACGGCGCGATGGATAGCCTGCTGGATTATTTTCCGCAGCCCCCGGTGCTGGTGCTGGATCAGCCCCACACGCTCAAGGCTCACACGGCCGAATGTTGGCAGGTCGTCGAAGAAGGCTTCCTGCGCCATGAAGATCGCTCCGACCCGAACCCGTATCCGACGCCGGATCAGCTGTATCTCACTTGGGATCAAATTCTTGCGGCGACCAAGGGGTATGCCACGCTCGCCCTTGAACCGGTCACCGCACCGGACGCCAGTTGGGACCCGGTGATCACCTGCCCCGCGCAAACCCCGGCGAGTGTGGGCCTCGGCCAGCGCGGCACTGCCTTCAGCCACACATTGGAAGTGCTCGACCGTTTGCGCGAGGGAGGCCCGGTCGTCCTGGTGGCCCGCAGCCAAGGCCAGGTCGGCCGATTGCTCGCGCTGTTCGGTGAGCATGATCGGCCGGCGGTGGAATGGAAACCGGCCGCCCTGTCCGCCGGTGGCGCGCAGAAGGCTCCCTTCTCGGTCCTGAACGGCGACGTGTCCGCCGGCTTCCTTTCTCCCGACCTGCGCTTGGTCGTGCTGACCGAAGAAGAACTGTTTGCGAAAGGCGCCCGCCACAAGCCGCAACACAAGAGCAAGGCCGCCACCTTCCTCTCTTCATTGGAGGACCTGAACGTCGGTGATTTTGTCGTGCACGTGCAGTACGGCATCGCGAAATATCAGGGGCTGCGCCGGCTTTCGGTGCAGGACTTCGACAGCGATTTTCTGGTGCTCGAATTTGCGGGTACAGACAAGCTCTATGTGCCGCTCGACCGGTTGAATCAAGTTCAACGGTACGCCGGTGCCGACGCGCATGTGCCTCGCCTCGACCGGCTCGGCGGAACGAGTTGGGCGAAAACGACGGCGAAGGTCAAGAAAGACATCGAAGAAATGGCGCACGAGCTCGTCGATCTGTACGCCAACCGGGAACTGGTCCATCGCACGTCATATGGGAAGGACAGCACGCTCTATCACGAGTTCGAGGCCGCCTTCGAATACGAAGAAACGCCCGACCAGCGGAAGGCGATCGAGGATATCTCCCACGATCTGGCTTCCACCAAACCGATGGATCGCCTTGTCTGCGGCGATGTGGGCTATGGCAAAACCGAAGTCGCCATGCGGGCCGCCTTCAAAGCCGTGGAAGAGAACAGGCAGGTCGCCGTGCTGGTGCCCACCACCCTCCTCGCCCACCAACATTACGATAATTTCGTGGAACGGTTCGCCCCCTTTCCGACTCGTGTCGCGTTGATTTCGCGATTTCAGTCTCCGAAGGAGACGAAGGCCATCATTAAGGACACAGCGGCCGGCTTGGTCGACATCTTGATCGGGACCCACCGGCTCCTCCAGAAGGACGTGCAGTTCCGCAACCTCGGGCTGGTGATCATCGACGAGGAACAATGGTTCGGAGTAAAGCACAAGGAACGCCTCAAACAGCTGCGTACGCAGGTCGACGTCTTGACCCTGACGGCCACGCCGATTCCCCGCACGCTGCAAATGACCATGACGAGCGTGCGCGACCTGTCGATCATCAACACTCCGCCGTCCGGGCGACTGGCCATCCGCACGCAGGTACTTCGCTTCAGCGAAAAGGCCATCCGCGAAGCGATTCTCCGAGAACTCGGCCGCGGCGGACAGACCTACTTCGTCCATAATCGTGTGGAGACCATGGAGCGGATGGGCGCCTGGCTCCAGGAGTTGGTGCCCGAGGCGCGCATCGTCATGGCGCACGGCCAGATGGATTCCAAACCGTTGGAAGCCGTCATGCTGAAGTTCTTCCACCGGGAGGCGGACATTTTGATTGCGTCCGCGATCATTCAATCCGGGATCGATGTGCCGACGGCCAATACGATCATCGTCAATCGCGCCGATACCTTCGGCCTCGCGCAACTCTACCAGCTGCGCGGCCGGGTGGGGCGAGGCGGCGAGCAAGCCTACGCCTATTTCCTGGTCCCCGATGAAGGCAACCTGTCGGAGGATGCGCAAAAGCGGCTCACGGCCATCCAGCAATTTACCGAACTGGGGTCGGGCTTCCGCATCGCCGCCGCGGATTTGGAAATTCGTGGTGCGGGCAATCTGCTCGGCAAACAGCAATCAGGCCACATCGCCGCCATCGGCCTTGATCTCTACCTGCAAATGGTCGAACAGGCCGTGCAACGCTTGAAAGGCCAGGTGGTGGAGGAAGAGCCGGATCCGGAACTTCGCCTCAGTGTCTCGGCCTATATTCCCGAGGACTACGTGGCCGACAGTCATCAACGTCTGTCGCTCTACAAACGCCTGTCGTCCTGCGGCCAGCTCGGCGACCTGGCCCTCCTGCACGGAGAGATCGAAGACCGGTATGGCCACCCCCAGGACCCGGTCGAGCGACTGTTCGAACTCATGCAGATCCGACTCCTGGCCAAACAGCTGCGCCTGAGCTCCGTGGTCGAGCAGCCGCACGCCGTCGTGATCACCTTCGATTCCAAGGCCACGGTGTCGGAAATCGCCGTGCAGACGCTCATGGACCAATACAAGCGTCGGCTGCGATTCCTATCGCCACTGTCGTTTGAACTCCAGATGCCGCATGACGACTGGAGTTTGGTCTTTCCAGAACTCAACGCAATCTTGCAAACCCTCCACGTCTGTGGTACCAACAACCAAGGGCCGAAGACAGGCTCACCCTGATCCTCGCACAGAATGCATCCCCCGACCGCATGACGTCACGGCAGACTACTCATCATTCTCATTGGCACGTCCGACTGACCAGCGCCGCATTGGCGTTGTGTGCCCTCGGCTCACTCGCCGCCTGTACCGAACCGCCGCAGGAAGAGCCGGTGATCGCCATGATCAACGGACGCTCCATCACCCAGGCCGAGTTCGACATCCGGTGGGAGGAACTGTCCCAGGCGACCCGCGCCCGTTACGAAAAAGAAGGAGGAAAACGCCGGTTTCTCGATGAATTGATCATGCGCGAGTTGTTGATGCAGGAGGCGCGCAAGCAGGGGATCGATCAATCGGATGACATCCGCGAGAAGACGTTGCGATACCGTGAGCAGTTGATTCTGGATGAATTGCTGAAAGACCGGATCAAGACGAAGGTCGAGATCTCCAAAGAAGAATTGGATGCGTACCTCGAAAAACATGCCAACCAACTTCTGGCCAATCCCAAGGTACAAGTCTCGGTCATGCTGCTGCCGAACGTCTACGCGGCCAGAGACCTCAAACGCCAGGTAGAAGGCGGCGGTAACTTCACCAGGTTCGCCCTGCGGTATTCAATCGACGAGCGAAGCCGCGCCAAGGGCGGAGACCTGGGACCCTATCGCAAAGGCTTGCTGGAGCCGGAACTCGATGCCTTGATTCCTTCCATGCATCCCGGGGTGCTGAGCGATCCGATCAAGACCGACAAGGGCTACTACCTCCTGAAAGTGAGTCCGCTGGAGCAGGAAATTCTTCAGGCGGATCAAGCCACCCGCGAACGCCTTCGGCAGGAATTGCTGGCCGAAAAACGACGGAAACGCCTGGACGACGTCTTTGCCGAACTCCGCACCGGCGCGACGATCCGCATGGCCGATGCCGCTCGATACGTGACGGATGAAGCAGGGCGCCAGTAATTCGGCACGCGTCGGCCCTGCGCGCATTCTGTGTTCTGACGATTCCCTCCTCTACTCCATAACAACGCTCCCCTTCTGAAGTCTCGATTGTGTACAATCCCACTACCCGTATGAATCACCGATTGCATGCCGTCTCGACTCGCCTCCGCGCCATATTGGACATATCCGCCGGCACGAGTCCGTATTTCACTCCGTCGACCCGCCCGCTCCTCGGCCGGCTTGTCACCGGTCTCCTGCTCGGTGTCTGTGCCGTCATCCTCCTGACCGCTCCCGCGGAAGCCGCCAAACTGGAAGACCGCATTGTGGCCGTCGTGAATTCCGACCTGATCATGTGGTCGGAATTAAAGCGCGACCTGTTGCCCGACCAGGAGCGTCTGCGCAAACTCTACAGGGGCGAGGAGTTGGAACGCCGCCTCAAGACGGCCGAGGCCATCGCCGTCACGAAGATGATCGAGCGCAAACTGCAGCTTCAAGCCGCCAGGAACAAGGGTGTGGATGTGTCCGATCAGGAAGTCGGGCAGGCAATGGAAGAAATGAAGAAGCAGGGGGAAGCGCTTAACAGCTCCGACCCGAACACCGCCAGGAACGTCCGCGAGCAACTGACATTGATGCGTGTGGTGGACCGAGAAGTGCGGGGCTTGATCATGGTGGCCGAGTCGGAGATGAAGCGATACTACCAGGAGCACCAGGATCGTTTTGCCTATCCTGAGGAATATCAATTGAGCCAAATCCTCATCAAGCCGCGAACGCCGGACGGGCTCGCGGCCGCTCAAGGGCGGGCGGAGGCGCTGCTGGCCACCTTGAAACAGGGGGAACCCTTCGAGGATCTGGCCATTCGCTTTTCCGACGGGGCGGACGCCTCACGCGGCGGCCGATTGGGACTGGTCCGGCAAGGGGAGTTGATTCCGGCGCTGGAACAGGCTCTCACCTCCCTGCAAGTTGGGCAGGTGACGGACATCGTGGAAACTGCGGAAGGACTGCATATCGTGCGCGTCGACGACAAGAAACCGCGCCAGTTTCGACCCTTCGAACAGGTCAAGGCCGAAATCCAAACCCTGGTCTTCCAGCAAAAGACCGAGGATCAGTATCAGATCTGGATGGCCGACCTCAAAAACAAAGCGTACATCGAAATTAAGTTCTAAACTGCGTGCGAATCTCTCCCCACAAGGCATCCCGCCCTTCATGCGTGTCCGCCGAATAGAGCAGGATCGGTACTTCCGGGCCCAATCCGCAGGCGTTGCGCACGGCAGCGACGGCCGGCTTCCGCTCGCTTTGTCGGAGTTTGTCGGCCTTGGTCAGCACGATGATCAGGCCGCAGCCGAGCGACTGCACCCATTGCACGGTCAGGACATCCTGCGGCATCCACACCCGCGACTCGATCAGCAAAATGATCGCGCCGAGGGATTGGCGCTGCTCGAGATATTGCTCGATCATCGGCCCCCACTGCGCTCGCATCGTTTTAGATACTTTGGCGTAGCCGTACCCGGGCAGGTCCACCAGCGACAGGAGCGGCAGGTGTTGGTCGGATGTGCGCACCGTGAAAAAGTTGATGGCCCGGGTTTTCCCCGGAGTCTTACTGACCTTGGCCAGCTTCTTCCGATGCAGCAGGGAATTGATCAACGACGACTTGCCGACATTCGATCGACCGACAAAGGCGATCTCCGGCAACCGGTCGGCAGGAAACTGTTCTGGTGACACGGAACTTTTGATAAACTCGGCGCCGAGTAGTTTCATCGTAGTCGAAGTGCAGGGCGATGTGGATCGCTTATTCCGGTCCGGCGATTCGCAACAGATCGGTCAGGCGACTTGTCTCCACATAGATAGAGTGTAAGGAATGAGCAAGTCAACAGGCAGTCGGTTCGGCCGGATGCTGTTGTGGGTCACCGCGTTCATCGGGCTGCCCATCGCCGCCTTGGCCCTGTACTGGCTGGTGACGCTACCCGACGTATCCCGCCTCGCGAAACACCATCCCACGGAAACAGCCTTGATGGAAGCCCGCCGGGCTCAGGCGAAGGAGCAGGGGCATCCACTCCACATCAAGTTTGCCTGGGTGCCGCTGGCGCGGATTGCGCCTGCGCTGCAGCGAGCCGTCGTCGCCGCAGAAGATGCCTCGTTCTTCGCCCATGAAGGGTTCGACTGGGAAGGCATCAAGGATGCGGCACTGTACAACCTGGAAGTGGGGGAGTTCAAACGCGGCGGCAGCACCATCACCCAGCAATTGGCGAAAAATCTGTACCTCTCGTCCGAGCGTTCCCTCTTGCGAAAAGCCCGTGAGGCGTTGATCACGCGATCGCTGGAACACCATCTGACCAAGGAACAGATTCTTGAGCTGTACCTTAACGTTGCCGAATGGGGACAGGGCATCTTCGGAGCGGAGGCCGCGGCGCGACATCACTTTGGGAAACCCGCGAAGGAGCTCACCATCGAGGAAGCAGCCTTGCTGGCGGCAATCCTTCCCTCTCCACGACGATATGACCCTATCCGGCACACAGCCTATCTGAATCGACGGCAACGCCACATCGTTCGATGGCTGGAGCGCGGAAGCAACGGCCGAAAAGCCGCATCCATCAATCGAAGCCCCTCGGAGCCCCTCGAAGTGGTGCCTGTGGAGGAGTAAGCCTCCCCCGGGAACCCATCGCCGCGTTATTCGGAGTCGCCGACTGCAGTGTAGTCTCGCTCTCCGAAAATAGCCGACTCGTGGACATAATATTTAAATTCAAGCAGGTTTCCTGAAGGGTCCTCCAGGAAAAACGTGCGGTGCTCGATGCGTGTTCCGGGAAACCGGCGGCGGGGCTGCTGATAAAACGTGAGGCGCTTCGCTTGCGCGCGATCGGCCACTGTTTGCCATTCTTCCTCGCGCGTCAAGACCAGACCAAAATGTCGCGGATAGATGCCCTTCTGCGAGGCGATTGGGGTAGCGGAGAGATGAGCCGTCAGCTGATGGCCGGCAAGGCCGAATGTGACGGCCGTGGAAGATTCCCGTCCCAGCACACACCCGAGACCGTCGACGTAAAATCGCTTGGCTGCGGCCAAGTCGTGGACAGGAAAGGCAAGGTGAAAGAGTGCCGGCATGGTCGGATTCCTTCCGCCACTCTATCAACCCTCAACAACGCGACGCAAACCGGCTGCGCACCAGTGGTCGGCCATCACGCCCGACGACCCCGGCCGCCATGTGCGGCGTACTGTGGCGAATGGCGAATCGGCCGTCAGGCGACAACACCAGAATTCCGGCCGCCCCGTTGATGCGTTGCACCACCTTACGGAGCACGCGGGTGGCTGCCGCGGCCGGACTCGCGCCGTCGGCCAGACAATCGGTGATTTCCTTGGCCACGGCCACACGAATGATGCTCTCTCCCAATCCCGTCATCGACACCGCTCCTGCTTCGTTATCGGCGTAGACCCCGCAGCCGATCAAGGGCGTATCGCCCACCCGGCCCGGCAACATGACATCTACGCCGCCGGTCGAAGCGCCCGCAGCGACAGTACCCGATAGGTCCAACGCCACGGCCCCCACCGTTTCCTTTCCCAAACTCCGTGTCCGGAGGCGGCCGGTGTTGACAATCGCCTGGTGCAATCGCAACGTGCGGCTCACCCCGGCACGGGGTCGCAGCTGCCGAAGTTGGGGGCCCGCCGTTACGTTTCTGGTACGGGGGATGCGCTCCAATCCGAAATACTGAGCAAATCGGGATGCCGATCGACCGACGAGCAGCACGTGCGCAGTCTTTTCCATCACCAGCCGAGCGGCCGTGACCGGATGGACAATGCCCTCGATGGACGCCACGGCCCCGGCCCGCAAGTCATGGCCCTCCATGATCGACGCATCCATACGGCACACGCCGTCGAGTTGCCGGTTGGAGCCGCGCCCCGCATTAAACAGTCCGGAATCTTCCAGTCGACGTATCACTTCCTCCACCACTGAGACGGCGGGACGCCCGGCCTTGAGCAGACCATGCCCTTCGGACAGGGCGGCCTCAAGGCACTCTGCTTGGGCGGCGGTCATGGCGCGGCGTCCCGCGCCACCATGGATGAGGAGAATCGGTCGTGTGCGTGTCAATTGAGCAACAGATCTTTTACGCGGCGGCAGGTGGGATCTTGCATGCGATCCAGATCCGAGCGGACAAACCCCAGTCCAGTCACACAGAGTTCGAAATTTTCCGACAACTTCCTGAACAGCGGCGCGTCCTGCTGCGGATCGTAGCTGCCGTACTCGGCAACCAACCCGTACGAGCGTTTGCCCGTCTTCACATAATCCACCAGAAAATCCTTGTGATAAATGCGACCGACCGTCTTGAACCGGCGGAGATATTCAGGAAAGAGCCCCGTCATGAAGAGCGTAAAATCTCCGATGTGCCGATGCACATCGCGCTCTCGCTCGAAGGATTGCGCGCCCAAAAGCACTTCGGATTCGAACAGCATGTCGACGACCGAATCGACCGCGCGGCCCTGGGTATTCTGGATTTTGTAGAGATGCTCGCTGTGCGCGAAGTCGACAAGCAGGTTGGAGAGATACTCGGTGACATTCAGATCCGGCCACCCGAGGTGTTCGGTGAAGCTCTTTTCCGTCAATGCACCGAAGAGTTGGCGGAGTGGATGGCTGCGAGAAACGGGACTTCCCATCTCGACCTCCCGGGCAATCCCTGCCCTTTGCAGGTAGTATAACAAACCATGCTCAAACCAAACGGACTTTCTCCCTGCTTCTTTATCGGCATCTACCCGGAAGACTTAACAGCCGCGACGCCGATTCGTCGACTCCCTTCCCAGACCACCCACTGCGGGTGATGATTCCCGTCGACTGTCCAACAGAAAGGTCACGGGTCCATCATTGAGCAACTCCACCTGCATGTGGGCGCCGAACACACCCGTTTCCACCTTCACTCCAGCCGACCGAAGGCTGGTCGCCGCCTGCTCATACCATGTCCGCGCTTCGTCCGGCGGAGCCGCTCGATCGAACCCCGGCCGACGCCCTTTTGTGGTATCACCGAGCAGCGTGAACTGAGACACGAGCAGGATCGCACCGCCGACCTCACTCAGCGACCGGTTCATTTTTCCTTGCTCGTCGGCGAAGATCCGCAGCGTGTGAAGCTTCTCAACCACGTACAGCAAATCACGCTCCTCATCACCCCTGGCCACGCCCAACAACACCAGGAGGCCGCGCCCAATGCGGCCGACCGTCTCCCCCTCCACCTCGACGGAGGCTCGTGTGACACGTTGAATCACTGCCTTCATGGCGACGGACCGGCCTTGTGATGCCCGTGAGCGACCTCCTCCATCCTGAATGGGCTAGGATAGGAGTTGATCAAGCGTTCCCTCCAGTTTCAAAAGGCGCCGCTTCAGCGGCAACCCGCAGGAAAACCCACCCAACGATCCATCATGCGCGACGATCCGATGACAGGGCACCACGATGGGCACCGGATTCGCCCCAAGGGCCATCCCCACCGCTCGCGCATACTGTTTCCCGCCGACCCGCAGGGCGACCCATTGGTAGGACCGCAGCCTGCCGTAGGGAATCTTGGTGATCGCTCTCCAGACTTTTCGCTGGAACGTTGACCCGGCCGACCAATCCACCGGGAGGGAAAATTCACGCCTCGCCCCATCCAGATATGCCCGCAGCTGTCGCATCGCCTCTTCCACAATGGCCCCGGCGGGATCATCTCCCGCTGATCTCGACTCGCTGGCGCGACCGGAGAAGGACAAATCGATCGCCGTCACCCCTTTGTTCGAAGCGGTGACCGTCACCCAACCCCACGTCGTCTTGAATGTCCTGCTCTGTGTCATGTTGCCTCGAATTTCCGTGCGACCCGTCCGAGTTTTCGCTTCACCATCCCCCATACCACGTCCAGTTCTTCCGACCCAAGCACCAGATGTACTCCGAGGTAGGCGGTGATGCTCAACCCGATGCCCCCGAAGAGCATGGCGGACTTCAGAATCCAACCTCCGCTCTCCGTCCACATCGATGCGCTCGCGATCCCCAAGCAGATGGCCGCCATCGGGATGCAGGCGCCCAGGACGCGACCAGCAGATCGCACCACCGCCCCCCAATCGACACGCCCCAGTCGGTGATGGAGAACCCCGACGAGAATGCTCCCGTTCAGCATGGCCGCCAAGGCTGTGGCCAGCGCCAGGCCCGCGGCACCCAAGAGAGTCATCAGCCAGAGCGACAGAAGAATATTGGCCAGGACGGCGATGCCGGCCGTGATCGCCGGCGTCTTCGTATCCTGTAACGAATAAAATGCGGAGACGATAATGCGCACCCCGGCGAAGGCCCAGAGCCCGACAGCGTAACACAACAACGCCGTGGCCGTAGCCAGTGTGTCGGACTGTGTAAACGATCCATGCTCGAACACCAGATGCACGATGGGATACCGCAGAAGGATCAATCCCACCATGGCCGGGAGGATGATGAAAAAAATCATCCTGAGTCCGAATCCGATCGTGGCCCGCAGCTCGTCCAGCGCCCCGCGAGCAGCCTGCGCAGCGAGGGTCGGCAGAATCGCCGTCGCCAACGCCACCCCGAAAATGCCGAGCGGAAACTGGATCAGCCGCATTCCATAAAACAAATAGGTCGGACCGCCGGGGAAATACGACGCGAGAATCGTGCTGACGGTGATATTGATCTGCGTCACCGATAATCCCAGCAACGAGGGCACCATCAGCAGTCCGATGCGTTTCACGCCGGGATGACCGGGATTAAATCGCCAGCCGAACAACATGCCCCGGCCCTTCAAGCCGGGGAGCTGCATGGCAAACTGAGCCAGCCCGCCGACGACGATACCGATCGCCACGCCGATAATGGGTTCCGGTAGCCAGGGCGCCAGGAACAGCATGCAGGCGATGGTGAAGACATTGAAGAAGACCGGGGAAAATGCCGGGGCGGCAAAGGCCCGCAACGAGTTGAGAATCCCCATGGCGAGCGCGGCCAGGCTGATGAAAATCAGATATGGAAACATCACTTGGGTCAACAGGCTCGTGAGTGCCAACTTGTCGGGGCTGTCGCGAAACCCAGGGGCGAGGAGCCACACGATGCCGGGTGCGGCCAGAATCCCGAGCAGGGTGACGGCGGTGACGATCGTGAGCAGCGTCGTGAACGTGGCGCTGGCCAATTCCCAGGCGTCACGTTTGGCTTTCAGGGTGTGGTATTCGGTAAAGACCGGAATGAAGGCCGCCGACATCGACCCTTCCGCAAACAGCTCCCGCAACAAATTGGGAACCCGGTAGGCGACGAAAAATGCATCCGTGGCCGGGGTCGCGCCGAAGAGTCTCGCCAGCACCATATCCCGGACGAACCCGAGAATACGGCTGGACAATGTGGCCACCCCGATGAGGCCCGCCGCCTTGACGACGGAACGGGTTTCCTCCGAAGCTGGTCGAGATGGTTCAACGGGAACGGCGGGATCGGACATTATCGGGGATTGTAACCAAATGCAGCGGAGCCGTCCATTCTCCGGTAAGAACCGGCCATCACAGATCTTGGATCACATCGTTGGACAATTCATTCGGATTATCCCCGCGATGCGATGGACAGGCACGCGCCAGGAGTTGTCCGCTTGCCTCGATGCCACCACAGAACCCACCGGCAAGATCCCCGGCCTTCAAACGCTCAGCCATCACCCCTGCCACACGCTGCCACTGCTCAGCCGGTATCCGATCGCGCAGGGTGTGGTCGGCCAACAGGTAGACCTGGCGTTCGAGCCGAGACACCATGAGCAACAGTCCTGTCCGTTCACGTGTGCGCGCGAGCCCATACTGGGCAAACGCCCGCTCCGCGCGCAATTGCACTTTGTGCCGCATCCGTTCATGAGACGTGAAGAGGCGCAAAACGGGTGGCCACTTCCCGATCCATGAGCCGCCGGCGTAGGCGGCAACCGCCGCCCCCAGCAACCACACCGCATTGGCGGCATGCCATCCCCACGGTAACCAGGCACTGTCGATGGTCAAGAGAGCAATCAGCATCAGCGCGGCAACCAGCAGACCTGCGCGATGGTGCGCCTCACGATAGAGACCGGATCGGCCGACGACCATGGGGACAATCTCCGCGCTGGTCAGCTGTTCGGCGGCTTGCACCGCCGCCTCAATCCGTGCGCGCTCCTCATCGGTCAAGGCCGGCCGCTTACCAGTCGCCACTGGCGCCTCCTCCTCCAAAATCGCCACCGCCGCCGGAGAAACTGTCGCCTCCCCCGAATGCCCCCCCCAGGC
>WIAG01000033.1 GCA_014055495.1 Nitrospira sp. CR1.2
GGGCACAACCAAAGCAGACACCTTCACCCTCAGTCAGTCAATCATGTGGAAGCCTGTGCCTGCAAGTGCGTAATAATTCTGATCGCCTCCAGTGTGACCGGGGCATACGGCATACCTGCCCGCCCTCATATCACGGGTGTCATGTGGTCGCATCGGAGATTGCGAGGAGGTGAGGAGTCGTCAGGGTACGGCTGGGAAGGATCATGAGGTGTGTATGGCGGAGGGGGCGAGATTTGAACTCGCGGATAGGTTACCCCATCTCCGGTTTTCAAGACCGGCACGTTCGGCCGCTCCGTCACCCCTCCACACCTGGCCAAAAACTCTTTTTACACGGATCGTTCTATCTTCTGCAGTCCTCCCATATAGGGCTGCAAGGCAGCTGGGATGGCGACTGAGCCGTCGGGTTGTTGGTAGTTTTCGAGAATCGCGACCAGCGTTCTTCCGACTGCCAATCCGGATCCGTTTAACGTATGAACGAACTCAGGCTTCGAATCTTTTTTCCCCGCCTTCGCCCGGCAACGGATGTTTGCGCGGCGCGCCTGGAACGCCTCAAAGTTACTACAGGACGAAATCTCGCGAAAGGTGTGCTGCGAGGGCAACCACACTTCAATATCGTACGTCTTGGCCGCGGAGAACCCCATGTCGCCGGTGCACAGCGTGATGACGCGATAGTGTAGTCCCAATCCCTGCAAGATGGCCTCGGCATGGGAGGTCAGTCGTTCCAGTTCTTCGTACGACTGCTCAGGTTTTGCGAAGGCGACCAACTCGACTTTGTTGAATTGATGCAGGCGAATGAGGCCCCGCGTGTCTTTACCGTACGAGCCGGCCTCACGCCGGAAGCAAGGCGTATAGGCGGTGTAGCGAATGGGCAGCGCCTCCTCCGACAACATTTCCTCTCGATGCAAGTTTGTCACGGGTACTTCTGCGGTGGGGATCAGGAAGAGTTCCTCATCGCGCATCTGAAACAGGTCTTCCTCGAATTTCGGCAACTGCCCGGTCCCCGTCATGGCCGCGCGATTGACGAGGAGGGGAGGCAACACCTCACGATATCCGTGCTGGCTGGTATGCCGGTCGAGCATGTAGTTGATGAGCGCGCGTTCGAGTCTCGCCCCCAGGCCGGTCAGCACGGCAAAGCGGGCTTTCGCCATACGCACGGCGCGATCGAAGTCCAAAATTCCAAGCGCCTCTCCGAGATCCCAGTGAGACTGGGCCGGAGCGGAGAGTGTGGGGGGCGAGCCCCATCGACGCACTTCTACATTCTGGTCGGCATCCTGCCCGGCCGGCACGGACTCGTGAGGGAGGTTGGGGATGCGCAGTGCGATGTGGGAGAGCTGTTCTTCGATGAGCCGGAGCTGCTCTTCCTGCCCTCTGATGGTGTCACCGAGCGCTTTCATCGCGGCCATGGCCGATTCAGCAGGCTGTTTGTCACGTTTCAGTCGCGCGACCTCGTCGGACCCCTTTTTCAGTTGGTGCCGAAGATTTTCCACCTCGATGGTTCGGGCGCGACGGTCTTCGGTCAATGTTCGAAGGTCCTCCCACGCGACATCTTTGCCGCGCGGTCCGAGCCGCTCTCGAAGTCCGTCCAGATTGTCTCGCAAGATGCGAAGGTCGTACATACACGTTTCCCTGTGAAGCGGCGAGAAATCTAACATCGCAAGTTCCCGTAGTCAATGAACGGCGGGGTGCGGCATGCGGCGCCGCCGCGACGGTGCGCGATTGACAACGCGCGATGCGCGCGGCACCATGGTCGGCATGAAGGTCGTTTCCAATCCACCCAATCGGTTTGAGTCGATAGAGCGTGAAGGGCTTGAACCTGCCGCACGCGCACGCGTACAGCTGTTTGAACACGATACGCAGCAGATTCTCAGTCGCAATGAGAGCCCGGACCTGCCGTTTCGATGGAGCGTGAATCCCTATCGAGGCTGTTTCCATGCCTGCGCCTATTGTTATGCCCGCCCGTCGCATGAATATTGGGGGTTCGGGGCGGGCACCGACTTCGAATCGAAAATCGTAGTGAAACGACGCGCGGCGGATCTGCTCCGTCAGGCGTTCGACAGGCCTTCCTGGCACGGCGAGTTGGTGGTGTTTTCCGGGAATACGGATTGTTATCAGCCGGTCGAGTCCACGCTGGGTCTCACTCGTGCCTGCCTCGAAGTCTGTGCGGACTATCAGAATCCTGTAGGCATCATCACGAAAGGGGCCTTGCTGGTTCGAGATCTTGATCTATTCCAGCGCTTGCGCGACCGGGCGTGGATTCGCGTCTACTTCAGCATTGCCTTTGCCGATGATGACATGGCGCGTGTGGTGGAGCCACAGGCGCCCAGTGTCACTGCGCGGTTTGAGGCCATGAAACTGCTGTCCGAGGCCGGTATTCCCACGGGAATTTCGGTGGCGCCGATCATTCCCGGGCTGAACGAGGAGGCGATTCCAGAATTACTATCCCGTGCCAAGGCCGCGGGGGCGACGACTGCGACTTGGAGTGTGCTGCGACTACCTGGAAACGTCGAACCAGTGTTTCTTGAACGGATGCGGGACGCGTTTCCAGATCGGATCTCAAAGATTATCCACCGCATTCAAGAGGTGCGTGGCGGGGCGATGAGCGATGCGGGGTTTTTCCATCGCCTGCAAGGGACCGGCACGTATTGGCATTGCATGGAACAGTTGTTTGAACTCAGCCGGCGACGTGCTGGGTTTATGCCGGACCACAAGTCGGTGCCACAGACCTTTCGCCGCCCGGAGGCGCAACGATCTCTATTCGATGGGGAGGGAGCGTGACGCACAATCCGGGCTTTCTACAACGTGTGGCCGCGGCGCGCGCGCAGGTTCGCGAATGTACCGTGTCGGAGGTAAAAGCGAGGCTCGATCGGGCCGAAGCGTTTCACTTCGTCGATGTTCGAGAGGATCGCGAATTTGCGGAGGACCACGCCGCGGGAGCCATACACATCGGAAAGGGTGTCATCGAGCGGGACATCGAGACCATTCTTCCCGACAAAACGCAGCCGATCGTGCTGTATTGCGGAGGTGGGTATCGTTCGGTGCTGGCGGCAGAGAGTCTGGGGTACATGGGGTATACCGACGTCGTCTCCATGGACGGAGGGATCAAGGCTTGGCGCGCCGCCGGGTATCCTATCGAAACGGATGCGTCGCGGTAGTCCATGCCCTTCTCCAGACGAGAATTCTTCAACAATGCGGGTTTCGGTCTCCTGCTCCTTCCGGCGCTGCTCCGGTCGCCGCGGACGATTCTGGGCCATCTGTTGTTCGAGCCCGATGGCCCCTTGGTCGCTCCGAAACCCATTCCCGCAAATCCATTCACCCGAAACGGCCGGCCCTTGGTGGCCATTGTGCATGGCAAGGACCCGGGGCGAATGCTGCTGCGTGCCATGGACTTACTTGGAGGATTCGATCGCTTGAACGTGCAGGGAAAACGGGTCTTGCTGAAGCCGAACGTCCTGAACGATCAGCCGCCGCCTTCGACGACCAATCCACAGGTGGTCGCGGCTATGGCGACGATGACCAAGGCGGGCGGGGCGGCGGAGGTGCTGGTCGCCGACGGCTCCGGGATCATACGGCTTCCGACGTCCGCCAATATGACGGCGACGGGGATGCGGGCCGCTGCGGAGTCGGTCGGGGCCAAGGTGCTGGCGCTCGAGGATGAGCCGTGGGTCCGCATCGAACCGGCGGAGGCGCAGGCGCTCAAGACGTTCTATTATTCTCGCCCGGTGTATGACGCAGATCTTGTCATTAACATGCCGGTCATTAAGACGCATCGCTTCGCGGAATTCTCCTGCAGCTTAAAGAACTTTGTGGGAGCGGTTCATCCCAGGAATCGTCCCTCCGTGACCTTCTGGACCGGCGATTGGCACGAACGGATTGCCGAGATCAATCTCGCCGTCCATCCCACACTGACCGTGGCGGACGGCACCACGACCATGATTGCGGGAGGCCCGACATCCGGAACGCCCTCGAAGACGGATGTGCTGATTTGCAGCGGGGATCGGGTGGCAGTCGACTTGACCGTCATTGCGCTGCTCCGATCGTTCGGCACCTGGCCGAAGCTGCAGGGGAAGCGCATCGGCGAACAACGTCAAATCACACGCGCTGCGGAACTTGGACTTGGGGTGGGGGCTGGACGGGAGTTCGAGTTGATCAGCGATGCGGTAGACGGGCCTCCACCAGCCTTCACGCAGCTGGTGGAGCATATTCGCCGCGAGTTGCTCGCGGACTAGCCGTTATTTGTTGGTGCGGTCGAATTCCTTGATCACTTGGTCGGTGAGGTCGATCGTATCCTTGTTGAAGATCACGATCTTCACCGTCTGCTCGCTCCCCTTGTCCAGCACGAGCTGGTATCCGCCCTTGTCGGCGACGGCTTGGGTGGCGACGGCTATCTTCTTCATGTAGTCGTCGACGAGTTCTTTCTGCTTGCCCTGAAGTTCCTGATTAAATTCCTGGGCACGCTTCTGATAGTCCTGAATCTTGCTGCGGAACGTCGCTTCTTTTTCTTTCTTTTCCGCATCGGTGAACTTCGACGCCTGCTCTTTGAGTTGTTTTTCGGTGTTGCGCAACTCTTCTTCATCGCGAGACAACAGCTTTTGGCGTGTCGCCACATATTCCCGCAATCCGTCCAAGGCTCGCTTGCCGGCCTTGCTCTTCTCCAGGACCACTTGGGGATCGATCACCCCCATCTTGAATTCCGCTGCCGGACTCGTTGAGAACAAGCCGAGGGTCGCTGCGATCAGCATCCCGGCCATCATCGCGGACCGGCCTGGTCCTTGCCACGTCACACCCATCTGGGGACTCCTTTCGCCGAGAAAAAGTCTTGCTCCAAACCTCCGGAGAATAGCCGTACGCCGGGAACGTGTCAAGAAGGCCGGGAGGCAGGGAAGCTGTGGTTTGACAGGCCGGAGCCCGGCGACTATAAGCCAGGGATGAGAGCATCCTCGAGGAGGCTTGCCCGTGATGTGCTGGCCACCGCCGGATGAGAAAGGAGTGTCGAATGTCCACTGGTCACGACACAGCCCACCGACTGTTCGTCAAGGCGATTCAACACGAAGGCATCAGCTGCGGGCGTGACGGGTGTCCGGGGCCGGTTGAGGTCATCGACCAGTCCCAGACGCGCGATCGAATCAAGACGTTCGACCTACACTGTGAGTCCTGCGGTTGGCGCGGTCATGTAACCGGACGGGAGCAACTCACGCCTGAATGGGACAACGCCGCGCTGGAATTAATGGCAGACGAGCATGTGCTGCATCAGCAGCCGGTCTGTCCGTTCGATGACACGCCGGTGGTGTTTATTTCCATGCCGAATCCGCGCCGCAAAGCCAAGTATCGCGTGGCCTGTTTTTATTGCGGACGACAGACGGAAATGGATTGGCCGCCGCCGGAGAGCAAACGATAAGGTCGGGGAGACGGTAACGGCGGGCGTCCTGCAGTTGGCGTGGATAGGAGGCGCCCTACGGAACGGTGCGTGGGCTAGCCCGGATTATTCATGAATGCCTGTGCGAGGCGTGTGAGACCGAAGCCTGCCGGGGCTTCTCGCACGTGAGGCCGACGCAGGCGTACTGGCAGTCCGTCGAGGAGGCCGAATGAGAAAAGCCCCGCCGGGCGAGAGGATCGGACGACGGAGCGGGCGGTCATGAATAGTCCGGGCTAGACGAAGTAGCGTGCGGTGTCGAAATGATGTTCGGCGTGATCGACCAGTTGCAGAATCGTGTGTAGGTACTGCCCCTGCTCATCCTGATGCGTCAGGTCCAATTCCGGACCGTCCTCGACGGCCACGCCGACTTCATTCGTGATCACCCGTACCAATGGGCGTTCGGCGTTGGCTGTGTCTTGTGCCGGTTTTATCACGACGGCCAAGGATCCTGAGTTCAGTCGCACCACACTCCCGATCGGGATGATTCCCACGCAATTGACGAACAGTTTGAGCAACACCGGGTCGAAGGCCTGTCCACTCTTCCCGAACATGAACTTGAGCACGTTCGCCGGGGACATCGGCTCGCGGCGATAGACGCGAGACGACGTCATGGCGTCGTAACAATCCGCAATCGTGATAATGCGGCTGGCCACTGTTTGCGACCAGGGCACACGGAGTTTGGGGTAGCCCGAAAAATCGTAGTTCATATGGTGTTCGAACGAAGCGGCGGCCATGCGGGCCGGCACGTTGTTGATGCCGCGGGCCTTCACGAGGGTGAAGACGCCTTCGATGGGGTGCGATCGCATGATGGCCCACTCGTCCTGAGTGAACTCCCCGGGCTTGTTGAGGACATCCAGGGAAATGGCGCATTTCCCCACGTCATGAAAAAGCGCCGACAGGCCCAGGTCTGCCAGGTCGACCTTCGGGTAGCCGGCCCGATTGCCGAGGGCCATCGCCAACAGCGAGACGTTCACGGAATGGTTGTGCGTGTATTGGTCGTGGCAACGAAGATTCGTGAGCCCGAGCAGCGTGGATTCGTCCTGCATCAACAATTCGACGATGTTCTGAATCGCCCGCTTGGCCTGTTTGAAACTGACGGTGCCGCCGGCGCGTGTATTCCTGTTCAAATCACCCAGCGCCGACGCCGCTTTGGCATAGCCCCCCTTGGCGAGGGCCCTGCGCTTGTCCTTCAAGCTCGCTGCATCCGAAACCGTTGTCCCAAGGCCTGCCTTCACGCCTCCGGCGGCTCCCTCGGGCTCCGCCAGATGTTGCAACTGAAGCGTCCTGGGTTCTTCCAGCTCGATGCCTGTGACGCCGGCGTTCTGCAGTGCTTCCTGCAGATCCGAGAGCGCATGTTTTTCGGGATCAAGGCTGACAAACAGGTAGGCGAATTCGCGATAGTCCTTCGATTCAGCCGTCGCGGCGAACGAGACTCCCCCGATGTGCCATTTGTTGAGGGCCTCGATGATGCTGGCAAACACGGCCATCTGTTGCGAGCTCATCTTCAGATGGCTGTCCCCCAAGAACAGAAAATCGTTCTGCAGCCGGAGCGCCACGGGATGATCCGCCGCCAGAGTCTTCACGAGGGTCAACATCGAGTCCACCGGCTTGTCGAGGGCTGCATTCGTGCGCCCGTGGATGCGCGAGGTTTTGATCAGGACGTTGAGCTGGGTCACGAGCTGAATGCCCAACATCGCGAGTTGTTGATCGAGAATGTCGCCGGCCTCGGACCCCTTGGCGATCTTGTTCGCCAGCGACCGCTCATGGGTCAGGATCGGATGCGCCTCCGCTGCTGCCGAAAGCTCGTTGTTGGGGAATGGAGCGTCGCTCACAGGTGAAATCCTCGTGATCAGGAGTTGGCTGCGGATGGAAATTGTCGTCGATGGTTGCGGTTGGCAACCGATAGGGCAACACCACAGGCCTGCTTGACGGCGCTGCCGCCTTTCTTCTGTCCGAGTTCCAGGGCGGTGATTGCGGCCGGCGTGCCAAGTTTGCCGAGGGTGTCCGCCGCGAGCAGGGCCAGTTCTTCCTTCTTTTTGCGGTTCGTCCAGGACCATTCGGTCAGTAGACCCTGCCAGTAGGGGACGGCTTCGTCCCCGGCCGTATGTTTGATCGCCAGGTAGATGGCTCGTTTTTCCGCCGGGGACCGGTCATAGAAGTCATCCGCCGTGACAAAGGGAGCCCAGGCCGAAAATGGAGCCGCGTACTGTCCGCTGGCCAGCACCTTCATGGCAGTCAGGCGGACGGTTTCATCCCCGTCACCCAGCAGCGCGACTAGTTTGGTGCCGGTTCCCGACGGTCGAAGGGTCGCAAGGAGCCGCAAGGCTTCGCGGCGAACGGTCGCCTCAGGATGTCGCAACGTTTTCTCGACGTGATCGCCGAATCGCGGATCGTTCCATCGGGAGAGGAGCGTGAGCAGGTTGCGCACGTACGTCGGGCGCTTGTCCGTCAGGCCGCGAAGGATCGGTTCAGCATGGTCGCGCGCGGTCGTCTGCAGGGCTTCCATGATCACGGCTTGATGTGCCGGGGCATCCAACATTGCAAGGAGGGAACAGAGCCCGGGAACCGCTTCCGGCTTCATCATCAGCAGCAGCGTCATCAACCCGTCGGTTTTAGCCTGCGGTGCGCGGTTCAGATGTGCCCCGATGGCTTTCAGGCGCTCAGGGCGGTGCAGTCCATCGAACAGGCCGGCGACCTGTTGCGTGTGACTCTCCGAGAGATCGGGCCGAACGGTCTCTGCTTCCTGCAACATGGTCAGTACGGTTTCAAGCAGGGTCCATTCCCCCGCGCGGATCAACACATCGATGACGCTGTCCCAGACCTCGAATAGTTTGCTCAGTAAGGCCGGCGACGGTTCCGACGCCAGGACGGCCGTTAGGATATCGAGAATATAGGTGGTGGGATTACGTGCCGTTTCCTGTTGGATCTCTTGCGCGAGCATCTCAAGCTCCTGCTCGGAAACGTCGTATCCGACCAGGCTGGGCTGGAGTCGACGGTTCCGGCTTGCGCCGGTTCCGCCGGCGGATCCGCTCTCTGCCGTGCTTCTGTCCAGCTCGCTAGATCCGGAGGCGCCTTCGGTGTCGGCCGTTTTGTGAGCACGCTCGCGGTCGAGGAGTTCGCGCAATGATTCGACCGACAGGTTCATGTAGCCCTGGGTCTGCAGCTCGAGCTCGTCATGGCCGAACCCGGACGACCGCACCAGTTCCTCGGCGGTGACCACGGTGATCGTGTCGAGGTTCTTGGCCCATAACCGCGTCACAATGTCGTCGTCATCTTCCTGTTCGGCGGCTGGCTGTTCCGTCCCGGCCTCAGCGGCGGGTACGCCCCAGAGCGCATCGAGAAAGAAGGCGAGGTCTTCTTGCGTCAGTCCTTGGTGAAAGCTCAGTTCGCGAATGCCGTCCGAATACATCTTGAAGGCGAAGCTGTCTCCCGTGGCGTCACGCTCCGGCTCGTAGACAACCTCTTCCTTCAGAAATAATTGGTCACGTTGGACGAGGAGCGCGAGGTGGGTATGGTGTGCAAGGTGCTTGGTCAGATCGTCATAGAACTGCTGGAAGAACCGTTGTGCGACCGGATTCTTGGTCCCGTAGGTGCGGGCGGACTTCGCCGCCTTGTCGAGCAGCTTCAACAGTTGCTTCACTGCGGCGACCTCAGGATCGACCTGGGCTCGCGCAAGCTGGGCGAGTGGTGCGCCGTCCGGGATCGGGACTGTAGGTTCCATAAGAGTCAGTCGTATCGCGAGGCTGTGTCTTCGTCAAGAAAATAGCCGGTCTGCGCAGGGCTCGCGCGCGCGTCGTCAACGTCGGGGCGAGTCGATGATGGGGCGATGGCCAGGATTGCGTCGGTTCAGCCAGGACAGTAGAATCCCTCCATGGCGTCTGCTTCGCGACTCCCGCTCATTCTTTGTTTCGGCGACAGCCTCACGGCCGGATACCAGGTGCCCAGCCCGTCGAATCCTGCTGCGGAGGACGCGCCCTATGGGCAGGTCTTGCAGGAGCGCCTGGGCCAACGGGGGCTGGTTGCGGTCAGTGCGGTGTGTGGCGAGGTGACCGGTGAAATGGTTCTTCGGTTTCGTGCCGCGGTCCTCGATCGCCGCCCTCAGGTGGTGATCGTCCTCGGGGGAACGAATGATCTCGGATGGAATGCCGATCCGGCTGAGATCATGCGCAACCTGCTCAAGATGTATGAGTTGGCGAGGGCGAATTCGATTGTGCCGGTTCCCGTGACCGTGCCGTCGATCCGGGTCGAACTGGGAGGAGAGAATCCGGAAGCTGCCGCCTGGCTTGCGCAACACATTCAGCGTCGTCAACGATTGAATGCGTTGATTACCGACTATGCCGTATCGAAAGGCCTTCGCTCCCTCGACCTCTTCACGGCGACGGTCGAACCGAACTCCCTCATGCTCGCGCAGCCCTACTCGAACGACGGATTGCATCTCACGACCTCCGGCTACCGGCTGTTCGGCCAATTGGCCTATGAGCGCCTGTTTGCCGACGATTCGCTTCTACTCGATTCTTCCTCCTCGGGCGCGGCGAACCCATGATCGAAGAGGTGACGGATCGAACCTTCGCACGTGAGGTGGAGCACGCGTCCATGCCGGTGCTGGTTGAGTTTTGGCAGCCTGGTTGCGCGCATTGCCTCGCGCTCTTGAGGCAGTTGGAGCTATTGCACGAAGAGTTGGGAACGACCGTCAAGATTGTGAAGATGAACGTGCAGGAAAACTTCCAGATTCCCGCCGAGTTGGAGATCAGTTCCTTGCCTGCGCTCGCCTTGTTCGAGCGGGGAGTATTCTCCCGGTTTATCGGCGGCATCGGGAAAAAGGACGAGATTCGACGGCAGCTGCCTCTTGCGTGAACCCCAGACTCCGTACCCGGCTGTCCCTACAAAATCCGCCAGCTCCGGCCGTCGTTCTGAATCATCCGTTCCGCTTCCACGGGGCCCCAGGTTCCGGCCGGATATTCCGGCAACCAGCGAAGTTTCTGTTGAGTCCACCCATCCAGAATTTTCGTGACCCAGTCCCAGGAGGCCTCCACCGCGTCGCGTCGCATGAAGCGTGAGGCATCGCCGGCCATCACATCCAGCAGCAACCGTTCATAGGCTTCCGGGGAGGGGCAGCCGAAGACGTCGCTGTATTGGAAGTCCATCTCCACCGGATGGGTTTGCGCGCGGGTGCCGGGGACTCGCGAGATGATGCGGAGCGACAGGCCTTCGTCCGGCTGAATCCGCAAGGTCAGCACATTGGCCGGTTGCGGTTGTGCCGGGTTCGCGTTGAAGAGAATCTGGGGAATGTCCTTGAATTGCACGGCGACTTCGCTGGCGCGTTTCGGGAGGGCCTTGCCGGTGCGCAGGTAAAAGGGTACGCCGGACCAGCGCCAGTTTTCGACGAACGCTTTGACCGCGACGTAGGTTTCCGTGATGGAGTTGGGATTCACCCCTTTCTCCCGACGGTAGCCAGGCACGGGCTGGTCATGTGCGGTGCCCTCTGCATACTGTGCGCGAACCGTATACTGCGCGACATCCTGGCCCACGATGGGTCGAAGACAGCGCAGCACTTCCATCTTGGCATTTCGGACGACGTCGGGGTCGAGTGAATAGGGGGGCTCCATGGCGACGAGGCAGAGCAGTTGGAGCAGATGATTCTGAATCATGTCCCGCAACGCCCCGGCTTCCTCATAGTAGGTGGCTCTGGTTCCCACGCCTTCCGATTCGCTGACGGTGATCTGGACATGGTCGATGTATTTGTGATTCCAGATCGGTTCAAAAATGCTGTTGGCAAAACGGACGACCATGAGATTCTGCACCGTTTCTTTTCCCAGGTAGTGGTCGATCCTGAAGATCTGGGATTCATCGAACACCTTCCCGGTCACTTCGTTGATCTCGCGCGCGGAGGCGAGATCGCGGCCCACCGGTTTTTCGACGATGATACGCGAGTAGGGGGAGGCGGTGCCGGCCGATGTTGCGAGTCCCGAATGAGCCAGTCCCTCACAGACGGAGGCGAAGGAACTGGGGGGAATGCTGAGATAAAAAATCCGGTTTCCCGGCAGGTGCATGTCCCGTTCGACTTGTTCAGCCTTGGCACGAAGCGCCTGGTAGGTCTGTGGATCTTCGTTTTCCCCTTGGATGTAAAACAGATGGGATTGAAAGGCCTCCCAGGTGTCCGGCACCAATGCCTGTCGCGAGTGTTTCACGACCCCTTCCCGCACCAGGGTGCGGAACTCCTCGTCGGTCATCGGCTTGCGGCCCAGACCGATCACCGCATAGGTGGCCGGCAACAGCCCATCCAGTAGAAGATTGTAGACTGCCGGAATCAGGCGCCGACGGGCCAAGTCTCCGGAGCCGCCGAAAATGACCAGGGTGCATGGTCCAACGGGCGGCACGGATTCCGGCACGGGTTTGCAATCAAGAGAAGTCGTCGGTGAGGACATGGGCTCGATCTTTCTTGGGTAAAGGTCAGCGGCGGACACTATGTCCGCCGAACGCGTTGCGCAAGGCCGCCAGCATTTTCTCCGCGAACGATTCTTCCTGCCGTGAACGAAAGCGGGTGAAGAGGGCCGCGGTCAGGGTCGGTACCGGCACGTCTTTGTCGATCGCATCCTGAATCATCCATCGTCCTTCGCCGGAGTCCTGCACATATCCCTTCAGCTGCTCGAGTTTGGGGTCCTGCTTCAGGGCGCCGACGGCCAATTCGAGGAGCCAGGAACGGACGACGCTGCCATGCATCCACAAGTCGGCGACTTTGCCCAGGTCGAGGCGGTATTCGCTCTTCGCCATGAGTTCGAAGCCCTCGGCATAGCCCTGCATCATGCTGTACTCGATGCCGTTGTGTACCATCTTGACGTAGTGGCCGGCACCGTGGGCGCCCACATGGGCCCATCCCTGCTCGGGTGCCAACGTCTGAAAAATCGGTGTCAGTCGACGAACCGATTCCTGTTCGCCCCCGATCATCAAGCAATAACCGACCGTCAGTCCCCAGATGCCGCCGCTGGTGCCGACATCGACATAGTGAATGCCTCGCGTCTTCAGCTCGGCCGCGCGGCGTGTATCGTCATGGAAGCGGGTGTTGCCCCCGTCGATGATCGTATCGCCCGGTTGCAGCAGCGCGGCCACCGCTTGGATGGTCTCTTCGGTCGGCGCTCCGGACGGCACCATGATCCACACGGCGCGCGGCGCGGTCAGGTGCGAGACAAGGTCGCTCAGCGAGGTCGCGCCGATACATCCGGTATGCTCCGCCTGTGCGACGACGTCCGGCGCGCGGTCGTAGGCCACGATGCGGTGGTTGCTCTGCCGCAAGCGCGTCACCATGTTCATCCCCATCTTGCCCAGCCCGATAAATCCTAGTTCCATAGGTCATCCTCTCTGGTGAGTCCCGGTGTGTGATGACTGGTCGTGAGTCGGCCTCGCGCGGCCTGTGGCGACGCCGGTTCGGCGGATGGCTGATGGTATCACGGTCCGGCAGGAACGCAAACACACGGCCGCCCTGCCGATGGCGGCCCTCTTAGTCCACGCGGGGCGGAAGGGGAATCTCGCGAAACAAGGTCTCGGCAAAGCGGCGACCGGCGGTCAGGCGGTCGTGCAGAGTCGCCGCGCTCAAAAACTGACCGGCCAGCTCTCCGAGCGCCGCGTCGCGGGAAGCCAGGAATCGCAGCGTATCGACCGGTGCCGTGAACCAGAGCCCACGAAGGCGAAAGAACGCCGACAGGCAGTCTTCAAAGAACAATTGCAGGAGATATTGCGCCGTGTTGGGCCGGTCCCGCAGGTCCTCCACCTTGCCTAGCCAGTGGAAACATTCGGCCTTGAGGCGGATGCGCTCATGAATCCCTGCGGCCGGCGGGCCCTGGCGAAACCGCTGCGCGGCCTTGGCGATCAGTTGGGCGGCGACCTCTTCGTGGTCGTAGAGAATCCGTCCCTTCCGAAGCAACGGCGCCAGGCGGGGGGAATAGGCCAGATCCTCGGCCACCGTCTTGTGCTCGCCATACCGAATATCGACCAACCGGTCTCCCACGCGGACCATTTCCTGCGCGTCGGCCGGGCCCTTGACCAGCACGATGAGATCGATGTCGCTGTGTGCCGTGACGGCGCGACGGGCGCCGGACCCGACCAGAATAATGCCGACCAAATCGCCCCCGCGTTTCGCGCGAATGTATTTCACGGCGCCTGTGACCGCGTCTTCATAGCCGGGCGGCGGGACGGCGGGAGGCATCTCGGGCGGTTCGGGAATGTCGAGCAGCTCGGCCTTCAACTCTTCCGACGAAGGAAGGGTGGGTGGCGATTGCGGTGACACATCGGTCAGGTGTGAGTCCATATCTACCCTTCGACGTGGTCAGGCGGCCTGGACACGTCGTATCTGTTGTTCCAAGGTGCCGAGCCACGTGTCGAACGGCTGGTCGGCGTCCACAATAATCTCAAGTTTTCCATTAGGAAGTTTGCGGACGATTCCGGGACTCTCGGGGGAGAGGGGAATTTCCACCCACTCGCGATTGATGCCCAAGGTATCGGTCAGGTCGAGGATCCGGGTGATGTGTTGAAACGAGACGGCCTGCAGTGACACTCATCCCTCTTTGTTTCGCGTCGCGTGAGTGCATTGTATATGAGGGGACAGGCGGGCTGTCAATGTGAAGAGGAGATAAGCACGCGTGTGATGGCGTCGGCTGCCTGCTCAATGGCCTTGGCCGACACGTCCAGGTGGGTGACGGCGCGACAGGTGTGCGCGCTCACGGCGTTCAGCAGAACGCCTTCCTGCCTGAGAGTCGCGACGAAGGCCGGCGCGGAAAGCCGAGGGCTACGTAGGTCGAAGAAGAGGATGTTCGTTTCCACTGCGGCGGGGTTGATGGAGACCGCCGGGATTTGCGCAAGCCGGTCTGCCAGCCGTTTCGCATGGGCATGGTCATCCGCGAGCCGATGTACGTGGTGCTCCAACGCATACAGCCCCGCAGCCGCCAGAATCCCCGACTGCCGCATGGCGCCTCCATACATGCGCCGGAAGCGACGCAGCCGTTCCAGCAGGGCAAGATCGTCGGTGGCGATCAACGACCCGGCCGGTGCACCCAATCCTTTGCTGAGACAAAAGGTGACCGTTTCAAAATGACGCGCGTAGTCGGCGGCGGCGATTCCGGACGCCACGACCGCATTGAACAGGCGGGCGCCGTCGAGGTGCATGGGCAATCCGTGGGCCTTGGCCACTGCGCGGATGGATTGGATGGTCGCCAGCGGGTAGATGGTCCCGCCCCCGGCATTGTGCGTATTCTCAATGCAGATCAATGCGGTTTGAATACTGTAGGGATCGGTGGGGCGTATGGCCGCTTCGACCTGCTCCGCAGTCATGAGGCCTTGCCGGCCGGTGATCCAGTGGAGTTGAACTCCCGCCAGCGCGGCCGCTGCACCCTGTTCATAGCGGATGATATGGCACTGACCTTCAACGATTACTTCACGTCCTGGCTCGGCCTGCGCCCGGAGGCAGAGTTGATTGCCGAGGGTGCCTGAAGGCACGAACAGCGCGGCACGTTTTCCCACGAGGGCGGCGCCGGCCTCCTGCAACCGGTTGACTGTGGGGTCCTCCCCGTAAATGTCATCGCCCACCTCGGCGCGAGCCATGGCCTCGCGCATGGCGGGGGAGGGTTTGGTGACCGTATCGCTACGCAGGTCGATCATGAACGAGGAGATCTCCCGATGGGCTGGTGCTGCAACACGATGTGCTCGCGCGGCATTGTAGCAAATTTTCTTCGTACGTGGGATCGTGGGCCTGGTAGACTGCGCCCACTCGGAATTCCATGGAGAGATGGCGTCGATCAGTGAGCCGGTTCGTTCAGGTGCAGCCGCAGGAATTGTGGCCGTTGGCCTGGTCCTTCGCCTATTTTTTCTGCCTCCTCTGCGGTTACTACATTCTTCGTCCCGTACGCGACGAAATGGCGATCCAAGGCGGAGTACAGAACCTGCCCTGGATGATGACGGGCACGTTCCTCACCCTGCTGGCCGTCACGCCGCTTTTCGGTTGGTTGTCCGCGCGGTATTCGCGCTACCGGTTGTTGCTCGCCGTCTACCTCTTCTTTATTGCCAACCTGCTGGTGCTGTACCTGTTGATGACGGGCGGCCGGTTTATGGAATGGATCGCTCGAGGATTCTTCGTGTGGCTGTCGGTCTTCAATCTGTTCGTGGTGTCGGTGTTTTGGAGTTTCATGGCCGATCTCTTCACGCCGGCCCAGGGCGCCCGACTCTTCGGGGTCATTGCGGCCGGTGGCAGTACGGGGGCCCTGTTCGGTCCCCTCATCACCACAGGACTGACCTATGTCTTTCCCGTTCCTGTGCTCATGCTGGCCTCGGCGCTGTTTCTGGCGGCGTGCCTCTGGTGCATCTACAAGTTGGAGGTGTGGAGCCGGAGCCGATCCGACATCCATCGCGAGAACAGCGGCGAACCGCTGGGCGGTGGGTTTCTGGCCGGTGTGCGCCTCGTCTGGTCGTCGCCCTATCTGCTCGGCATCTGCGGGTATCTCACCTGTTTGACGATGACCGCGACCTTCCTCTACTTCGAGCAGGTGCGGCTGGTAGCCGAACACTTCAGTCAGCCGGAGGCCAGGACGCGATTTTTCTCGATGCTGGATTTCGCGACGAATCTCCTCACGTGGCTGACTCAGCTCTTCATCACGAACCGCCTGGTGGCCCGATTCGGATTGGTGGCCGCGCTCTTGTTTCTTCCGGCAGTCAGCCTGGTTGGGTTTTGGGGAATCGCTCTCTGGCCGGGGCTGGTGGTGTATGTCGGCTTTTCGGTGTTGCGACGGGTGGGAGAGTACGCGCTTTCGAAACCGGCGCGGGAAGTCCTGTTTACGGTGGTCAGCCGCGAAGAGAAATACAAAGCGAAAAATTTCATCGATACGGCGATCTCGCGAGCCGGAGATGCCTCAACGGGGTGGCTGGTGTCTGGCGTGAAGGCGCTTGGCGTGACGACCGCACAGATTGCCTGGGCCCTGGTGCCCCTCATGGTCTTGTGGGCCTGGCTTGGCCGATGGTTGGCCGCACAGCAACGCAAGCAGGTTGGTTCAGGGTAGCGGCCATCCGGTGCGGCACCTTGCCATCCACCTTCAACTACTCGTGACGATTCCCTCTATCTGACACCTCGCACTGCGTGATGCCCTCAGCATGTCGCTGAGCCTCGTCAAGCTCGCGCACCATTCTCATCTTCTGTTCCGTCGAAAGTTCCTCACTCGTTGAGTCTCGCGCGGCATGTCGTCTGTCTCACAATGGATCAGGAAAATGAACATGCGAAATTCTGTCAGTCATACGTCTTAAGAAAAAGAGAACACGCATTCAGTTTCGATGGAGAGCATTGGCAAGCTGTTTCACAGTGTGGTGAAGGGAATGCATACGACACTTACGGATCTGCTTCGTTTCCGCGCCTCAACGACTCCTGCTCGGCATGCATATAGTTACCTGCTGGACGGGGAAGCGAATGAGGTTCGGTGGGACTACGGCGAGTTGGACCGGCGCGCCAGAAGCATTGCCGCGTGGCTGCAATTGGTTGGGGCGGAGGGCTCACGCGCGCTGTTGCTCTATCCTCCAGGGCTGGACTATGTCGCCGCATTTTTCGGCTGTCTCTATGCCGGCGTCGTTGCCGTGCCGGCCTATCCGCCGCAACGTCAGCGAGGTGTGCCGCGGATACGCGCGATCCTGGCGGACTCGCGCGCCGAATTTGCCCTTGCGACGACCGTGATTCGCAACGCGCTGACACGTGTGATCGAAAAGGGAACAGCGTATGAGCATCTGGCCGCGCTGCAGTGGCTGAATACCGACCAGATCGAGCCCGGCGTTGAGTCACAATGGACTCATCCACGCCTCACTCCCGATACGCTGGCATTTCTCCAATACACTTCCGGGTCAACGGGAACCCCCAAAGGCGTCAAGGTGTCCCACGGCAACCTGTTGCACAACCAGCGGGCGATCCAGGAGTCCTTCGGTCACACATCGGACGATGTCATCGTGGGCTGGCTGCCGCTGTATCACGACATGGGATTGATCGGAAATATCCTACAGCCGCTCTACGTAGGCGCCTCCTGCATTCTGATGTCACCGATCCACTTTCTTCAGAAGCCCGTCCGATGGTTGTCCGCTATCACCAAGTATCGTGCGACGACGAGCGGCGGTCCGAACTTCTCGTACGAACTCTGTGCAAGGCAGGTCACCGACGCTCAGCGCGCCGATTTGGATCTCCGTTCTTGGAGCGTGGCGTTTAACGGTGCCGAGCCGGTGCGTGCCGTAACCATCGAACGCTTCTCGCAGCGGTTTGGGGCCTGCGGTTTTCGCTCGCAGGCCTTTTATCCCTGTTACGGTCTAGCGGAAGCGACGCTGTTGGTGACGGGTGGAACGAAAGGTGCCGACTTGGTTGTTCGCTCGAATGGAGCCGGGTCCGGCTCCGACGAGGCACTGCAGTCTTCCAAGGCGCGGGACAATCGAATCGTGGGTTGCGGATGGGCAAGAGCCGGACAGTCGGTCCGTATCGTCCACCCGGACTCCGGTATTGCTTGCCCCGATGGGCAGGAGGGCGAGATTTGGGTCGAGGGCCCATCCGTGGCGCAGGGCTATTGGGAGAATGAGGAGGCGTCCAAAGCGACCTTCCAGGCGTCGTTGGCGACGGGCGGCGAAGGCTCGTTTCTCAGGACGGGTGATCTCGGGTTCCTGCATGACGGCGACCTGTTCGTCACGGGCCGCATGAAGGATCTCATCATCATCCGCGGCCGGAACCATTACCCGCAGGACATTGAGCGAACAGTCGAAGAATGCCATCGGTCCCTCAGGCCCGGTGGCTGCGCGGCTTTCTCCATCACCGAGGCAGAAGAAGAGCAGTTGGTCGTGGTGCAAGAGGTCTCGCCGCGCGCCGGAACGCTCGATATACCGGCGATCACTGATGCCATCCGTCAGGCTGTGGCGCATGTTCAGGAGGCCGCGGTATTCGCCATTGTGCTCATCAAGGCCGGGAGTTTGCCCAAGACCTCCAGCGGAAAGGTGCAGCGAAGCCTCTGTCGAACGCAATTCCTCGCCCGCTCGTTGGCGACGGTGGGGGAGTCGACCCTGAAGATAGCCCCGGACTCTCCGGCTCTGGTCGACGAGACCCCCGCCTCAGGGTTGGGAGAGAACGAGGATTTGAAAGCGACGCTCGCCGAAATATGGTCACAGGTGTTGAAGCGACCGATGGTGGGACCGCAGGACGATTTCTTTGCCTTAGGCGGAGATTCCCTGCGTGGCTTGCAGATGGTCGCGCGTGTCCAGGAGGTTCGAGGCATCGAGGTTCCGCTGGATAGGCTGTTTGAACATTCGACGCTCGCCGCCTTCACGGCATTCGTCTCCTCCGTTACTCCTGCTTCGACTGAGTCCCCGGGCGGTCCGATCACGAAGACGACGCGAGAGGGCACGTTGCCCCTGTCGTTTTCTCAGGAACGGTTTTGGTTCTTCGAACAGTTGTCGTCCGGCGGTTCGATCAACAACATTCCGGTCGCATTGCGGCTGCGGGGACCACTCGACGTAAAGGCGCTGTGCAGTGCGGTGAACGAGATCGTTCGACGCCACGAGATCCTCCGGGCTTCGTTCACGCTGGTCGACGGCCGTCCGTCCCATGTCATCGCCCCGCACCTGTCGCTCCCCTTGGCTATTGAAGGGCCAATCGCCGGGGGCAACGCGCAGCGGGACGCGGACATACTCCATGTGTTGCAGGCGGAAGCCTGCCGGCCGTTCGATTTGACTGCCGGGCCGTTGATCCGTTGCCGTCTGTTTCGACTGGCGGAGACCGATCACCTGTTCTCGGTGACCTTGCACCACATCGTCGCCGACGGCCAGTCGATGGAAATCATCCGGCGTGATTTGTCCACCCTCTATGCCGCCTTCAAGCACAAACGAGCCGTCTCCCTGCCGGCGCTTCCCCTCCAATACGTGGATGTTGCAGCGTGGCAGCGCCGGCAAGTCGGCAGCGATGTCGAGCGTCGGCAACTCGAATTCTGGCGAAGCCGCCTTGATGGGGTGCCGCGGTTGCTGACGCTACCCTGGGACTATTCACGTCCCGCGGTTCAGGGCCATCGAGGCGCACGGTATTCCTGGACGATTTTCCCGGCGACCGGCGAGCGTCTTCAGGACCTGGGAAGTCGTTACCGGGTGACGCCGTTCATGCTGTTGTTGTCGGCCTTCGCGCTGCTGCTGTCCCGATACAGCGGGCAGACCGACTTCTGCATCGGCACGCCCGTGGCCAATCGTGGGAGGCGCGAATCGGAAGAGCTCGTCGGCTGCTTCGTCAATACGGTTGCGTTGAGGATGGAACTGGACGGTAACCAGCTCTTTTCCGATTTCCTGCATCACGTGCGGAAGACCGTGCTCGAGGCGCAGGCGCACCAGGAACTTCCTTTCGAACGGTTGGTGGATGAGTTGGGGGTGGCGAGGGAGCTGGGTCACACACCGCTGTTCCAGGTTATGTTCGTCTTGGAGGAGACCCCATCGGAAGCCGCTCGGCTTGACGACCTGGACCTGTCGCGGCTGCCCGTCAGTACGGGAACCTCGGTGTTCGACCTCACCCTGGAAATGGTCCGCAAGCCGGACGGCGGCGTGGACGCGGCGTTCGAATACAGCACCGATCTGTTTGCCGACTCGACCATCGCGCGGATGGCTGGACACCTGGATGAATTGCTCCGGCAACTCGTGGCGGCACCGGACGGGCATCTGAGCGAATGCCCGATGCTTTCGCTTGCGGAACAGGCTGCGGTGCTGGCCCTGGGCAAAGGACCGCACAAGCCGGCGCTTCAAGACTCTTGTCTCCATCGCCTGATCGAAGCGCAAACAGGCCTCACGCCGGACGCGCCTGCGCTGGAACGCGCGCAGGGTACCGTCTCCTACGACGAGTTGAATCGCAGAGCCAATCGGTTGGCGCGATATCTCCGGCTGCAAGGGATCGGGCCCGATATGACCGTGGGGCTCTGTGTCGATCGTTCGTTGGAGCTTGCGGTCGGACTGCTGGGGTGCCTGAAGGCCGGCGCCGTCTATGTGCCGATGGATTCCGCTTATCCGATCGAACGCAAAGCTGCGATTCTTCGCGACGCGCAACCCTCCATCATCCTGACTCAAGCCAGACAGCGTGGAGCCTTGCCGGCCCATGTACCGGCGATCTTCCATCTCGACGAGCAGTGGGAGACCGTCACCTCGTTGCCCGACCACAATCTCTCGACCGGTCCACATCCGGATCAGCTGGCCTATCTGCTGTATACCTCGGGCACGACGGGGCAACCGAAAGGCATCGGCATCTCCCATCGCGCCCTGACCAATCATGGTCTGGCCACGCGTGAGGCCTACGGTCTTTCAGCAGAGGATCGCGTCCTCCAGTTTGCCTCCGCGAGTTTCGACGTGTTGGTGGAAGAGTGTTTTCCGACTTGGCTGGCCGGGGGCACCGTCGTGTTGCGATCCGACGTGCCCGTTCCCGCCTATGGCGATTTCAGCGACGACCTCCGGACACGACAGGTGACGGTCGTCAATCTGCCGACCCCGTACTGGGCGGGATGGATCGAGGAGTTGGAACGTACCGCTGCTGCGCTCCCGCCGTCCCTCCGACTGACGATCGTCGGCAGCGAGAAGGTGCAGGTGGACGATCTGCGCCGTTGGCGACGCCTGGCAGGCTCCTGTGCCTGGTGCAATGCCTATGGGCCGACCGAAGCCACCGTCACCGCAAGCATCTATCCCCTGGAGATCGGCTCGCCGAGACCCGAGTGGCGAACCGTTCCCATCGGCCGGCCGATCGCCAACGTCGACCTCTATGTCCTCGATCGTCACTGTCAGCCGGTCCCGATCGGTGTCCCCGGCGAGCTGTACATCGGGGGAGCGGGATTGGCACGCGGATACCACCGCCTGCCTGCGCTGACAGCCGAACGCTTCATTCCCCATCCCTTCAGTGTCGACGGAGGCGCGCGGTTGTATCGCACGGGCGATCTGGCGCGTCGCCGGGCCGATGGCCAACTGGAGTTCCTCGGTCGCGGGGACGATCAAGTCAAGATTCGCGGTTTCCGTGTGGAACTGCAGGACATTGAAAGCCACATCCGGCTTCATCCGCAGGTCAAAGACGCTCGGGTGTGGTTCGAATCCGACAAGGGGGCCGATTGGTCGACGCTCCTTGCGGGGGTGCGTGACGTCGAGCGCGAGGAGATAGTGCGGAACATCGAAACGCTGTCGGTGGCTGAGGCGCAATGGCTCTACGACCTGGAATCGGATCGCGAGCAACGGAGGAAAACGGTGATTCAACGCAAGCCGGAGTTCGAGGTGTTCCTCAAGATCAACAAGGACGAGTTCCTCACCCCCCCACGGGCCAATCAGCGCAATTGGCTGCTGCGGAGAGCCCTCGACGAGTTCTCCGACGATCTGCTCGCTCTCGACGACGTGTCCAAACGGTTCGTCTCCGGATCGGACCGGGCCGACATCGCGCGCAGCTGGACGGACAGTCATGCGGAGTATCGACCGTCGGAGCTGATCATCGAAGGGCAGCAGGTCATGCAGGATTGGGAGGCGCCGTTGATGAAGGCGATGGCCGACATCGTCACCGAACAGCGGGGCGACGTGCTCGAGGTCGGGTTCGGCATGGGGATCTCGGCGTCCTACATTCAGGCCGGTCGACCTCGGTCCCACACCATCATCGAATGCAATCGGGACGTTATGCAGGCCTTCGGCGACTGGACCGAGCGTTATCACGATCGCGATATCCGGTTGGTGCAGGGGCGTTGGCAGGACGTCGTGGACGATCTGGGGATGTTCGACGGCGTCTTCTTCGATACCTATCCGGCCAGCGAGGCGGAGTTCGAGGAATCGGTGATCAATAGTATCAATTTCGCCGAGGGATTCATCCCCGTCGCGGCGAAGCTCCTGCGCCCCGGCGGCGTCTTCACCTATTACACCAACGAGATCGATTCGTTCAGCCGACGCCACCAGCGGTTCCTGCTGTCGCATTTCAGCTCCTTTACCCTGAGTGTCGTGCGATCGCTCTTGCCACCGGACGACTGTCACTACTGGTGGGCGGACTCCATGGTGTTGGTCAAGGCGGTGAAGTGACATGAGCGACCCGGTGCAGCGCATCCAACGGCTCAGTGACTCCCACCGCCGGTTGCTCCGTCTTCGCCTCACAAGGCAGGAGCGGGCGGGCGAGGCACGCCTGGTCGGGTATGTCGTGCCCCACGAGTCCCATGCACTCACCGGGCTCGATCTCCGCCAGTTTCTGTCCTCTCGGGTGCCGGACTATATGGTCCCCAGCCGCTGGGTCTTCCTGGATGCCTGGCCGACAACCACCCGCGGCAAGGTCGATCGGAAGGCGTTGCAGGCACTGGTGCGATCCGCGCCGGACTCCTCTCGGGAACGGGCTCTTCCGGCGGACCAGCGCGAACGATCGGTGGCCGCAATCTGGGAAGAGGTGTTGGGAGTCCGGGACATCGGCGTTCATGACAACTTCTTCGACCTCGGCGGCCATTCGTTGCTGCTGCCAAAAGTGTTGACGCAGTTGCGGGCAATCGCCGATCGGGACCTCTCGATGGTGGATCTGTTCCGCTATCCCACGATCCATACCTTGGCTGCCGCGATGGGAGGGACTCAGGATGCCGGTCCCGAGAACCCCCAGACTCAACAGCTGAAAGACACGCGCAATGCTGGGGTGCGTCGGCTGAAGCAGCGCCGTGCCCAGCGGACGGGATCGAAAAGCGAATGAACCGTATGGATCCACAGACCGAAACGACTGAGCAGCAGGACGGCTTGGATATCGCCGTGATCGGAATGGCCGGCCGGTTTCCCGGCGCGCCCGACGTGGAGACGTTTTGGCGAAATCTCTGCGCAGGAGAGGAATCGGTCTCCGCGCTTACCCTCCAGCAGCTCTTGGACGCCGGTGTCGATCGACAGACAGCTGAACGCCCGAATTATGTGAAGGCCCGCGCCATTCTGGATGGGATCGATCTGTTCGATGCGCCCCTGTTCGGGATGACGCCGAAGGAAGCGGAGATGACGGACCCCCAGCAGCGTCTGCTGCTGGAATGTGCCTGGGAGACGTTCGATCGGGCGGGATACGATCCGCTGCGTTATCCGGGCTCGATCGGGGTCTATGCCGGATCCAGCACGAGCGGTTACCTCTACCAGTTGTTTCCGCGCCGGGTCCTGCTGCAATCGCCGGCGGAGATGTCCGCGATGTTGGGGGTCGAGAAAGATTCCCTGGCCACGAGGCTGTCGTACAAATTGAATCTGCGTGGTCCGAGTCTCGCCGTTCAGACCGCCTGCTCCACGTCCCTGGTCGCGGTCCATTTGGCCTGCCAGGCGTTGCTGAGCGGCGAATGCGACATGGCCCTCGCGGGCGGGGTGTCCGTCACGGTGCCGCAAACCGTCGGGTACCTGTATCAGGAGGGAGGCATCGTCTCACCGGACGGGCACTGCCGCGCCTTCGATGCACAGGCGGAGGGCACCGTCGGAGGCAGCGGGGTCGGCCTCGTGTTGCTGAAGCGGCTCCACGATGCGCTGGTCGAGGGCGACCACATCCTGGCCGTCATCAAAGGGTCCGCCGTCAACAACGACGGCGCGTCGAAGGTCGGGTATACGGCGCCCGGGGTCGAGGGACAGGCGCGCGTGATTACCGCCGCCCATGTCGCGGCAGGCGTCGAAGCCGAGTCGATTTCGTACGTGGAGGCGCATGGGACCGGTACGCCGATGGGAGATCCCATCGAAGTGGCTGGACTGACGGAGGCATTTCGTGCCACCACGGCGCGAACCGGGTTCTGTGCGATCGGCTCGGTCAAAACCAATATCGGACACCTCGATGCGGCGGCCGGTATCGCCGGACTGATCAAGACGATACTGGCCCTCGTCCACCGGCAGATTCCCGCCAGTCTGCATTACACCGATCCCAATCCTGCTATCGATTTCACCACCACGCCGTTTTACGTGAATCGCAAGCTGACAGAGTGGGACGGACGCCGTCCGCGGCGTGCAGGCGTGAGCTCCTTCGGCCTCGGCGGCACCAACGCCCACATCGTGTTGGAAGAGGCGCCGGCCGCTCTCGCCGCTCCGACGTCACCCGACGAGGGACCTCGACTGCTGATCCTCTCGGCTCGCTCCAAAGAAGCCGTTGCCAAGGCAGCGGAGCGCCTGGCCGATTCCTTGACCGCGACTCCAGACGTCGATCTCGACGATGTGGCGTACACACTTCAGGAAGGTCGCCGGACCTTTCCCTATCGCCGCTGGGTGGTGGCTGCGACGGTTGAGGAGGCTCGCCAGGGGCTTGCTGGTCCGGGTCTGCTCTCCGGCGCGTCGGGCCCGATCGCGGAGACCGATCGGGTCGCCTTTATGTTTTCCGGGCAGGGCTCACAATACGCGCACATGGGGCGAGCGCTCTACGAACATCAGCCGACATTCCGGCAAGAGGTCGATCGTTGCGCGGATCTTCTCACGCGCCATTTCGGGCGGGACATTCGCACTGTGCTGTTTCCCAACGTGACCGGCGAGAGCGAACTGATCCATTGCACCGCCATGACGCAGCCGGCGCTGTTCGTCCTCGAGTATGCGCTCGCGCGCACCTGGATGGCCTGGGGTGTCTCGCCCGTCGCCATGATCGGCCACAGTATCGGTGAATACGTCGCCGCGTGCCTGTCCGGGTTGTTCTCCTTGGAGGACGCGCTCGCGGTGGTGGCGATGCGAGGCCGGCTCATGCAGGAATCGGCGCCGGGAGGGATGGCCGCCGTTCCTTTGACCGAAACGGAGCTCCGCCCTCTGCTTAGCCCGGGACTGGACCTCGCCGCGGTGAATGCTCCGACACAATGCGTCGTCTCCGGTCCGCAGGAGTCGCTCACGAGATTCGAAGACGACCTGGCGGCACGTGGCATCAAGCTTCGCCGGCTGTCGACCTCCCACGCGTTTCATTCGGCCTTGATGGAGCCGGTGCTCGCGCGCTTCTCCTCCTTTCTTTCCGGGGTGACGTTCCATGAGGCGCGAATCCCCTGGGTTTCGAACGTGACCGGGGGCTGGATCCGTCGCGACGAGGTCGCCGACCCGGCCTATTGGGTCCGTCATCTTCGCGGGACCGTCCGCTTCTCTGACGGCGTGCGTAGGTTGTTCGACGGGCCGCCGCCGATCTTGTTGGAAGTCGGACCAGGTCGTACCCTGCAGACGCTTGCGCAGCGCCATGCCGAAGCCTCGACCGTTCCCATCCTGGCTTCCATCCCAGGACGAGAGCACAACGAGATGGAAGGTGTGTTGATGACGTTCGGTTCCTTGTGGGGCGCCGGGGTGTCGGTCGATTGGAACGCGTTGCGGGGTCAGCGTCGCGCCAGGCGGGTGCCCTTGCCCGCCTATCCGTTCGAGCGGCAACGTTATTGGCTCGAGCCTCGACAGGAGGCGCCGCAGTCCTCTTCTCTCGATCGCCGCAGGGACCCCTCGCAGTGGTTCTATCACGCATCCTGGAAGCGGTCGGTGCTCATACCCAAAGCTGAACTGCGCAGCGGCGGCCACTGGGTGATCTTTGTCGACGATGTTCGAGCCGAGGCCTGGTTGCGCGCACAACTGTCGCCGCTGGTCGGCTCGGTCACCACGGTGCATCCGGGTGCCGGATTTGCGCGTGAGTCCGATGGCCGCTATCGGCTCCGCCTCGATTCGCGCGACGATCATGAGACGTTGCGTCGGGAATTGGCCGCCGTAAGCGCCGACCCATCCTGTCTGGTTCAGGCCTGGACGTTGGACGGTGTGTGGGGTCAGGGAACAGATGAGGATCGACTCCGCGCGGCCCAGACCCGAGGGTTTCTCCACCTGATGTTGTTGGCGCAACTCTTCGGCGAACCCTCTGAGACCCGTCCCTCTTTTCTCATCCTGACCCAGGGGCTCCATCAGGTCACCGGCGAAGAGCGCATCTCCCCGGAACGGGCCACCCTCCTGGGTGCCGCGTTGGTCATGCCTCAGGAATACCCCGGCCTCTCGTGCCGGGTGCTCGATCTGGACCACCGACTGTTCGACGCTCCCGCGCCGGACCGGTGGGGAGAGCGGTTGGTCTCGGAAGCGTCCGCGGCGGATCTCGATCGCATCGTCGTCTATCGCGGTCCGCATCGATGGGTGCGAAGCTTCGAGCCGCTGCCGCCTGCGGCAACCGCCGACGGACGATGCATGCTGCGTGATCGAGCGGTCTGTCTCATTACCGGCGGATTGGGCGGAGTCGGCCTGCGTATGGCAGACCAGCTTGCCCGAAGCGGACGGGCGCGCCTGGTCCTCGTGGGCCGCTCCCACCCGTCGGTTGAACAACGGAAGATGGTAGCGAACGTGGAAGGGCTGGGGTCCGAGGTCTTGCTCTGTCAGGCCGACGTAGCCGATCTCGCGCAGATGCGAAGGGTGATCGAACAGGTGCATGCGCGGTTCGGCGCCATCCATGCCGTTATCCACGCGGCAGGCGTCGCGGGCGGCGGATTACTGGCATTCAAAACGACGCAGTCCGTCTGGGAGGAGTTCCGGGCAAAGGTCCTGGGTGCCGCAGTGCTGGAGGAGTTGTTTCGGGAGGAGCCGCTGGACCTTCTGCTGTTCTGTTCGTCCTTGACGGCCGTGGTCGGCGGCATCGGGCAAAGCGCCTATTGCGCGGCGAATGCCTATCTCGACGCGTTGGCGCAGGCCGGTCGAAGCGCAGGGCGGCGAATGCTCTCCGTCAACTTCGAGCGTTGGCGCCATGTCGGCATGGCGATCAAGGCCGAAGCCGTCATGCGCACGCTGGGTGCGAGCGAAGCCGAATTGGATGGCATGACCGAGCAGGAAAGCCGGGAGGTCGTTCGGCGCATTCTCCAAGGACCGGACCTGGCGCAGCTGGTGCAGTCCATTCGCGACCTGCCTGCCTCGATCGCCACGGCTGGACAAGGGCCTGCATTGAACGGGGCGCTGCAGGCGCATTCGGGCATGGCCCGGGCAGACGCATCGTCTCCCAGGCCCGTTCCGGAGGATCGCGAGGAACTGGAACGACAACTGGAAGGACTCTGGCGCCAAGTGTTGGGGGTGGAGCAGCTCGGTCGCGAGCAGGATTTTTTTCAGGCAGGGGGAGAATCCCTGGCTGCGCTGCAGATTCTGAATCGCGTGCAGGAGCTGTACCGGCTGGAGGTGTCGTTGCGGGACTTCTTCTCCGCTCCGACGGTATCGGGTTTGGCTGCAACCATTCGTGCCGCGCAGGCGTCGGGGGCGCGCGAGGAAGCGGGGATCGTTCCCGTGCCGCGCGCATCGCGACGGTTGCGGAGTGTCACGGCGTAGGGCTGAGCGGATGGATTTGATTCGATTCTTGCTCAAGAAATCCGGGGGACTGATGTGCTGCTCGATTGCCGCCGGCTTGATCAGCGGGCTTGCGGGGGCGGGATTGATCGCGGTGATCCATCGAGGCATGAGCGACTCGCCTGTCTCGGCTTCGCTGGCCTGGAGCTTTCTTGGACTGGCAGTCGCGGTGGCCGCATGCAAAGCGCTCTCGGAAATTCTGCTCACCAGACTGGGACAATCGACGATTTCGGAACTTCGCTATCAATTGAGCCGCCGTATCCTCGATGCGCCTCTCGGGCAACTCGATCGACTGGGCCATCATCGGCTGTTGGCCGCCTTGAGCGAGGATACCGACGTGATCGCGCAAGCCTATGTCCAATTGCCCCTGATCGGCATCAACGTGGCGACGACGCTGGGTTGCCTGGCCTACCTCGGCTGGTTGTCGTGGCCGATCCTCCTGCTTGTGCTGAGCGTGATGACCCTCGGCGCCGTGACCTTCCAGTGGCAAGAACGCAAGGCTCTCGCGTTCTTCACGCGATCCCGCGAGACCAGCGATCGTCTGTTTGGCCACTTCCGTTCGATCATGGCGGGGATCAAGGAACTCAAGCTGCATCGCGGGCGGAGACAGGCGTTTCTCGACGACCAACTCCGGCAGACGGTGAAGGCCTATGAGCAGGACTTCGTCGGCGGCATGACGGTCTATTCCATCGCGTCCAGTTGGGGGCTGCTGCTGTTCTACGTCGCCATCGGCACGGTTCTGTTCGCGTGGCCGTCATGGCACTCCGACTCGACGGCCACCGTCGTCGGGACGACGTTGGTGTTGCTGTACATGATGGGGCCGTTTTCCCAAATCGTCGAATTGCTGCCGGGCGTGGGGCGTGCCAACGTGGCGTTGAACAAGATCGATGCCCTGGGGTTGTCGCTCGCTACTGCGAGAGACGCCGACCGTCATGAACCGAACCGGCAAGCGGCAGTTGTCGGCCTCGACCTGAACGTTCGCGGGTGGAACCGGCTCGATCTGATCGGCGTCACACACCAGTATGCCCGGGAGGGCGACGAACGCCCCTTTCAGCTCGGGCCCATCGACTTGACGTTCCGGCCCGGCGAGGTGACGTTCCTGATCGGCGGCAACGGCAGCGGCAAGACGACGCTGGCGCTCTTACTCCTCGGACTCCATCCGCCGGACGGCGGGCACATTGCGCTGGACGGCGTCCCGATCGGCGACAGCAATCGCGAAGCCTATCGGCAGCTGTTCTCAACGGTCTTCTCGGATTTTCATCTGTTCGACTCTCTGCTCGGATTGGAGCAGGAGAATCTGGATGGAGTGTCGCGCGTATACCTTGAGCGATTGCGGCTGGAATCGAAGGTCCGCATCGAAGGGGGGACCTTCTCCACCCAGGCGTTGTCGCAGGGCCAACGCAAACGGCTCGCCCTGCTGACGGCCTACGTCGAGGACCGGCCGTTCTACCTGTTCGACGAATGGGCCGCGGATCAGGATCCGCTGTTTCGCAAAGTGTTTTATACGGAATTGCTGCCCGATCTGAAGGCTCGGGGAAAGGCGGTCCTGGTGATCACGCATGACGACCGCTATTTCTCCTGTGCCGACCGCTGTATCCGACTGGATCTCGGTCGGTTGGTCGAGTCCCCCGAGGCGGCCGAAACGGCCGGGGAGCAGACATGGTCGTCGCCGTCTCGTGCGCCCGGGGCCGGCACGGCTTCATAACGTGATGGGTCTTTGTCGCGAGGAGGTGTGGTGATGTCGGTTGACGTGGATGAAATGTGGGAAGCCCTCCCGACCGGTTGTGTCTCCCCGAGGGAGCTGTCGCTGGACAATCCTTACCTGGAGCGCCAGGCCGCGCGGGAATCGAATGCGCGCAGTTATCCCCGTCGACTGCCCTTGGCGCTGAGCAAGGGAAAGGGCCTGTATGTGCAGGATACCGACGGCCGCAGTTATATCGATTGTCTGGCCTGCGCCGGGGCGTTGGCGCTCGGACATAACCATCCGGTCGTCGTCGATGCGATCAACCGTACGTTGCGGGATGGCCTGCCGTTTCAAACATTGGACCTGACGACACCGGTGAAAGACCGGTTCGTGAGCACGCTCTTCGACTGTCTGCCGGCTGCGTTTAGCGAAGGCGCGAAAATCCAGTTTTGCGGACCCTCGGGCGCGGATGCGGTGGAAGCCGCCATCAAGCTCGTCAAGATCGCGCGCGGGCGCCGGACGGTGTTGGCGTTTCACGGGGCCTATCACGGGATGACGCATGGCACTCTAGGACTGACGGGGCATCTGGCGCCGAAGGAGGCCCTGAGCGGGTTAATGGCCGACGTGCATTTTCTGCCGTTTCCCTATGACTACCGTTGTCCCTTCGGTGTCGGCGGGGAAAATGGCATGCGACTCTCCTCGGCCTACATCGAACGGCTCCTGGACGATCCCAACAGCGGGGTCGTGGAGCCGGCCGCCATGATCTTGGAAGTCGTGCAGGGGGAAGGGGGGGTCATTCCAGCGGCCGTCTCGTGGCTCCAAGAGATCCGCCGCATCACCGCGCAGCGGGGGATTCCCCTGATCATCGACGAAGTGCAGACGGGACTCGGGCGAACCGGTCGCCTGTTTGCGTTCGAACATGCCGACATCATTCCGGACGTGGTCGTGCTGTCCAAGGCCGTCGGGGGCGGGTTGCCGCTCAGCGTGGTTGTCTATCGCCCCGAATGGGATCAGTGGACCGCCGGGGCGCATGCCGGCACGTTCAGGGGCAATCAACTCGCCATGGCGACGGGCCAGGCCACCATGGAATTCATCGTGGCTGAACGGATCGACGAGCATGCGGCCCGCATGGGGGAGCGTCTCTTCGGATTGCTCAGACGGATTCAGGCCGGGTCCCGCAGCATCGGCGATGTGCGGGGACGCGGGCTCATGCAGGGCGTGGAAATCGTAGACCGGAATGAGCCGACGGACTTGCCTGGCTGTCACCCCTCTGCGCCGGCCCTCGCATCGGCGATCCAGCACGAAGCCCTCCGTCGAGGTCTGATCCTCGAATTGGGCGGGCGTCATAACAGCGTGGTCCGTTTTCTGCCGCCCCTCATCGTGACGGCGGAGCAGATCGATACGATCGCCGCCATCTTCGCCGATGCCGTGCGGGCAGCGGAGCAACAACACGAGGCATGATGACCGGGCGCCGTCTCTTCGCCATTGCCATTGGGAGCCTTGTCGCCGGAGCCGCCGTCCTCTGGCTGGTCTGCTCCGCCTCGCTGCCCGTTCGCGCCGGCGCCTTGACGCTCCCGGGACTGCAGGCGCCGGCGGCGGTGGCCTTCGACGAGTATGGCATCCCGACGGTGACCGCTGAATCCCGCGTCGATGCCTTCCGGGTGCTCGGCTATGTGACGGCTCAGGACCGTCTCTTTCAGATGGATCTCCTGCGTCGCACGAGTGCAGGACGGTTGGCCGAGATCTTCGGCGACCAGGCCGTGCCGATCGATGTCAAGCAGCGTCGGCTGGATCTGTCGAGGGTGGCGGAAGCGGTGCTTCGGCGGTTGCCCGAGGATCAGTCGGCCGTGCTGGCGGCCTATGCCGAGGGCGTGAATACCTATCTGAACGAGATGAGGATTCCGCCGTTCGAATGTCTCGTGCTGGCCTACCGTCCGACCCGCTGGGAGCCGACAGACAGTCTTCTGGTCGTCTTAGCGATGTTTCAGATGCTGAACGGCTCCGAGGATGATGAACGGATGCGGACCGTGATGAAGGCCTCGCTGCCTGAGGACGTCGCAGGATTCCTACTCCCTTCGCTCGACATCTATACGGCACATCTGCTGGGGGGAGGGAGTCGTCATCAGGCGCCGGCTCCCGTACCGGTGGAAGCCTTGGCCGCACTTCGCCGGACAGGGGCGCAAAGCCGCTCGTTGCAGATGTCGTTGGTGCCGAATCGAAAACGAGAGATCGGATCGAACGCGTGGGTCGTGGGACCGGCCAAGACCGCAGACGGGAGAGCCGTCCTGGCGAACGACATGCATCTCGACGTGGGAGTGCCCAACATCTGGTATCGAGCTCAGTTGCGCTACGGGAGAAGTGAACTCAGCGGAGTCGTGGTGCCCGGCATTCCGGTCGTGATTGCCGGTTCCAACGGGTCGGTGTCCTGGGGCCTCACGAATGTCGAAGGGGATTTTCTGGATCTCGTACGTCTTGAACTCAACCCGCAGAATCCGAACGAGTATGCCACGGCCGAGGGGTGGGAACGGTTTACCATTCGCCATGAGCGCATTGCAGTCAGCGGCGGCCCTGATCGGACCGTGAACATCCAGGAGACGCGTTGGGGACCAGTGGCGGAGGAGCCGTTGATGGGACAGCCGGTCGCACTCCGTTGGACGGCCTTGGATCCGGAGGCGGTGGATCTCGGCTTGCTTCACATGGACCAGGCCCGTTCAGTTTGGGATGGCATCGCCGTCGCCACGCGGGCGGGAGCGCCGCCGAACAATATCCTCTTGGCAGATGCCGGGGGCCACATTGCCTGGACGTACATGGGAAGAATTCCAATCCGGCGTGGCCTGGATGGGTCGGTCAGCCTGTCCTGGTCCGATGGACGGACTGGATGGAGTGGGTTCATTCCGCCGGACGAACTTCCCCGGATCGTCGATCCTCCCTCCGGGTACCTCGTAAGCGCCAACCACCGCATGACGGACGAGACCTATCCCTACGTCATCGGCCACGCATTTGCGAGCGGGTACCGTGCCTTTCGGATTACGGAACGACTGCGCGCCATGGAGCAGATTCGAGAGCAGGACCTGCTGGCGCTTCAATTGGATACGACAACCCAGGTCTACGATTTCTATCACGACCTGTTGCGAGGCCTGCTCACCGATGACGTCATCGCCAGACGCCCCGAGCTGGCGGACGCACGCCAAGCCGTCGAGACGTGGGATGGGCGGGCCGACAAGGACAGTCGAGGGTTCGCCTTGCTGGTTATGTTTCGCCGAACTCTGGGGGCCTCCGTCTTCGCTCCGTTTCTCCAGGGCTGTCGTGAGAAAGACGCCGGCTTCGTTTTTGACGGCGATCTCGATACTCCGCTCAGGAGTCTGCTCCATGAGCAGGCCCTCGCCACGTTGCCCGACCCCGTGAGGTTCGCGGATTGGCCGTCATTCCTCCTTCATGAATTGGCTGAGACCGTCGCAACCCTCAAGGCCGACTATGGGATCTCGCGCATCGACGATCTGGCGTGGGGCACGGCAAATCGAGTGCGCATGGCCCATCCGCTGAGTGAGGCCCTTCCAGTCGTGGGGCGATGGTTAGACATGGGGGACGATGCCGCCTCCGGCTGCGGACCCTGTGTGCGCGTGCAGAGCGGGAGCTTGACCGCCAGTGAACGGATGGTGGTCTCACCGGCGCATCAGGAGGACGCCTTGTTTCACATGCCGGGCGGCCAGTCCGGGCATCCGCTCTCACCGCACTACCGCGATCAGCAACGCAACTGGAGTCAGGGCCTCCCGGCCTCGCTGCTGGCCGGAAAACCGATTCAGACCCTGAAGTTTTCGCCGGAGAGTCGTGCCACTCGATTGTAACGTTGCAGCTCACTCACAACACACAGGAGGCGTCATGGGACAGGACGAACAGGAAGACACAACGATCTACAAGGTGGTGGTTAATCATGAGGAGCAATATTCCATTTGGCCTTCCTATCGCGACAACCCGCTGGGCTGGAAGGATGCGGGCAAGACGGGCCTGAAAGACGAATGTCTGGCCTACATCAAGGAGGTCTGGACGGATATGCGGCCGCTGAGTCTGCGCAAGTGGATGGCGGAGCAGGCTGAGCAGACTGAGAACACGGCGGCGTCATGCTGACCACGACCGATCGCCGCCCGTGGTTGGTGACGTGCCGCCCCGGGACCGGTCTTCGCCTGATCGCCTTTCCCTATGCCGGAGGCGGCCCATCCCTGTTCCGTTCGTGGCCGTCCGACCTGCTGCAGGACATCGAGTTGTGCGCGGTGCACTTGCCGGGCCGGGAAGCCAGGATGAAGGAGGAGCCGATCGGGGACCTTCGCCGCGCGGTCGGGGAGTTGGTCGAGGCGATCGAGCCGGTTTGCGACAGACCCGTGGCCCTGTTCGGGCACAGCGTCGGCGGATTGCTCGCTTTTGAATGTGCCCGCGAGTTGCGCCGCCGATTCGGCATCACTCCCGTCCATCTGTTCGTGTCGGGCTGTCCTGCTCCGCAGCTACGCGACCATGACCGGCTCTTCGATCTCCCCGACGAGGAGTTTCTGGAACGGATGAGGCGGTTCAACGGCACGCCGCGCGAAATCCTGGAGCATGCCGAAATGATGGAACTGATGTTGCCCACGCTGCGCGCTGATTTTTCGTTGCGCGATACCTACGCCTATCACGACGCATCGCCCTTGAGCTGCCCGATCTCCGCCTTCGGCGGCATGGCGGATGACGCGGTCGGAGCCGCCAAGCTTGAGCCGTGGAGGGAGCACACCGCGGACGGGTTTCAAATGTGGTTGTTTCAAGGAGATCACTTCTTTATCCGGACCGCGCAATCGGTCGTGGCGGAGACGGTGACGTTCATTCTGCAACCCTACATGCAGAGGCGACGGTGACGTGGCGGATCGACCGCGTCTTCGTCAGTCTCTGAAGCTGGAGGTGCCACGATGAATCATGAGCGAGGAACGTCCTATGCGCCGCTCGCCGGCGTCAATGGCAGTCTTCAGGAGCAGGGGGGCCTGACGGCCGAGCCGCTTACGGCCGACGGCCGCCTGCCCTGCGTCGTGACACCCACGGAAGACCGTCGATTGGACGAGTATTTCGAGGCCGCCCGTCACTATGCAGAGATCCTGCCCTCCTGCGGAGGCTTGCTGTTTCGCGGCCTGCCGATCCGTTCGGCTCACGACTTCGAAACCTTCGTGGGTGCCTTCACCACCTCCCTCGTGTCCTACGAATTCGGTTCCACGCCGCGATCGCAAGTCCAACGGCACGTCTACACCTCGACGGAATATCCGCCGCACCAACACATTCCGCTGCACAACGAACAGGCCTACACCAGGGAATGGCCCATGAAGATTTGGTTTTACTGCGGGCATGCGCCGGTCGAAGGCGGGTATACCCCGATTGCTGACAGCCGCGAGGTCTATCGATGCATACCGGCCCGCATTCGTGAACGGTTCGTTGAAAAGCAGATCATGTACGTCCGCAACTACGGAAACGGGTTAGACGTGCCATGGCAAAAAGTGTTTAACACTCAGGAGCCAGCGGTCGTGGAGCAATTCTGCCGCGATAACGGCATTCACTACGAGTGGAAGGAAGACGGCGAATTGCGCACCAGGCAAGTGGCGCAGGCGATCGCGGTTCATCCCAGAACCGGCGAACGCGTCTGGTTCAACCAAGCCCATCTGTTTCATGTCTCGAATCTGGAACCGGCGGTGCGCGAGGCCCTGTTGGCCGTCGTGTCGGAAGAGGACCTTCCTCGAAACGCCTGTTACGGCGATGGGAGCGCGATCGAAGCCGATCTTCTCGATGAAATTCGAGACGTCTATCGGAGCCTTGCCGTGCAGTTCGCCTGGCAACAGGGCGATGTGATGATGCTCGACAACATGTTGGTCGCCCACGGCCGGACGCCCTTTACCGGACGACGGCAGATCCTCGTCGCCATGGCCGAACCGAGGGGAGCCCAAGGTCCATGTTGATGCCGCAGGATCGCGCGCAAGAGCCATCCGCACAAGCGGAAGAGTATCTGTTTCCGATGAGCTTCGGGCAACGGCGGCTGTGGTTCCTCTCCCAGTTGGAACCGGACAGCGCGTCGTACAACACGGCCATCGCGGTGCGGATGGAAGGGCGGGTGGATCGGGAGATCCTTCTGGATTGCTTCAACCGCATCGTGGCACGGCACGAAGTCCTGCGTACGACGTTCCGGTCGGAGGAGGGAGAGCCGGTCCAGATCATCGCGGCAGCCGGTCATGTCACCTTAAAACGGGGCATCGTGGAGAATCGACCGGAAGCTGTTCGACAGGCCGCGCGTGAGGAAGCGCAACGTCCGTTCGATCTTGAGCGTGGTCCGCTGTTGCGGCTGCGTCTCTTCGATATCGCAGAACACGACCATCTGTTGGTGGTCACGTTGCACCATATTGTGTGCGACGGCTGGTCTGCCCAGATCCTGGCGCGTGAATTCGCCCGACTCTACGCCGCGGCGGTGATCGGGACCGAGGCGCCCCTCCCGACCCTGCCGATCCAATACGCCGATTATGCGGAATGGCAGCGCGGGTGGTTGCAAGGGGAGGTCCTGGAGCGGCAGCTGGCCTATTGGAAGCGGCAATTGTCCGGGGATCTGCCGGTCGTTGAGTTGCCCACTGATCGCCCGCGCGGAGCCGTCCAAACCTCATCGGGAAGCCGTTATGTCTTCGCCATCCCCTCGTCCATCGCAGCGGGCCTGCGGGACCTCAGTCGCCGGCATAACATGACCCTCTTCATGACGCTCTTGGCCGCGTTTCAGACCTGGCTGATGCGCTATACGGGCATCGAGGACATCTGTGTCGGCACACCCATCGCTTGCCGAACGAAGCGCGAGACGGAAGATCTCATCGGCTTTTTTGCGAATACCCTCGTGCTGCGGACGAACCTCTCGCACAACCCCACGTTCCCGGAACTGCTTGAACGGGTCCGGGACGTCGTCATCGGCGGGCAGGAGCATCAGGAATTACCGTTCGAAGAACTGGTGGACGCGCTGAAACCGGCACGAGCGCTGAGTCATTCTCCATTGTTTCAAGTCTTGTTCGCGCTCCAGACCACGCTGAACGAAGCCCTCTCCCTCCCCGGGTTGCTGGTCGAGATCACGGAAGTGGATACCTCGGCCGCCAAATTCGATCTGTCGTTGGACATGGCCGAAACGGAGACGGGCTTGGAAGGGGCCTTCGAATACAACACGGACCTGTTCGATGAGCAGACCATCGCCCGCATGGCCGAGCACTTCCAGACCCTGTTGGCCGGCATCTGCGCGCGACCGGAACGCAGGCTGAACGAACTCCCGTTCCTTTCGCCGGAGGAGCAGGTGCAGGCGCTGTTGGTCGGGCCGGAACCTTCCGTCGATGCAGCGGGGTTCTCCGACTTTGCCGCGGCCTTTGAGGCACAGGTGGATCAGAGCCCGGACGCCGTCGCCGTCGAGTGCCGGGGAGTGACGCGAACCTATGCAGAGCTGAAGGGCGAGGCCGATCGGATGGCCGTCGTGCTCGCAGCCGCCGGCGTGGGGCCGGATACGGTTGTGGCGCTCCTGCTGGATCGCGGCATCATGTTGCTGACGGCCATCGTGGGGGTATTGAAAGCGGGCGGCGCATACCTGCCGTTGGACCTCACACATCCGGGGGCTCGCTGGAGCGAGGTCATGGCCTCCAGCGGAGCCCGCGTAGTTGTGACGAGCGAGTCCGCGCGCGCCTTGCTTCTGGAGGCCTGTCCGCTTGCGGCGTCGGGAGCCGTTGCGCTGGTCACCATCGACGGGCCTGGAATCGAAGAGACTGCCCCCTTACCTGCCCGCCGCTGTTCGCCTGATCAGTTGGCCTACATCATCTATACCTCAGGCTCGACCGGCAGTCCCAAGGGGGCCATGGTCACGCAACGGGGCTTGATGAACCACCTCTGGAGCAAGTGCGAATCGTTAGGCCTTGGCTCGTCGGATGTGGTGGCGCAGACCGCCTCTCCCTGTTTCGATATTTCCGTCTGGCAACATCTCGCCGCGCTTCTGTGCGGGGGCCGAACGCTGATCGTCTCTGAGGACGTGGCGCGCGATCCATCGCTCCTGCTGCATCACCTTGACCAGGGCAGGGCCACCGTGGCCGAGACGGTGCCGGTGTTGCTCAAGGGTATGTTGGACAGCGAGGAGACCGCGACCCTCCAACAGTTGCGCTGGTTATTGCCCACCGGCGAAACACTGCCGCCGCAGCTCTGCCGGGAATGGCTCGAGCGCTATCCCCGCATCCCGTTGATGAACGCCTATGGCCCAGCCGAATGTGCGGACGATGTCGCGACGGCCACGATTGCCGCCCCGCCGACGGAGGATGATGTCTGCATGCCGATCGGACAAGCCATTCGAGGCATACGCCTCATCGTGGTCGATCCCTGGCTGGCGCCGCTGCCGATCGGGGTACCGGGCGAATTGTGTATCGGCGGCGTCGGTGTCGGTCGCGGCTACATCAGCGATGCGTCGCGCACGGCCGCGGTGTTCGTTCCGGATCCGTTCGGTCCGGAGCCCGGCGCGCGGCTGTATCGCACCGGTGACCTGGTGCGCCGGCGGCGCGACGGGAATCTGGAATTCCTCGGGCGTGTCGACCATCAAATCAAGCTACGCGGCGTGCGGATCGAACCGGGAGAGATCGACGCTCGTTTGCGAGCCTTGCCCGGCATTCGGGACGCGGTCACGGTTTTGCGAGAGGACCGTCCCGGCCAAAAACGGTTGGTGGCCTATGTCGTGGTGTCAGGCGATCCTTCGCCCCCTGTCGAGGAGTGGCGCGGAGCCCTGCAGCGGCAACTTCCCGAAGCGATGATCCCATCACAGTTCCTGTGTGTGGAAGCCATCCCTCGTACGGCAAACGGCAAGGTCGATCGATTCTCCTTGCCGAAGCCACCGGAGGGGAGCAGCGAGGAGTATCTGGCCCCACGCGATGCCGTCGAAGCGCAGCTCGCAGAGATCTGGGCTGAGGTCCTGCAGCTCGAACGGGTCGGGATTCATGACAACTTCTTCGAACGCGGGGGGGATTCCATCCTCAGCTTGCAAGTGGTGAACCGTGCCAGGCATCAGGGGGTGCCGTTGACCCCGAGACAGCTCTTTCAGCATCAAACCATCGCCGAATTGGCAGCGGCATCGGCTGAGCCCCACGAAGGCAGCCCGCAACCCATTGCGACCGATCTTTCCGCCCGGCTGCTTGACGAGGCCTCCTACGCCGCGACGGAGGTCGCCTGTCCGACCCTCGAAGATGCGTATCCGCTGAGCCCTCTGCAGCAGGGTCTGCTCTTTCACAGCCTCTACGCCCCTGGTTCCGGCGTCTACGTCGAGCAGATGAGTTGGCGCATGCAGGGTCCCTTGGACCCGTTGCTGTTCCGCGAGGCCTGGCAGCGGATCCTCGATCGACATCCAGTCTTGCGGACGAGGTTGTTGTGGCGTGAGGTGTCGTCGCCGATCCAGATCGTGCTGCCCAACGTGCAGTTGCCCTGGACAGAGTTGGATTGGCGCGACTGTCCATCGGGGGAACAGGAGACTCGCTTCAGTCGCTTGCTGGAAGAAGACCGGCGGACCGATTTCGATTTCGAACGGCCGCCACTGATGCGTCTCGTGCTGATCCGTCTCGCGCAGGAATCCTACGCGGTGCTGTGGACGCACCACCACCTACTCATGGACGGCTGGTGCCTGCCGATTCTGTTGCAGGAGGTCTTGAGCACCTATCAGGCGAAGCAGCGAGGAGAACAGCTGCGGAGCGAACCGGTCGTGCCCTATCGCCATCATATCGCCAGGCTGCTTGCTCAAGACCAGACCGAGGCCGAACGCTTTTGGCGCGCCGCCCTGAAGGGCAAGACGACGCCGACGGTCCTGGGTGAAGAGATCATTGCCGCTCAGGTTGCGCCCGGTCCCTCCAACGGCATCGCCACCGTCGCGCTCTCCTCCGAGGCAACCGCACAGTTGCGCGCGTTCGCGCAGATACATCGGGTGACACTCAATACGCTCGTGCAGGGGGCCTGGGCCATCCTGCTGAGTCGCTACAGTCGGGAATCGGACGTCTTGTTCGGGACGACCGTTTCCGGCCGGTCCTCCGATCTTCTCGGGATCGATACGATGGTGGGGCTCTTCATCAACACCCTGCCGTTACGTATCCGCGTCACGCCCGATGCGGTCCTCTCCGACTGGTTACAAGCGTTGCTGGAACAGAACAGCGAACTGCGGCAATTTGAGCAGACCCCGCTGGTGCAGATTCAAAGCTGGAGCGATGTGCCGCGAGGGCAGCCGCTGTTTGAAAGCCTGGTCGTGTTCGACAACCATCCCATGGATGAACGCCTGGAAGGGGAGACGGGTGTCACAGTGGAGCGGGTGACTCTGTCCGGGCAAACGAACTATTCCCTGACCCTGAACGTGTTGCCTGGGAAGGAACTCACCTGTTCGCTTTGGTACCAACGGAACCGGTTCCGCGACGAGACGGCACACCGCCTTGTCCGACAGCTCGAAACGCTGCTCATGGGCATGGTGCAAGCACCCCACGGGCGCCTGGGCCTCCTTCCCCTCATGGACGAAGCGGAGCGGGCGCAGGTGGTGGGGGCGTGGAACCAGACGGCGCGGGCCTATGCGCGGACGGCCGTGCCGGCGCAGATTGCTGCGGAAGCGGCGCGGACGCCGGCGGCCA
>WIAG01000034.1 GCA_014055495.1 Nitrospira sp. CR1.2
CTCAAGCGCGCGTCCAAAGAATTGCAACACCGCGTGGAAGAGTTGCAGCGCGCGAAAGACGCTGCCGATGTCGCCAATCGCGCCAAGAGCGACTTTCTGGCCAGCATGAGCCACGAAATTCGCACCCCCATGAACGCCATCATCGGCATGGCCGATCTGCTGTGGGACACCACGCTCACACCCGAGCAACGCAAATACCTCCGCATTTTTCGACGCGCCGGGGCCAGCCTCTTGAGCTTGATCAACGATATCCTGGATCTGTCGAAAGTCGAATCCGGCCGACTTGACTTAGACAGCATCGACTTCGATCTTTCGGAACTCATCGACAAGGCGAGCGAAATGTTGGCGCTCCGGGCCAACGAAAAGGGCCTGGAACTCGTCTGCCACCTCGCCAGCGACGTGCCCTGCCATCTCATCGGCGATCCCAACCGCCTCTACCAGATCCTGCTGAATCTGCTCGGAAACGCGATCAAATTCACGGAAAAGGGCTCGGTGGTGATGGCCATTACCAACGATCCTGAACGTCGGGCGCCGGGCGCCATCCGATTTTCCGTCACCGATACGGGCATCGGAGTCCCGCAGGACAAAATCACCACCATCTTCGATACCTTCACCCAGGCACACAGCACGATTGCCCGCCGGTATGGAGGCACGGGGCTCGGTCTGTCGATCTCACAGCAGCTGGCCGGACTGATGGGGGGACGAATTTGGGTCGAAAGCACCCTGGGTAAGGGCAGCACGTTCCACTGCGTCGTACAACTCGGCGTTCAGGCCGATCCCCCGCCGTCCAAGGCGACGGGGACCATGAACCTCACCGGGGTCCGCTGTCTCGTCGTGGACGATTACCCGACCAATCGCCTGATCCTGCGGGAGACCCTCTTCGCCTGGGGCGCGGATGTGGTCGAGGCGGACAGCGGCGAACAGGCCATGGAGGCGTTCGAGGCCGCGTTGAATGCCGACATACGTTTCGATCTGCTCCTCCTGGACTGTCGTATGCCCGGCATGGACGGCTTCGAAGTCATCGAACGCATCCATGCGGATCCCCGGCTCCAAGACCTGACCATCATCATGCTGGCCTCAGACCGCTGGGCCGATGATATCGCCAAGACATATGACCTTGGCCTGGGCGGGTACCTCGTCAAACCGATCCGGCGGTCCGACCTTCAGCAGACCATCAGCATCGCCTTGGGACGGAGCAAACGCGGCCTCCCAGCGGCTCCATTGAGCGCACCTACCCCGGTCGCACCGCAAGGACGATCGCTCCGGATCCTGCTGGTTGAAGATTCATCCGACAATCAGGTGCTGATTCAGTCGTATCTGAAGAATACGACTCACAGGATCGACTTAGCCGACAACGGCCAGATCGGGGTCGCCAAGTTCCAGAACGGACATTATGACTTGATCCTCATGGATATGCAGATGCCGGTCATGGACGGGCTGACGGCCACCAAGACCATTCGGCGCTTGGAACAGGAACAGGGCCTTCCGTCGGTCCCAATCGTCGCCTTGACCGCCTTGGCGTTGAAAGAGGAATCCGCACGAATCTTCGAGGCGGGATGCAACGCCCACATGACCAAACCGCTCAAGCGAACGACCCTGCTCGAGTTGCTCGCGGCCTACGAAAAGACACGCGCCCAGTGATGCCACAGCGCTCTGACAGCCACCAGGCCACCATCCTCGTCCGGATCAGTCAGGACCTCGAGGCTATCGTCCCCGGGTTCCTCGCCAACCGCCGACGGGATCTCGCGACGATCGAGGCCTGTCTGAAGCAGGGCGACCTGAACACGATCCGTATGTTGGGACATCGCATGAAAGGTGACGGCGGCGGATACGGCTTCGACCAGATCAGCGAGATCGGCGACCGGCTTGAACAAGCCGCCCTCGCCCAGGATCGGGCATCGATTGCCGCGGAAATAACTCACCTGACCGACTTTCTCGCGAAGGTCACCGTCGTCTACACCCCCTAGGGCCACCGACCGCCGAGGCTCACACTACACTTCGACAGCCTCCCTGCTCAGGGCCGGCAATCGCAAGGTGAACTCCGACCCCATCCCCACCGTCGTCTCCACCGCAACCGTTCCACCGTGCGCCTCGACGATGCCCTTCACGATCGCCAGTCCGAGTCCCGTGCCACCGGAATCCCTCGCCCGCGCCTTGTCGGTACGGTAGAAGTGATCGAACAGATGCGGCAGGTGCTCCGGTTCGATGCCATGCCCCGTATCCTTCACGGCAATCTCGACAAGCCCCTCCACATGCCGCAGTCGCACGATGACCTTGCCGCCAGGCGGCGTATAGCGAAGGCTGTTATCGAGCAAATTAATCAAGGCCTGTTTCAGCCATTGCGCATCGCCCGAGATCGGCGGGATCGGCACCGCATCACAGGTGAGGGTGATACGGCGATCCTCGGCCAGCAGGGCCAATTCTGCGAGAAGATCTTCTACGAGCGGTTGCAGCAGGAGGGGTTCCAGGCGCACAGGCGGACGGTCTCCGGTAACTTTGGTCAAGGTCAGCAACGACCGGGCCAGCGTGATGAGCTTTTCCACCTGCTCCAGGTTCCCGATGAGGGCATCGCGGTACTCGGCCGTCGTTCTCGCCTTCTGTAGCGTCACCTCCAGGTTCCCCTGAAGGACGGTGAGAGGGGTCTGCATTTCATGGGCGGCGTAATCGACGAATCGCCGCTGGCTTCGACAGCTTTTTTGAAACCGATCCATCATGGCGTTGAAGGCCTGGGTCAAGCGATGAAATTCGCGAAAGGGCGAATCCAACACGAGCCGCTCCCCGAGATCGGCCTCCGACATGGTTTCGGCCCGCCGACTGAGCTGCTCGATAGGCGTCAACACCGTCCTGGCGATCCACACGCCGCCGGCCCAGGCGATCAGCATGATGACGCCGGAGCCGATCATCAGCAGCATCGCCAAGCCGCGCAGGGTCTCCTGCGCGTAGTGGAGGGATTCCTCCGCCTGAAGCACGTACCGGATCGTACCCTCTTTCGAGACGGGAATGGACACGCGCCGAATGGGCGAGCCGTCCTGCAAATGAACCAGGTCGAACACGGTCTCACCGCGCGCCACCTGGTCGAGCAACGTCCGAAGCACCGGGGGACGAGGGACGACGTCGGAACCCTTCCACACCAACTGGCCCTCGACAGAGAGCACCCGCACCGTATGCGAGGCCTCACGCAATTCATGCTGTTCTTCCTGACTCCGTCCGTTTTGGCCCAACGCCACAAGTTCGCCTCCCGCATTGCGGATCAGCTCGGGGCGCTGTTCAATGATCCGCCCGAGCGTTTCAGCCAACTCCAACAACCGGTAATCGACATAACGGTTCAGCAACGTCTCGCCACCGAGATAGATCAACAGGGAAAAGGCGAGCAGCAGGCCCCCGACCAGCATCAAGGCGGTTTTGCGAATCAGCCGCCCCAGCGAGTTCACGGTTGGGGCTCCTGTTCTTCCAACATGTAGCCGGCGCCACGGACCGTGGTGATCAGGGGAGGCGAAAAATCTCTGTCGATTTTGGCCCGCAGGGCCCGGATATGCGCGTCTACGATGTTCGTCATCGGGTCATAACTGATGTCCCACACATGTTCGATGATGGCGGTCCTCGTCAGCACCCGATTCTTGTTCCTGAGTAGAAAATCCAACAGGGCATACTCCTTATTGGTCAGGGCAATTTCGGTCCCTCTCCTCCACACTCGATGGGTGGCGGGATCGAGTTCCAAATCCGCCGCCTTGAGCCGCGCCTGCAGCTGCGGCCCTCCCCGACGCAACAAGGCCCGCGCCCGTGCCAGAAGTTCGGCAAAGGCGAAGGGTTTCGTCAGGTAATCGTCGGCCCCCAAGTCCAGCCCTGAGACCTTGTCTTGAGTCGTATCGCGCGCCGTGAGGAGAAAGACCGGAGCCGTGACACCGGCGTCACGCAGACGGCGGCAGAGGGTCAGTCCATCGATCTGCGGCAGCATGATGTCGAGGATGAACAGATCGTAGGGATTTACCGTGCCGAAGTGCAGTCCCTGCTCGCCGTCGACCGCCACATCCACCGCATACCGCTCCTCCCTGAGCCCCTTTCTCAAAAATTGGGCCAGATCGGCATCGTCTTCGACCAAGAGAATACGCATACGGCTCCCCCTTCAAGACAGGGCGCGTGCGCGACCACGCTGGGCCGGTGGCAGCACACGCGTCAGCCTTATCTTAGTACAAGATGATGGCCGGATTCGATGCGCGGAGGCGTGGAAGATGTCCTCTACGGCACACGCAGCGCCTCGCAGGCTGCGGAAACACTCGATGGTTGAGCAACACGCGACCATTCACTCCTGTACCGCATTGGTCTAGCACTCATTCGCAGGATGCGCACAAAGGCCGTCCGGCAAGGCCGCAGCAAGCGAAGGGGCGAATCGTACTCTTGCGGTACGGTGAGCCGCGGAATGACGCGAGAACGCCGCTGGCGGGCTTTTTCCGCATCCTGCTAGACGCCATGACAGAGCGCAAGAGCGGGGTCTTGGCGGTCAACAGGGCGCCGGAGGATCCTCCATTCATAGACGGACTCGTAGGCCTTTGCGATGCGCGCAGACCGATCCTCGTGGCCCACCCCTCCGCCTGAGGACTCCGGCGGAATGACGGCCTGCCAGTTCAGATCGGGGGCCTGCTGTACCTGCTCGGTCGAGGTAGCGATGAGCACCAACTCACGAAACTCCCGATGGAGCCGCAACACTTCCGGGGCATCGACCGGGCCGTAGATCGTGGCCACGATGGGAATGGCACTCCTCCGCATCAACGGAAAGGCGGCCGACCCGGCATGCACATGGATCATGTCGAAGGCGGGGGCCATGGCAAAGGCCTTCTCCAGCGCCAACATGGCCAAGGCATCGGCCAGGTGCCGCTTGGGCATCGGATAGGCCCTCATCGCGAACGGCGCTACAGGAATCAACCTCCCGGCTGTGTGACTATCTCCGCTGGCAAACACCGTGACGTCATGACCCCGACGGAGCAACTCCTCGGTCAACGATGCAATCATTCGCCCCTCTGGACCTTCGCTGCGCCGTGTCACGGCTTCATAAAACGGACCGATCTGCGCAATGTGCATGTTTCTTCTCCACCTGTATCGTTATGACTACTCTGCCCAGAGCGCCTCACCAGACCACAGCGCCCACCCGGTATGTTTCATGAGCAGTTCTGCTGCCATCGCGACGAACCGTCATGAAAAACGCGGGCTCGCCGACACCCTCAGGCAAACACCTGAGCAGACGTCAGGATAGTGCGGGAAAGATGAAGATTCGTCGAAGAAGGGATGAAGCTTCGGTGAGAAGAGGCGATGATGATCAAGCCGTCACAGTCGTCTAAGGCGACGGGCGAGAGGAAGAGGTCATCATTGCCGGGATACCTGCAGACGGGGGTGGTACGCGCGACAGCGGAGAGGTGGCGTGCTCTCCGCAATGATAACGTTCCGGTGGTGCAGGTGAACGCTGTGCACTCCAGGCAGTCCGTGAATCAGCAACGCTGGCACCTGTGTTCATACATAGACGATCTTGCCGGGCCTCAGCCTGCGTCTTCCGTGCTGTGACTATCCTGGGCTGCGACGGCGCAGCCCCCGGCTGATGCGCCAAGATTGCGCGCATACCAATCGATGGTCCTCTGCAGACCTTCCTCTAACGAGACCTGCGGAGTCCACCGCAAGAATTTCTCAGCTGCGTGGGGATCGGCCACCCGCACTTGCTCCAACGGCCGATCCGGTCTGGTCCCGAATACCGGCACCTCGTCCTGCTCGAGTAACCGCGCAATGGTTCGCACTATCCCGCGCACCGTCTCGGTTTTCCCGGATCCAACGTCGATGGTTTTTCCCTCGAGGTTGTTGGCCAGAGCCGCCGCGAGGAACGCGTCCACGACGTCATCTACGTAGATCCAATCGATCGCCCGCCGGCCGCTCGACAACTCAGGCGCGTCGCCTCTCAAGAACGAGGCAATGACGTACGGAATGAGTTTGTTGAGATCGCGTTGTCCGGGACCATAGACCATAAAGACGCGCAAAATGACGGCGGGAAACTGGTACAAAGCATGGAACATTCGGGCATAGGCGCTGCTGGCCCATTTTGTGACCGCATAGGGAGAACTCGGCACTCCCTCCCCGGCGTCTACAGAGGGTTCTTCCAGTGAACCGGAGAGAATAAACCGGTTGCAGCCGATGCTTTGAGCCGCTGTCAACAGATTCACGGTGCTGGCGAGGTTGCAGTGGAATGTCGGCACGATGGCGTCCGCACCACGAGTGCCCACCACATGCCCTGCGAGATGATAGATCACATGCGGTTTGACGGCCTTCAGCAAGGACCGAGCGGTGGGCAGATCTGCCAGGTCCCCTTGGTACCACTCTACATTGGACGGCGTCTCGGGTTGCTGCTCCCGAGATGCCGCATGCACATGGGCGTCCATGTCGCACAGCCGTGTCAGCAATCGGCTTCCGATAAAACCGGTGCCGCCGGTGACGAGAATTCTGGCCCCGGCCAGGGTCGTTACATCGTGCATCATGGCGTTGGCTTCCTTCGTGAGTGAAGACAGCGTGTCCTCGTTACCAGTGCTGGCTCGCCATATCCATGTGCGATGGCCGCACCGACGGCCTGGGGGACAGGTTTCCCGCAAGCGGTACCCACGGCGATCTGCCCTCTGTGAGGCTGGAGCTGTGGTGGATGGACGATAGAGGTCGTTCTGGTCAACAGACAGCTAGACATATCTGATACGTGCCCCTGATGCGAACTAGTGAAACCCCTAGTTCCCGCAGTTCTTGGATATACCTTTCGCCGGATTTGTCAGAGTGGCCGGCAATGTGTTTCGTATGGCGACAGTCCGATCAAGGATGAACATTCGTCGGAGGAGGCATGAAGCTGCGGAGACGGACTGTCCTGATCAGGAAGGTGGAGTTCGATCCTGTGTCATGCAATTGATAGCCCTCCACAACGTCCAGATGACAGACAATCTGGGGAGGGAGAGTGCTCATGGTCAAGAAGGACATGCGAGGAAGCACATCGAGAACCGACCAACTACTATTCTATTCTGCGAAAAGGAGCGCAATCGCATACGCGAGCCCCAACCAACCGACAATCAGTGTAAATTTGCAAACAAACACCCTGCCGAACAATACTTTGAGAAGTGATTGGGAATATACCAGCGCGAGGTGCTCCGGCGGATCGACCAACCATTTCCATCTCCTATGACTTCCGTAAATACAGAGAAGCGACCCGACCACCAGAGAAGGGATGACGATCTGCAGTTTGAGTCGCACATCCATAAGTGTCCTCTCAAGAGAATCGGAATGGTGCCGGGAAATCCCCTGATTGAACACCGGGTCCAACTCAGCCCCCCTTGTTTGGACTCACGGAGAAGAACCGGGACGCTGTTCCGACTACAATTTCTATTCTGTCGCCCCTGCTGCTAAGAGAATCTGTTCAATATCCGAATGGTAATTCCGCCGAGCAACGTTCAGCGCAGTGTCACCGGTCCTGAAAGCCTCGTTCTCTCCAGCAATCACTCGTGAGTCTACTGCGGCTCCAGAATTGAGTAACATTTTTACGATTTCAAGATTCCCTTTGTGCGATGCCACGATAAGAGGAGTAATGCCTTTGCTCCCCTTATAATTCACATCCGCACCTCCAGCAAGGAGTGTCCGCACAATGGCAGTGTGAGCTTTGGCAACAGCGAGGATCAGAGGGGGATATCCTTCCGCAATCTCTTTGTTGGGATCGGAACCAGCTGCGAGTAGGGGCTGGATGCTGTCATTGCAGCCTTGCACGACTGCCGTCGCCAGAGCTGTCCAGCCATGCTGATGCAGCAGGTTATAGTCAGCTCCATGAGCCAGAAGTATCTCGGCACTCTTCGCATCGCATCCATACGATGCTGCGATCAATGGAGTCTCACCGTCTTGGGCTTGCTTGTTGACATCAGCTCCCTTGGCAAGTAGATACGCTATTGCCTCTCCTTCTCCATAACGAGCTGCATAGATCAATGCGGTATTCCCGCTCTCGTCGACTCCATTCACATCGGCGCCCTGACCCAAGACGGCCTGCATCTGCGCCACTGATCCGCCTCTAGCGTAGTGATGGAGAGGCGGTGCTCGATGACAGGAATACAGCGTCAGTAGCAGAAAGGGAAACAAGAAGTACCGTTTTCGAATTCTTGCCATCATAGCGGGAATCATCGGTCCATTACTCGATATTGGTGAGTCCAATTGCGGCATACAGGGTCACCGCTCCTCTCCTCTATATTTCTCGAAAAGGTAAACAATGATGCCCGGTATCATTGCCTGATCCAACCTCGCCGGAAAAGTTACTTCCTCCTTTTCATTGCCGTGTACTTCGCAAGTTCATCTTCGGTTAACAGGTGAACCGTTTTGATAAGCCAGATCCAAAGTTGATAGCCACTCACCATTCCAATCGGCACACCAATCGCCAGAGCTGCGACGAGATAGCCTTCATTCACCGGGGGCTTCTCTGTCCAAGTGGTGTAAACGCCGGAAACACCTCCCTGTATGTAGGCAAAGCAGGAGAGAGTCGCCGCTACAGCAATTGAAAGCGTGATAGGCATGAGCAACATCAAGACGTATACGGCTCTTCGATGACGATGTCCTGTGACCATATCAAACCACGATACGATTGATGGGCTATGCAGAAAATGATGCGGTGACCCATTCTTGTGCCCACGGTGACGAAATCATATCCTGAGACCATCGCGTACGCCACATCTGCGTCACTACCGCCCCGGCATCAAAAAACGGGCAACAGGCCCGATCGGCCTGAGTCGAGCACATGCAGGATGGAGTGGCTTGAAGAGAGCAGGACGGACAATAAGCGGCACTGGCTAGTCGGGAAACAGGACGAACGGTTCATCCTGAACAGCTGCAAGACTCGCGGAGTTGCGGGTAATCTTGCTGGAAGTAGTGGGCATTCCCCCGCGCATTCGAAGCGCAAGGTCGCACATGTACTGGTCCGGAACTGAAAACCTCTAGGGGTGCTGGCCTGGTGGTGTCCAGGACAGGAGGCTTCGCCTCAGGATCCGCCGGTTAAATCGAAGCGTGGTTTGGTGGAGGGCAACCGTTATGCCCATCGTTGGCAAAAGCTGTTTCGTTTAAAATTACGGGCGTTGCAGTTGCGATTTAGTTCTATTTGCTGCATTTGAGCGCCAAGGTCTCGCTTTAAAGTGGCCCCAGGAAACGAGTAAATCAAATGATTTGCGTACCGGAACATTCCAAGCTAATCCATGGTTTTACAATGGCTTACAAGCACACTATCCAATATAGGACGCAAGCGATTATGAGTCGGGTGAGGGTGGCGAGTCGTCGGATCAAGGGTAACTGTGGATGAACAATTTACCGTTAAAAATCATGGGATTGACCTCGCCTGAAGATCACATCCTCGCTTCCCTACCTGCATATGGCAAATTGATCTTCTGTTAGCAGGTTAAACCTTTTTATATGCCAGGCCCATAATTTATAGCCACTGGCTCGTCGAACGGTTCCTTGCCTGGCCTCAGTGGAAGCGATGACTCCTTGCACGCTGGGAGTATTGCGCCACCAATTTCCTTGGGGTTGTCCAGCTCACGCGCATCTCCATGCTCCTCAAACAAGTTTGAGATAGGTTCTAATCTCCATTAAACTTGAGATAGAGATGCACGTCATTCTGAGTTCGTTGTGCCAGTTCAATAATGCGCGCGACGAACTCTTTTGCCTCCTGTCCTTGTGTACGCTGTAGTAGTGTCTCCAGCTCTTCCAACAAGAACGGCATTTGGAGCCCATTAAAAACCGTCACCCCATATGGATCGATAAATCGAAGGCATTGGGATGACTTGTCGGCATGCGATGGAAGCAATCTTGGGAGTATACTAGTGGGGTCATATATAGATTCCAACTTCTCGCCAGTCTCGTCTTCAAGATACACGTCGATTCCCATCGCGGCTCTCCTATTTTATGGCCTGTACGGTTTACCTGGAAAAGCGGTGATCAATCTCTCGAAGAGATCAGTTATCACTGTATAAATCGAGGTGGCCTGTTGAGTATTGCGGTCTACTCCTATGGTTCTTCCAGCATCGACGATCCGTTCGAGTTTTCCCGTTTCTTGAACAGTAGGTGAAAGCGACTCCGATGCCTTGATAAGGCTCACAATGTCTTCTTCGGGAGAAAACTGACTTTTCTTCGCACTAAGTTTACCTTGGATAGTGTGATTTTCCCGGATATGGGTGAGCCCCTTACTCGTGATTCTAATTGAGGATCGTCCTCCCGCGCCGATGATCCCTCCAATACCTGGCACGAAGAGTTGGGCCTCATCTGGATTCTGGTTCGGGACAAAAAATCCTATCGTAAAGATATTCTTGGAAACCGATGTGGTATCACTGCGGCTGAATAATGGATCTGCAACCCCTGGATTTGTTACGGGCGGATTGACTGTCGGTCTATTTCTAGACATCCGACCACGGCTAGGCCATTTTGGAGATGAAGGCGGCGAGGTCGGATATAACGGATCATCTTGGATCTGAACCTCTCTTACAGGAATCACATCTGGAACCTGGCATTCCGGTTTGGCTGCAATGTCGCCTACGCAATCTCCTGCCTGTCCGGTTGGGTCGGTATAGTTCAACGGGCTGTTCCGTACATATGCATACCGATTGAGGTCCTGCGGATTGAACGGATCAGGCACCACAGTATCGGGCGAAACGAATCGTCCTAACGCAGCCTCGTACTGTCGGGCCTTATAATTATAGAGAGTTGTGCTAGCATCAAGTTCCTGCCCCGTATACTTATACGGCACATCCACCGCCGGCGTGACCGGCGAACTGTTCGTGCGGGTCGCGCCGTAGGGAAAATAGGTGAGGTTCTGGGCCTTGGCGCCAGTCCCGTCCGTGATGACAGACGATGAGCCCAAATGGTCAGGGTGGTAATAGTGGACGCCACCGCCAGGCACAAGCGTCGCGACACGTTCTGATCCCGCGAAGATCATCCGCGAACAGCTCGTGTTTTCGCATTCATAGAGCTGGCTGATATAGCGAGTGGTCGTGGTTCCTACGATCTTCTTCACGCGTCCATTGTCACCGTCGTAGACAAACGTCGTCGTCTGACCGCCAATCGTGATCGTGAGCGGTTTGTTTTCGAGATTGTACGTGAACGACCGGCCCGCTCCGGCGGTCATGTTGCCGTTGGCGTCATACGTATAGCTGTTACTGCCTGCCGCGCTCACGGCATGCGGGCGCACACTGCTGGATCCGCTGGTGGGATAGGTGTACGTCCCCACCTGGGAATTGGCCGTCAAATTCCCGATTTCGTTGTAACTGTAGGTAATCGACGCCGTCGCCCCACCGGTGCCATAGGGCCCCTCGGCCTCGGTCAGCCGGTCCAGACTGTCGTAGGTCATGGCCTGATCCCCCGCCCCGCCCGCAACGGTGTGGTCGGCAATGGTGGTGAGGTTGCCATCCGCCGTATACGCATACTGCAGATCTTGATAGACCGTGCCGCTGTTGCTGTTGGTCACCAACGTGGCCCCCTGAAGGGTGACATTGCCCCATTGCGCCTCATGCATCGTCTCCACGGTCCATTTGACCGTGAGCGTCTGGTTTGCAGAGCCCGCCCGATAGGTCAAGGTATACACCCGTGCGATGCCATCGGAACTCCCGCCCGGATCGGTGACAGAGGTGTCCACATAGGCACTCGCGCTGCTGTCGCTCAACGTGGCTTCGAGTTTGCCTTGGGCGCCCCAGACGCCGACATAGACCTTGACGGTCCGTGAGGTCGTATCGGCCGGGACCGTGATCTGGAATCCCTTGTTCAGCCCATTGATATACAAACCTGTCGGCGAATTCGTAGCACTGGCCGTCGGTGTGCCATCCGTCCAGCTGTACCCATTCGGGTTAGTGTCGTAGCGTGCGGCGGTGCCTCCTCCGAGAGCCGAGTAGTTGCTGATCTGGGCGGTGATGCCGCTCTTGTGATTGAAGCTGCTGGCGGTGGTGAGACCCCAATGCGCCCAATCGGTGGTGCCTTCGGTCGAGAGGGTCACCGTGGCACTGGGCGTCGCGAGACTTCCGGCGAGGGCGCCACTGACCGACCCCGTGACCAGCGTGGCTCCTTGCAGGGACACGTTGCCCCACTGGGGATCATTCATGCCCGTCACCGTCCAGGTGAGCGTGAGCGTCTGATTGGGAGAGGCCGCCTGATAGGTCAATGTATAGACGCGGTTGGTCCCATCCCCACTGCCGGAATCGTTGAAGGACGTGTCCGTGTATCCTGCCGCGCTCTGATCGCTCAGAGTCGCTTCGAATTTTGCCTGTGCGCCCCATCCGCCCAGGTAGAGCTTCACCGTGCGCGGGGTTGTGTCGGCGGGGACCGTGAGCTGGAAGCCCTTGTTGAGCCCCACGATGTAGACACCGGTCGGGCTATTCGTCGCACTGGACGTGGGGGTTCCACCCGTCCACGTATAGCTTGTGGGATTATCGTCAAAGCGTTGGGCCGTGCCGCCTCCCACCGCCGAGAACGTGCTGATCTGCGCCGTCACGCCACTCTTGTGGTTGAAGCTAGACGCAGTGGTCAGACCCCAATGGGCCCAATCCGTCGTGCCTTCGGTGGACAGGTTGACGGACGTGCCCGGAGCCGCCGCGCTGGCCGTGAGCACCCCCGCCGGTCCGGCCGTCTTCAGGGTACAGAGGCGGAAATTCTGTTGGGAACAGACCGTGTTGGTGGTCTGGGCGTAGGTCTTCGTGGTCGTCACGCCATTGCCATAGCGCGTGAGGCCGGCCTGGCCCAAGGCGTTGTACTGGCTGTATTGAATATAGGTCGTGGTGCTATCAAAGACCTTGTCCAACAGTGGCCCGTTGTAGGCATAACTCATCACGGTCGTCGGGCTGCCGGGATAGGTCACGGTGAGGAGGCGGCCCAGACCGTCATAGGTACTCTGCGTGGTATAGGTCGTCCCATCCAAGGTCTTGTCCGTCTGCGTGATCCGTCCGAGGGCATCGTAGCGAAAGACCACTGTACCGGACGCATCGACGACTTGCTGGAGACGGCCATTGCGATTGTAGGTGCCACCATCGTAGGTGTAGACGACATCCCCAGCGCCGGGGGATTTTTGCGTGGTGAAATCCTTCTGCGTGCGCCGGTTGAGGGCGTCATAGCGAAACCAGAGCAGCTGACTCTTCGCATCCGTCTGCTTCGTCAGATTGCCGACGGCATCGTAGAGATAACTCCAGTCCCCCATGTCCGGATCATGCATGGCCGTCTTGCGGCTCAGCGTGTCATAGGTCATGGTCGTCACATTGCCCTTGGCATCGGTCACCGACAGCAGGTTGCCCAGCGTGTCGTATTGATAGGTCGTCGTGGCATAGGGCGTGCCGACCGTGGTGTCACAGGTGCTGGTGGTCCCCTGATACTCATCGACGCGGACCGTCCGGCCGTAGGCATCCTTCGTGTCCCGCTTCCGGTGATTGGCCGTATCGATGGAGACGGTCACCCAGGCGCTGGTACAGGCCAAGCTCCGGGTACCGTCCGGCAGATCCAGGCGTGTCAGCCGCCCCAACGCATCGTATTGCAGCGTGGACCACCGCCCCGTGACGGATTCGACCGTCTTGAAATAAGGCAGGCTCCGTTTGCGCACCGCGCCCCGATTGTCATACTGGACTTCGGTGACAATGGTCGTGTTGTCCGGCCCGCTGGACTCTGTCTTGACTGAGCGCCCGAGGCCATCGAAGTAGTTTGCGCTGGTCAAGGCGGTCGTCACGCCTGCCCCTGAGCTGCTGCTGAACACATGCTGGGTTCCGACGGAAAACCCGGAGCCATAGTTGTAGGTGGTCGTGGTCACCAGCCCATCCGGCGCTGTGGTCTTCGTCAAGCGGCTCAACGGGTCATATTCATAGGCCGTCGTCTGGCTGTTCGCGTCCGTGACACTCTTGACCTGCCCGAAAACCCCATTCGTCAGGCCTTGGCCGCCTATGCCATAGTACTGCGTCGTCGTAACCTGACTCAGCGCATTGGTCGCCGTGGTGGGAAAGGTATTGGTGGCGTCATGGGCCACCGTGCTGGTGTTGCCGTTCGCATCGCGGGTGCATACCAGATTGCCGTAAGCATCATAGGCCACCCGGGTTTCAGGGTTCGTCCCGCCGTTGAGCCACCGCACGGTACGCGTGAGATGCCCCTTGGTGGGCGTCTGATTGGTCGAGGCGGTGGTACAGCTCGTCGTGCCGTCATAATAGAACGTGGACTGGGCCACCTGCGGACTGAGCCCGATGCCTTGATAGACCGTTTCGCTGGTCGGAAAGCCCAACAGCCAGTCCGTCGTATTGTTGCCAAACGTCCGCACCACCGTCCGGTCATCGCTGGTCGTGCTCAAATCGCCGGATTGATCTTCTCGCAGGACATTGCCATACGCGTCATAGTCGGCATAGACCGTCCTCGTCTGCTTCGCACCGTTATCGAGCGAGGCGTCTGCCTGACCCACCGGCGTAAAGTAGGGAGCGGCGCTGTCGCTATCGGCCACATAGGCCGTGGTCGTATTCGAAAAGATATATCCGGCGGCATCGGTGACCTTGACGCGATAGGGCAAGCCTTTGGTGTAGCCCACCGCGACGTTCGGGTTGTTGGTGTCCACGGCCACATCATTGCCTTGGTGGAACCAGGTTTCGGTTATGGCTTGTTCGCCGCTCGGACCGGTCGGACCGGTTACCTTGACGTAGTTGAAGCCTCGCAAATCACGCTCGGCAATCTGATAGAACCCGCCGCTATACAGGTAGGAGGTGACGGACGAAGTCCCGCTACAGGACGACCCATTCCAGTTGTCGCAGGTCGTGAGCGAGGACACCGTCGCCAGCGGGATGGGGAGCTGCGTGTTCGTATACTGGGTGGAATAGGTATAGGCAATCGTCGTCGCGCCACCCAGGCCGTTGGTGACAGAGGTTAGCAGGAACTTGCCGGAGCCACTCGGCGCCACCCGCAGATTATTGTTATCCGATTGAATATAGGTAAAATCGGCTTTGCCGTCGCCCGTGACATCGATATAGGAAAAGCTGGGTTGGCAGGTCGGCGGGCCCACGCAGGAGATACCCGCCCCACGGGTGCCCCAGAGGGCGTCGGGATTGTAGTCCGCCCCGTTGGAGACCACGACGCGCAGCTCCGTGGAATTGTCGCGGTTGTAGACGAAGTCTGATTTGCCATCGCCATTCGTATCAAAATAGCCAAAGGCCGGCTGGCAATTGCTGGACCCAGCACAGGCCACGCCATAATCCTTGTCACCCCAATCTGTATCAGTCTCGAATCCGCTGCCGGTTGAGAGGAGGACACGGAACTGGTTGGCATCGACCCGGTGATAGATAAAATCCGCTTTGCCGTCCCCGTTCCCATCGAAGAATCCGAACGCGGGCACGCAATTCGACGCGCCGGCACAGCCGATCCCATAGGCCCGAGCGCCCCAGGCCGTGTCGGTGGCAAAGGCCGTCCCGGTGGACAGCAGGGCACGGAATTCCGTCGTCCCCGTGCGCTCGTAGACAATATCCGTGCGCCCGTCCCCATTGAGGTCCACAAAGCTAAAACTGGGCTGGCAATTGGTCGCTCCGATGCAGGCAATGCCGTAAGCCTTGGTTCCCCAGGCTGTATCCGTCCCAAAGCTGGTGCCGGTGGACAGGAGGACGCGCCATTCATCGGCATCCGATCGATGATAGACAAAGTCTACCTTGCCGTCCCCGTTCGCATCCGTCCAGGCAAAGCCGGGTCGGCAATTGGAGGAACCCAGACAGGCCACGCCGTAGCTCTTCGAGCCCCACGCCGTATCGGTCCCGAAGCCGGTGCCGGTGGACAGCAGCACGCGGAATTCGTCCACATCCGTCCGCTGGTAGATGAAGTCGGCTTTCCCGTCTCCGTTCACGTCCGCGAAGGTAAAGTTCGGGAGGCAATTCGACGCGCCCGTACAGGCCACGCCATAGGCCCGCGATCCCCAGGCCGCATCGGTCCCAAAACTCGTACCGGACGAGAGGAGGACGCGAAACTCGGTGACATCGGTCCGTTCATAGACCACATCGGCCCGGCCATCGCCGTTCACATCGGCAAAACTCACTGCCGGGCGGCAATTCGGGGTCCCAATGCAATTAATCCCATAACTTCTGGTTCCCCAGACGCTGTCCTCCCCTAACGCCATGGTTTCGGATTCATACCCCAGGGTCACCGGAGGCAAGGCGGTGCCACTGGTGATGGCGTAGGAGCCATTGAAGACCGCATCACTCCCAAACTGCTGGATTGACGCCAAGAGGGACCGTCCGGTGGTCTGGCTACTGGTGTAGCTGACCTGGTAGGCGCGCACCCGTGCGCTGTTGGCCTGCACATCAATCGATTTGAGCCGCTTCGCGGTCACGACCTTGAAGTTCGGCACATACAGCGCTTGCGTATCGGGGCGGGCTTCGAGATGAAAAGTCACCACATTGGTCGGCGTGGTGCTTCCGTTGCCCGTATACGCAATCTCGCTCAAGTACATCTGGCTTTGATCTTTGGTGTAGGTGACGGTCAGATAGTTGCCGTCCCGATCTTCCACGCGATCCAGGCCCCATTTAAAAATACGGGCCGCATCAGCCGGGTCAACAACGCGCGAGCCTGCCGTCTGCCCGAATGAGTAGGTCGTGCCGGACTTGTCTGTCGCCACAAAATAGGTCTGTCCATCCCCGGCGGTGAGTCGCTGGACTCGCACAAAGGGACCTTCGATTTTCAGCCGGTACTCCGTACTGGGGGCCGGTGACGGCGCGGGCACCAGATCCCCAGCGATGCCGTTCACGCCCAGGGTATAGTCGTGGGCGGCGTAGTCCACACCAAAGCGGGTTTGCCGTTCTACGGCGCCCAGGCCCAGCTTCCAGCCCATCCCGACCCAATCGTTGCCGCCACTGCTCTCATAGGTCAGGGCGAGCGAGGGTTGCATCCCATGGCGCCCCGGTGGCACGAGGAGCGGGACACTCGTCGTCAGCACGCCGGTGAACAGATCGGGTTGGACCGAGGCGCTGATGCCCTGGACCGGCTCAACCGTATCCGTTTCCTTCGCCTCAACACTAGGAAGGAAGCCTCCGAGAATTCCGCAGAGAATGATGACGCTTATCCATCGAGATAGACAAAGCCACATTTGAGAGGTCCTCCTGACGGTTGCATTATTCCGAAGACACTGCGACTGTTCCACACTCATGAGATGAACGAGTCTTCGCTCAATCGTTGTTACCATCAATAACTACGTATTAATTGGTACGCGCCTAGCAATTATTACCACTTTAAGTCTGCAACGCATTACAGGTACTTCTCCTAGTAGCTTGTGTTGAGACCGATGAATCCCACCTGCGCGGATACGTTCCTCAGCCAGGCGCTTCTTTTCTTGACTTTACGGCCGCATCCAATGCCAAACGACTCTTACAATTTTCGACTCCGCTGACCGCGTTTTGCGTCCACTCTATCCATACCAGACGTTACCAGACGTTCTTAGCGCGATGATCCTCACCATTCCGCGCTGTTACAGAGCAGGGTTTGGTCGCATTTATTTTGCAGAAGTCTAAGAAGGCCCTGGTAATCAGATCCAGAAATAAGCACAGAAAACAATTGTTTATCAGTACATATAGGGCCGTCCGGCTCTACACAAAACTTATTTGGCCCTAGGGATAATTTCCACCCCATTTCCGTACAAATTCCGTCTCCTCACTGCCTGCTTACGTAGTTAAACGTGGACAAATTGGAGACGAGGAACCCTGAATCCTTGCCCAATTGGCGGATCAGTCCGGTCGTGTGCCCGAGGGCTCACAGCGCGGGATTTATGAAACTGATGATATTGGGAAGCCATGAGGCCCGTTAACTTGCTCGGCCGCAAATCCTTCTTATTTGTAGTTGCTCTCTGCCTCGCTCCCGCTGCGACCTCCAGGCCCCTACTGTCCCCCAATGTCCCCTAGTGTCCCCGAACAGACTCTTTCACCACGCACGCGCCGTTGCGTATGGTCCGCCCATACGTCGTGCGCATCACCACAAAGGAGAGGCGATGAAAAACACCTGGCTCACCGTCGATGAATTGGCTGCCGTCCTGAAAGTCAGCGTGAAGTCGATCCGTCGCGCCTACCGCAAGGGCCAGATTCCAGTTGAGCGGATCTGCCGATTTGTCCGTTTCGACCTCGAACGGGTGAAAGAAGCCATGCGGGGTAACGGGGAAGGACTGTCACCTTTCAGCGCAGGGACACAGGGACAGCGCAGCGCGACCGGCGGCGCCAGCCGGCGGCGCGCGCAGCGGACCCGCCCCCGACTGGGTAAGACGGGGGCGTCTATCGCACGGACGCCAAGGAGGAAGAAATGAACGGTTCGGGAGGATTCACCCAAACCATCGATTGGCTGGCTTTCACGCTCCCGAAGGCTGAGGTCGCAGACGTGATTAAGCTGATTGGTGGCGACTGGTTTCAGAGTGAGACCGGGTTTCGAGGCTACCCGGTGGCCCAACTCATGACCCAGGGCAAAACGGGCGTCGGCAAGCTAGGGACGGGTGCTCCTCGCAGCCCGAAGGAAGTGCATGTGGATCTGTCGGCTGGGATTGTCTCCCAGTGGGATGAGACCAAGCTCAAGACGGTTCTCGCCTGGATCTTCGCTCAAAAAGGCCATGTCACCCGCATTGATGTGGCCCTGGATGACCGGGAGGCGACTGTCGCAGTCGAGACGGTCCGGCAAGCCGTGGAGGCCGGACAGCTCGTGAGCCGGTCCAAGCAATTCAAGGTGATTCAGGCTTCAAATCATCGCGAGGGCATTCGGACCGGAGAGACGCTCTATTTCGGCAGTCGGGAGAGCCAAAGCATGCTCCGAGTCTATGACAAACGACTTGAACTACAGAGTCGTGGCCGGGAGGACGCAGCCTCATACGGGGTCCGTTGGGAAATGGAATTCAAGCAGGATCGAGCGCAAGCCTGCGCGAAGGCCTTACTTACACTGGATTCGGAAGACTGGCGGGCCTTCTTGGTCGGGGTGCTGCGTTCCTATGTCGATTTCCGAGAAACCAGTCGAGAGGCCGAGTCCTATGAGAAGTATCGCGCACCGTTGGTGGGCTGGTGGAAAGCGCTTACCGAAGGCTTCAGGCGCTGTCGGCTGGTGGTCGAACGCATTCAACAGCGGCTGGACGATGTCGTCGCGTGGTTCGCCCACGCCCTCAGCCCCATGCTCGCCGTGGTCGTGGCCTGTCGCGGCGATCAGTTTTTGACCGAGATGATTTATGCGGGCACGAAACGATGGAACCAAAAACACTATGCCCTGTTGAATCAACGCAAGAAGGTGGTGACGCCCTATGTGCTTCATCTCAAACCTCGTCCATGACTACGTGTATATCCGCGCCTGTCCGGAGTGTAAGGCCGCCGGAGCCTGGGGGGAGTTTCGAAAGGGGAAGTTGTTTGTGATCTGCACAACCTGTCGTTTCCAATTTCAATTGCTGCCGAAAGTCCGGCTTGCGGGCCGGGGCGTGTGGGTCAGGCGCAGAGCTGATCCGAGGGTTTCTTCTCACCAAGGAGGGTTGAACGATGCAAGTCAAAGCAGAGGGGGCGGTGCAGGGCTATGTGGAGCGGAGGAGTCGGGAGGGCAAGGTTTACAGATCGGTGGATTTTTATGTGAAGGGCAAAGATCCGGGGGTGCTGCGGTTGGGTATCCCGGAGGATCAGATGCCGTTGATTGACGCCTGCAAGCAGGCCGAAGGGAAACAGGCGCGCGCCTCCATCGAAGTGCGGAAGTTCGAGCAGACGGGTCGGGTGTTCTTCGATCTGTCGGCCTTGGAAGTGCTCAAGTAACGGCAGCGGGAGGAGGGCCGGTGGATCTCACGATGATTGTGGTCGCGGTCCTGTTACTGGCCTTCCTCACCGGCCTCGGAGTCGGACGATTGTGAAATTCTTGTCTCTCATGACGTATCTCGGGTTTGTCTGGGCCCTCTTTGTCTCACTCTGCCTTGCGCCGGGGGAATCCTTAGGTCAGACCACAACGCAATATTCTCGGGTCGTCGCCCAGGCCGAACGCATTGCCTATCTGGCGGCACAACGCTCTGCCTTGGCCTCTCAAGTCGCCACGGCAGCCCTGGCGCCTTCTGCTGCCTCGTTGGCCGTTCGCATGGTGGCGGGCCCGGTTGGTTGGGCGGCCCTCGGAGTCAGTGCAGGCCTGGTGTTGGCGCAAATGTACTATTCGCAGCCGGATCTTGCCGCGATCAAACAAGCGGCGGCCCCCCCGACCGGTAACTGGACCTACAGCTATAACGGACAGACCTACACCATTCCGAACCACAATATCGCGGGCAGTCCTTCGCCGGCCCCGGTTTGCCCTGGCGGGCTCATGTTCGGCTACCTGGGCAGTCCGACGCCAGGGATGACCTCCGCCGGGCCCTCAAACTGGTGGTGTCCGCCGTCTCCTGCACAGCAAAGCACCGGCACGCCGACGGCATCGGACATTCAGCAGTACCTCTTGGCGCAATCGTCCAGCTCGCCCAATGCCATCGAACAACATACGAGCCCCGTCGGCACCACCGGCACGACGCAGCCGGCGGACCATACCGTCTCCCAGCCCGTCGCCCCAACTGAGATGCCAACCACGGTGAAGCCGAAACCCGTGCCTGCGGGGGATATCGTGGTGGCAGACAACGTGCCGCCTCCGGCTAGCACGCCGCAGCAGAATACGCAGCAGCAGACCACCACGACGACGACGACAACGACGCAGAATCCAGATGGCTCAACGACGCAGCATGAAGAGACGCAAGCGACCACCTCCTGTGCCGTGGGATCTCATGAGAGTCGAACCTTCGGCACAGTCCTGCAAGCGCATCAGACCACGTGGGAGCTGAGCGGTCTTCTCGGCACGCTGAATCTCTTGAAGTCGCTGACCTGGCCCTCGACGTTGCCGGTGATTGCCTTGCCCTCCGCCTTCTTTGGCAGCCAGCAGGTTGATTTCAACCAATGGGCCTGGTTCTTCACCGTCCTTCGGACTTTGGTGATCGCCACAGCCTCTATCGCTGCCTATCGCATCATCTTTGTGGGAGGCCAGACCAGCACATGACGGCCATTCTGACGCTCATCTATTGCTGGCTGCAGGAGTTCTTCTTCTCCCTCACCGATTGGGGTCTGGGGATCTGGGATTCGCTGCTCTCCGTGGCAGACAGCACGCTCGCCACCATCGGCACGGCAGGGCTCACCCTGCCGGTGATTCCCGATCAATATGCGTGGGTGCTGGGCGCGACGGGCATGAGTCAGGCGCTGGCCATCGTGGCGAGCGCCATGGGCACGCGGTTCCTGCTGCAAACCATTCCGTTCGTCCGGTGGGGCTCATGAACCAACTCGTGATGGGCTGGGCCTATGCCTGGACGGTCATCCTCGCGCTGTGGATCTGGGTCTATCTCAGGAGTCTTCGATGATCGAACTGTATGAAGGGGTACCAGGCTCAGGAAAGTCCTATCACGCGATCTGCGAGAAGTTTTTACCCTGGGTCAAACAAGGCCGGCGGCTCTATATCGCGGTGGATGGGATCTATCTGGACCGACTTTCATTGTTCACAGGCATCGACCTTGAAACGCTCGAACAGCAGATCACGATCTGGAAAGACTCCGCCGAAGTCCTGCAAGCCTTTCCCCATGTCGAGCCGGGCTCGGCAGTGATCATCGACGAAGCGCAAACCGTGTTCCGGTCCATGCAGAAGGTTGAACCAGGATTGCTACGATGGCTCGAAACGCATCGCCACTATGGCGTGGACATTCTGATCATGAGCCAAGACTTCCGGCAGATGTCCCAAGGTGTCACGAGACTCATTGAAGCGACGGTGAAGTTCCGCAAGCTGGCCTTTGTGGGCTTGTCGAAGAAGTATCAGGGCAAGGTGCGCGGGAACCCCGAAGACAATGAGGTCATCCGGGCCTTTGTCGGGACCTACTCGCCTGCCATCTATGCCTACTACTCCAGTTATGCCTCGGCGGCGATTCGAGAAGAGAAACGCAGCCATACGGTCTTCAAATCGGCACGGGTGGCAATCGGCATTGCCGCCGGTCTGTTTGCCATTGCCCTCATGCTCTGGCGTCCGTGGTCGTCGCTGAGCAGCACCAAGGGAATGCCGGCAACTGGCGTGAGTGGCGCTCCGAGCTTGCCTCCGCTTCCATCTCCATCGGCGCCGGGCAGTCTGCTGAATCCGTTTAGTGCGTCTGTCCCATCGACAGCGAGCCCACAACCTCCTAAGCGCACCGTGCGCATCCTCGGAGGGGCCGGAATGAGTCAGAACCGTCAAGGCTGGCGCTATCTCTTGGACAGCGGCGAGATCCTCACGGCGGCGCAGATTACCGGACGCTACGGGGTGTCGGTCTCGGAAGTTTATGAAGATGGCTCGATGCGTCTGATTGGCGAAGGGGTGTTCTATGGACCTGCCGGCGATTGAGACGATGACGTACTTCACAGCGATCTTTTGGCTGGGCGGCTTTGCCGTGGGCCTCATTATCAAACTGATTCTGCCTCAGAGTCACTGAGGCGCTCGACCGTCGGCGAGGAGTCCGGCGGCGTGGGTGGACGTGACCACCAACAGCACAAGGAGGTGCCGTATGAAGGGATGGGGTTGGGTGAAAGGACTTGGGGGCCTGCTCATGGCGTTCGTATTTGCCTTGGGCGTCCCGGCGCTGTCGCAGGCGCAGTTGTTTCCGGTCTCGGCGGATGTGGCCACGGTGCGGGCCGATCTGCTCTTGTGGGCTACGGCCTTAATTGGCGTGGCGCTGGCGATCTACGCCTTTAAGCGCGTTCGCGCGATTGTGGGCTGAGAGAGAGCCCATCGAGGCAGGCTGGCAGCAGCCTGCCTCCTTGTTCGCATCACATGACAGCATGAATAGGGTGACGGCAAAGGATTTCGAGGATGACGGCGCAACAGATTCAAACCATCGGCAATGCACTAGCGACCGATCTGGTTGCCTGGGGCACGGCCGCGATCGGGCTCGCGCTCGTGGCCGCAGGCGCAGCCTGGGTATTGCGGCTCCTGCGCTAAGCGCCGGGCCAGCCCTGGTCGGCAAAGCTGTAGTAGCGCTCCTCAGCCAAGACGAGATGATCCAGCAGCGGAATGCCGAACAGCTCAGCCGCCTCGCGCAGCCGTTTAGTCAGCACGCGATCTTCGGGACTGGGCGTGCTATCGCCAGAGGGGTGATTGTGGGCGCAAATCCATGCGCCGGCATTCATCAGGATCAGGGGCTTGAAGACTTCGCGCGGATGCACAATGGCCAAGGTCAGCGATCCGGTGGAGACCACATTGATGCCGATGAGTCCATTCTTCGCATCCAGGCCACAGATCAGGAACTGTTCCCGGTCCAACCCAGCGAAGAGCGGCCGGAGGATCGCGGCAGCACCTTCCGACGTGTGCACCGATTCCGTCGCCGGAATGGCACGGCCCTCGCGCACGAGCGTGACACGGTACCGGGGGATTCCGTACCGCGAATTCGGGTTCGATTGCCGTGAACTGTTCGAGGAACCATGAGGACCATTAACAGGCATGTCCGCCTCCTTCTGAAATTATGTTCTAGCCCCACCCTTCACAAACCAAGGGTGGGGCGTAACGAAGGAGGCGGCACGGGGCTCTCGCAGCGGGCAGGCCTGGAGGGGCGGAGACCGGCACGGAGGGGACCGGGAAGGCCTGCTCCGCTGCTCCCCGGCCCCGGGTCGTACCCACTGGGGGCTCAATCTTCGTCCGAAGCCGGCGGAACGGCGGGCGCTTCAGTTGGGGGGATGGGGGTGTCGTGAGACTCCCCCTGGTACGACAAGATCAGGAGTAACAGTTCAGTTGGAACCCACAAGCCCAAAACTGCTCATCAATACAAGGGAAAGCGTAGGCCAGTCAGATTCTGGCAATTCCCCCCTCTCCCCTCGCCTACGCAACGAAATATCTGCAATTCTTGCGGAGGCACTTCTCGCTGATCTTCAATCACTTAGCCGATTTACGGTTAGTTCCCCTCCCCAAACCAACCGTAAATTGAAGTTGACTTCATCAGACAGAAACGAATAATCCCTGAGCTCTGGAATAGTCACCTAGTCGGTATGAACCGCAAGGTGAGCGGGTGATGAAGGAGGCTGAGATGATTGCGGCAATCTACGCCAGGAAATCCACGGAACAGGTCGGATTTAACGATGAGGAGAAATCGGTTACTCGGCAGATTGAGCACGCAACGGAGTTTGCCGTCCGAAAGGGTTGGACGGTTGCGCAGGAACATATCTATTCTGATGACGGCATATCCGGCGCAGAATTCCTCAAGCGGCAGGGCTTCCTACGATTGATGAATGCGCTTAAGCCTCGTCCAGCGTTCCAAGTGCTGATCATGAGCGAAGAGTCTCGATTGGGCCGTGAGGCTATCCAATCGAGCTATGCCTTCAAGCAAATCATCGATAGCGGCGTGCGGATATTCTTCTATCTTACTGACCAAGAGCGAAAGCTTGATAATGCCCTCGACAAGGTGATGCTTAGCCTGACGAACTTCTCGGCAGAAATGGAGCGAGAAAAAGCGAGCCAGCGTACCTATGATGCCATGCTCCGAAAAGCCAAAGCTCTCCACGTCACGGGCAACAAGGTTTTCGGCTACGATAACGTCCCCGTCTACAGCAGCCAAGCGAACAACGATGGTACCCCGCACCGACAGCACGTTGTTAGAAGGATCAATACCGAACAAGCTAAAACAGTCGTGCGAATATTCGAAATGTACGCATCAGGCTTTGGTCTGGCAAGCATCGCTAAGGCGTTAAACGAGGATCGCGTCCCGCCTCCTCACGGTGGGAATCTTGGCTGGTGCCCAACAGCGCTTCGGGACATTCTCCAACGTGACCTTTATCGAGGTATGGTCCTCTGGAATAGGACCCAAGCAATTCAACTCGGCGGAACGCGGAAGCAACGAAAGCGTCCTCAATCGGAATGGCTTCGTATCGACGCACCAGAATTGAGGATCATCTCCTCCATGCTGTGGGAGCAGGTTGAACAGCGTAGAACACAAAATAGGAATGCCTATCTGCGCGGGGAAGGTGGTCGCCTCATTTCACGACCTACCGGCGAAGATCACCGGTCTTCCTATCTACTCAGCAGTATTGCAAAGTGCATCGTATGTGGTGGTTCGATCGTGGCAATAAAGCGAACTGCGAAACAACGCTATGACCGCACCGTGTATCGTTGTGCCTACCACCACAAACGAGGTCATACCGTCTGCAGTAACAACGTGGAAGTCCGCCAGGATATTCTCGACTCAGCCATCCTGCACGCTATAAACAACATGCTAGACGATCAGGTCCTGGAAGCCTCCGTTGCGGAGGCCTTGGAGCGAATTAGGAAAGAACAGAAGAAGCTACCTGACGAACGCGTCACTATTGAACGGGAACTCTCTTTAATTGAAACACGGCTGCATCACCTGGTGGAACATATAGCGAATGGCAAGGCAACAGATGCCATTGACGCATCACTCCGCCAAGAGGAGGCTAGGAAGAAGACGTTGCTAGGGGAATTGACGAGACTGGACCAGCTTGCCCAAATGGCTTACGTGAACGAGAAGCAGCTGGTCAAGGAATTGAGAACCCGCTTAGGAGATATCCCTGGTTTGCTCACCCGACAGGTCCCGCTCGCCCGCCAGATGCTCAGGAAACTGCTTGACGGTCACATTTCATGCGAGCCCGTCGAGGAGGGCGGGAAGCGAGGCTATCGATTCACTGCCACGGGAACATTCGACCGTTTACTGACTGGCGTGAAGGTTATCAATCAAAGTGGTGGAGGGCAGGGGAGTCGAACCCCCGACCCCTACGTTGCGAACGTAGTGCTCTCCCAACTGAGCTAGCCCCCCACAACCAGGCGGCATTATACACAACCAGTGCGTCAGTCTCTAGCAGGATGCGGAAAAAGTCCGCGACGCACTCGTCGAATGTCTCCGCAGCTTGCTGGATGAAGCTGCCGTGAAGACTCTGCGAAGCACTGGATCACGGATAGTGGAATCCGACCGCCGGGGCACCAGGTTCCGCCACGACGACCCGACGCCCCTCCACGCGCAACCGCCCCTCAGCATAGAGCTGGATCGCCCGCGGATAGATCCGGTGTTCCTGCTCCAAAATACGCGCCGCTAAGGTTTCCGCCGTGTCCCCTTCAGCGATGGGCACCGCCGCCTGAATGATGATCGGCCCTTCATCCACGCCTTCCGTGACGAAATGGACCGTGCAGCCGGCAATTTTGCAGCCGTGCTCGATGGCCTTTTTCTGCACATCCAATCCCGGAAAGGACGGGAGCAGCGACGGGTGAATGTTCATCATCCGGTTTTCATAGGCCGAGACCAGCACCGCGGTGACGATTTTCATGTAGCCGGCCAGCAGCACCAGATCGACTTCGTGCTTCTGCAACACTTCATGAACGGCCCGATCATAGGCCTCACGACTATCCGGCCTGCCTGCAAAGGGTTTGGGATCAAGCCAAACCGCCGGCGCGCCATGCGTGCGAGCCCGCTCAAGCGCTACGGCATCCTGCTTGTTGCTCAGTACCACGGCAATCTCAGCCGAGAGCGCCCGCTGTTCGATCGCCTCGATGATGGCCTGGAGATTGGATCCCCGTCCGGACGCCAACACACCCAGTCGCACGAGCCGAGGCGCCTTACCCGACATAGTCGACCACCCCTTCCTCGGTCTGCTGTGCAACCATCTCCCCGATGTGGTACGCCTGCTCCCCCAATTCGCGAGCCTTCGCCATCACCCGGTCGGCATGGTCGGGGGCTACGACCAGAATAAGGCCGATTCCCATATTGAAAACGCGATACATTTCGTCCAATGGCACTGATCCGCGCGTCCGAATCGCTTCAAAAATGGGCAGCACCGGCCAGGACCCACGATGAATCCTCGCGCCACAACGGGCTGGAAAGACCCGCGGCAAATTGTCGGTGATCCCGCCGCCGGTGATGTGGGCAATCCCCTTGATGGGACAGGACTCCATCAGCGACAGGACCTGCTTGGCGTAAATCCGCGTGGGCGTCAGCAGGGTCGCGCCAAGCGGCCCGCCTAATTCCGGCACGACCGTCTCGACGGTCAACTGGCTTCGCTCTAGCAGCACCTTTCGAACAAGGGAAAAGCCATTGCTATGCACACCGCTCGAAGCCAACCCGATGACGACGTCACCCGGCACAATCTGTTTTCCATCGATGATCTTCGGTCGATCGACCACGCCCACGGCGAACCCGGCCAGGTCGTATTCACCTTCGCCGTAAAACGAGGGCATCTCGGCCGTTTCTCCCCCGATCAAGGCACATCCCGCTTGGCGGCAGCCGTCGGAAATGCCCTTCACCACCGCCGCCGCCGTCGCAATCGATAATTTCCCGGTGGCAAAATAGTCGAGAAAGAACAGAGGCTCGGCGCCGCTCACGGCGATATCGTTGACACACATGGCGACCAAGTCGATCCCGACCGTGTCGTGTTTATCCATCAGGAAGGCGATCTTCAGCTTCGTCCCGACGCCGTCCGTCCCGGACACGAGGACCGGATCCTGGTAGCGGTTGGCTTGAAACCGGAAGAGGCCGCCGAAACCGCCGAGATCGGTCATCACCTCAGGGCGAAACGTGGCCCGCACATGCGGCTTGATCCGCTCGACGAATTCATCGCCCGCATCGATATCGACCCCGGCATCACGATAGGTAGTCATAAGGAGGGCGCATCTTAGCGATGCAAGAGAGGGTTGGTCAACATGGGAGATTGACACTGACCTACAGCAGGATTCGACTGATCGCGAGCCACGAGCATCAGGGCACTGTTAGATATGAACAAGTTGCTCAAAACGATCGCCCAGCAAGGCCGCAAGGAGCGGACCCGAGTGAGGCGTACCCTCGGGGTACGTCGCAGGGAGTGTCGCGACTGAGAACGCAGCTGGCGGCCGTTTTCAGCAACTTACCTCACATTTCGGGGCGCATCTCGACATCCAACAACTTAATCTTCCGATGCAGATGGCTGCGTTCAATTTTCAGATCTTCCGCCGTGCGGGAGATATTCCAGTGATGTTCGCGCAACTTCCGCGCAATGAACTCTTTTTCAAACGCATTCCGCGCGTCACGGAGTGAATCATAGTGCCTGGTCAACAGCGTATTGGCCGGTTGCGCCCCGCCGGCCGATTGCGCGGCGGACAGTTGAGGACGCACCTGCAGCGCGACGGACGCATGCGAGGCCTCGATCACCGGCCCCGGCACCATGATCATGAGCCGCTCGATCAGGTTCCGCAGTTCGCGAATGTTGCCCGGCCATTCATAGTGCATGAACACGTCCATGGCTTCCGGCGCTACTTGCTTCAGCTTCAAGCCCTGCTCCTCGGCATGCACGCGCAGGAAATGTTTCACCAGCAAGGGAATATCTTCGCGGCGATCCCGCAACGTCGGCACCACGATCGGCACCACGTTCAGCCGGTAGAACAGGTCCTCGCGGAACGTCCCCTTCTCAATCTCCTGCAAGAGATCTTTGTTCGATGCGGCCAGGACACGCACATCCACCTTGATCAGCTTTGTTCCCCCCACACGTGTGAACTGCTGCTCCTGCAGCGCCCGCAACACCTTGGCCTGGGTGCTCACACTCATGTCGGCGATCTCGTCGAGAAACAGGGTGCCGCCGTCGGCCTGCTCGAACTGCCCCCGCTTCATGGTCGTCGCCCCGCTGAAGGCGCCCCGCTCATGGCCGAACAATTCGCTTTCGATCAACGTTTCGGGAATGGCCGCACAATTCACCGCCACGAACGGCCGGGTCGCCCTCACGCTGTGCTGATGGATGGCTCGGGCCACCAGTTCCTTACCGGTGCCGTTCTCGCCCCCGATCAAGACCCGGCTGTTGGTCGGGCCGGCCGTGGCAATAAGCTGCTTCAACTGTTGCATGGCCGGCGAGTGCCCGATCAGCTCGAACTTCCGTTCCACCTTGGTACGGAGGGTGCGATTTTCCTGTTCGAGCCGATGCTGGTCCAACGCATGCTTCACCCGCAGAGTCACGTTTTCGAGTGAGAGCGGTTTTTCGATGTAGTCGTAGGCGCCCAACTTGATCGCCTTGACCGCCGTCTCGATCGAACCATGCCCGGACATCATCATGACCTGGGTGTTCGGCACCAGCTCCCGCAGCCGACGCAAGGTCTCCAGTCCGTCCATCTCAGGCATCCAGATATCCAGCATCATGAGTTCCGGCGGACTCGAGGCGCACAACTTGAGCGCCTCGACGCCGCTTTTGGCCACACTCACGTCATAGCCTTCATCCTCCAGAATGCTGCTCAAGGAATTCAGGATGGACACTTCATCATCGACAATGAGAATCGAGGCAGACATGTCTTCTCCAACTTCTTCAGCCGACAGCGGTCAGCGTCGTCATTCGCGAGTAACCTGTTGCGCCGGCATACTCCTGGCAGCGTGGGCTCACACCGGCAACTCAAACGTAAACAAGGCGCCTTTGGGCTGATGGTTGCCCGCGTGGATCTGGCCGTCGTGATCCGTCACGATCCGGCGCACGATCGCTAGCCCCAGCCCGGTACCCGTTTTCTTCCGCGAAAAATAGGGCACGAACAACTTTTCCTGATCTTCCTGGGCGATGCCGGTGCCTTCATCCGCCACGGTCACCACGGCACGGCGCTGTTTTGTGTCGTACCGGGTCGTGATCCACAACCGTCCCTTGTGGTTCATCGCATGGATGCCGTTATCGCAGAGATTGACGAACACACGTTTGATCTGTTCGCGGTCGAAATTGAATGGCGGCAGATCCGGATCGAGCGACACCACACACATGATCTCCCGATGGGCGCTCTCATACAGCGCCACGACTTCCTTTACCACATCGTCAAGCGAGTTGACTGTCATGTGCGGGGCCGGCATCCGCGCAAACTTCGAGAACTCATCCAGCATCTGCTTGAGGCTGCCGACCTCGTTGATGATCACCTGGGTGGACTCATCACAGATCCGGTCGAAGTCCGGCGCCTTGTCCTGGAACTTCTTCCGCAACCGCTGGGCCGACAGTTGAATCGGCGTCAACGGATTCTTGATCTCATGGGCGATCCGCTGCGCGACCTCCCGCCAGGCCGCCGCCTTCTGCGCCTTGATCAACTCCGACAAGTCTTCAAAGATCACGACGAACCCGAGATCCTTGTTCGACTCGTCCCGCATCCGCGAGCAATGCACGCCCATGGTCAGGAACCGCCCCTGCAAGTCCAACTGCCCTTCCAACGCAATGTTATCCCGCTGGTCGGCCAGCATGCGGTCGTATACCGATTGAAACAGATCGAGTTTGTACTCTTTGAACACCTCGTTGGCGGATCGCCCGCGAAACCGGTCGGCCCATAAGCCCAACATGCGCTCCGCAGAAGGATTAAAGGTGGTGATGATCCCCTGCCGGTCGATGGACATCACCCCCGCGGCGATCGTATCGACCACTGTCTCGATGTACGCGCGCCGTCGATCCAGTTCGAGGTTGGATTGGCGGAGCGACACGTTCGCTTCTTCCACCTTGCTCTTGCTGCTTTGCAAGTCGGCCGTCATGCGGTTGAAGGATTCGACCAGGGTGCCGATTTCATCCGTGGCCTTCGCCTCGATACGGACCGACAGATCTCCCTGCGCAATGGCTTCGGTGGCCTCCGCCAATCGCTGAATCGGCACCGTAATGCCGCGCGCAACATAGAAGCCGAACCAGGTAGCGCTGAACAAAATCATCACCGTGATGACCGCGACCAGCAGATAGGCGCCGGCCTTGATGGGGTTCTTCATGGCCTTCATCTGCTTGTACTCGGCATATTGGCGCCCGATGCTCTCCATCTTGCCGAGCAATGACTCGGGCACATAGGCATCCACCACCACCACGCCGTCGATCTCGCCCCGACGCACACTGGACGCGATCGGCACACCGGCCCTCACCAGCCGACCGGTCTGCGCCTCCTGTACCGACGTCAGTTCCTGCTTGCCGTTGATCACTTGCAACACCAGCTGACCGATCGGCAGGTCGAGGACCGTCACCGGCACCTCGGGATCCAGGGCTTTCGTCAGGGTCTCCATTTTGGAGGAGAACACTTCAATCCCGGCCGTGGCATACTCCGCGCGTTTCCTGGCGATGGCGGCGACCAGCAGATCACGCTGTTCAGGCAGCAACAACTCTTCACGAAAAATCTCATGACTGATCGCGCGGGCGCTGTTGATGGCCAGCGACACATGCCCGGCATGGTGCATACGCGCGACCTCGTAGGAATCCTTCATCACATGTTCGATCTGATCGTTGAACCAGACATCGACCGCTTTATTAACCAAGCCACTGGCGACCAGCGCCAGCAGCACGGTGGGAATCAGGGAGAATCCGATGAAGGCCGCCACCAACTTCGCCCGAAAGCCGGACCCCACCAGACGATGTCGGCGCTCGAAATAGGCTTTGATGAGGTTGCGCGACAGGAGCAGCGTCAGGACCACGAAGCCGATCAGGTCCAGATTGACCAGCAGCAAGACAAAGGCATACCCGGTGCTGGGCAGGAACGAGTCCGACTCCTCCCCGAGCGGAACGGCCATTTGCGCATAGTAGAAGGTCAGGGCGAGGCAGGGGAGCAGCAGAATCAGGACGATCCACACGGGCCGAACATGGCGCTTGCGCCGCTCGTGTTCGAGCGATGCGGGCGTGGACGGTCCTTGCTCGCGCAGCACCCCCGGGGGGAGGAGCTTGGTCATGTCCGTCGACTCAGGCATCGCGGCTACTCCGGCATGTTCCCGGCCCGTGCGGGCCTGCCTCACTATAACGAATTACTCGGAGAGTCTCAAAAGATCTCGCGAGAGGCTCGGGCCGTCCGCAGCGGCAGGCTCGTTTCGTTCACACCGTCGACGGATCCAGAGGGGACGCCGCAGCCATCAAGAAAAAGACTGGTTGGGAGGATGCGCTCGACCAGGGCGGCGCGACACCACGCAAGCGCGGCGCACTGGGGTACGTCACGAGGTTACGGGGTATGGATCGAAGGTTTCCCGGAGGTCAAACTGACAAATTTCATCCTCAAGGCATAGAGCATGTCCTTCATGACCACCTGCTCGTCCGACGTGAGGTTGCCGCGCGTCTTCTCTTCCAACATGGAGAGCAGATCGATGATTTCCTTGGCCTGCGGCAGGTTCAACGGCATCGACGGTTGCTGCGGATCCAGCTGCTCCCCCATCAGCATCAAGGCCGAACTTCCCATGGAAATCACGAAGGACGAAAAGTTGACCGGCAGGTGCCCGGCATGGCCATGCGCATCCGCAGCATGAGGCTCGGCCGGTGCGGCTTCGGGAGCAGAAGGCGTGGGGGCCGCTGCTGCCTGAGGCGCTTCTTCCCCACGTCCACGGCGATCACGGATGACGAATCCCTGTTCCTGCTCTTCCCCCATACCCGTTCCTCCGATGACATCCACGGACCATGCAGGCGCGTACCCTACCATAGGCCTCGAAGGCGCGCAAGGCAGCGGGCCCCGTTGAAGGCCGGATCAAACTCGGTTAGAGTGGCGCCACGAAGGGAAGTTGCATGTCCGCACGTTTCGATGAAGTTGTCCGCATCATGGCCCGCCTCCGGGCGCCGGGCGGGTGCCCCTGGGACCGGAAACAAACCCATGAGTCCCTCACACCCTACTTGATCGAGGAAACCTACGAAGCGCTCGATACCATCGATCGACGCGATTTTCCCAAGCTCAAGGAAGAACTGGGAGACGTGTTGCTCCAGGTGTTGTTTCACAGTCAGATCGGCACGGAAACAGGCACCTTCACCATGGAGGACGTGCTCGAACAACTCGCCGACAAACTGGTGCGCCGCCATCCGCACGTCTTCGGGGACGGCGCGGCCGGGGCCCAGGCCCTCAATTCGGATCAAGTCGTGCATCGGTGGGAAGACATCAAACGGGCCGAGCGGAAACAGGCCGGAAAACCGGACTCTGTCCTGCACGACATTCCCAAAGCCCTGCCGGCCTTGCTGCGCGCCTACCAAACCCAGGTACGTGCGGCACGGGTGGGATTCGACTGGCCGGACAGCCCGCAGGGGCTGGCTGCCGTCCTCGATAAGGTGGATGAAGAACTGAGGGAACTGCGCCAGGCCATCCTCGACGCATCGCTCCCCGCGCAGGGGACGCCCGGCCCTAGAACGGAACCGACGGCTGCCATGGCCGCCGAGCTTGGGGACCTGCTGTTTTCACTGGTAAACGTGGCAAGACACCTCAAGGTGAATCCCGAGGAGTCATTGCGACTGGCGACGAATCGCTTCACCTCCCGATTTCAGTTCATCGAGCGGGAGGCCGCACGCAACGGGCGCACCGTGCAGGAGCTGACTCTGGTGGAGCTGAATGCCTACTGGAATGCCGCCAAACAGCAGGAATCGGACGGGCAGCCCCAGGCGGCCCCGGAGTGGACTCCATCGACAAGACCGACAGATACCGCCACATGACCACCGAAAAAGATCCATACGAAGAAGGCAAGCGCGCAGGGCTCCATCCGCTCATCGTGATCTTCGGCGCCATCTTGATCATGTGGCTCCTCATCAATCTTGCCGTGCCCAGCGGCAAACAGAAGCAGGCCACAGGCCCGGAGATTTCGCAGGTAGTGATCGAAGATCCCGATGCCGCACCGGTCATGTACAAGGTCCAGGCGACGTTGACGGAATTTAATGCCGTCAGCATCGTGGTGCCGGCGCAGGTCACGACCAGTCAAGTCGTCGGCCTGTTGAAACGATTCAAGCTGGCCCGGTTGGATCAGAGCCTGCCGTCCATGCTCCCGGCCACCAGTCCCGGCCACAAACTCGGCGACCAGGCCGTCGCCGACTTCTACATTTTTTCAGATCCGAAGTATGCCACACCGGAAGTCGTCGAGACCTTGGCACGCGGAGCCCATGCGCCAGGGAACCTTTACCCGCAGGCGATTCCGTTCGAAGAAGCGATGGAACAGGTGCGCGGCCACTACCGCATCGACCTGAACGATACGAGCAATCCCGACACCGGGGCCATCGGATTTGCCGACGAATCCGGCGTGCATAGCAAACACTATCGACGCATTTTTTAAGCCCCGCAGCCGAAAACCCTCTCCGGGAAAGCCTTCGCTATCCCCAGCCCCATCAAGATCGGCGAAGATGCCCCTAGGGGTTTCCATCTTCTACAGCCTATTGTGGCTCCCTTCAGGCCGGCCCCAATGCCTAAAACTTGTGCAGGCTGCTGAAGGACCGCTCTGCTAAGGGCCTTGGACGGGGCGATGACGGATATGCACATGCTTATCCACAGATTCTGTGCGTGGGGACGCGGGCGACAGTCGCGACGAAGAGAAGCAGTCAGGCCCCGAGCCCGATCGTCTGTTTGATCTCGGCCCGCAGTGCCTCCTGCTCAGCCTGAACCCAGGCATCGAGTTGCGGAAAGTGATGGGCGAGCGGACCCGTAAAGGGCGGCACCAGGACATCGGCGCGGTCCTTCAACCACCCTTCACCCTCGGCAATCCGAAGCTTCTGATCCCCGATCTTTCGCGAGAGCAACTTGTTCAGCATGAGCTGTTGGCCCGGGCTTCCGGTCACCGCGCCAAGGAGCGTGCCTTTCACATAGTCCAATTCTTCCGCCAAGGCAATTTTCACACGAACCGCATGGGGCGCCGCCCAGGTGGCCCGTTGAATGGAATAGTCATACGACAATACCGGCTCCCTCGGCTCACGAAACGGGCCGGCCACACTGGAGATCACTAACTGGTCGTTTAACATGTCCGCGTGTCCTCTCTCGTCTCACTCATCATGATTCCGGCCTGGTGCTCACAGGCGATTGCAGATACCGAAGTGTTCGGGCGGCCGTCTCCGCCCCGTCTCTGATGCAATCAGGCAAACCCACGCCCCGATACCCGGCGCCCGTGATCGTTAATCCGCCGAATCGCGACACCGCCGCCTCCAGCTGTGCCAGCCGGTCGAGATGCCCGATGGTATATTGCGGCATGGCCCGATGCCACCGGTTCACCTCCACGTACTGCGGGGTCGCGTGGAGCCCGACGATCGACGCCAATTCGTCGCGCACGCAGCGCACCAACGCCTCGTCGTCCCGCTCCAAGATTGCCTCCCGCCCGACACCCCCGAGATAACAACGCACGGAGACCTCGTCCGGGGGCGCACGGTGGGGCCACTTGATCGAGGTCCAGGTGGCGGCAATCACATCGCGGCCCTCGACCCGAGGGACGACAAAGCCGAACCCTTGCAAGCTGCGTCCGACCGCCGCGGCCGGATAAATCAGAGAAATCGTCGCCGTTGATGCGTACGGAATGGTCTCCATCAACCCGGCCGCCAGGGGACTGAGGGGCCGCACGAGATCGGCGCTCACATAGGCCGGCGTCGCCAGCACCAACGCCTCCGCCGACAACGCAGTTCCATCGGAGCAGATCACATCGTACATCCAGCGTCCGGCCTGATGCGACCGGACTCGCAGCGCCTCGGCTTGGACTCCGGTTTTCAGCACGGCACCGCCCTGCTGAATCCGTGCCGTCATCCCGGCCACCAGATCAGCCAAGCCGTTCTTGAGCGTCACGAACATCGTATGACGTGGGCGACCGTCGGCGGGAATCTGGGCGCGGGCCCGGCGAGCCGCCATCATGCCGCGGATCACGCTGCCATACGTCTGTTCCAACTCATAGAATCGGGGAAAGGTCGCTCGGAGGCTCATCTGCTCGGCATCGCCGGCATAAATACCGGCCATCAGCGGCTCCATGACCCGCTCGCATGCATGCCGCCCGAACCGGCGGCGAAAGAACGCGGCCAGCGACTCGTCCTCCGTCGACCGTCGCGGTGGGATCAGGACATCGCACCCCATGCGGGCCAGATCCATCCAGGACAACAGCCCGCTGCGAAAAAACGGGCCTAACTGCGACGGGGTAAAGGTCACGAGCCCTTCCGGCAATTCATGCAGCTGCCCGCCCCTGAGGACACTTGCCTTTTTCTCAACCGGATTGGTGTTGATCAGTTGATCGGCAATCCCCAATCGGCGGCACAGGTCCATGGCCCAAGGCTTCTGCGACAGGAACGAATCGGGGCCTGCCTCCATCACCCACCGGCCAACTCGATGGGTCACGATCTTGCCGCCCCAGACCGGCGCCGCGTCCAGCAGAGTACAGAAAAGCGGCAGGTCGGCGGACGCGGCTTGCTCAAGCAGGGCAAACGCCGTCGAGAGGCCCGAGATGCCACCACCGACAATGATGACTGACTTAGGAGTGCGCGCCACAGGTGGTGCCACTAATGAACCAGCGAAGCCTCGTGTGCCTCCACAACCGACGCGAGGGTGTCGATCAGGGGAGCCGAGGCGTTCAGCATGGGTATTCGTTCCAGTTGCATGCCTTTGGCGCGGGCCAACTGGGTGAGCTCGATATCAATGTCGTACAACGTTTCGACATGGTCGCAGAGAAACCCGATCGGCGCCACCAGCACATGCCGGTGCCCTTCATGTGCCAGGGCCTCTACCGTCTCCTCGACCGACGGCCCCAACCAGGTCTCCCCCGAACGCCCCTGGCTTTGATAGGCGAAGCGTGTCGGTTGCCCACCAAGCTGTGCAGCTACCGCCTCAGCGGTGCCATGGACTTCCCCGGGATAGGGATCCTTCATGGCGACTACACGCTCCGGCAAACTATGCGCCGTCAACAGCACCGGCACCTGCCCGCGCACATCCCGGGGAAACAGGTCCAGGGCCCGCCGGATCTTGTCGACGATCGCGGCGATCAGCAACGGATGGCAATGCCAACTCGTGACGAAACTGATCGGTGTTTCATCGGCCAGGGCGGCCCGCGCGTCTTCCACCTTCTTCACGTAGGCCCCGATGCTGAGGGAAGAGTATTGCGGCGCCATACACAGCCCGACGATCCGCTCCGGGCGGTCGTGCAACAACTCGGCGTAGGTTTCCTGAATAAACGGATGCCAATGTCGCAACGCGACGTAGCATCGATAGCGGCCGTCGCCTGAGTGATTCAGCCGCCGCTCCAAGGCTGCGGCGACGTCACGCGTGATCCCCAGCACAGGAGAACGTCCACCGGTCATTCGGTAGCGGGTTCGGATTTCCTCCACCAGTTCGGGCGAGGTCGGTCGCCCACCCCGGACATCCTTGAGATAGGGCTCGACGTTCTCCACACAATCGGGCCCACCCATGGCCATGAGAAGAAGCGCGATCGGTGGTGGGGATGCGGGCACGCTGAACTCCAGCCCTACGTCTGGTTATGTTTTGCTTAATCGATGGACGAGATCGATCGTGGCCGCGACATGCTCCACGGGCGTATTGGGGAGGATTCCATGGCCAAGATTGAAGATATGCCCCGGACGGCCTCCGGCCCGCCGGAGAATGTCCGCCACCCGCCGTTCGATTTCAGGTATCGGCGCAAACAGCGCGACCGGATCGAGGTTTCCTTGCACCGCTCGATCGTGCCCCACCATGGCCCAGGCCTCATCGAGCGGAATACGCCAATCGACGCCGATCACATCGCCGCCCGCCTGGCGCATCGACTTGAGGATGGCCGTCGTCCCGGTGCCGAAATGAATGAGCGGCACCCCTTCATGCTTCAGGCCGTCGAAAATCAACTGGACGTGCGGCATGACATACTCGGCATAGTCGCCGGCCGACAGGCAACCCACCCAACTATCGAACAACTGTACGGCCTGCGCGCCGGCCTTGATTTGACGACGAAGGTACCCGGTGATCACTCGCGCGAACGTATCCATCAGGCGGTGCCAGACTTCCGGTTCGCCATACATCATCTGTTTGGTATGGATGTAGTTGCGGGAACTGCCGCCCTCGATAGCGTAACTGGCCAACGTAAACGGAGCCCCGGCAAATCCGATCAGCGGCACCCGGCCGGCCAACATCTTGCGGGTGAGACTGATGGCATCCATCACGTATTGCAGGCCGCCGTCATCCATAACCTTAAGACGGTCTACCGCAGCGCGATCTCGAACGGGATTGTGAATGATCGGCCCTTCCCCCTCGGCAAATTCCAGAGAAAGGCCCATCGGCTCAAGCGGTAACAGAATGTCGGCAAAGATGATAGCCGCATCGAGGGCGAACCGGTCGATGGGCTGCATGGTCACCTGCGCCGCCAATTCGGGCGTCTTACATAATTCAAGGATCGAGTGTTTTTCCCGGAGGCGTCGATACTCGATCATGTACCGGCCTGCCTGGCGCATGAACCAGACCGGTGTACAATCGACCGGTTCGCGCCGGCACGCTTTGAGAAATCGATCGTTCATCGTGGGGCGCATTGTAGAGGGGCAATCCGAACAGAGTCAAACAATCTCACGCCGAAAGCGAACGGCCGTCCCACCGGCGCCGCAGCAGCAGGTAGTTCCGACTTCGAGCACCACTCCTGTCAAAAAAAATCCTGGTACAGGGGCAGAAAAATCTCACGACATTTCCCTACGGTTCCGTGTATACTGGTAGCACGTGTGTGAAAGCCTGAGTCTCTTCACTCACTGATCGACACGATCCAGTGTCTTCAGCGGCCTGCCTCTCGCATCATTCGCAAGCGCCGCAAAGATGAAGTCCCGCGACTGCAACAGCGGCGCGACCCCTCGGTAACGCATCTGAGATTGGCACAACTGTGGAGGTGGCATGAGTAGTGACCTGCATCCGCTCACCTTACCCGAGACCAGTGAGCTCCAGAAAACCGACGTACAACCGGTTGAATCTTCGCACCAAGACAACCCCTGGCTCACGATCCTCCGGTGGTTCGACTCCTGGGCCGGCATCGAAAAAATGGAAACCGACACCGCCCCGGCCTCGGTCGACTGGCTGCGCGCCATTCCTCTTATAACCGTCCACCTCATTTGCCTCGGGGTCTTCATCGTCGGCTGGAGTTGGGTCGCCGTAGGGGTCTGCGCCGCCTTCTACTTCATCCGCATGTTTGCCATTACCGGTTGGTACCATCGGTACTTCTCCCATCGCACCTTCAAGACCTCACGAGCCTGTCAGTTTGCCTTCGCGCTCCTCGGATCCTCGTGCGCCCAACGGGGTCCCCTCTGGTGGGCCGGCCACCATCGGCACCACCACATCTACTCGGATAAGCCGGAAGATACCCATTCCGTGCGCCAGGGCGGATTCCTTTGGGCCCATATCGGCTGGATCAGCTCGAAGAAATTTTTTCCTCCGCGCCTGAAGAGCATCGGCGACTTCGCCAAGTTCCCTGAACTGCGCTTTCTCGATCGCTTCGACACCCTGGTCCCGACCATCTGCGGGTTCGGCATGTTCGGTCTGGGAAAATTGCTGGAAACCTATGCGCCCGGCCTCGGCACGAACGGTCCGCAAATGTTGATCTGGGGCTTCTTCGTCTCCACGGTCGCCTTGCTGCACGGCACCTGCACGATCAATTCACTCTCGCACGTGTACGGATCGCAGCGCTACAAGACGGGGGACGACAGCAAGAACAATTTCATCCTTGCCATGATCACCCTCGGCGAGGGGTGGCACAACAACCACCACTACTATGCCGCATCAACCCGACAGGGGTTCTATTGGTGGGAAATCGACATTACCTACTACATGCTACGCGCAATGCAGGCGGTGGGTTTAGTCTGGGATATCCGTGAAGTCCCGGTGCACGTCCGGGAAGGAAAGAATAAACTCGCCTGACAAGATACGGGGGCGGCCAATCACCGCCCGCCCCCGCAGCCCCCGCTACACCCACTCTGACTCATCCGCCGACGCAGCCTTCCGCCCGTACAACGC
>WIAG01000035.1 GCA_014055495.1 Nitrospira sp. CR1.2
GCGAAGGGGGCGTTTGGGAGTCGTGGCGGTCGTGCGTCTCGTTCGCGGGATGCGTTTGGCCATGTCGTCGTCCGCTCGCCTGCGGTCACTGATGACGGTTCCGCCTCGCGGCGCCATCAATCTTTATGGGTATGATGCACGAGGGTCAGCACTCCGGCTTGTTTGGCCCGGTTGCGCCCTTCCTGTTTGGCTTGGTAGAGAGCCTGGTCGGCCGCTCGAATCAGGTCGGTCGGGGCGGCGACGCGGCTGGGCACCGTGCAGGCGAATCCCAGGCTGATGGTCACGGGATCGCCGTTCGGATGTTTCATCTCCGCTTCACAAACCTTCCGCCGGAGCGTGTCGGCGACCTGCGCCGCGCCGTCGACGGTGGTCCCGGGAAGGACGATCACAAATTCATCGCCGCCGTACCGCGCGACCAAGTCGCCCGGACGATTGACATGGCTGGAAATCAGTTGCGCGACCTGGCGGAGGCATTCGTCTCCGGCCTGGTGTCCGTGGCTGTCGTTGTAGGTCTTAAAGTAATCGATATCCAGCATGATAAGAGAGAGCGGCGTGGATTCACGCGCGGCGCGCCGCCATTCCTGATCGAGGAAGTCGTCGAACTGCCGCCGATTGGTAATACCCGTGAGCCCGTCGAGGCAGGAGAGCCGCAACAGCATCTGGTTGGCTTCCTGCAATTGGCGCATGACTTCCAGCAGTTCCTGCTCGCGCGCCCGGCGTCGTTCGATTTCATGGACGAGCCGGAGGACGCACCGTACACGGGTCAGTAATTCGATTTTGCTGATGGGTTTGGCGACGTAGTCGATGGCGCCGGCTGCGAAGGCCAGTTGCAGGTCCACCGGATCGGTCTTGACCGTGACCATGATGATCGGGATGTCCCGATAGCGCTCCACCGCCTTGATCTGCCGACAGGCCTCGATACCGTTGGTCGAGGGCATGACGATATCCATCAGGATCAAATCCACTCGCCCGGTCATTTGCCGCATCCCGTCGAGGCCCAAGAGGCGGAAGGCGGCCGCAGCGGATTCCGCCACGAACGTTTCTTCGTACCCGGCATTGGCGAGGATGGATTGGATCAACAGACGATCGTCCGTCGAATCATCGACGATCAGGATACCCATGGTCAGTCCCCCTGAAAATGTGTCGTAGGGCGATGCTAGCAGCTAGTCTGGGTAAACACCAGGGTAATGCTTTTTGATGCACGGAGCGCAGAGGCCGTGACTGAATTCGGCCTCGGAGTGTTGCTGGATATATTCTTCTAATTGCTGCCAGAAGCCCTGGTCGTTGCGGATTTTTTTGCAGGACGCACAGATGGGCACGAGTCCCTTCAGGACTTTTACTTCCCGCAAGGCGCGTTGCAGCTCGTCATTGCTGCGGCGGAGTTCCACCTCGCGGGCTTTGCGGCAATCCATCTCCTGTTTCAGCATAAGGGCGGAATTGACCCGGGCGAGCAATTCCGTGCTGGTGACCGGCTTGGTAATGTAGTCCATGGCCCCGGCGGAAAATGCCGCCTGCAGGTCGCCCATGGCGGTCTTGGCGGTGACCACGATGATGGGAATATCCCGTAACGCGTCCAATCCCTTGATGTGCCGGGTTGCGGCGACGCCATCGATGCCCGGCATCAAAAAATCCATCAGAATCAAATCGACGGCGTGGGGGTTCTGCTGCGGCTGGTCGATGCCGAGTTGGGCGTAGGCCGATGTCGCGGAGTCGGCGATGAGCAGGCTCTGATGGCCCGCCTTGGACAGAATGGTGTTGAGCAGGAGTTGTTGGTCCGGGGAGTCATCGACGATGAGAATGCTCATGGAGTGCCTCTTCCGGCCGAGGTGGCGTCGGCTACGTCATGAATGCTGGCTCAGGCACGGGCAGGCGTCACGGTGCCGCCCGAGCCAGATTCACTATCGGCGGAAAGCGCGCAGAGGTTAAGTGGGGCCGGGGCAGGACTACCGTTGCAGGGCCGTTTTGACCAGCTCGCTGACGATTTTGCCGTCGACGGAATGGCCGGCCAAGCGGGCCATGACCGTTTTCATGACCTGCCCCATGTCTTTGAGGGAAGAGGCGCCGGACTCCGTCACCACCACCCTGACCAGCTGTGCGATCTCGTCGGTGGAGAGTGCGGCGGGAAGATAGCCCTCGATGATGGTAATTTCCTGCCGTTCCTTAGCGGCGAGGTCTTGCCGGTTGCCCTTTTCGAACTGTTCAGCGGCTTCCTTGCGCTGCTTGATGAGCGTGGTCATGATGCGGCTCATCCCGGCGTCGTCGAGATCCTGCTTTAGCTCGACTTCCTTATATTGCACGGCGGCTTTGATCATCCGGATCACGTCGATACGCAGCTGATTGCGCGACTTCATTGCCGATTTGAGATCTTCGCTGAGTCGGTCATGGAGTGACATCGAATTCCTTTCCGCTTGGGGCCTGTCTGAGTCGTTGCGGAGGATAGCGCCTTTGGGAAAGGCAGTCAACGAGAGGGATCCGGTCTCGTTTTCATGTTGAGCGGAGCAGGGGAGTATCCCATAATGCGGCAACAGTGGTCGGGAGTGAGTGACTCTATCTGAGGGGGTGTGGAATGGAACCAACGCGCAGCAAAGGTTCTGCATGGTCTCTGGGTGTCGGGATGGTCGGTGGTCTGGCAGTCGTGGTGGGGTTGCTGGCCGGTTGTGCGAGTGAAAAGCCGAAGCCGATGGCCCAACCGTCTTCAGAGCAGGTCAAAGGGAATGCCGATCGTGGCTTCGACCGCTTGAAGCAGGAAGAGCGGGAGCGCCGGCCGGCGGGAATGTAGGGCAGGGCCGTGAGCGGCTTAGGGGGCGACGCGCGGATTTTTCCAGGGCAGCAGCGCCGTGAGGGACTTCAGGAAGGGCAGTTCCCACACCAGATGTCCCGGTGGCGGGGAGACAATGCTCCGAGGCTCGGCGAATGTGCGTAGCAGGCTCATGGCGATGACGAGTCGCAATCCCCCGGAGAGGCAGAACAGAAAGGGCAGGTTCGAGGCCGGTGTCAGGTGCCACGAACCGAGCGAGAGTTCCGCCGGCATCAGGGTGGCAAGCCAACCGCCGGTCAGCGCGCCCAGCCCCCAACCCACCGTATTCATGGCATTGGCCAGCGCCACTCCCCTGGTGCGCTCTTCGGCCCGCAACGAATCGAAGACGTAATTCTGCAGGCCCAGCGACAGCCCCGCCCAGATCACGCCGCCGAAGAAGTTCACGACCAGAAGAAAAAGGTACTGTTCGCTCAGCAGGTAACCCATCGGCAGAAAGGGCACAGCCGAAGCGGTCAGCGTCAGCAAGGCTTTGTTGCCGTAGCGATCGCCGATTCGACCCCAGGGCCTGAGGGTGAGGAATTGGGCGGAGATGCTGCTCGCCATCCAGCCGGCGTATTGCAGGTAGGACCAGTGGAGGTCCCGCAGGAGATAGAGCACAAAAAACGGCCCTGACAGCAGCACCGCGAAATGCATCAACCCGGAGAAGAGGAGAAAACGACGAAAGTCGCGGTTCGCGGCCTTGGTGAGGAAGTGCCGGAACCCATGCGGGGCCTCAAGCCGGTGTGCGGGCATCAGCCGCGAGACGTGGGCCTGGCAGGTGGTGGCCCCCATGCGCGCCGCCGCGGCGCCGAGAAAGATGACGAGAAAGCCGATCCAACTCATCTCCCATCGTTGCCCAAGTGTCAGGATGGCTCCGGCCAGCCCTAAGGCCAGAAAACTCGTAAGCGCCGTCGTCCTGGCTCGCCTGGCGAAATAGGCGCCGCGGCTTTCGGCTTCGGCTACGTCGACCAACAGGCTGTTCCAGATGGGAGTGGTCACATGGCCGAAGCCGAAGTAGAGCATGGCGCAGCCGATCAATAGCCAAGGGCCTTGATCAAGGGCGAGCAGAGGCAGGGACAAGATTGGGAGCCAACAAAACGCCTGTGCCCGGCCTCCGGCAATGAGGAGCCGGCTCGGGACACGAAGATACTGCAACAGCTTCACCGATGCGGGTTGAGCCCCCACGCCGATTAATTGAGGCAAGGCCGATAGGATGGCGATCTGGAACGGGGAGGCATGCAGGAGGAGGGCGAACGCCGAGAAATAGTTTTCTCCGCCGCCCTGCGCCGCGGCTTGGCAGGCCGCATCACGGACGCCATATTGCTGGCTCCTGGCTTTGGCCTCGCCTTCCGATGTCTCCAGCTCGTTCGCAAGGGGAATCTTCTCAGGAGATGAATGGGGGAGAGGGGCGGTGGCTGAGTGATTCATGAGGCCTTGCACGGCGATGAGTGCCGGGCGCAACGATGTGTCGATTGAATGAATGGCATTATATCAGAGCTACCCGAATTGCCCCTGTTTCGACCAAATCGCAACAGGCCGGTTGACCCCTCCTTCTCACAGTGGTTACCATAACTCTATGGACGCGATGGCGACACGAGGAGGGATGGGTTTGATTCGCCGACAGGGACGACATGGTTCCCGGCGATTAGCGATCGCTCTGTGTGCCACGTTCATCCTGGGAGGGTGGTACTCTGGTGTCGAAGGGCGCGATCTGATGGTTCCCAAAGAGCAGGTGACGACGGAGTTCGAGCCGACGGAGACCCCGTCGCTGGATGTGCAACACAAGGGTGTCCCGCAATCGTTGTTCACCTGGATCAAGATGGCGCGCGGATACGAGGTGGAGTGGGACACGTTCGGCCGAAAAGGCTGGTTCACCCAGGATCCGCGTCTGAAACCCATTGCCCCAGGAACGACGGTGTTCACGACCGATACGCCGGCCGTCTACATTGTGTTCGAGGTCGCCCCGCTTGAGGATCCGGCCCAATTCGCGGCACAGGTGTTCGCGCTCGGTGCCGACGGCAAGGCGGGAGAGACTGTCGTCGTCCAGGATAGTTTGGAAGTGCCGGGGCATGAACGCTATGGGTTTCTGGAGTTCAAAAGGCCCGCGCCGCACTGGCCGGTCGGCACATATCTGGTGAAGATCTATATTACGTCGCTTGGGCAGCAACCGTTCCATGCCGTGAACCAAGTGGGCACGATGCGGTTTGTGATCACCGACAAACCGGCTTCGGATGCCTCGCCGGCCCTGTCTGATCCGTCCTCCCGTTGAAACTCATCCCGCGCTTGGTCTAACGTGCTCCCACCGCGCGCACAGGCGTGCGTGGGCTGTCGATTGTCATGAGGGAGCAGAGGCATGAAGGAAACCGATGTGGACAAGTTGGCGCTTCTGTATGAGCGCTTCTGCGATGTCTGTTTGGTGGAGAAGGAAGTCTGGACGGAGATCTATATGCCGCGCACATTCAAAGACGGCACGGCCGTGCGGACCAATATTCAGGACCGCTATCAGGTGGTGATCGACGACCGGGGCGTGGAGGATGCTCTGGAGGCCAATATTCCTCTTGGGAAGGCCGCATTGGCTGCGGCCATCCAAGAGTATCGTGCTCACATCAGTTTCGAGAAACAGACCTGACAGCGATCAACTTTTCGCGAGAAACCGTTCGACGTCCTTCACGATGTTTTGCGCAAGCGGTTTCGTTCCATGGTGATAGCGGGCGACGACGTTGCCCGAACGATCGACCAGGTACTTCTGGAAGTTCCATTCTACTTCACCGGGGAAGGGGCTCTGTTCAGTCAGGTAGCGGTAGAGGGGATGTTTGTCTCCGCCTTTCACGCTGATTTTGCTGAAGAGCGGGAAGCCGACACTGTATTTAGTGAGGCAGAATCCCTTGATCTCCTCGTTGCTGCCCGGCTCTTGCTGGCCGAAATTGTTGGCCGGGAAGGCCAGGATCTCAAACCCCTTGTCCTTGTACGTCTCATACATCTGTTCGAGATCGGCATATTGCGGGGTGTTGCCGCAAAAGCTGGCCGTATTGACCAACAGGATGACCTTTCCCTTGTATTGGCTGAGTGAGACGGGTTTCCCGTCGATGTCGTTCAACGTGAAATCATAGACGGATGATGCGTTGGCAGCCATGCGTGTTGCTCCTTGTTGTGCCGCATCGACCGAACCCAGGCCCATCGCGACGGCGCCAAGCCCGAGACCCACTGCGAGCCCAAGGACCAGAACCTTCCATGAACATGTCGGTCGAGTGATCGGCATGGTAGGCACTCCTTCGGTTAGAGACGTTCCAGTGCCGCGACACGCTCCTCGATCGGAGGATGGGTCGCCAGCAAGTGCATGAACCCTGATGTGGTGCCTGAGATCTTCATCGTGGCCAGGGCATCTTGCGTTGAATATTCGAACTGCGCGCGGTTGACCCAACGGTCGATCGCTTGCAGGGCCTTGATCATCGAGTCTTTGCCGTACACCCTGGCCGAGAAGGCATCGGCGGCATATTCCCGTCGACGGGAGTGCCAGCTGACGACCATCATAGCGAGGATCGAGAGCACGACCTGTAAGAAGAGATAGACGACGAAGCCCAAAATCGGGCTCCCGCTTTGCCCTTCCTCCCGATCGCTACCCTGCGGCTGGGCGACCAGTTGGTAGACGAAGTGACTGATGTAGTGCACGAAGGTGTTCATCAACCCGGCCAGGACGGTCGTGGAAAACATATCGCCGTTGAACACATGCCCCATCTCGTGCGCGAGGACGGCCTTCACTTCGTCTTCCCGCAGGTTCGCCAGCAGGCCGGTCGAGACCGCCACCATCGCGTTGTTCTTGCTCGGCCCCGTGGCAAACGCATTGGGGTCCGGTGACTCGTAGACCCACACTTCCGGCATGGTGATCTGAAGGCGTTCCGCAATCTCCCGAACCGACCCGTAGATCACCTGCTCCGCATGTGAGCGAGGCTCGGTAATCTGGGTGCAATCCAGCATGGCTCGCGCCATCTGCTTGGAAAACAGCAAACTGATAAACGCGCCGCCGAAGCCGATGACCAGCGACCAGACCAGCAACTCCTGACTGAACACCCCCCGGACATCGATGCCGAAAGCCGGCAGCACCATGTTCACCAGCACACTGACGGTCACCGACAGCGTGAGGTAAATCAGAATGTTCGAAATAATCAGCAACCCGATACCCTTCAACGACTTCATATCTCTCCTCCTTGGAGGTCCGTGCGCCGTCCTTCTTCTACGGAGCGTCACGAACCTTGGATGTCATTATACCGGACGCCGGGCCGATTGTTGGATCCCAGTGCGGAGATTTCACCTTCGTCCCGGTGTTCAGAGATAATACCAGGATTTAGGCCAGTCAAGACGCTCCGCTCCCGATTCAGGGGCAGGTGGGACCGTCGTGACTTCAGGGTACGGAGCAGATGGCCGCGTGGCCGTACCTGTTGACCGGTTCTGCAGCCTTCTGCTAGAAACCCTGTCATGCGTCTAGCAGGATGCGGAAATAGTCCGCCAGCGGCGTTCTCGCGTCACTCAGCGGCTCACCGTACCGCAAGAGTACGATTCGCCCCTTTGCTCGCTGCGGCCTTGCTGGACGGCCTTTTTGCCCATCCTGTAGCGTGTAATGACACGGGACGGCACCTGGAGTCCAGCGAACGCGATCATGCAAAAAGTGAGTCTTTCCGCAACCTGCTAGGTCTCTGGTCCCGGCAGCTAGGCCTTTTGCTTTCGGCAATCGGCTTGGTGATGACAGCTTCAGTGCCAGGTACCGCAGCTGAGCCGGCATCGCCGGTACCCCCGCTCCAGGTGCCGGTTGATTTGGCGGACGGCCTTCAGCGGGCAACCGTGATTCTGGACAGCTATTCCTATACCCCGCAGCGCTTGATCGTGCAGGCCGGGAAACCAGTGGAGCTCCTCTTGACCAGTATTACCTCCATTACCCCGCACAACTTTGTCGTGAAGGATGAGGCCACCGGGCTCTCGATCGAACGGGATGTGAGCGCCGGGAAAACCGTGACGGTGCAATTTACCCCGATGAAGCCGGGCATCTACACGTTTTATTGCGACAAGAAGCTCCTGTTTCTTCCAAGCCACAGAGAGAAAGGCATGGAAGGGACACTCGAAGTCAGATAAGCAGGTCGAACCACGAGTACCCAGCCTTCCAAGCACGAACTCCTCCACGTCATTCTCAAGCAGGTATCCCGTTCGTTTTACCTGACCCTGAATGTTCTGCCGTCGGATGTCCGCGACGAGATGGGGTTGGCCTATTTGCTCGCACGGGCGGCCGATACGATCGCCGACACCGACCTGATCGGGCGAGACCAACGCCTTCGGTATCTGAACATGTTTCGCGACCAGTTCAAAGGCGACGGGGTTCAGCCGCAGGCGGTGCAGGCGATTCAGGCGGGCCTATTGCCGCATCAGACCGCCTCGGCCGAGCGCGTCCTACTTGAACGATTGCCGGACTGTTTGGCGCTGTATCGGCAGTTCGATCAGGGGGATCGCGAGCGTATTCGTTGGCTGATGGACGTGCTGCCGAATGGAATGGAAATGGACCTGACCAGGTTTCCTGGCTCATCGGGCCAAGACCTGTCGGCGCTGGAGTGTCCGGAAGAATTGGATCGGTATACCTACTACGTTGCAGGTTGTGTGGGTGAATTCTGGACCAGAATGGTCTGCGCACATCGGCGGGCTATGGCGCACTGGGATGTCGACCGAATGTCTGCCATCGGCGTCCGCTTTGGGAAGGGATTACAGCTCACCAACATTGTGAAGGATCTCGCCCGCGATCTCCACAACGGTCGTTGCTATGTGCCGACACAATGGCTGGATGAAGTCGGGCTGAAGCCGGCGGATTTGCTCAGGCCTGAGCAGCTGCCGGCCTTTCGTCCGATCCTGTTACGAATGATAGGTCAGGCTGTGGAGCACTTAGATCAGGGCTGGCTCTACACCATGGCCCTACCGCGCTTTGAAATTCGGCAGCGACTTGCCTGCATGTGGCCGATTTTGCTGGCAGGCGAAACACTCAAACGTGTGGCTAGGGCGCCTGATCTCCTCGACCCGACCGTCAACATCAAGGCTCCGCGCTCGGTGGTCTATCGCGTGATGGCGCTCACCACGTGTACCGGCGCTTGCGGCTATGTCGGGACCGCGTATTGGGGCAGACTCCGCAAGCAGATTGTGTAAACCGGCCGCAGAATTTTTCTGCCAGGTGACCCCGCCTACTTCTTTTGCGGTTCCAGCAGCTTGTCGCCCTTCTTGAATACTGCATAAATCGCCTGTGAAGGGCAGGCATCCAGACACAGCCGACAGCTCTCCAGACAGCGTGAGGGGTCGAACTTATAGGGGGGGGTCGAGAGCCAGGCACTCGTGGGGCAGACCGGCATACAAATCGCCTGGTGGGTGCAACGGTCGGGGTGGCGCACCAGGTGATCGCGAATGAGCATCATAGGCTTCACTCCTTCGAAGAGACCTTGCGAGAAGATCTCGAACATGTTCTTTTGTGGCAGACTGCTCACTTCCACTCCTTGATCAGCTCGGCAAGCCGGTCTTTCAATTCCGGGATCTGCTCCGCATTGTTGCGAATCGCTCCCAGAATGTTCTCGAGGCGAGCGGTCCGTTGTGCCTCTTTATCCTGTTTCAGCAGTCGATCGTATTCGGCATAGGCTGCGGAGTGTGTGGGTTCGAGATGGGCTCGACCGGCCTGCAGCGCTTCGCCCACTTCGTAGGGCTCCGGACGTAACAACGGTACTACCATAAACGACCCGTCCGTGCAGATGAGTGCGGCGGACCCGGATTTGCTTTTGAGCGGTAACACCGTTTTCACGGTCTTTCCGATCAACTGATCCCAGGCGCCTAGGAGGCCGGGAAACGCTTTCATGTAGGCCACCTTCTCCATGTTGGCCTTCCATTTGTCATCGGCGGGCATAACGTTCTCGTATGATTCCGAAGGGGGTGACCAGCTTAGATTTTTAGAGGGGAGAGCAGTGGAGAAGGGGCCTGGTCGGGCATCAGGAGTCGATCGACCAACTTTCCCTGCATGATATGGCGCTCCATGATTTCCCTCACGTCGGCCTCCGAGCGGACGCGGTACCACACCCCTTCCGGATAGACCACCACCGTGGGGCCTTGGGCACAATAGTCGAGGCAGCCCGCTTTGTTGGCGCGCACGACACCTTTGAGGTTGAGTCGCTTGGCTTCTTGTTTGAAACAGGCGTGCAGCGCGTCGGAGCCCAGTTTTGAGCAGCTACCGCGAGGATCATCCGGCTCGCGTTTGTTGGTGCAGACGAAAATGTGTCGTTGATAGCCGGTCATGGCAACAGTTCCGAGGCTGTGTCGTTCACTGGGTGGTATGCAAGATCAGGCGCGCGCGTGGAATTGTTCGATCAGTTGTGTGACATCCGACGCGTTGAGCAGCGACGAGCCAGCCACCTGCGTGCCGGCAATGGCGGCAATTTCCCGGAGGCGCAATTGCGCGCGCTGTTTAGCCTCAGGTTCGGACAGCGCAGAAGCCTGGCCCTTGGTGAGCTTGTCGAATTCGGCGCGGATATCGCGAAAATCCCGCTGCAAATTCTTCATCATCGAGCAGGGCTCGCAATACCACTTCGGGCTCTGATCCGAGGACGGAGACAGCCGGTCGTACGTGCGTCCGAAGAAATCTTTGCCCAGCGAGAACTTCATGAGTGGTGTGCCTGCGGCGCTGCAGGCGTTACAAGATCCGGCATCCATGCGCGAAGTGCTCCTCTCAGGGGAAGACGTCGATAGAAGCCGGATCTTACCGCACTGGTCTTAAGACTGGCAAGGTGGCCTTGCGGTCCACGTTGGCAATACCCTCGTCCCAGGTATAATGCAGTATAGCCAGGGACCGGTGATGCGGGTAAGGAGGCAGGTATGGTGATCGGGGTACCGAAGGAGATCAAGGACTACGAATTTCGGGTGAGCGTCACACCAGACGGCGTTCGTGCTCTACGGCAGGCGGGCCATCAGGTGCTGGTCGAGCCGTCGGCCGGGCAGGGCAGCGGGTTTTCCGACGAGTCGTATCGGCAGGCCGGCGCCGACGTGGCACAGTCCAAGGAAGAGGTCTTTCACCGGTCAGAGCTGATCGTCAAGGTCAAAGAACCTCAGTTGTCGGAGTGCGCGCTTTTCCGGCCGGGTCAGGTGCTGTTTACGTATCTGCATTTGGCATCGCTGCCGGAGTTGACCAAGGCGTTGATGGCGGCTGAGATGACCGCGATCGCCTATGAAACGGTGGAGGCCAGGGACCGTAGTTTGCCGATGTTGCGGCCGATGAGTGAAATCGCCGGGCGGCTGTCCGTGCAGGTAGGGGCGCATTATCTTGGGGCGGTCCAAGGGGGGCGCGGGGTCCTGTTAGCCGGAGTGCCCGGTGTTGAGCCGGGTCATGTGGTGGTGATCGGCGCTGGTGTCGTGGGGACCTCGGCTGTCCGACTCGCCGTCGGACTGGGCGCGCGGGTGACGGTGATCAATCTGGATGTGGATCGACTGCGGGCCCTCGACGATCTCTACGGGGGCCGCATCGCAACCTGTGCCGCGTCTGCGTCGGCCATCGAACGGGCGGTTGCGGAGGCGGATCTCGTGGTCGGTGCGGTGTTGGTCCCGGGTGCGCGGGCGCCGAAAGTGGTGCCTCGCCCCCTCGTGGGACAAATGCGGCCCGGTTCCGTGATCGTCGATGTGGCGGTGGATCAGGGGGGCTGCTGCGAAACGACCAGGCCCACGACCCACTCGGATCCTGTGTATGTGGTGGACGGGGTCGTGCATTATTGTGTGACGAACATGCCTGGAATCGTCCCGCACACGTCGACGCGCGCGTTGACCAATGCGACACTCCCGTATATTCTCCGTCTCGCATCAGAAGGGGTGGAGCAGGCCATTCGATCAGACGCCGGGCTGGCCAAGGGCGTGAACGTCAGGCACGGCAACATGACCTGTCAGGCGGTAGCTGAATCACACGGCTTGCGTTTTACCCCTCTCTTGTAAGACAATCCGCTCTCCGTTTTCTGATCCGCCCGGTCGGGGCGTAGCGCAGCCCGGTAGCGCACTGCGTTCGGGACGCAGGGGTCGGAGGTTCAAATCCTCTCGCCCCGACCAACCTTCCCCTCCTGCTCATGCCCACCTCTCATCGTTCTCTTGCTGCGCTACCCCAACCAGTCAGCCTATTCAGACAGCGTTTTTACGGCTGCGGGGTTTCTGAACAGGCTCGAATATCCCCAGCTCTCGCTCCACGTCCGGGATGGTCTTTTCAAGGGCATGCTTAATGAGGTAACTCTCAGTCTTCTCGCGATCGCGCGCCTTGATCCGGCGCAAGCGGGCTTTCATTTCCCGCGGAATGTTCGCAAACGCTTGCGTGTTGCGTTCCAAGTTGATCATGCCTCTCACCTCCTTTCGTGATCGTGTCATGCGTGCCATGCATTCGCCATGCGTTTGCATGGCGTTACACTAGCAAGATTACCGTACAGTACCAGTGCTGTCAAGCACTTTTTGATGTCAATAAGTACGTACATTGCCTAGGGCCGAAATAGTGGTATTTTTTTCATTGACAGGATTATAGTGCTAGTACTATATTGCGAACGCCATGCAGATGCATGGCACTAACGGAGGGCAACATGAAGAAACCGATTCCAGCCATGAAGAACTGCACGATCCGGCTCCCGGAAGAGCAGATCAAGTACATCAAGAAGCGTGCCAAGGACCAGCGGCATTACAAGATGTCGGAGGTGGTTCGGCGCCTCGTCGCATCCGATATGGCAGGTCCAGCAAACTAGCACTAGCACTAGGAGGCGTGATGCCGTACCGTATTGTCTTCCTCTCTGTAATCGGCTTCTGGGCACTCTGGACTATCTATGAAGTGGCCTGCGAAACCTGGAAGGGGATTGCGGCCAAGCGCCGACAGGAACGGCTGTGGATTGAGCGGCTCTGGATACAGGGCGTCGTCCGGAAGGTGTCGCGATGAGCTGCCATGTCTTCTTGGCTGGTGAAACCCTTGCCATCCAGGCGCCCTACTATATGAAGGACGTCTGCAAATCGATTCCCGGGGCGCGCTGGAAGCCGGACCTCAAGATGTGGACCTACCCGGCGACGCCCTCCGCGGCGCGTGAGATTCACTTGACGTTGCCACAGGAGACGACGTCGTGGACTGAGACGGCGGCGGTGCTGCTCGTCGAAGCGGATCGGATGGCCAAGGCGCAGGCGCACAAGACGGCGGCGGATCTGCCGGCGATACCCTGGAAGAGTAAGCAGCATTGGCATTTTCAGTTACAGGCGTTCCATTTTGCGAAGGAATCCAATGCGTTCATGCTTGCTGCCGACATGGGGTGCGGCAAGGGACGTATCGCAATCGATTTGGTGATGCATAAAGGCTGTCAGCGGGTTCTGATTATTTGCCCGAAGAGCGTGATCGACGTATGGCCTGAGGAATTTGAAAAGCATGGGATTCGGCCGGTTGGGTGCCTGCCTCTCAGTGAAGGGACTATGGCCATTCGCGCGAAGCGGATGTGTGCGTTTCTCGATTTACAGCGAGCGCGTCTACAGCCAGCGATTGTTATCCTCAACTACGATGCTGTGTGGAGACCTGGGATGTCCGAGACATTACTGCGGACGCAGTGGGACATGGTTATCTGCGATGAGGTCCATCGCATCAAGTCTACGAGTGGGAAGGCTTCGAGATTCTGTTCTCAGATTGGTGATCGGGCGACGAATCGGATGGGTCTGACTGGCACGCCATTTCCACACGACCCGCTCGATGCGTTCGCACAATATCGATTCCTCGATAAGGGCATTTTTGGAACTAGCTTTACGGCGCATCGCGCTCGATATGCCGAACCTGCTGGGTACATGGGGAAACAAACGAGGTTCAAGGCGAAGTCTGATTTTAGTGGAGACAATCGCGTCGAGGGCATGCTGAATCAGGAAGAGTTCTATCAAAAGTTTTACTCCATCGCTTTCCGCGTCAAATCGGAAGACGTTCAAGACCTCCCGGAAACGCTCGACATCCAACGACATGTGACGCTCTCGAAGTACGCACGATCTGTTTATCAAACGCTCAAGAGCGAGTTCGTCGTCGGGGTGGCGGACGGCACAGTAACGGCGAGCAATGCCCTGACGCGGCTCTTGCGGCTGCAACAGATCGGCTCGGGGTGGGCGCGGCAAGATCGGAACATTGAAACGGGAGACGAAGGACAACTGTTACAAGTCGACACGGCCAAGCAGGATGCGCTGGCCGATCTTATGGAGGACCTGAACGATGAAGAACCAATCGTTATCTTCTGCCGATTTCACCACGACCTCGACGCCGTGCATACGGTGGCCGCTGCTCTTGGACGGGCCTCCCTCGAACTGTCTGGACGCAAGAATGAACTGCCTGCTTGGCAATCGGGTACGGCGCCAGTTCTTGCGGTCCAGATCCAGAGCGGAGGTGTCGGCATTAATCTTGTGCGGGCGCGTTATTGCGTCTTCTACTCGCTCGGCTTCTCTCTGGGCGAGTATCTCCAGGCGCGCAAGCGCATTCATCGACCGGGACAGTCCCACAACTGCACGTATTACCACCTGATTGCGAAGGACACGGTCGACGAGGCGGTCTACAAAGCGCTCGAGGCACGCCAGGATGTGGTCGAGAGCGTGTTGAAAGGAGTGAAGGCGTGAGGCTCGGGGATTATGTGCTGTGCATCAACCTCGGGCTGAATGCCTTGGCCTGTAGCGCCTACGCCTACCAGGGGCACTACAAGCAAGCGGTCTATTGGATTGGTGTGGGGATCATTAACGGGAGCTTACTCACATGGCGTTGAAGCCCTACTACGACGATGGAAACGGGATCGTGATTTACCACGGGGATTGCCGGGAGATTTTGCCGCACCTGGAGGCTGAAATCATTATTTCAGATCCACCCTACGGGATCTCCTACCGACACGGTAAATGCAACGGATCTCAGGCTACCAAGTTTTACGACGAAACATCGAAAGTGCATGGGGACGATCAACCGTTTGATCCGTCATTCCTTCTTGGCTCATCGGCTCTTGTTCTGTGGGGAGCCAACAACTACGCCCGACATCTTCCGCATTCTGGGGGATGGTTAGTTTGGGATAAGCGGATCGGTACGGTTGTCAACGACCATTCTGACTGCGAGCTGGCATGGACGAATCTTATGAACACGGCCAGGGTCTATTACCACATGTGGGACGGCTTTAGGCGTGGACCGCAAACCGGCATGGAGCGCGTTCATCCAACCGAAAAGCCTGTCAATCTCATGAAGTGGTGCATCGGCTTTTCCCCTGAAGCAGGTACCATCCTCGACCCGTTCATGGGCTCTGGCACCACGCTCAGAGCAGCCAAGGATCTAGGCCGCAAGGCTATCGGCATCGAGATTGAAGAGAAGTATTGCGAGATCGCTGCCAAACGTCTAGCGCAGGAAGTGTTAGCACTATGATCAGCCGTGGGGATCGCGGGCTACTGGCTCGGCGGTCTCGTCTATATGTGCCGATAATAAGAGGGTCGCGAAAAAAAGGAGGATGTATGGCAGCGACGACAGCGGATTTAGTGAACCAGTTCATTGAACTAGACAGGAGAAAGAAGCAGGCGGATGACGACCTGGAGGCCATCAAAGAGGAAATGGCCCAGTTGGAACCGCAAATCATGGAGCGGTTCGAGAACGCCGGGATGCAGTCGATGAAGAGCAAGTCCGGCGTGGTGCTCTATATACGCCGGCAGCTGTTCGCCGGTGCGGCCGAGGGCGCCACGGTGCTGCTGGCGGAATCACTCAAGTCGGCGGGACTTGGCGACCTAGTGAAAGAAGCCGTCAACAGTCAACGGCTCTCGTCCTGGGTGACGGAGTTCGAGGCCGAGCATTTCAACGGGACGAAGGTGCGGCCTGACGATTTAGTGCAGGCCATGCCGCCAGAGCTGCGAGAGTCGTTGAAGGTGACAGAGAAGTATTCGCTGAGGACCAAGAAGGGGTAAGCGTTGGACATGTGATCTAGTACCGTACCATCAATCAGAAAGGAGACGTATGGCGAAGCACAAAGAAGAGACGATCAGCAAGGGCGATGTGGCGACGGTGCAGAGCGGGGAATTGGTGCCGTCCAATTTCAAGGCGTTGTCGGTGGACGCGAAGCAGCTGACGACGTTCATGAAGGACAACCTGGGCGGGCAGGGATTCCGGTTGACAGACCTGGACAAGATCAAGGTGCCGTCCGGCGGGGGGAGCACCTGGGAAGTGCCGACGCTCCAGGGGAATAAGCCCTATCAGGTGCTCGAAGGAATCATTCTGCACTTCAAGGATGTGCGGGCGTACTGGAAGGAAAAGGACGGCGGGAACAAGCCGCCGGATTGCAGTTCCTCGGATAGTGCACATGGAGTCGGCGATCCGGGTGGAGATTGCCAGAAATGTCCGTTCGCGCAGTTCGGGTCGGCGACGGACGACCGTGGCAATGCGGCCGGCGGGCAGGCGTGTAAGGCGATGCGGTTGTTCTTGTTCCTGCGGGAAGACGACATGATCCCAATGATCGTAGCCCTGCCGCCGACCTCGCTCCAGAACGCTAAGAAGTATTTCCTCCGGCTCGTGGCCAACGGGTACCCGTTCTATGGGGTGACGACGCAGATCAGGCTGGAGCAGGCCAAGAATCCGCAAGGCAAGCCGTACAGCAAGGCCGTCCTCAACATGGGCCGGAAACTCGAACCGGAAGAATTCGCGAACGCGAAGGCGATCGGGCAGGCCATGAAGGACCTCTTTGACCAGGCCTCACAGGTGATTGATGCCGACGTTGCCGGCGAATAACGATCTGCAGCGGTTCCTTGAGGCCGTCTGGCCGGACCTCGATGGACGGTGGCTCCTCTTCTGGGGGGCGCCGTCCAAGCGGTCGAGCTGGGTGCAGTCAATTACGCCGGACGAACTGGCGGCGATCGACATCTGGGCCGCGAAGGAAAACGTGTATCTCGGGTGTGCGCTGCGAAGTGCCAACCTGGGGCCCACGTTGCGGGGGGAGAAGGTGGACTGTGTGGCGATTCCTGGGGTCTGGGCGGATTTAGACTACGCCGAAGGCGGGGGCCACAAGAAGCCGAACCTCCCCCAGACGGAAGACGACGCGATGCGACTGCTGGCCGAGATGGGGCCACCTCCCTCCATCATTGTGCACAGCGGCCGTGGCTTGCAGGCCTGGTGGCTCTTCAAAGAGCCCTGGGCCTTCGAGTCGGACGACGATCGGGCAAAGGCCGAAGCGCTGACGAAGGGCTGGTGCTCGACGCTCCGTGCGCGGGCCAAGGTCCACGGCTGGGACGCCGATCAAGTGGGCGATCTGACGCGGGTCATGCGCCTACCGGGAACCTGGAACCGGAAGGGGGTGCCGAAGAAGACGCGACTGCTTGAGCTGAACGAGCACCGGTATGAGCCGAGCGATCTGGAAGGGTACTTGCTGCCGGAGACGGAAGAGAAAACGCAAGCCGCGAACCTGGCCTGGACCTTTGATCTCAGTCCGTCGGCCGAGCCGCCGGCCGAGAAGTTCATGCGGCTGTGCGAAATCGACAGCGCGTTCAAAAGTGCCTGGGAACATACTCGTACGGATCTCCAGGACCAGTCTGCCAGTTCCTATGATCTGAGCCTCGCGACCAAGGCCCTTGCGGCCTCCTGGACGGGCCAGGAAGTGGTCAACCTGCTCATTGCCCACCGGAGGCGCCACAACGCCGACCTGAAGCTCAGGAAAGACTATTACGAGCGAACGCTGAACCTGGCCATGACCGGGAAGGGTGTCGAGGAGCGGCGGGCGCTGGCTGAGTCCCTGAAAAATGGGGAATCGTTGCCGGAACATGTGGCCACAGACCCCGCGGAGCTTCTGGCGCTGGTCTCGGACAAGTTGGGCGTGTCGATCACGAAATTTGTGCGATACCGCGGGGACGGCAATACGTATGAGTTGGATGTGAACGGCCGGACGGTCAGCGCGGCAGGCGTGGAAGACTTCGATTCTCAGACGAGATTCCGGCGCCTACTCCTCGACCATACCGACGTGCGCATTGCCACGATGAAGGCGGATAAGTGGGACGAAATTATCCAGTGGCTCTTCCGGGCGATCGAGAATGTGGACGTTGAAATCGGGACCAAGAAGGGCACGTTTGAGAACTGGCTAGAGGTGTATCTGTCCTCGGCTGGCATTCAAGGGCAAGAGCGATGGATGGATGCCGCTATTATGGGGAACCCGTTCCGGCTCGACGGGGATGTCTATATCGTCTCGGAAACCTTCCGGCAATTTCTGATTGGGAAGATGAATGAACGGCTCACGTCGAAGGAACTGAGCTTCATGATGACGCAACTAGGGTACCGGCATGAACGGAAGAACGTGAAGAGTTCCAAGGGTGGCTCGTTCACGAAGCGGAGCGTGTGGAGAATCCAGTCGGCATGACAAAGTCAGCTGCCAATCGGTGACTCGAATGGTGACTACAGAAATGCATCAGCGTCAAATGTTTGACTATTCAGTAAAATCAGCATGTTATAGAATTCTCTCTTATAGGAAGAATCATGCCAGAGTTACTAGTCAGCAAGTCAGCAAGTCAGCAAAAAAAATCGGCCCTGCAATCGGTACTGCCCATCGCGAAAAAAAATCTGCTGACTTGTGCAACTTTTTTCTCAACATATTGACTTATATGGGGAATTCCGTAGTCAGCACGAGTCAGCAGGCATCTAAACAGTTGAAAACATTATAAGTCAGGTCGAAATATGCCCAAAAAATCCAAAGAATTTCGCATCGTGGGGCCTCCCGGAACGGGGAAAACAACCACGTTAAGCCGTTTGATCGCCAAAAGTTGCAGCCAGTACGGGAGCGAGGCTGTCCTGGTGACTAGTTTTACGAAGGCTGCAGCGAGGGAATTAGTCAGCAGAAATCTCCCACTGAACGACGACCGGATCGGGACGCTACATGCGCTCTGTTATCGGGCCCTGGAGCGGCCAAAACTTATCGACAGGGAACTCCTGAAAGACTGGAACGCCTCCTATCCGTCGATGCAGTTCGGGGGCATCGGCTCGAACCTTGACGATCCGTATGGGGATATTGAGTCCAGCGGGGCGAAGGACGGAGACGGGCTACTCCAGGAGTTGAATCGACTCCGTGGGCTCCAGGTGCCAGCGGACTTCTGGCCGATTCGCATCCAAAACTTCTCGCGGTACTGGGCGGATTTTAAGGATCAGACCTTTACCATCGATTTTACCGACCTAATTGCCCGGTGTGTGGAGGAGCGGGTTCCCATTCCACACGAGAGCCGGGTGATGTTCCTCGATGAGGTCCAGGATTTTAGCCCGCTGGAGCTCTCCCTTGCCCGCTGGTGGGGGTCGTCCTGTGAAGAGCTGTATTTAGGTGGGGACGACGATCAAGTGCTCTATAGGTTCAAAGGGGCGATTCCTGATGCCTTTATGTCGCCGGACCTGCCGGCAGAGCAAGTCACGATTCTCGCGCAATCGTATCGGGTGCCTCGGGCCGTGCATGCGGCAGCGACGGCATGGGTTGAGCAGATCGAGAACAGAATCCAGAAGGACTACAAGCCTCGAGACGCTGAGGGCGCCGTGGGGCAACTCGATATCAATTACAAGTGGCATGAAACGCTGAAGTACCGGCTTGAAGAATGGATTGATGCCGGGAAGACGGTCGCGATCCTGGCCTCTTGCAGCTTCTTCCTCGATCCGGTGAAGCACAAGCTGCGAGACTGGGGGTTCCCGTTCTGGAATCCGTATCGAAAGACGCGGGGAGATTGGAATCCGTTGACGGGACGATCGGGGACGATCAGTGCCAGCGATCGCGTTCGGATGTACCGGAAGCCCGTCGACGAAGCGGGATGGTGGACGTATCGGGATCTGTGGGAATGGGCGGGCTGCTTGAAGGCCGAAGACATTTTCCATCGTGGCGCGAAAACGCTCATGAGACGGAAGGCTGAAGGCGAAGAGACGTCCGGACTGGCCGTAGAAGTGGACGATCTCGAGCAGTGGTTCGCCGATCCGGTCGCGGCAGAGAAGGCCACAGCCGGTGATGTGGGTTGGTTGCAGTCAAACCTGCTTGATACCTATCGGAAGCCGATCGGTTACGCCTGCAACATTCTTGAAGCGAGGGGCCCGAAGGCGCTGAAGGATCAACCGAAAATCACGTTGGGGACGGTGCATTCCGTGAAGGGAGGAGAAGCGTCGATCGTCGTCTTGTTTCCAGATTTGAGCCCGGCTGGCTATCAGGAATGGACGACGCCGGGCGAAGCCCGGGACTCGGTACGGCGGATGTTTTATGTGGGGATGACGCGAGCGAAGGAAGAACTGTATTGGGCGCAACCGGTCGGGATGAGCATCTCGGGGTATCTATGAGCCTGTGGCAGCAAAAGAAGGCCGAACTCACCTTAGATTGGAGGGCAGCATGGCGGGAGATTGCACAGTGGACGGAGGGGGAGCAGCCGGCGGACGTGTGTCGGCTCGTGTCGGATTGCGACGACCAGTACAGGGCGGGAAACAAAAGCGGGTTCCTACAGTCAAAGGCACAGTTAAAGAGTCGGTTATCACCAGAAAGATCCTCACCTACCTCAACGGACTGCTCGGCTGCTACGCCAGAAAAGTCCCCGGGGGCTTCTTCTCCAGCGGATGGCCGGACATTGTCGGCTGCTACGCAGGGCGGGCTTTTCTGATTGAGGTCAAGGTGCCGGGGGGTAAGACCACACGGCTACAGGACCAGGAGTTGGGGCGATGGGGCGCGGCGAAAGCCCGGACCCTGATCGCCTATAGCGTCGATGACGTGGTGACGTTCATGAGCGGGTATCACGAAGGGGGGAAGTAATGCGACGACTGAAGATTCTCGAATGGGGCCAGCGGTTCATTGTGACAGAAGGCGGGCAGGCCTGGGACAAGCGAGACCATAAGCGGACGTATACGCTGACGGCAACGCATTTACTCCCCACGAAAGGAGGGCGGCATGAGTGAGGATGAGGATGTATATGAATTTGATACATGCCCAGATTGTGACGATGAGGGATTTATTGTTGCAGGGTGTATCGAAGATACCTGTTGCTGTTCTGACCCTGAGCTAGATCATGAGTGGATACCCTGTCCGCTATGTTCACCAAGGCCGGTGCCCCATGACTGAGGCGGGGGCTGTGAACGATCCAGAACGGTGCCCGCGCCGCACAGATCGAGAAAGGAGCGCGGCATGAGTGAGCGAGAGTTTATCCGCAGAATAGCAGAACTGTGGATTGATTTAGGTGGGGATGTTGATGGTGTGAATTGGTTGCTAGAGCCGCTGAAGGCTGAAATTAGGCGACAACTTGAAGCTGAAGTCAGGCCGGTGCCCCATGACTGAGGCGGAATTGGCGGCGGTCATTGTGACAGTGGGGCTAGGAACCGTACTCAGTAACCTGATTTTGTTCGGTCTCATGGTCAAGCTCTACACAGAGTTTGCCAAGCAGCGGATGCAGGAAGTGAGGAAGCCATGACTGAGGCGGGGTGGACGAGCAAAGCACCAACAAAAGAGGGGTGGTATTGGTGGCGTAATCTATTGACCGATAACGCACCAGAGGTGTGGGCGATAGTCGATCATGGGGATGGGCTCGAAGTTGTAGGCCCATTCGATGAAACGGCACTGGATGAGTGGGTGTCTGATATGGGCGGCGAATGGTACGGCCCGCTGGAGGTGCCGAAATGACCTGGACAAGCGAGAAGCCGACAGTGGCGGGGTGGTATTGGATGCGAGCGCCAAAATGTGGGTGGCGTGATTGTGTCGTGTGGGTTGATAAGGACGAGGATGGATTCTATATCGACGTTGGGGATTGTGACAGCGAATATGTGATGGACATTGAGGCTGAATGGCTCGGCCCCATCACGCCCGACAGCTACCAGCATGGGCGGGCGGCGGGGGCAAGAGAGTGTGTAGAGAAAGTGCGGGCGCGGGCCGCTTTATGGAGAGCACACGGAGGCGCGAAGATCGGTTTTCCTTATGGGCATCTCACAGTTGAGGGGGAATGCGATTCTATTGCCGACGAGTTAGGCAAATTCGCGCAGGCCGCGCAGGACGAGAAGGGGGTGGGGAATGCAAACATCAAAATGTCATGAAGAACCCAATGAGCAGGGCTACGGCAAGTGCTCCGTGCCAATGTGGAGTGTGTATGGCCCTGCCGGATTTTGCGACGAGCCTGCCTATGGCAAACAAGAGCCGGGGCAGCGTCGCTACGGTGAGTGGTCGCGTGCATGGGGGAGGTGGTTTGCTGGATTTTGTTCTGGGCTGGCCTGCCATGCACATGGAGGACCTCTATCACGTGTATTCAGAGATGGCAATCAATGGTGTGCAGTCTATTCCGATTTTATCAATCTGCAGGAAAGTTCGGCTGGTTTTGGGGATACACCAGAAGCGGCACGTATGGCTCTATTACAGAGCGAGGCGCAGTGATGGCGCGGCGGGAGGAGTTGTGGACAGTTAAGGTCGGCAAGCGTATTGCCAAGCTCAAGCGGACCCGTGAGCAGATCGCAGGACTCGCAGCACTGGCCGAACACGCGAGGGCGGTGAGGATTGTCAAGAAAAAGATACGCAGTCTTGAGGCGTGTATTGCCAGCGACAAGCGCGACGGGAACGAGGCTGGCGCGATGTTGCATGTGTATGCGCTATCTATCCTCAATTCGACGCTGGCTGATATGCAGAAGGGGAGGGCGTGACGTGGAGCAACTAGAAGGGTGTTACGGGTGTCGGTCATTAGCGAGGCGTATTACCGAAGCGGACGCGACCATTGCGGCGTTGCAGGCGCGGGTGCAGGAGTTGGAAGGTGTCTTGGCTGGCGATCTTGAATTGACCAAGCTGCATTATGAGCCAGGTCAGCCGCTTGAATTTCAGGCGAAGCATCCACTTATTGCGATCATGGCCGCATCAATGGCTCAGATGTGTGACGACCTGAAGGCAGAGAATTACGTGGAAGTACAATTCAATCATCATGAGAAGGGCCATTTCATTTTGACCGTTCAAAAGATGTTCCATCCGACTCCGCACCAGTTGAGGCAGAAAGCTGAATCCCAACTCACCCAACGCACGGCGGAGTGTGACGCGCTGAAGCTGGTCAATGACACGCACATGAAGACCGTCATGAAGCTATCTCATGTTGTGGAGCAATGCACGGCGGAGTTGGAGGCGGCGAAGGATAAAGTGCAGTTTCTCGAAAAGAAGAACCGCAACTTGCTTGACTCCTCAAATATGGTACTGAAGGTGAAGGCCGATCAGGACGTGCGACTGGACGACCTGCAAGCCGAGCTGGAGCGCGGGAGGGGTTTGGTGAGAGCCTTGCCTGCTTACAAAGATATTAGCGTCTCTCACCGCATCGATGAGAACGACTATGAATCGTGGCATGTGTGGGTAGACCATAACCCGCTAGCAGAGTGTGATACCGAGGAAGAAGCGAACGCAATTAAGGCCCTGTATGAGCACCGCCAGGGGATGGAGGGGTAGTCATGAGTAAATGGTGTGGAGATGAAAATTGTTTGCAGTGTGCCGACAAGGAGCCTGATCCTTATGTGCATTTGCCGCGAGCAGATTATGAAGCACTCCGCGAGCAGAACCGGGTGTTGGTCAAGGCACTAGACGATATACGCAAGAAAAGCTATGAGCCTGATTCTGAACGTCCTGACAGGTTGTCTACTAGAGCGCAAATTCAACTGATGGCTGAAGCCGCCCTCACCGCCACGAGCCAGCCTGGAGGTACACATGAGATATAAGGCGAGATGCCCACAATGCGACGAATGGATGGAAGTTGAGCGAGTGGATAACGGGGTGATGATGGTTTGGCATGGGGTACATTGCGGGTGGGGGCAAGCGTACTTTGCTGATGAGGATGTGTACGCCACGAGCCTGGAGGGCAGCATGAAAGCCGGTAGAGAGTTGGATGCGTTGATTGCGGAGAAGGTGATGGGGTGGAAGCCACGGCAATCGAAACATGGCTATTGGAACCTAGACGGGCCAAATGGGGAGCATTTTACGGATATCGACCGGCGCGACTACACAGCACAGTACGACAAAGAGACAGGGCAGAAGGTTCAGCAGGCGCCATGGTGGGAGTATTTCTGGGACGAGATACCGTTCTACAGCACCGACATTGCGGCGGCGTGGGAGGTGGTGGAGAAAGCTGACTTGTGGTCCCTCTACGGTTCGATAGGGGATGGGCCATACAGAGCGTGTATTCAGTTTGAAGATCGTGAGGGCTTGATGACCGCCGACACAGCCCCACTCGCCATCTGCCTCGCAGCACTGAAAGCCAAAGGGGTGACGGGTGAACAGCATGGATAACGAACAGCGGTGTGGGACGTGTAAGTAATCAAGAATTTTGATAGCGCGAAAGCGGGAATATCAATGGGTTACGTTCAGTAGTCAAAGAATCCTTTACAACTGAAATTGACGGAAAGGACTGCCCCACATGGCACGCGAAATGACCCCGCAGGCAACGCGAAGTGACATTGATTCGTTCAAAATCTTCTACAACGTTAAGACAGACGAGGAGCTTATTGCGGCCATGCACTACCATATCGAAAAGTTACAGGGCAAATTACGCCAGGTTCAGCCTTCAGGTCCGGCCGTGCGGCATGTGCGAGCATGACCCCGCAGGAGACAAGCGAGCGCAAGTGTCGATTTTGTGGTGAGGCGATACGCAACCTAGCCTTCGGTCTGGAGTGTGCTAGATGTCGCGTCCTGGCCTTTCTATGTGGGGAAAAGAAGGTGAACCCATGACCCCGCAGGAGCGGGCGGCAGCGTTACTTGAGAGAATGGGTTTATGCGGACACCCCGCCGCGTCTCAGTTTGTTGGTGACATTATCGAGCATGACCAACAAACTCGCCGAGCGGCGCTGTTGGAGGCGGCTCACAAGGTTAGAGATCGAGCTTTGCTCTGGCGTTCTCATGGCGGCGCAAAGGTAGGCTTCCCATACGGGCACCTAACGATTGAAGGCGAGTATGAATCAATGGCCGATGAGCTGGCCCGACTCGCCAGCGAGGGGGGATGAGGGATGGATAGCGAAGAAAGGGCAATATGGCGTCGATTAGTTCGAGAGGCGAATCGACTTGGGCATGAGGGAAAGCGCGTACTCAATGCGGAGGTGTTTTGTCCAACAAGCGCAGCTAGCAACTACACGCCCTTCCTGTTGTTGGATAATGGGCCGAAAACAGCGACGGAGAACTGGTAAGCCCGAGGCCCTATGAGCGGGAGGGGGTACCGATCGATTCGCCGGCGGATCGGATACTACGTTTTTCGACCTGTCGCCCTTAAGGACATTTCGAGGCGCCTGGTTACGCGAGGATGAGATAGAGTGCCAGCGCGAATAGTACTCCCAGGACAAGCAGGGCGATCCGGATCAGTCGGATCGCCCTGCGCCATTGGTGCTCGAAGTAGTCGGCGGGGGTCATGGTCTCCTTGGGTAGCGATGCCGTGGCGTGTAGGGCCTCGGCGTGATGAGTTCCCGGCGGACTTGATGCCACAGGCTGGCGCCGGTGATGAGGACGAGGAGCCCCCAAAAGATCGGCGCGGCGTGGTGGATGAGCCAGACGATTACGGCCATGGATCGGCCTCCTTCCTCGGGACTGGTGTATACCCTGCCTCGCGGATCGTGCGCACGCTCACGGTCGAGTACAGGCAATGCCCTGGGATGGGTTCGAGCAAGGTGTAGAGCTCGAAGGATGGGATTCTCGGATTCTCGCTGAACTGGATACCGACAAAGCGGACCTGTACGGTATTCATGATTAGGGCTCCTTTCTAAAACAGCGTTAAGGCGGATTCTGTGGGCACATTCTCAAGATATGGGCGGATGTACGCCTCTTCTCGATCCCATAACTTCCTCAACGTACGCGGACACCCTGAATACATGCCGTCATTCGAGTTATAGGACGGCCAAGCCTTCATGCTGTGCCAGTCACCAGGCGGGAGCGTATTCCAGGCCGGTTCTCGCCATTCGTAGTCGGTGAAGGCTTTCGCGCCGAGATATCCGCGCGCGTCGTAGACCACTAGCCGCCACTCCTTCTTGCCTATAGGCATCGGTGCGCTTTGATAGAGATACGGTCTCATGGCTTCGGTTCCTTTCGTGTGGCGCACCAGGGACTTTTCGGCTCCTGGCGCTCCGGCATGTGGTACAGCCAACGGGTCACAGCGATTAAGGCAATGGTCAGAATGGCTAGGCTGAGCATGGTTAGGGCCTCCAGTAGCAGAGGAGTAAGGCGAACAAGATCGCGGCCATGGTCGCAAAGAGGAAACGCGGGCTCATGATTGCCTCCCTTCGGATTTGGCGATGAGGTCTTTTGATCGCTCCATCACTTCGAGTAAGGCTTTCCGCGTTCCCTTCACATAGAAGGCCTGGCGCATGCCCTTAATGATGGCTAACAGTTCAGGAGCAGCGGCGATGAGGGCGGCGTTAGCGAATCCGTCCGGTTCGCCATTGTCGCTACTACGATGAAGATTGACGTCAGCCACATACCCCTGTCTTGGGCTATCCGCTCCAACAATCGTCTTTTCGTTAATGATGTGCCACGGCCCGGGCGTATGTCTCGACTTCGGTGTCTGTCGCATGGTGTCGTCTCCTTTCGTTGGTTACAGGTTCATGCTGCCGTGATTCTTGCCACCACAACTGCAATCGCAGATGAAGCCCTTCGCGTGGGTGCAGCGGGCATCGCAGCGGGTGGCGCGGTTGATCGTGACTCGGAGCTCTCGCCGATGGCGCGGGCTCCACACGTAGGAGACTTTCGGCTCGTCGGTCTCCTCGATCGTCGGGAGTGTGAGTTGATCGGTGAACATGGTTAGGCTCCTGCTGTGTGCTGGGCCAAGACTTCAATCAATTCCATTTCGCAAGGCTGATCGGCTCGGCTCAGTCTGTCGTTGTACACGGTCATGGCTTCAATGTAGTTGCTGAAGCAATTCACCTCTTCCTCTCCGTTATCGTGAGTGATTCGCACCTGGAATTCTTGTCGCATAGTGTCGGCTCCTTGGTTAGTGTTCGTGGTTTCTCGTCTTCTACGCGCTGACCATATAGACCTTGGCGAGCGGTCGGTCTGTGCGGTAGCACGCGGTCATGGTGTCGCTATTCCAGCTTGATTTTCCGTATTGCTTGCCTCTGAAGGTGATGGCGTCGGGCAAGCTCTGAAAGCGCTCCAGGGCTTCGACGTAATCCGCCGGCAGCTTGATCTCGATGACGCTGACCTGGTTCGGCATGGTGTACGCGTTCATGATGGCGATAGAGTCGCGATCAATCCGGGCGCGCTCGGCCTCGTGCTCCCGATACCATTCCTCTAAGTTCACTTCGCTTCCGTAGATGCTCATGATCTCGGCTCCTTGGTTGGTTTTAGGCTCCTGCGGCGTAGCTCATAATTGGGTGCGCTGCCGTCGTGGAGTAAATAACTCGGCCATTCTCGGCCACGTATCCGGCGGATGCGTTGGCGGCTGCTATGGCTCGGTGCAGGTAGCTGTAGGCCGAGACGGTCCCGTCCGGTCGGTGCACTCGATAGCGTTTCGTGATGCGGTACATATTGCCTCCTTGGTTCGTGTTCGTCGCGTTCATGCTGGGCTATAAAGCAAGACTGGTGCCAGTGCTAGTACTCGGCGATTCATTGGGGTTTCGTGCGGATTGGCGCGGGGTGCGAGATTGGGGAGTGTGGAGAAATGCGCCAGGGAAAGACCGGGGTAATATGGTATATGGTAAGTGCGCGTAATTATTCAATTGTGGTGTGTGGCATTTGGCCACTAGTGCTCGGACTGGTACGAGGCAAATAGGGGCATCGAATGAAGGGGCCACGGTCGGGAATTCGGATGCTCCGTTTTTTTCTGCCCGTCTGGCTAGTTAGGAGGAGGAGAGAGAGAATTAGGTCCCCTATATAAAGGGGATATTCGGGCTTGACAGACTGTGGCCTCTGGGCGTAAAGAGGGGCCATGCCAGCTAGTACTAGTGCTCGTCCCCATAGTCCACTCACTAAGGCTCGCATCAGTCAAGCCCTTCGGAAACCACGGAAAGCCCGGACCCTCAATCGTGATGCGGCTCTGGCCATGCGTCAAGCTGGGCATACCATGCCGGAAATCGCGGCAAAGCTCGGTGTGACAACCAGTGCTGTCTATAAGTTCCTCGATAAAGCTACCCCTGAGCATCAGGCCCTTGAGGCCTTCAAGCAGAATCGGGCGAACGTGTTCGCTGATCTGCAAGCGAAGGCGATTGATCTACAGCGCAAGGTGATTGATTCGTTCTATGAGAACGGCGTTCTGGTGGCACTTACACCGCAGCAAAAGACCGGACTCATGATGTCGCTCAATGCGGTTAGTGGCACCATCTACGACAAGGAACGCCTTGAACTGGGGAAAAGCACCCAGAATGTCGGCCTGATTGCCCGGATGATGGGCGATTCCCTCGGCAGAATCGGTAAAGCCACTAGTAATGGTGGCGATCCTACGCCAGAGACCCCAGTTGAGTAGCGCACCTAGTTTAGGACCGCTACTCATGGCCTGTTGATCGCTGGATTGCGGGAGTCGAGGCCGTCCTATTGGTTCGGATTTCCAAGAAGAGGGCCGGCAGGGGGGCATTCAGGGTTCGATGTTGTGTTCGCATCCCGCACAGTACGACGGTGGACAAAAAATTTTCAAAAAAACTACGTAGGAGGTAAAAATTATGTACCGCGATCAAGAAAAAACGATGTGCGCCGGGAAAAGCACGCTAGACGGGGCTCTGAAACCGATTGCCACCATGCCGCTGCAGGGCGTTCTGCTAGAGACGTTGTCGGCGCTGTATGCCGCGCGGCAGAACGTCGACATTGCGGACGCGAAGCTCTTTGGAGCGAAGGCCTGTGATGTGGCGACGCCGTGCGCGCCAGACAGTCCGAATGAGCCGATTGAAGTGTTGGCGTACAAGATTCGCGATTGCGTGCAAGCGCTGGTGAAGTCGACGGCGTCGATCGAAACGAGGTTGTAGCCATGGACCTCCCCAAGCTCATCGCGCAGTGGACGGAGCTCCACGATGCCTGTCTCGCCGAAGCGCAAACCTTAATCGACGTGCCGGGTAACGAAGCGGTGATTCATTCCCTCGCGTCGACAGCACTCCTCTGTGTGGACGCTATGCGGAAGTTCTATGGTGAACCGCAACCGATACCCAGTGTGCGCGATCTCGTGTACGGGGATCCTACCAGGAGCGATATCCCATGAACGGCGTGATGACCTTCTCAGCGATCTCAGACCCGTTGCGATGGACGACGATCGAGATGCTGCGATTGAGGGAAGAAGCCAGGAATCGCCTTGAACGGTCATGGGCCTCGCGCGACGTGCAGGACGCGCACGACCGGTTCCGGCGGTGCTATCTCCGTAACGGGACGACGATGAGCCTCTGCCGGTGCATGGCGCATGTGGAACCCCATCTGCACGCGCCGCGACGGCTGAGACGGATTGGGCACCTCCCCATGATGACGATGAAGGAGCTGCCGGAATGAGTGAACCGGCCTGCCCCCGCTGTGCCGGGCTGGTGGCCGAGCTCTACGATGACCCGCACTGCCTGAACTGCGGCTGGCGGCGGTGCGAGCCGGTGCAGCGGAATCAGATCGAGCGGGAAGTGATCGACGAGGGGCGACCATTGCGGCGAAGGGGGCGGAAGTCGTCCATGACGGTCGAGGAACGCAAGGAACGGAATCGGCAGTACATGCGGGCCTACTGGGAGCGGAAAAAGAAGGGCGTGAAGCCACGGGCCTACGTGAAGCGAAAGGCGGCACAAGCATGAGCCATGATTACCAGCAGAAGAACGGTCCACGGGTATACCAGTGCCCGAAGTGTGGCGCGACGTATGCGCATGACGAGGCGGTGAACCATGCGGTGTATTTCTGCCCCAAGAGGGAAAAGGCGTCATGCGCTTCGATCCGATGAAACCGCACTGCCTGGCGTGTCCGTACAAACCGCCATTGGAGCGGGAGAAGGTCGTGGCGGTGCGAGAAGTGACGGGTGAGGAGAAGGAGCGGGCGATGCATGAATTGTTTGCGGTGGTCGAAGATCGCGACCTGTTTTATCGAGGATGGAGGCAGATGAGCGGAAGGTGATCCATGATCCTCGCCATTGTGGCCTGGTACGGGCTCGCGTTCCTGGGGGGCCAGTGGACGCTCGTTGGGCCCTATGCCGATCGGGAAGCGTGCAGTGGGGTGGTGGAGTGGCTGGAGACGCAGGGCATTGAGACAGAGAGTTGCACGATGGTGACGACGGACGTGGACGCGGTGCTGATCCAGATTGGAGAACGGCCATGAGTGGAGATGTGGTCGATTTGGCGCAAGCGCGGATAGATCGCTCTCCTCATGGATCGGGGCCGGCCATGTGTTTAGGGTGCGGGCATGAATGGGTTGCGGTGGTGCCAATAGGAGTCGTTGGATTTGCCTGTCCCGCATGCCATCTCGATAAAGGCGTCATGAAGGGGCTCTATTCTTCCGATCGGTACGATTGGACCTGTGCGTGCGGCAATATCCTCTATCGAATCTCAGAAAAGCGACTGTACTGCATTCTCTGCGGGAAGGAGCCAGATTTATCATGAGTAGTCCCTTGCAGCCAGTGGACAAGTTCGGCAAGACACAGTTCAGGCCCTACCGGCTGGAGATTCCGGTGCCGGCCGAGGCGGTGGGGTTCGCGTTCACGGTGTTCGTGATGAAGAACGGCGCGGTGCAGGTGTACGGGCCGCTCCAGGATGTGGACAGCTGCGTCAAGTGCCTGGAGTTGGGGATTGATCGCGTGAAGCAGTTCGCGGCCGAGCGCGCGGCGAAAGAGGAATCGAAAACCGCATGACCGCTCCCCGTATCTCCGAACGCGAAGTTGATAGCTGGATCTATGAACCGATCCGGTGGGCGCGGAAATTCGGGGGCGATCGGTTTGACCCCTGGTCGGGGCAAGAGGAGTTTTGGATTGAGTACGGCAAGCTCTTGAACGCGAAGATTCTTCGCTGGAAGGGGCTGCCGATGACCGATGAGCAGAAGAAGTACGCGCGCAAGCTCGGGATCAGCATCATGGCGGGGCAAGGCGTGGGGAAGGGTGCCACGATCTCGCTCTGCGGGCTGCACTATATGTTCGTGCTCCAGTCGGTGCGGCCGAAGATCGTCTGCACGGCGCCGGCCGGTCCCCAGCTCCACTCCTCACTGTGGCCAGAGTACGGCGAATGGTTGCAGCGGAATCCCCTACTGGCGGAGATTTTCGAGAAGAACGCGCATCGGATCTTTTTGAAGGAGGATACCGGGCGTGGGACGGTATCGAGGATTGAGCCGCGGACCGTGCAACCGAACGCTTCGCCGGAAGATCAGAAGGTCGTCCTGGCCGGTGTCCACGCGCTCGGGGTGATGTATCAGGTCGATGAAGGCTCTGGGGTGCCGGAAGCGGTGTTCGAGCCGCTGGAAGGCGGACTGACGGATCCGCTCTCGATGATCATTCTGCTGTTCAATCCGACGAAGCGCGACGGGTTCGCGATGGAGACGCATCGCCGGAACCGTGACCAGTGGATTCCGCTCCAGTGGGACGGCGAAGTGCTCGCGGCTGAGAAGCGGAAGCCGGAGAATTACGGGCGGTTTTTGTGGTTCAACGAGGAAGTGCAGGAGTCGCATGCCAAGAAGTACGGGAAGGACTCGGACTTCTATCGGGTGCGCGTGAAGGGCCTCCCGCCGAACCAGTCCGGGGATATGCTCATCTCGTTCGAGTCGGCGATCGCGGCGCAAACCCGGGTGATCGAGACGCTGGATTCCGACCCGCTGGTGATTGCCGCGGACATTGGCGGACCGAACCGCGGCGCGGACCCGTCGATTATCATTCCGATGCGTGGTCCCCAGGTGCTGGATCTCCATGAGCATAACGAGAAGGACACGACCCAGCTGTCGGATCGGATAGCCGGGCACCTGCGGGACCACTTGGCGAGCGTGGGGAGTGATGTGCAGTACGCGATCGGCGTCGATGTGATCGGAATTGGGCGCGGGGTGCGGGATCAGCTCGTCAATGTGCAGAAGTTGCGGGTGTTTTCGATCGATGTCTCGCAAAAGCCGTTGAATGAGGGCCGGTATCATCGCATGCGCGACCAAATGTACTGGGAACTGCGGGAAGGGTTCATGGATGCGCTGGAAATTAGCCTCCGGATCATGAAAAAGGGTATGCCGGTGACGGATGATGAGTTGATCGGGCAGCTCACGTCGATTCGATGGGCTGAAGTCGACGGCAAGATCAAAATTCAAGGGAAAGGGCTCTCGTCGGGGATTCCGCATGTGCCACCGTTGGCAAATTCTCCAGACAAGGCGGACGCATTGGCGATTGCCTGGTGGTTGTATAAGCACTGTACGTCGAAGATGCCGCCCGGGCAACGCCGGCAGCGTCGGCAGCGGAACGCGAATACGGATGCGGCGCTGTTGGGGTTCCGGTCGATGGCGGCGAGAATGGGGAGAGGTCGATGACAGGTGGAGAGGGGGTGGTGATCCGTGAAGGGCAAAAAGAAGAAGGGCAAAGGGGGCAAGTGCTAACCCTCAAGCAGAAGCATGAGATCCATGAGCTGGCGCGGAAGGTCAAGGGGACCTACGTCCAGCTCATGCGTCTCTGTAAGGAACTTGACATTCCATTTCCGTCGTGATATCGCACTAGTACTAGTGAAACCACTAGGACGTTGACCGGTGTCAGTCCCCCGCCGTTTCGGCGACCCGCTGACAGGATTGTTGATCCTGTATGGCGACGGCCGCACCCACGAAAAAATCACGCTACGAAGACAAGCTGGCGTATGCCTCCGAGCAGGATAAGCTCGACTTTCTCGTCGACTCCGTCCGGAACGAGGATGAAGACTGTATCCGGTTGCGCCTGCACCGCATGGTCTACGAAGCGGTCAATCATCCGCTCAGGACCATGTACGAGCTCGAAAGCTCGCTGAATTATCAGTACACCGAAAACGAATTCTATACTGAAGCGGAGCTGGCCCAGTTTCTTGAGCGGGGCCAACCGCCGACGCGACGCAATGAACTGGCGCCGATTCTTGAGCGGATCGCCGGGCAGTTTATTCAAACGCGGCAGGTCTGCAGTTTCCTCGGGCGCAATACGCCGGCCGACGACGGAGTCGGCGCGGTGCTCCAAGACACGCAGCGGTGGATTGATCAGACCAACCTCGCTGAGTTCGAGGAACAAGACCAGACCTGGGACGGGCTGGTCGGTGGGGTGGGCTGGATCAAGGCCTGGATCGAGCGCAACGAGCTCGGGCAGCCCTGCGAGAAGTTCAAGAGCCGTAATCCCTTCACGATTTTCAAGGATCCCTACTCTCAGCGGTATGACCCGAACGAGGATGCGAAGTACATCTGCGAAGGCGCATGGATGGACGTCGAGGACGCCATTGAGCGCTGGCCGGATAAGGAGGACGAACTCCGGGATTTGACCGTGTCGAACGGGCTGGAGTTTTTCGGTGGCTCAGCGGTCGACCCGTCGCTGTTGAATGACACCTACATGCAGAACTTGCCGACTGGCGGGCCGGTGCTCTCCGGAAACGGGCAGCGTAGACGCGTGCGGCCGTTCGAGGTCTGGTACAAGCGCAAGGTTAAGCTCTACTACATTTTCAAGGATGACGGCGTGCTCGCCGTGCCGGTGCCCGTCGACAACGACGAAGCGAAGTCGATCCTGAAGGACCTGAAAGGCTCCGACGGGATCTACGCCGAGCCGGTGTGGAAAGAACGGATGTATGTCGGCGTCATTCTCGGGAATATCCTTATCCATCATGACGTCTCACCGCACGAAACGAACCGGTTCCCTTATGTGCCGTTCTATTCGGGGCTGAAGAAAAACGGTGCGCCACTCGCGCTCGCGAGCCGGCTGGTCCCAATCGTCGAATCCATCAATAAGCGGGAAAGTAAAGCACTGGCGCTGCTGACGAACCGGCAGATCGTCGCGGAAGAAAATTCCTTCGACGATGCCGAATTGTTGCAGACCGAGCACGCGAAGCCGGACGGGTTCCTCGAGGTCAAGGAAGGCGCCGTCTCGGGTAACCGGATTCTGTTCCGCGACAACTTGGATATGGGCCAGGCCCAGCTCGCGCTGCTCCAGGAAGACAAGGACGCCATTCGCCGGGTGTCGGGCCAGGGCAATGAGTCGATGGGGATGCCGTCGGAGGTCCGGAGCGGGCTCGGGATCGCGAAAAAGCAGGCCATGGGCAACCTGATTGTGCTGCCGATGCAGAACAACTTGCGCCGGTCGCGGTACATGAAGGCGCGGCTCTCCTACGAATACACGAAGCAGTGGCTGACCGAAGAGATGGCGTTTCAGATCACCGATGATCCGAACGCGCCGCGTACCGTTCAGATTACGAAGAGCCATATCAAGGCCCTCAAGGAACGGCTCTACGATCTCGTCATTACCGAGACGAAAGACTTCACGGTCCTGCGTGAGCAACAGGCGGAAATGCTGCTCCAGGCGATCCCGGCGCTGGCGCCGTTGGGCCCGGCCTACATGAAGCTCGGCATTCAGTTGACCGAGCTCCGGGACAAAGAAGGCCTGATGAAGATGATCGATGAGCAAGCGCAGCCGCAACCGGAGCGGCCGAAGATGACGATTGCCATGGACTGGAAGGAATTCACGCCGGAGATGAAGGCGTACATCGCCATGACGGCGTTTCAGAGCCAGGAATTGGCCCAGGTGTTTATTCAACAGAGCGAGGACCCGGCCTTCGTGCAGAAGATCGAAGCGGAAATGGCGATCGCGCAAGTCAAGGAAGGTACGCGAAGCCAGGTGGAGCGCGGGAAGATCGACTTCCAGGCGTTACAGACCGCGGTGCAGGGCCGGATGGAGATGCAAAAGATTCGTGACAAAGGCAAGCCCCAAGGCGGGGCGCCGGAACAATCTGAACCTGAAGGAGAAGCTGCATGAGTACTGTTGTGGAACAGACCCCCGCGAAGGCGGGTTCCCCCGTTGAGCCGTCGATTGCCGACGTGCTCTACGCCACGGAGCCCGCGCAAGCTGCGGACACGTCTGTGGTGTCGACGACCGAGCCCGCGCAGAAGCAGGACACGGACCTCGCTCCGGCCAACAAGGCCGATGCGACTCCCCCGGCGGATGCCAAACAAGAGCCTGTGGCGAAGGCTGAAGGGAAGACGGAGGAGAAGCCGGACCCGAAAGACGAGCAGCTGAAGGCGCAAACCGCCGCGGCGCGTCGATTGGGGAAGGAGAAGGCTGAGCTCGAGCGCAAGCTCGAAGACCAGTCGGCGCAAATCGAGGAATTGAAAGCGCGGATCGAAGGCACCTGGAAGGAGCCGCCGAAGCCGTCCGACGAGCAGATTCGGAAAAAGCTCGCGTTCGAAGCCCGGGTGGATGCGTCGCGAGCGATTGCGGATCAGGACTTCGGGGCGGAGGAAGTCGAGCAGGCGATCTTTGGTGGGAAGGATGCCCCATGGGTGGCACTGACAAGTCGGCCAGAGAAAAAGCATCTGCTGGTCGAGGTCTCCGAGCATCCGCAACCGCCGGTCGCGGCAATGCGGATCCTGGCGCGTGAAGCGTTCATGGAGAAATTCGGCGAAGACCCGCGCAAGTGGGAAGAAAAGATTCTGGAAGCCGCGAAGCCGAAACTCTTCGCGGAATTCAAAAAACAACTGGAACAGCAACCCGTCGGGAAAGACGTGCCGACTGTATCGACGGCGCGGCAGTCCGGAGGGCCGGCCGCGCGCAAAGAGCAGCGGATTGCGGACGTGCTGTACGGCGGGGACTGAGCGAAAGGGATAGACGATGACGACCATCAATACAACGGTAATGAGCCTCCTGGATCTGGCGAAGCGGACCGATCCGAACGGCAAACGGACCACGTCCATTGTCGAACTGTTGGCGCAATCGAACGAGATGCTGGCCGACATGGTGTGGCGTGAAGGGAACCAGGATACCGGGCACCGGATTACGGTCCGGACCGGGCTCCCGTCGGTGACGTGGCGATTGCTGAACCAGGGTGTGACGCCGAGCAAGTCCACCACGGCACAAATCGAAGAGAAGACCGGCATTCTCGAGGCCTGGTCAGAGGTTGAAGAGGAAGTCGCGAAGCTGGGTGGCGATATCAATGCGAACCGGCTGTCCGAAGGCATGGCGTTCCTGGAGGCGATGAACCAGGAAATGCAACAGACCTTGATCTACGGGAACAGCGGAACGGCGCCTGAAGAGTTCATGGGGCTGGCACCGCGGTACGCGACCAAGTCCGGCGCGACCAACGGGGCGAACGTGATCGATGGCGGCGGAACCAGTACCGACAATACCTCGATCTGGCTCGTGTACTGGGGTGAGAACACGGTCTTTGGTCTGGTGCCGAAGGGCAGCAAGGCCGGGATTCAGCATAACGATTATGGCCTGCAGACCGTACAGGGGTCGACGGGACTCGGGACGGAGCGCATGCGCGCGTATCAAGAGCGCTGGCAGTGGAAGGCCGGGATTGCGCTCAAGGACTGGCGGTACGTGGTTCGGATCGCGAACATCGATGTGTCGAACATGGTCGCGCAAGTCTCCGCGGCGGACCTGCTGAAGCTCATGGCGACGGCGACGCATGTGCCGCCGACGCAGGGACTCGGGAAACCGGTCTTCTATATGAACCGGAGCGTGTTTGCCGCGCTCGACGTGCAGCGATTCGATGCGGTGCAGGTTGGTGGAGGCATCACCTACGACAATGTGGACGGGAAGCGGGTCTACTCGTTCCGTGGCATTCCGATCCGGATTGTCGACTCCATCCTGGAGACCGAAGCGCGCGTCGTCTAAGTTGGCGCGTTGAGCTAGTACTAGGACCAGTACAACGAAAGGACTCGACCATGATTCTCGATAAACAGAACCAACTGTCGGACTCGCAGGCGTTCACAATCGACGCCGTGTCGACGAATACGATCGATTGTGGGAATCCGACGCCGAAGAACGACATCGGTTCCGGTGAGCCGATGTGCATTGCGGTGAACGTGGAAGTGGCGGCGACCGGCGGCGGGGCCTATGAATTCCAGGCGATTCAGTCGGCGAATGCCGACCTGTCGTCTCCGGACGTTCTGGCGTCCGTCTTCCCGGCTGAAGCCACGCTGGCGGCAGGCTACACGTTCATGATCCCGATTCCTGCCGGGTCGGTGTCGAAGCGGTATATCGGGATGAAATTCAACAACGTCTCCGGGACCACGGGCGTGACGGTGTCCGCGCACCTGATCCCGGTGAGCCATTTCCAGAATTCCAAACCGTACGCGAAGAACTACACGATCACGGTGTAACGACCGGGGCCGCTGCGGGGCGCAGGCCTCGCGGCGGCTCAGACAAAAGGGAGTGTGGCTATGCCGCTCAAAACATCATTGTTCTCTCGGGTCGCGGGACGGCTGCGCTGGATGGTCGGCGGGGTGCAGCCGATCGTGGCTGGCGGGTCGACCAAGTGGCTGACCTGGCCGGCGGTGACAGCGTTGACTGGTGGTACGGATACCGCGCCGGTCGCTGGGACGCGGTTCAGCTGTGAAGTGTTTGTCCCGTACAACATGATCATGACGGGGATCGGGTACCTCATCGGGACCGTGGGTGGGACTGATAAGGCGATCGTTGAATTGCACGATGCCAACGGGAAGCTGCTCGCGAATTCTGATCTGGCGGGCGTGACGGTTGGCACGTTGGCCACCTATCAGGAGATCCCGTTTACGGCGCCGGTCGAAGTGATCGGGCCGCAAAAGTATTACCTGTCCGTGACGATGAACGGGACAACGGCGCGGCTGCGCACAGTGCCGACGGCGGTGGGCGCTGCGCAAATGCTGACGGCGAAATCGGCAGCGGGGACGTTCGGGACCGTGGGCGATTTGACCGTGCCGACGACCTTCACGGCGGACAAGGGTCCGATTGCCTACACCTACTAACCTTTGAACGAAACGGAGCGATTCGATGGTCAAAGTTAAAGCGAAAGAAACCCTGTTCGATGGGATGCAGCGGCGTGAGCCGGGCGAAGTGTTCTATGTGGCCGACATGAAGTTGGTGAGTGCCCGATCCATGGAAGTGCTCGACGACCATGTCGGCGAAGAGGAAGCCAGAGCCGCGGCGGAAGAGGAAGAAGAGAAGGGCCGCAAAAAGGACAAGTCGAAGCTGGACGGCCGCAAGAAGGCCGACTAACCAAAGGACGCACCATGAAGAAGAATCTTTCGACATGGCTGCTGGTTGCGGTGCTCCTCCTGACTGGAGGGGCGCCGTTTGCCATGGCCGATACGTATATCCTCCAAAAGCATCCGGACGGTACGTCGACCAGGCTTGGGTTGGTGACGATTACGACGGTGATGTCTGGGGCGACGACGAACGCCACGGCGGCGGCGGTGGGGATTTCGCCGGGGCCGAAATCGTTCTACGGGCAAGTCTCCGGAACCGGCGCCGTGACGCAGACACAGGCGATTTATGGCGATGCGGACGACGATGAAGCGAACGGGGTGCTGCTCTGTACGATCACGTTATCAGGGACGACCAAAGCAGCCGACGCCTGCCCTGTAGTAACGGCGAACTTTGCCTTTTATTACGTGGTGACGACGAATACGACCGGAACAGGGGCAACGGGGGTAGTCTATGCGATGCACTAAGCCGATGATACTAGTACTAGTCCTCGTGCTGTGTGCATGGGGAGGGCCTGTCTATGCCGATGGGGTTCTGACGCCTGCCGCTGGCGGGTTCGCTCGCATGAAATCACAGTTCTTCACCACGACCGGGGCCAACTCTTTTACCTGCCCTGCGTCAGGGGTGGTCTTTGCCACGCTGATAGGCGGGGGCGGTGGTGGCGGTGGTGGGCTCAACAATGCCTCATTCGGTGGAGGTGGTGGAGGATCGTCAGGGCAAGTTAATAGTCGGTACACGGTCCCCTGTACGCCCGGCGCAACCTTGACCGTCACTGTCGGCGCGGGGGGAAGCGGTGGGACAGGTGGTGCAAGCCCTTCAGCTGGCTCATCTGGCTGGGACACCTCGATCAGCGGGGGGCTCATCAGCACCGTGTCTGCCCGCAACGGGGTGGGAGGCTCGGCAGGTATCGCGGCGGGTGGGCCTGGTGGTGGGGGAGGCACAAAACGGATCGTGTCCGCTCCAGCTGGTGCGACGATCTCGAATTATTC
>WIAG01000036.1 GCA_014055495.1 Nitrospira sp. CR1.2
GGCATGATCGACATGATCGTCGAGCGCAAACAACTGAAGGAAGCGGTCAGTACGCTAGTGGGGCATTTCTGACAGGATGCGGTCACAGTTCGCCGGCGGCGTTCTCCATCTCCGTGAAGTGTGAGTCGTGAAGCGACTCTGGTCGGCAACCGCACCCGGACTGTCGCGGGAGACGAACGGCGGGCTGTGAGGATGCCGGAGCGAATTGTTCGCAGCCTTTGAGCGCAGGCGAGTTCCCTTGAATGGCTACAATGACGTATCCCGCCACAGTGCAGTTCCTCTACAGCTTGCAGCAGCACGGCATCAAGCTGGGATTGGAGACGATCCGCGCGCTGCTCGCCCGGGTGGGCGATCCACAACGCCGTTACCCAGTGCTGCACATCGGCGGGACGAACGGAAAGGGGTCGACCGCGGCGATGACGGCCTCGATGCTGCAGGCGGCCGGCCATCGCGTGGGGCTTTATACGTCACCGCATCTGATCGATTTTCGCGAGCGCATCCGCGTCGACGGCGCGATGATTCCTGAGGCGCGCGTGAGTGAATTGGTGGAGTCCCTGCGCGCGGCGGCGGTTCCGGATTTAGCACCGACGTTTTTCGAATTTACGACCGCGCTCGCCTTCCAGTATTTTGCGGAGTGCCGGGTGGATGTGGCAGTCCTTGAGGTGGGGCTGGGCGGGCGGTTCGATGCCACCAATGTGGTCGTCCCGCTGGCGTCAGCCATCACGACCATCGGGCTTGATCATGAGGCCTACTTGGGTTCGACGATCGAGGCGATCGCGTTTGAGAAGGCCGGGATCATCAAGCCGGGAGTGCCGGTGGTGCTTGGCCGAATGGACGCATCGGCCCGCCGGGTCATCGTGGAGCGCGCCTCGGCGGTGTCCGCGCCGGTGTATCTCCTGGATCGGGACTTTTGCTGCGACGGAGCATCCACGGCGGATTGCGGATATGCCGGCATGAGACGGCGTGAGACGCACCTTGCGTCTCCGTTGCAAGGACGGTTTCAGCTCGACAACCTGGCCTGCGCGCTGGCCCTGATCGAGCTGGCCGATGAGGCGGGTGTGAAGGTACCTGACGCTGCGGTACGTGCCGGCCTGCAGCAGGTAGCCTGGGAAGGCCGCTTGGAAGTGATCGCCCATGCGCCGACGGTGATGGTCGACGGTGCGCACAATCCTGCTGCTGCCCACGTGCTTGCCGACTTTCTTGCCGGATGGCGGCGAACCAACCAGGCCGGCCGCATCACCCTCATTGTGGGTATGATGCGAGATAAACATCCGCAAGAATTTCTGGCCCCGCTGCTGCCGGTTCTCGATACGCTGATTCTCACCCAGGCCGATCTCCCGCGCGCCTCCACCGGTTCAGAGCTCCGCGCTTTGCTGGCGGACGTTGCCCCTGCGGCGCAGGTGACGTCGACACCCGTTGATGCGATGGCTCTCGCCACACGCTCGGCTGCCCCGTCCGACCTGATTTGTGTCACGGGCTCCTTGATGTTGGTCGGCGAGATCAAGGCCCTTTTCCGAGGGTGTTCCCTCTCACCTCTTCGTGGTTGAGATGGGGCCAGACCGCTACCCCGCTTCCAGACACTGGTCTACGGTCGGTCGCTCGGCGGTAGGGCTGGTCGTGGCGTTGCTGTTCGGTCCGCTTCTGTTACTCGACGTCGTCTGGGCGCAATCGACGGTCACGACGTCGTCGCCCACCAATCAACCCCTCACGGTTACCGCCGAACGCATCGATCATCTCCAGGAGCAAGAGGTCTACGAGGCGGATGGATCCGTGGTGGTGACGCAAGGATCACTGCGCTTGACCGCCGATCATGTGACGATCAATGCGCTGCCGGGCACGCTGGTGGCGACCGGGCATGTGCATTTCCGCGACCCGAACACCGATCTCAAGTCCGAGCGGCTGGAATTGAACGTCAATACGGAAGCCGGCGTCGTCACGAACGGCTCGATGTATGTCCGGCCGAGCAACTCGTTTTTCACCGGGCGCAGCATCCGGCGCCTCTCCGAGGATCACTATCGAATCAAAGAAGGCACCTTCACCAATTGTGACGCGAAAGACGGGGAAAAGCCGGCCTGGCGGTTTACATTCGAGGATCTCGATGTGAACACCGGGGAGAGCATCGGGATGAAGCGTGCCTGGCTGTGCATGCGGGATACGCCGATTATTCCCGTGCCCACGTTGACCTATCCGCTCAGCAACCGGCACAGTGGGTTTCTCATTCCCACGCCGGGCTATGACAACCGGTTCGGTCTGCATTATCAGCAGGGCTATTTCTGGGCGATCAACCCCAGCCAGGATTTGACCATCGCGCCCTCGTACTACAACAACCTCGGGTACGGCAGCGATTTTACGTACCGGTACTACCTGGACCGCCGGTCGAGCGGCCAGTGGTTCGCGAGTTTTCTGCAGCAAACCAAACTGCCGAATGTGTCGGGAGTGGATCAGTCCAGTTCGGATGAGCGGCGGTTGCGCGGCTTGATCAGCGGCCAGCATGTGCAGCAGGTGACGGACACCTTGCTGGTCCGCGGGCAGGCGTCCTTCGTCTCGGACCGGCAGTACCTGCAACAACTCAGCAACTCAGGCGCTCAGCGGGCATCCCCGAGCGGTGAGTCGACGCTGCTCGCGACGCAGCGACTTCCCTACGGCAGTGCCTATTTCTTGGGCCAGTATCTGCAGCCGTTGAACTCCGGCGGTCCCGACACGTTCCAGCGCCTTCCCGAAGTGGGCTATGTGCTGCCGAACACGTCGCCGTTCGGCCTGCCGTTTCTCGTGAACCTCGATACCAATTTCGTGAATTTTTATCGCGAGCAGGGGTTTGCGGTGAATCGCATGGATTTCATGCCGGGGATCACCACCGACGTGATCGATATCGGGCACGTGGTCGGATTGATGCCGCATTTTAAATTTAAGGAGGTCTATTACACGCGCGGCATTCAGGAAGCCAGTCCGTTGCACCGCGAAACCTTCTGGGCCGCCCTGGATGCGTCGTCCAAATTGAGTCGCCGGTACACCGGCGCGGAGGGCGGGAGTTTTCTTCACACCATCGAGCCCAGCGTCATGTATGAATATGTGCCGGGCAGCGATCAGAGCAAGATCGCGCAGATCGACCAAGTCGACGACATTCCGAAAAAGAACCTGCTCACCTACTCCCTGCGAACAAAATTGCTGGAACAACAGATCAACGGGCAGAGCTTCAACTGGCTGGATCTGACGGTGGCGCAGAGTTATCACGTGGGGGGAGTACAGACGCGGGCGCGCGAGTTCACCCCTGGCGTCTTGCCGTTTATCGGTTCTTTAACGCAGCCGCTGCAACCGGCCACGGTAGAGGTCCAAGGACGCAAGATGTCCGATGTGTGGTTGCGCGCCGTGATCGGGAACACGGCACCGGAGTTCTTCCGTCCGCCCGGACAAACCGAGGCGCTGGGAAAAAACATCATGGCCGGCCAAATCCTGCCGCCGACGAATTCGTATCTGACGGTCGATGCGTTTGTGGATCCCTATCGCGGAACGTTGAGCCAGTGGAATACCGATCTGCGGGTTCAGCAATCGAACTACTGGTACTTCGAGGTCGGGCAGCGATACAGTCACGACGGCAATCGAGTTCGACGCGGTGATATCTGGAATCCTGTGTCGTTCAATGAAGTCTATGCGCCGACCAAGGAGATTCAGTTCGCCACGATCGGTGGTGGATTCAGAACCCCGTGGGGATGGACGATCGGCGCGAAAGGGTATTACGATGTGAAAAACGGGCGTAGCCCGGAATACGACGTGGTGGCGCTCTACCAGAATCCCTGTAAGTGCTGGTCGCTCGGTCTCTATTACCTGCAGTTCCCGGATCGTCAGAGTTATTCCTTCATGTTCAGTATGACCGGCATCGGGTGGACGGAGAATTTCGGGACGATTGTGGCAAGGACCATTCTGGGGCCGCTGTTGGTCGGAGACCGTGGATTGCCGTGGGCGGCACCGGGCGGCCCCTATGGCCGCGTGACGAATCCGTTGCCGGTGCAATCGATGCCCATGGGACGGTATTAGCTTCCGTCGGTTCAGAGGACGGTCGGGTTCATGTCGATCGACGGGAAGGAGGCGAAAGGAGCGCGATGAGGTCGGGATTACGTCGTCTCTCCTTGGTGGCGGCCCTGGTGATCTGGTTCACGCTTCAGTGGGCCGGTCCTGTTCGGGCTGACGTGGCGGAGCCTCGCTCGCATCTGCAGCGAGCCGCAGTCTTCCTCATGGCGGCAGACTATCGTCAGGCTGTCGAAGCCTGCCAGGCGGAAGTGCGCGAATTCCCTTCAGCGCGAAGTTATACCTTTCTGACCTATGTGTACCAGGCGCTCGATGGGTACGTTGCACATCTGGCCGGCACCGATCAATGGGTGCGTGTCGAACAGCTGTATCTGAACCTGGCTGCCGCGCGAACCGAAGACTTGCTGGATCCACCGGATGTGTTGGCGCGCATCGCGAAGGAGGTGATCCAACAGGCCGTGCAACGGCAGGCTGATGTGACGGCCGCCATGGCGAATCGTTTGGATCATGCGCTGGTGACGCAGCTGTGGCAGCAGCAGACGGCTTGGCGACTGGCCAGACCGGCCGATTGGTGGGCCAGTGCGCCGCCGCAGTGGCAGTGGGAGCGGCCGTAATTTGACTCTCCGCAAAACCGTGGTATAGGATGACCGAAGCGGTTTGAAGCCGCTTCGGCACGGCAGCAGCGATGGATGTGTAGCGTCAAAGTTCCTTGCGAGAAGGAGGCGAACTGTGGCAGGCGATGCGTTGAAAGTGACGGATGCGACGTGGGATCAGGATGTCATGAAGGCATCTGAATTGGTCATGGTGGACTTTTGGGCGGTGTGGTGCGGACCTTGTCAGATGGTCGCTCCGATCGTCGATGAACTGGCGACCGAATATGCGGGCAAGGTAAAAGTCCGTAAGCTCAATACCGACGAAAATCCGGAAATCGCCGGCCGTTATCAAGTGATGAGCATTCCGACCATACTGTTCTTCAAGAACGGGCAAGCCGTGGAACGACTTGTAGGGGCGCGTCCGAAGCGCCAGTTCAAAGAGCTTATTGATTCGTTGCTCGCGCAACATTCCGGCGCTGCCTAGCGTCAGATTCTCCGCGGCATGCTGACCGAGCTGCGCATTTCGAATTTCGGCGTAATCGAGCAGCTGGCCGTCACCTTCGGCTCCGGTTTCATTGTGTTCACCGGTGAAACTGGGGCCGGAAAATCTCTCCTCATCGATGCCGTGACTCTGTTGGTCGGGGGGCGCGCCTCTGCGGATCAGATCCGCGCCCAGGCAGACGAGGCCGATGTCGAGGCCGCCTTTCAGTTGTCTCCAGAACATCCCCTGCTTCAGCTGCTTCAGACCAAGGGCTTTGCGCGTCCCGGGGAAGCGGACATCCTCATCCGGCGCGTCATCTCCCGCACAGGTCGCAATCGCACATATCTCAACGGGAATCTGTGCCCGGTGCATCTGCTGGAAGAATTAGGCGGCGCCCTGGTGGATGTGCACGGCCAACATGAGCAACAATCGTTGCTCTCGCCGTCCGCCCAATTGGAGGCGCTGGATGCGTTCGGCAGGCTGCAGGCGCTTCGGCAGGAATATCATGACGCCCGCGCGTTGTGGATCGAACGGGTGGGGCAGTTGGAGGCGGTCACGGCGAAAATTGCCCGGCGGCGTGAACGGGAAGATCTGCTGCGGTTTCAATTCCAGGAGATTGCGGAGGCCGCCATCGAGCCAGGAGAAGATGTTGCGCTTGATCAGGAACGGCCTCGCTTGATGCACAGCCAACAGCTTGGTGATGTAGCGGACCAACTCCACGACCTGCTCTATGCTGGGGAGCAGAGTGTCCTGAGTCAGCTGGCGACCGCGCGCAAGCTGGTTTCGCGAATGGAAACGATCGATGCCGCCGTAGGCGACTGGGCGAGAAGTGTAGATGACACGGTCGTCCCTCTGCGGGAACTGGCTGCACAGGTCCGTCACTATCGTGATCAGGTGGAAGCCAATCCGATACGATTGGCGGAGATTGAACAGCGACTGAATCGATTGCAGCGTCTCACCAAGAAATACGGCGGATCACTTGACGCCGTTTTGGTGCTGCAGGAATCCCTTCGTGCGCAGCTGGATCAGCTGGATACGGCGGAGACACAGCTCCAGGAATTGACTCGGGCGGTTGAAGCGGGGAGGCGGAAGCTCAGTGATGTGGCCGAGCGGTTGACGCGGAAGCGTGTCGACGCGGCCAAGATACTCACGACCGCGGTGACCAAGGAGTTAGGGGCCCTCCGCATGGAACGGACTCGTTTTGCTGTGGAGGTCTCCCGGGTGTGCGGTGAGGAGCCCTACGGTCAGACGGGACAGGATGCCGTGGAGTGTGTCTTCTCGGCGAATCCGGGAGAGCCGCTCAAGCCGATGGCGAAAGTGGCTTCCGGGGGTGAGCTGTCCCGGGTCATGTTGGCCTTGAAGACGATTCTGGCCGACAGTGATCGCGTGCCGGTGCTCATTTTTGACGAGGTGGATGCGGGGGTGGGGGGAGCGGTCGCCGAGGTCATGGGTGCGCGTCTTCGGGACCTCAGCCGGCATCATCAGGTGTTGTGCGTCACGCATCTGCCGCAGGTCGGCTCTCAGGCCCATGCCCATTATGTGGTGGAGAAACAGGTTCGGCAGAAGCGCACGGTGACGCAGGTGCGGCAGCTCACGTCCGAGGAGCGGAAGGAGGAAATTGCGCGGATGCTGGCGGGAGTGACGGTGACCAAGACCGCCAGGGCGGCGGCTGCGGAGATGATCGAAAGCGCGAAGGAGCGGCGGTCGTGATCGGGTCAGTTTCCCGGTGAGGTCTTCGCAATGGCAAGGGCGGGCAGTGACGATTTGCATTCCCGAACGACCTGCGCAAATAGCTCGGTCAGTTTCGGGTCGAACCGCGTATTCGCCTCAAGCAGAATTTGCCGGATCGCGTCTTCAATGGACGTCGGTTGATGTCCAGGCATGTCGACCGTGAGATTGTCGAATGCCTGTGCAACGGCGACGATGCGAGCCAGGAGCGGGATGCCTTCCTTTTCCAGTCCGTGGGGGTTGCCTGCCCCGTCGAATCGTTCATCGTGATACGAGACGATTTGTCCCACCTCAGCTTGAAGTCCGAGCGGCAAGAGCATGCGCGCTCCGGCTTCTGAACAGTCCCTGCCGCGAGCGCCGCTTCTGGAGCTGTCATCGTCATCCGCCGCATACTTATAGTCAGGCAGGCTGATCTTTCCGATATCGTGTAGGAATGCGCCCAGCGCCAACGCTTTTTGGTCGGGTAGGGGCAGGTTCAACTGGTTGGCTAGGAGCGAGGCATAAAAGCTCACCCGACTGCAGTGGTTGAGCAGCTGACGATCTTTGGCTTCGAGAAGATCGGATAAGAGCGGGATCAGCGATGTGACGTCCGCTGCGCCGCCCGCCTCCTCGCTCGTCGCATTGCCGATGGCGAAATAGTTGGTCTGAAGCTCCTTCCACGCGTGCCCCGCCTCCTCCTCGCTTCCCCACAAGGCCGTCGAGGTCCTCAGAAACGATCGTAGATAGTCCAGCCGCTGCTTTTTCTCCAGCGTTTGATTGATGAGCGTGATGAGCTCAGTGACGTTAAAGGGCTTGAGCAGATAGCCGGCCGCGCCGTGTCGAATGCCCTCCATGGCCGACTTGAGACTGCCGTAGCCGGTGATGATGATGACTTCGATGTCTGCGTAATCCTGCTTGATGTCCTGCAAAAGATCGATGCCCTGGCGGTCGGGGAGCTTCTGGTCGAGTGTGATCAGATCGATATGTTGATCCTTGAGCACCCGGAGCGCGGATTTGGCGTTGTCGGCGGAGTGGATCGTGAAGAAGGGGCGGAGAATAACTTTCAGCGCGTCTCGCGGTCCGGTCTCATCGTCGACGACTAGAACCGATGGTTTGGCCCCGACGCGTTCACTCGATGACTGAGTCCCCATGCAGAGTGCTCCTGAGTGTGTTGCAAGCGGTCACGAATGTGAAACGCAAAACCTGTACCGAGTGGCTTCACGAGGATCGGCAATATATAGCAGGTCCCGGTACTTCAGGCCACCAGATATTTGCTGGAGGAGTGTTGTCCTTTCAGAAGTGAGCCAGAGGCGGCACTGTTGTGTCAGCCTGTGTCACTCCTGAGGCGTTGCGGGCTCCGGATGCCCTCCATTCTCGGGCCGGCTGATTCCCAAGGTATCCATGCGATACTTCAACATGCGTCGGCTGATGCCCAGCATGGTGGCCGCATGCGTTTGTACGTAGGTAGTTCGCTTGAGCGCGTCCAGGATAATTTCCCGCTCGAATTCCATGACGGCCTTCTCCAGCGACATGCGTCCCGCGAGCGTGTCGTCCCGAAGGGAGCTTGATCGTGTATCGGTCCGGAGGATGTTGGGCAGATGCTCGGGCGTGATCACGGGTGAGCCCTTCGACCAGATAAATGCCTGTTCGATGATGTTTTCCATCTCGCGCACGTTTCCCGGCCAGGGGTAATGCGAGATCAATTCCAACGCGTCTTTGGTGAACTCCTGCGACGGTCGCTTTTCTTCTTCGATGCGTTTCGCGAGAAAGTGTTTGGCCAGCAGGGCGATGTCCTCTCCGCGTTCGCGGAGCGGAGGCAAATACAGCGCGATGACGTTGATGCGATAGTACAAGTCTTCACGAAACTGGTTCTTCCGAACCATGTCATCGAGATTTTTGTTGGTGGCTGCAACGATGCGGACATCGACCTTGATGGACTGCACGCCGCCGACTCTGGTGAATTCCCGTTCCTGGAGCACGCGGAGGAGCTTGGCTTGTGTCGCCGGGCTGAGGTCCCCGATTTCGTCGAGAAAAAGCGTGCCGGTATTCGCCAATTCGAACTGCCCCACCCGTCGGGCCGTGGCATCGGTAAACGAGCCCTTTTCGTGGCCGAACAATTCACTTTCGATGAGGGTTTCCGGCAAGGCCGCGCAGTTCAGGGCCACGAACGGACGATCGCGGCGCGCGCTGTTGTAGTGAATGGCTTTGGCCACTAATTCTTTTCCAGTTCCGCTCTCGCCGGTGACCAGGACGGTGGTACGACTATCGGCTACCTGCTCGATCTTAGCGTAGATCTCCTGCATGGACGGGCTTTTCCCGATCAGATTGTGAAATGCGTAGCGTTGGACGACCTGGGCCCGCAACTGTCGGACTTCGTGTTCCAATTCCTGTTTGCCCAGGGTCCGTTCGATCACGATTTGCAGTTCTTCCACGTCGAACGGCTTCGACAGGTAGTCGGCCGCTCCGAGCTTCATGGCATCGACGGCCGTTTTCACCGCTTTCGTGCCGGTCAGCATGATGACCGGCACGAGGCGATTTTCAGTCCGCATGGTCTGCAGCGCCGACAGCCCGTCCGCACCGGGTAGAATGACATCCAGCAGCACCAGGTCAGGGGCGTCATGCTTGAACATTCGGAGCCCCTCAGCGGCATCGGCCGCTTCCAGAATCTCGTAGGTCGGTTCCAGCACCGTTCTGAGCGAGGCGCGTACCCGTGGCTCGTCATCGACAAGTAGGACTCGTTTCTTCATGTTACTCCCGTACTCCTGCGCCTGTGGCGCCGCGATCCGGCACCGGAAGATTGACGGAAAACGTGGACCCTGCTCCGACTTGGCTTTCGACGCTCAACGTCCCGCCATGCTCTCGGACGATCTGGTGTGCGGTGGTGAGTCCGAGACCCGCGCCATCCCCCGCACTGTTTGAATGTTTGGTTGTGAAAAAGGGGTCGAAAATATGCTCCAGATGCTCGAGGGCAATTCCACAGCCTTCGTCTTCGACCTGCAGTTGTACCCAGGATGTGCGGCCGGTCCTGGGCAACAGTCTGGTGTGAAGACGAATAGCACCGTTGCCCGAGGGCATCGCATCGAGCGCATTCAGCAGCAGATTCAGCAGAACCTGTTTGATTTGTTGGCGGTCGAGAAGGAGAAGGGGTAATTCAGGAGCCAGCAGAGTTTGCAATTCAATGTCGCGTCGTGACGCGGTTGAGGACACAAAGCCGATGCAGGAGGTCACCAACTCGTTCAGGTCTACTTCGGAAGGTTGGGGCGTCATGTAGCTGGCGTAGTCGAGAATCTCATGCAGGAGACGTTCGATGCGGTGAATGTCCTCAAGTGCAAGTGCGCTGAATTCCTTGATGAAGACGGGATCCTGCTGCCGCTGAGGGGCCAACTGGACAAATGTCTTGATCGATGTCAGCGGGTTTCGGATTTCATGGGCGAAGCCGCCCGCCATAATCTCCAATGAACGCAGTCGGTCTGTTCGCCTCATTAAGGTGGAGGATCGGCGGAGGTCATCCTGAGCCAGATAGTGGTCCAATGTCGTGCCTGCGATTCGCGCCAGGGTTTCGGCAAGTGCTCTTTGATGCTCATCAAGGGAACGGTTCTGATCGATCGGCCCAAGCGTGCAGACGCCGAGCAGTCTCGCTTTGTTCCGGAGCGCCAGGCAGAGCGCGGTATCCGTGACCAGCATAGCCCGACCCGTTGCTGATGTGGGGGGATGGTCGGACCGAAGCAAGGACGGCTTGTCGGAAAGACCGTGAATCAGAGGATGCTCACCGGGCAAGACCAGGGGTAATCCGGCACGGTGCTCCTGCCGGAGTGAGGCAATGAGGCGATAGTGATCACCCTCAGGCTCCCGTATCCAGAGGCCGCCCTGCGGCAGATGTGTCTGGTGAGAGAGGTTCGTGAGCAGAACATGGCCAAGGTGTGAAACATCGGTGGCTCCTCCGACGGCTTCAGAAAACTCGCTGATGATTCTGAGTATTTCCACAGAGCCTTGATGAATGGAGATCTGCCGACTGGACGGGTGGAGTGTCATAGTCTTGCAAGGGAAATGCCGGGCCACACACCTGGCTGTTCTCGGTGTCGCCAAGCTGGTTGCACGTTGTGTGCTAGTGAGCGAAGTATATATGCGAGGTTGGGTTTCAGCCAGCGGAATCAGGTTTTTCAGCGGCGGCGAGGAGAAGCTGACCCGAGAGTGCACGTAAGAGTCTCGGTGGGGCAGGCGTGACGTGCGCGAGGTAGCCGATCAAGGCCTCCTCCTCCATCGTGTGCAGCTGTCCGATGCGCAGGGCCATGCAACATTGGCCCATTCGATTCAAGGTCGTGCGAGCCTCGCCCGTGAACGCATCCAGCCCGAGTTCCGGTAAAGACCGCCGGTAAAGGCGAGCCACGTCTGCCGAGGGTGTAAATGCACTGATGACGAGTTTTCCTCCGGGCTTGAGTACTCGGAACAGTTCACGCAGTACGTGGAGGGGAGAGTGGGCGAAGGTCAGGGAGAGATTGGCGACAATACGATCAAATGAGTGGTCGGCGAATGGGAGCGCCTCCGCGGATCGGCTCAGCGCCCATTGGCGATGGATCGGCGTTGCGCCGGACATGCGACCGGAGAAGAGTTGCTCGACGTGGTGCAGGGCGCTTCCGGTCGCTTCTCGTGCCTGCTGGAGTGCCATGGGAGAGAAGTCGGTGCCGACATAGTGAAGCCGTGCTCCAGGCCTCCGGGTTTGGGCGCGAAGGTGGTAGGAGAGATTGAGCAGCAGCAATCGAGCAAAGGAATGCAGTCCGCATCCGACATCGAGGATCGTGAGGTTTCCGTCGAATGGCTGGAGTAGTTGATACAACTGATCAACCGTGTGCCAATGTGCGGGTAGGTCGTCGAGGGTGGAAGCCACGTCGGAGTAGGCCTTCCAAAGCCGTTCGCGGCCGGCTGCGCCCAGTGAGTACTTGATGCGCAATCGATCCAATTCCACCCGGGCACGAGCGGCTGTCGTGTGGGAGAGCGTGGGAGCGGCAATGGGGGAAGGTTCTTTCGGGCCGTGTCCTGGTTGACAGAGTTGTAGAAGTTGCTGAGAACTTGCCGTGAGCAGTGACGGTGTGAGGCCACCGGCGGTTGGCGTAGGTGGCGACAGACTGACTTTTCTGGCTCTCGATCCAAGCTGATTCATCGCATCGCTGAGGACGGCAGGCGATGGTTCGGGAATGGCAATATCCGGCGCCGCTTCCGCTGTCGTGAGGATCACCACGTCCGTGGCGCAATGCGAAAGATCCTCGTGGAGCGCTGCGATATTTGTGTACTGCGAGGCAACCGCATCCGCGAGGAAATGATCGATGTCGAGTGGAAGGCCCAGCAAGTTGCCCAATCCCAGTCTGGTTCCTGTGAGATGTTCCTGTACCAGATCTCGCTGATGCAGGGTGGATAGACAACTCCGGAGGTCGAGCGTTGGATTGAGGAGAATCAGCCGATGCAGCCGTCTCTGCCAATCTTGCCGGCGCAGCGCAATCCGTCCGAGAAGATCGGACGCCAGCAGCGTGAGCGGTGTATTCGGCCACTGTGTGTGGGTATAGGTGAGGATCGAGTCGAGATCGTCCTCCATCGAGGTAAAGGTGGTGTGCGATGGATCTCCCTCGCTCAGGCCGATGTGACGGCTATGATCGTACCGTAAGACTCGAAGCCCGGCCGCGGCCATGGCATAGGCAACGGCCACATACTGTTGCTGAGTCGTACCGTATCCAGGGCAGAGCAGAATCAGGGGGACCTGCTCTGTGGCGGCTTCTCCGGAATGATCGTAAGACAGCGCGAGTTGATACCCCTCATGATTCTGAACCGTGCGCGACTCCGTGAGGATGGGGGAGTCCGGACGGGGTGTGAAGTGTTCATGAAACAGATTGCTGTGGTCGGCGATGATGCGTCGGAGTTCATGCTCCTGCGCGGGGGAAAGACGGTCGAAGCGCACTCCGATACAGGTTGCTGCATGCCCCGACTGACCGACTGGTCGTGCTGAACGTCGTTGAGCATATGACCAGACAACACGGGCATTCCATGGTTGCCGCGAGGCGTGCGGCTCATGGCGCTCCGACGAGGGGCCGGCTGGTTCGAGAGGAAATAGGTGTAGCGCGAGATGACTCTCTGTAGAGTCGATGCCAGCTGGCAGCTCCAGGCATGCGCCATCCAGGCTGAGATTCACGAATTGACCCACCAGTCGGTGCGAAGGGTTGTGGGGGGCGACCAACTGAACGGAATAGATGAGTCTGAGGCGGGTGGTCTCGCGGCGCTCCGTTGCCGGTTGCACAAACGACGGCAGGGTGGGAGTGTGGGGCTCGACTGACGTGGCGGTGGGCAGAATCAAGCCTTCGAAGCTGATGGTCGTTGAGCCATCCTGCAGCCCATCAAGCAAGGATCGGAGCACATTGCGGTCCTGCTCAACGTTGAGTAAGAACGTAATGGCAAACTCTTTTAGGTCGGGGAGTGAGGCGTCCGCTGTATCCGAGGGTCGTTCGTGTACGACACCCTGCAATTCGAGAAAACTTACCGGTGTCTTGATGACGATATAGGCCGGTTGTAGATGAATCGACGTCGAGTTGTCTCGAATAGTGACAAGGGCTCCCCCGGTGCTCATATTTCGTAGGACGCCACGAAGTGTGCTTCCTCCGATCGACAACTGAACAGGAAGTGAAACACGTGTACGTTCGGACCGACGCCGCTCAGGTTGAACGCGGGCAGCCTTCTGCTCCCGCTCTCCTCCCCTCATGGGGACGCGAGAGAGGCCTTTCGATACCGTGGTCTGACGTTCGGGCTGAGCAATCTGCGAGGAACGATCCGTCATTGCAGGAATACAAACCGAAATGGTGAGCTGCCTATCGCCTGGATGTTCGATGTGAATGCTGCCCCCATGAGCCTGAACGATCGTATGAGCTTGGAGCAGCTGTTCTGCCGACATCGTTTCGGGGGATTCATCGGTCGACCGTACGTCCATATCTGCGACCGCTGCTCGAATACTAAAGCTGGCGAATGTGCGCGTGGGTTCAGTCTGTGCCGGCCTATTGTGCTGGGCTATCGACGGGCGTTCGTTTTCAAGACGACCTGTTTCTATGGTGAGGTTGACGGAGAGGTGGGGAGTGGACACGCAACGTCGTGCGAAACCGATGAGGATGTGCACGAGGTTCTCGAGGTCCGTAGGAGATCCAAGAATGGCCGGGGTTTGCTGTCCCAATTGGCTGGTGAGCACGATGCCTGCCCCATCTGGGGCTTGGTGTATCGACTGCGCAACGGTTTGAAGGATATCGTTGAGGTTGAGAGGAATAAACTCGACAGGGTGGGCGGAGATGACTTGCGCGAGATGGTGGCTCAGTTGGTTCGCGCGCGACGCTTTGGCGATCATCGTTTCAACATGCTGCTCGATTCTGCTGTGCTGGATCGACGTCAGTAGCCGCTGCGAGTCCTGGAGTAACGTGGTAAGTGGCTGCTGCAATTGACGGGACACTCGAGCGGCTTCGCGCGTGAGTGTGAGTTGTCGATCGGATTCCCGGAGGCGGGATTCTAACTCCGCCAGGCGATCCTGTTGCGCTTTCTCATGCGACAGGTCGTGAAGCAACCCGACGGTGCCCAGATAACGATTCGTGGAGTCGAAGATTCCCTTGGCCGTTACTTCGACGGGTACGGTCAGCGTCGGGGTATCCGGTCGAGGCTTGCGATGCAGTGTGATCTCAAGTTTTCGCGTGGAGCGACTGCCTGCCCGGCGCTCGTTCAACCGGAAGCGCCCCAACTGTTCGTGTTGCGGCGCGAGGAGAATCGAATAGTGTCGGCCCGCAAGTTCCTCTGGGGTGTACCCCAGCAAGGCGGTCACGGCTGCGCCGACGTAGACAAATCGACCCTCTGCGTCGAGTTCATAGAGTAAGTCGCTGAGTGTTTCAATGAATCGCAAATGTCGTTGAAAGGTGTGGTCCAATTTCATTTGGAGGTCACGCTTTTCAACGGCCTCTTGTACGGAGAACAGCAGTTCGGTGATGAAGCCGGGAGATTGTTTGAGCAGGAGGAAGTCGGCCCCGTTTTGTAGGGCCTGGAGTGCAGTGTGCGAATCATGGTCGTTCGTCTGGAGCAAGATCGCCGCATGGGGGGCATGCCGACGAAGGCGGGCGATGACATCCATTCCACGTTCGGGAGCCAACTCCTGATCGATAAGAATGATGTGCCAGTCACCCTGTTGGCTGAAGGTCAGCGCGTCTTCCGAGGTGTAGCCGGCTTCGATGCGACAACCGGAGAAGAAGTTACGTAGGGTGGTCGTGACCAGTTTGATTTCTTCGGGATGTTCGTTGATGAGCAGGATGTTCAGCGATGGTTCCGGCAGGGACATGGAAGATCTCATGCTCGTCAAGCGGGGGTGTGATCGGAGTGCCCGGCGCATGCTGCGCAAGAGGTCGGGGCTGTACCACGGCACAGCAATGAACAGGCTCTCCTCTTTGGAGGGGAAACTGCGTCCTTGGAAAGCCGGTCGGTGTGCATGGATGGTTCAATATCATACACCTTCTTGAGAATCCCAGTCCGCTGCCCGAGGGGGCGGATCTACTTCCGTAGGGTCGAGTGAAGCGCGGGCGGACGGAATCGCTCCGCCTGCATGCTCGGGGAGTGCGTTGTGACGGGCAGGCGTTAGGTGAGGGGATGGATCGGGCGCGGGACAGATTTTTCACTGGCGGGGCCACCACAGCGCACGGTGCACGGTGGCCCCGCTGTGCTCGGCCTAGCGTGCCGACGCGGTGTTTGCGTCTTGCGGACAGGCACCTGGCGTCATGTACAGAAGGTAGTTCCCCATCCCGTGTTGAATATTGGGGTTATGTAACGGGTGGTGGTGAACCATGACCATTTCATAGTCATCCTGCTTGGTGACGGTGAACCCCTTCCCGTCTCGGTACACTTGATGAGGGAGGAAATCACGGAACGTGCCGTCCGCATCGACCTCAGGAACGGTGCGGAGGAGCGTCTTCTGAGCAGTCTTGTTCTCGAGCGCGACCATGAGAAGTTCGTCGTGCCCGTGCGGATAGGCAAATTTTACACAGCCGTCCATGTTGAATTTCAGCGGTGCCGACAGAACCGACACCCCGGGCTTAATCTCGATGCCTTCGTCCGTCTGATCCGCGCCACGCTGGCCGAATTTGCTGTAACAGACGATGTTCACGCCCACCTGGTAGACGTCCATTTCCTGCACCTTCGTGCCCTTGGGAGCGACATACATCGTGAAGCGGGCCATGACATCCTTCGTCGGGGGGGCCTTATGATAGAAGGCCACGACCGACATGAGGTTCTGTTCCTTCCCGAGCTTGACGCCATACCCTTCAGGGAAACGAGCTTCCGTCATTTCCAAGCCGGCCCCGGCAAAAAAGAGCGGTTCGCCGTCGCACGAGACGCTGGGTTTGTCATTGTTCAGCATGAGAATGTGATGAAGATAATTCTTGGGAAGCGGTTTGCCGTCCTTTGTAAAGACCTCGGATTTGTAGCCGATCATATACGTGTCTTCGAGCAGCTGAAACACCTTCTTCGGCATACTGGATGCCAAGTCGCCGTCGTGGCCGGTGGGAAGGTCGACCGGACCGAAGGTCAATGTGACGGTGTGGTCGTCGATGGCCAGCGTGGTTTGGCCTAGGCTGGGCATGGTGGGGATGGCGTGATGCGCATGCCCGCCGTCGGCGTAGGCCGGACCGGTAATTCCCAAGAGTAAGCCCATTACTAGAAACACACGATTCATAGCTCCTCCTCGTTGTGACAAACCGGCCGTGGTGAACATTGCTCAAACTATGCGGGTAAGAGTCACCCGGCCGCTAGGGCGCCGGCGGGGGCGGGGTGAGTCGTTTCCACTGATAGGTGCCGCCATGTTGGCGAGGTGGAATGTTGTTCCGGGTACCGACACGCACATACCACCAGATACCCCTCGCTTCGGTTCCGTCTTCGGAGAGAATGACTTCGAAGGCGCCTTCCCGGTCGTTTCCGGTCTGTTTCCAGGTGCCTTGCCACCGGTGATCGTCGAAGCTGGTGGTGGCGAACTGTCCCTCTTGCCAGGTATAGGGGCCGTTCCCCTGGGCGTCCAGGCTCGCGACGTACTTCTTGTTGTCCTCAACCTCTGTCACTTCCCACTGTCCGCTGAGATCGACACCGTTCGGCACAGCCGGCTGGGTATCCGATGCGCGATGCAGCAGTGAGGTCGTGTCGGCGGCTCGTCCGGTATCATGGTCATGATGACGAGTGGATTCGTGCCATGCGACGAGGATCCAGCGGCCGTCCCGTCGCTCCAAGACGCCTGTTTCGCGTAGCGGGAGAATCATGCGCCGCGTGAGGTCTCCTGGGTCGACGTAGCGGATATAGTTCAATTCCATGGCGAACCAGGCGACATCTCCCCTGGTCCACATGTGCAGGCTGGTGATGGGAATCTCCAGTTTGGTGACGGAGTCGAATTCACTGCGCATGTCGCTGGCCAGGTCCGGCCAGCCGACATATTTGCGTCCATCGATCGTATAACCAATGGCATCGGTATCGTGGGACATGTATGTCGACATCGTGGCGAGGTCCCGCTCGGCATTCGCTCGCACCAGGGCGCGCAAGGTGTCCTCCGGCCCGACAGGCTCTGCTGCCGGTACAGCGGACGCGCAGAGCAGGCTCAACAGCATGACAATCCCAAGGCGGTGTAGGAACAATCGGACGCGTGCTGGGTTGTCGAGGGGCTGGGCGCTCATTTGTGGGACATGTCGCAGATCACAGGCTCGTGAGTTTACGGGGCTTGCACCTGTGAGGCTACCTGCAGCTTGGAGGTGGTGTCAATGGCTATTTGCCTGAGCGGGTATCTCAGTAATGGTGCACGTCACCACTGTCACGTTGTCGATGCCTCCACGGTCGAGCGCTGCCCGGATCAGTGCGCGGGTCGAGCGCACGGCATCCTGGGGGTGAGGGAGCACAGTTCTGAGAATATCCTCGTCGGTCAGCATGTTGGTCAGGCCGTCCGAACAAAGCAACAGCAGGTCGCCGCTCCGCAGGTCGCGCGAAAATAGGTCGCATTCCAACCTGGAGCCAAGCCCCATGGCACGGGTCAACACGTGCCGATCCGGGTGGTGTGCGGCCTGCGCCGGTGTCAGTCGCCCTGCCCGGATGGAGTCCTCAATCAGCGAGTGATCTCGTGTAAGTTGAATGAGGGGGCTTCCGCGAATGAGATAGGCGCGACTGTCGCCGACATTGAGGACGAGCAGTCGCGGCTGCGCCAAGGGAAGCAGGTGCGCCATGACGAGCGTGGTACCCATACCGGAGAACGAGGGGTGTCTCGCCGAGTGAGCGCGGAGAGTCGCATGGGCCTGCTCTGCCATGGTTGTGAGGAGAAACCGTCCTTGCTCGTCGTCGTTGTGCTGGCTGGAAGCGGTGCTGCGGCACAGGGTCGGGGCGAAATCTGCGAGGGTGTCCACAACGGATCGGCTGGCCACATCCCCCCCCAGGATGGCCGCCCATACCGTCCGCCACGGCCCAGATCCGGCGGCGGTTGTCGACCAGGAACGCATCCTGGTTATTGACCCGGATCAGACCTCGATCCGTCTGCCCGTAGCCCGCCCACTCCCATCTGTCGTGTCGACCATCCATGTTATCGGCGATGGGCCGGTCCGTACCGCACGGCAAGTTGTTCGTAGAGGGAAGCCGCCAAGGGCTCCAGATTCCTGGTGTCGGCGGCGTTGTAACGGATGAGTTGATCCAGCGCAGCCTCCTGTCCGGCGCAGTATTGTTGCCACAGTCGCACCGCTTCCAGGCCATCGACCAGCAGCAGATCCGAGTCTCGCCTGATGTCCAACTCCCGTTCGATCGATTTCAGGCCGCCCTGGAGGCCCACACGCCTGGCGGCAAAGCAGAGATCGAAGTGTGGAACCCTAACCCGCAAGCCGGTAAAGCAGGTTTGCAGATAGGGAATATCGAAGACGGTGCCGAAGAAGGTGATCAACAGGTCGGCTTGGTCCAGTTCATCCTGAAGGGCTGTCTGGGTCAGGGAGTCTCCTTGGATCAGGGTACGCATGCGTCCCTGGCGGTAGAGGCCGACGATGGTGACCTGCCCCTCGCGGGCCGAGAGCCCGGTTGTTTCAATATCGAGGTAGAGTGCGCGTCCGCCGAAGGTGGGAAGCAACCGCCAGTGGTCGCGCGTGTGCAGGCAATCGGCAAAGTATCGGGCGTCGTGGCGATCCAGATGGGATTGGGCGACAGCGAGCTGCTCGTCATACGCGCGCTTGCGGGAGGGGGAGATACCCGGCACCTGCGTCTCCCGGCGAAAGGTATTCCAGTCGGCGATGCCGCCTTCCCACAGCCGCCGTTCGGTCGCGGGACCGATGCCGTTTAAATGCACAAATGTCGAAGTCAACATAGAGCGTCGAGACGCGCGGTGCGTGGGATTGTAGCCTTGATTTCAAGGGATAAACAAGTTAGAGTCCGCGACTGGTGCGGAGTTTCATCACTCCGCTGGTGCGCGTGGCATGGCGTAGGTGGGGATACATGAACACGAATGGAACAACCAAACGGATACGAATTACCGTCGGCGGGATACAGCTGGACGCCGAGTTGAAGGGGAACAAGACCGCGGAGGAACTCTATCGGGCATTACCCGCAGAGGGACCGTTGAATGTGTGGGGCGAAGAGTTCTATTTTAAGATTCCCGGCGTCAAGGACCACCGTGAGACGGCCACCACCCAGGTCAAGGTCGGAGATGTGGCATTTTGGGGGGCAGGCCAGGTGTTGGCGATTTTCTTCGGGCGTACGCCGATGAGCATGGGGGCCGACCCGGTGCCGGCTGATCGGGTCAATGTCGTGGGTCGGGTGATGGGTGATGCTGCAAGGCTCCGGCAGGCCATGAACGCCAGTACCATCCGGGTCGAGCGCATCGAACCGGCGCCTTCGGTCGGTTAAGCGGCGAGACCTACCAGGCGTCATTCACCATCAACGTTCAGAGGGACACCTGTTATGAGGCTGGCGAAAGAGCGCGTGCACCATATGGCGAATTCGCTGATCGCCCGCTTGCATGAGTTGCAGTATCTTGAGATCAGCGGAGATCGGAAAGCGCTTCGGGAGTCGTTGGAGCACACGATGACGGAGGAGCTGCTGGTGGAGGATCGACTGAACGCCGAAGTGCGCCGGATGATGCAGCCCTACGAACGGCAAATCGAACAGGGGCAGGTCGACTACCAGAAGATGTTCACCATGATCAAACAAAAGCTGGTACGCGAACGGGGCATCATTTTATGACGGGCCGGTCCGTTCCCAGGCGGTGTCCTCAGAACAGGTGGGGGAGAAGATGATCAGCGACGACAAGGCCAGTCACCTCGCCCATGTGGCGCTCGGTGTGCTGAAGAAGAACCCGCAGTGCCGATTGACCGAGGATGAGGGAAAGGTCTTGCGTGAAATCAAGCGGGTGATTGCGGCGGAACTCGTCTTGGACGCCGACATCGATAAGAAGGTGCGCGCAAAACTGGCGTCCTACACGAAGCAGATCGTGGAGGGGAGTGCGGAGTGGGAGGTCATGTATCGCAAAACTTCCGAGGAAGAGCAGAAAAAACGCGCGAAACCATAAACGGATGACGTACAAGAGGTTCAGTCATGAGAGTCAGTCTATGGATCGCTTTGTCCCTACTGGTGTTATCGGTGGGGGCTTGCAGCCATTCCAAGCCGAAACCGCTGGTGCCGTTGGACCTGGCCTTCGGCGCCAAGGCCGAAACGATCGCGCTGAACAGCCAGGCCAGTCAGGCATTCTTGGCCGGCCAAATGGCGGAAGCCAAGACCTTGTTTGCCCGGGTGATTGAGGCGGTGCCGGATTCGGGGCAGGCCCACTACAATTATGCGCTGGCATTGAACGCATTGGGGCAAACGGATCAAGCGCGTCAGGAGTTTCTTACCGCGGCGAACCTGGCTCCGGGGGACAAGGTGATTTGGGATTCCCCGGCGCTGCGTCCGTTCGGAAATCCTCAGGCGGCAAAGGGGCCGGCGAGGGAACATCCGTACGGGACGAGCCGACCTATGGTCGGGAGCGGGCCTCGATAATCGATGGGCGGCCATCAGTTGAGAAGGAGATGGAATCCAGATGGCGACTGAGTTAGCGGTGGGCACAAAAGCCCCGGAGTTTTCCCTGCCGGATCAGGATGGCAAGCGTGTCACGCTGAAGAGTTTCAAGGGAAAGCAGGTCGTGTTGTACTTCTACCCTAAAGACGACACCTCTGGATGTACGAAAGAAGCCTGTGACTTTCGCGATTCCCTCGGGCCCATCACAAGAGCCGGTGCGGTGGTGGTCGGGGTGAGTAAGGATGGGCAGGCCGCACACCAGAAGTTTATCGCCAAGTACGGCTTACCCTTTGCCTTGTTGAGCGACGAGGACGCGGCAGTCTGTACGGCCTACGGCGTCTACAAAGAGAAGAGCATGTACGGGCGGAAATATATGGGGATTGAGCGAAGCACCTTTGTCATCGACGCCACCGGACGGATCAAGGCCCTGTTTCGGAAGGTCAAAGTCCCCGGACATGTGGACGAAGTGTTGGCGGCGGTGAAGGCCTAGCAGGTGAAGCAGCGCCGCCGCCGGCGCGGGTAATGTTATGGATCCGCTCGAAAAAACGTCCCATGCCTGCCGTGCCGCCGCGCTGTCACTCTTGCCGGGATTGGGGCACCTCTATATCGGAGAAAAGCGTGGCGGACCGCTGCTCATCGCGGGTGTGGTGCTGATCGTCCTCTGGATGGGGCTGTTCTCGTTTGCCCTGGTGCCGCTGGTCGGGCTGATCCTCTATTGTATGGGCGACACCTATCTCACTGTGAGCCGCGACCGCGGATTCCTCTCATAACGACGCACCATGGGTTCTCAACTCCAAGCCCACCGTGCCATCGCCGTCTTGTTCATGTTGTTCGTGTGGGTGAGTGCCGGCCCGAATGGCCAGGCGGCCGAAAAAATTGCCGGCTTGTTGACCGTCCATGATGCCTTGACGTTGCCGAACCATTCGGTGCAGATCGAAGCTCGATTGACCGCCGCAGGCCCGGCCGACAATCGCCCGCTGGAGGGAGTTCCGCTCCATCTGCGCATCGACGGGAAGGACATCGCGACGGGAACCACCAACGAGGCCGGGCAGGTATCATTCGAGTATCTTCCGAAGATGCGTGGCACGAATGTCATCAGCCTGTCGGTCGATCCGGCGGCGTCCGTTTCTGCGGAGACGCGCGAAGCCACTCTCTGTGTTTGGGAGCGTCGGAGACCGATCGTGTTGGTCGAGGTGGAGTCTCTTCTGCTGGGGGGGGACTCCTCCCTACTCTCTGATTCAACTGAAAACGGCGAGAAGTCCCAGCCAGAGCCGGTGCCTGAGGCGGCGGACGAGCTCTCGAAGTTGACGCAGTATTACTACAATGTGGTGTATGTGTCGGGTGGCGAACTATCCTCCCCGGCGAGCGCCGCAGGTCATAAGGTCCGCCAGTGGCTGAAGGCGCACAAGTTTCCAGCGGGATTCGTGGCGGTGCCGGAAATCTCTGGCCTCGGAGCCACCTTAGATCGCTTCAAGCAAGAAGGGTGGACCACGATGAAGTCGGGGATCGGGCGCACGCGGTCCTTCGCGGAGACGTTGCTGCAGCATCGGTTGGAGGTGGTGGTGGTCCCGGAATTACCCAAGGGCCAACTTCCGCGGAAGGCGAAGGGCGCGCACGATTGGAAAGAGGTGCGAAAGAAACTGTAGGTGGTGTCCGGAGGGCCGTATGTTCGCAGACCGCGCACCTCGGAAGATGCCCGTTCGATGCCCGCAATCTCTGGCCATCCGGACACCAAGGTTGGTGAGGGTAAGGAAGACTGACGCGCGTAGCCGAACGGGAGGACCGGCGTGGGAGACTTCTGTGCTCGCGCAACGCGCGGCCCTGAAGGGCCCTCGTTGGACGCGCGCACGAGAAGACTCGCCCCGCCCGTCCTTTTGCAGTCAAGCACGTCGATGGGCTCGGCTGCTGGCCGGAGGGTCATTCACTCCCGGAGCGAATCGTGTTAAGGTGGGCGCCCGCTGTGGCGTGATTTTATTGAAGGAGCAGGAGACGGCATGTTGTTAGAAGGCAAAAAGGGACTCATTATTGGTGTGGCCAACAAGCATAGTATCGCCTGGGCCATCGCCCAGGCTGCGGCGCGCGAGGGTGCCCAGATGCTGTTCAGCTATCAGAATGAGCGGTTGCGCGAAAACGTCGAAGAGTTGGTGCAGCCCCTTCCTGGTGCTTCGGCCTGTGTGTGCGACGTCGGCGACGACAGCCAGATCGACGCGATGATGAAACAGGCGGCTGAGACGCTGGGGCGATTGGATTTCGTCGTGCATTCTCTGGCTTTTGCCCCGCGGGAGGAACTCAGCGGAGAATTCGTGAACACCAGTCGGCAGGGCTTTGCGACGGCCCTCGATGTGAGCGCCTATTCCCTCGTGGCCGTGGCCCGAGCGGCGATGCCGTTGATGACGGGAGGGGGGTCCATCGTCACCTTAACCTATCTCGGCAGTGAGCGGGTGGTGCCCCACTATAATGTCATGGGCGTCGCCAAAGCCGCATTGGAGGCTACGGTGCGGTATTTGGCCCACGATCTGGGGCCGAAGAATATTCGGGTCAATGCCGTATCCGCCGGGCCGATCAAGACCTTGGCGGCGCGCGGTGTGTCCGGGATCAGCAAGATGGTCGATCATCATCGGGCCTTCGCGCCGTTGCGGCGGGCGACCGAACAGGGCGAAGTGGGCGATACGGCGCTGTTCCTGGTGAGCCCGTTGGGTCGCGGTATCACCGGAGAGGTGATCTACGTCGATGGAGGCTACCATATTCTCGGCTCTTTGGCTTCCGTCGAGTAAGTTGCCGGAAGGCGTGTCTGTCGGATTGCTTCCCGGTGCCGCTCCCGGCCGGTTTGTGCTTCAGTCGAGCCGGAGGCGGCGCCTCCTCGTTCTCTCCATCGTCGTCATCCTGTTCAGCGGTCTAGTCGCTCCGGCTCATGCCACAGAACTGTCCGATCGGGAAGAAGACGGACTGACGGGGGCTGTCCAATCGGTTGAAACCAGAGAAAGCCTCCTCATTCAAATGGATCGATACGACCAGCAGGGACGCATGCTCGAGCGGGTGCAGGGAGGGAGCGAGACTTCCCACAACCCATGGCCGTTGCGATTCACCTATTCCTATGATCAGTCGGGAAGGCGGACTGCCGAAGTCATACGCGATGCGCGGGGTGAAGTCGTGAAGGAAACTCGTTCCGTGTACGACGATCGCGGCAATCGATCCGCCGAACTGGCGGTGTGGGGTGACGGCGCGTTCGAGAATGTGTCCTTCTATGAGTATGACGACGCGCATCGATGCGTGCAGGCCCTGCATTACAACGCGGTGCAGGTCATCAATCGAAATCTGTATCGCTACGACGAGGCAGGCCGCCTCTCACGGGAACGATTCGAGCGCAACTATCAGTATGAGACGGCGGGCAGTCGGATGGTGCGCACGGATCGTTTTGATATCGGCTACGAAATCGCCCTTGTCTACGATGCGCGGGGACATGTGCGGGAAAAGGTTGTGACCGATCTCCGGGGGCGGCGACAAGGCCAGTCGGAATTTTTCTACGACGATCACGGCAATCAAAGCGAGGAACGCATCTTCAACGGTAAGGAACGTGTCACCGACCGAAAAGTCTACCGCTATGAATACGATGCCGTCGGGAATTGGCTCACGGAAGTGCTGCAGTGGTGGGAGGTGACCGATGGCCGTGAATCACTCAAGCAGTCGTCCATTCGGGAAAGAAGCATTTCGTACTACCAGTAACCCGCATGATTCATGAGCCCTTCTGCTGCGATCGCCGATCCGCTGTTCCGACAGCCCTGCGGTCGGAGGGCTCGCTCCTCGGATCCTCGACGTACTGCACGAGTACGCCTCGGGCCCTCCCGGCTCCGCGCGCCAAGACACGGCCGGCTCACCGCCTCGCCGGCGTCCGCAAGCGTGGCTCGACTTCGTCGTCGAGCCGCGGACCTCACGACGCGGCTAGGCGATGTCGCGACGAACTGTCATAAATAATGCGGGTTAAGCCGCGGGCGCGTCCGGTGCTCTGAATACCCCTTCTGGTACCGCTGCCTATTGAGAGAACTGCAATCTGCGTGGCGAGGATGACGATGAAGATCGCGTATCGGCGCTACCGGGACTCCATGTGCCGCAGCACCTCTTCTGCGACCAGCCTGTGCCCGGCCTCATTGTAGTGGGCATATCGTCGAAACGGAAACAGCGACAAGGGATCGGGGTGGGCAGCGAACACCGGGTGCAAGTCCACCACGTGCAGGTCGAGACGTCGAGCGATGTCGAGCACCCGATCCCGGTCCTTGCTGGCCAATTCGGGAACACGATATCGCTCCCAGGTGGGCAGATAGACAAAAATGACGCGACCATTCCACGTCTCGGCCGTGGTCCGAGCTTCCGCGAGAATCCGCTCGAACAACTGAAGGTCGGCCGCGGCTGCCGGGGCTCCGCGCTGGCTGAGATGTTTGAGCAATTCGGCCGGTAAGCCCTGCTCGACAGGGCGTCGCTCATAAAAAGACTGGAGCGCCTGGCGGAGATGCTGCAACTTGACGAGAGCCTCGAACGGCACCGGCGCGGGAGACGTCGCCTTGGCGATGGCGGCATCCAGATAGTCCTTCAAGGCACGATCGATTTCAGGTTGCCGTTCGAACAGATGCTGTGAGAATGGGGACGACAGGTACTTCATCAACAGCGGAGAGTTCTTCTCCCATCCGTCCAGATCCCGCAAGTCGTTTCCCTCATAGTAGAACCATAACACCAGTTTGGGTCTGAGAATCGGCCCATATTCTTTGAGCGTGGCCAAGCTGGTCAGCGGGCCGTGACTGTTCACCCCTAAGTTCACCGTGGCCGGATGGTGCGCTCGGATGACGGCGACAAATCCTTTCTCTGAAGAGACGCAGACGCCATGGGTATAGGAGTCACCCAGTGCGACTAAGTCGGCCGGCCGCCGCTCCCACGTGCCGCGGGGATTGTGGAAGCCATGCTCATCGCTTTCATAGACGATATATTCTCCGCTTTCGTTGCAAAAGACCGTCGTGGTCATGGCCATGCCGGCGACGGGTAAGAATTCGCCACGCGGGCTGGTAAGCACCGATCGGATCTGTGCTCCGGAAGAGGGCGCGAACAGCACCATGGGAAACACGTCCGGATACGCCGTGACCCCATGGGCCCGCATATCCATTACGACTTCCAGGCGCGATCTGGTATCGAATGGCTGATGAGTCTCCTGCACCGTCTTCATGCGTTCGGCCGCGACCCGCACGTTTCCATCCTGGGGAAAACTCAGCCACGCCTGCGCGCCGAGGGACGCAATCGCCGAACCGGTATACGTGACTAACAATTCGGCCGCATAGAGGGCCATGAGGGTAGAGAAGACCAACAGCACGCCGTTGATCTTGAAGGATGCCGGCATTCGAACGGTGAATCCCAACAGCAGTGCGAACCCCGGCAGGACCAGATAGTGAAGTGAAAGCCCGTGCCGCCAGACCAGAAATGCGAACAGCGCTACGCACAACCCGGCCCCCCATACCAGCAGCAGGTCGGCCAGGCGTCCTAATCGTTGTTCGAGTGGTGTCATTCGTCGGTTGAGGCTCCGCAGGCCGGATGATGGTGGGGTGCGCGCAGGGCCATAATTCTTACGGTCTCGTTCAGCCGATGTGAGAGACCGGGTGTCTTCATCAGTGTCGTCACCTCGCGTGGCGTGCCAGGATGGCTTCTATCGTCGCTCGATAGGCTCGCTCGAAGTCTTCAGGCCTGTGCTTGGTGGTCGCTTCCTCCCACGCCGTTCTGGCCTTGCAACGCAATTCATTGCCGGGCATCTCCGTGATCGCCCGTATGTCCTGTATGATGCCTTCGATCGAAGTGTCCTTGATGAGCACACCGTAGTCCTCGACATCCACGGACGATTCATACGTCACCATGGGGATCACCCCTGCTGCCATCGTTTCGATGACAGCTGCAGCCCCCGCTTCCGAACAGGACAGAAACACATGCGCGATGGATTGCTCCAAAATCTTTCGGAACTCGTCGTCGGACTTGTCGAGCCAGCCGACGCATTTGATGTTCGGTGTGTGGAAGAGTTCGCGGCGATAGGCAGCCACAAACTCCGGTTCATTCTCCACCGGTCCCACGACAGTGAGGTGACAGTCGGGCAATTGCGCGAAGGCTTCAAGGGCCAGGTCCAGCCCCTTGTGGATCATTCCGCGGCTGCCGTACCACAAAAAGCGGTGGCGGCAGGCTTCGAAATCCTTGTCTTCGAACCAGGGCCACGTCATTTGTGTGATGGAGGGCAGTCGAAACATCGGTTTCCCGGAGTAGGCATAGGTGTTGATCGTGAACTCATTCCCGCAGGTGGTGAGGTAGTGCGCATGGTCGATGCCCAAATGGGGCGTTTCCAATCGGTTGGCCGGGACGGTGATGCCCTTGCGCCGCTGGAACGCCAGCAGGCGATTCATTTCGGCCACGTTCTGATAGACGGCCTGTGCGGTGTCACAGTGAAAGATTTTGATGCAGGTGTCGGGTAAATAACCCTTGAGCCGTTGCAAATTGAACCGGACGTCTACCACCACGTCGTACGGTTTCCAGGGAATGAACCGCTGATTTTCACAATGAATGGCATCGACGTCGTAGCCCAGATCGAGGAAGGTCTGAGCCATCACCATGCCTTTATAGTAGCTCGGGTGGCTGATAGGGACGGCTTCACCACGCTTCTGGAACAGGAAGCCCTCATTGTTATAGGAGATGAGGACATTGCCTTTTGCGGTCCCTGTGGCGCGCAAGGACACCACGCCGCCCCGGAACTTGCGATCCACGGCGCGAAGAGCCATGATCGCTTCGCGACACCAGAGCACTGATTGATAGCGCTGAAGATAGCGACGTACGTGTTTCATCACCGACCTCGGTGCCATCCCTCGGGAATCGGCCAGCCGACTTGCCGCCACCCGTCCACAGCGGCCATCCACTGCTGGGCGTTCAGCTGCTGGGCGTCGAGATGATGCATCCCGCCCTGGGTCCAGAGTCTCCAGCTCGGGCCGAACAATGGCCCGAATGACGCAGGACGTTCACGATAGGTCGAGGGCGTCAGCTCCGTAATCTCGAAGGCGCGCACCCTGGTTCCGTAGACAGGAGAACAGTCCTGTGCGAATCGCAAGATACGATTCCCGTCTTGCAGGACTCGGCCTGCCGGTCTTGCAATGTGTGGGTTCGCCTGGATGATCGGCGACAGTGGATGTTCCTCCCAGGGGCCGCGAAGGGCGGGTGCCTGGTAGAGCCGAAGTGTGTCGTGGGCAAGGGCTGGGTTGGTTTCGGTGAATAACCACCAGCGGTCATCATGCCTGAAGATCGAACTGTCGGCAAACCGATGTCCTTGCAGCAAGGTATCGGTGCAGACCCATTCCGTCGGAAATGTCTTCGCTTCGTACAGGCGCACACTCCCCGCTTGATGGGTTTCCGGAATCATATAGTATCGTCCTTCCCATTCAAAGACGTAGGGATAGGATAGGTGAAACGATTCCCTGAGCACGATCCTCTGATAGGTCCAAGACAATCCATCCTGACTGGTCGCCCAGGCGATCTCCCCTCGATCCGCATCGAAGTTATAGACTTCGAAAAACATATGCCAGCGATCTCCCACATGAAGCAGGAAGGGATCCGCCACAAAGAGTGCCCTGACGTCCGACACTGAATACCGGGTCAGTACGGGATTGCGGTTGTGTGAAGGGTGGCGAAGCCGCAAGGGCGATGCCCCGCTCACGATTCCGATGGACCACTCCTGGTGAATCTGGCCCTGGGGACCCAGCAGGCGATCGGCGATTTTGGAAGGCCAATACTCGCGAAGGTGTCGCTTCACATACCATTTACAAATTTGACGTAGTGCTGCTGCGGTCATGCCCCCTCCGTTGCGGAACGAGTGGGAGACTGCGGTTGCTGGTTCAGTAGGTGCACATCGAGATCTGCTTCGCTCCGGAGTAGTCCCGACAGTCGGCTCGGCAACACCTGGAATGACGACTCCGCTTGCCCTCGCCTCAGCATACGAGGGGACCTTGCGCCGACCGGGAGGCCCAGTTGTGCCCACACCGTCGGTTCATTCGTGCGTCGAGACGCAAACGATCTGTATATCCCCGTTCGTTGCACCTGTGCCACCCATGCATCACATGGGTAGCTGGTGTGACGAGGATGACAGTGTCGAATGCTCCCGTAGACCATGTAGTTCTGTGCATGCCGACCGCAGTGCGGTGCAATGAGGCTGGCGCGAGGAGAATGCACTAAGGATTCGAGAGACCTGGTAAGGAGCTGTGACTCTGCCCTCAGAGGATGCAGTATATATCTGATTTCACGGGGCATGGTCCACTGAGAAGTACTGTGAATCACGGAGGTCTGTGTGGGCCGCTCCATTGCATTTCTGGTCGAACGCGCGACTAACCCGCATTATTCATGAGCGCTTCTGCTGCACTCGCCGATTCACTGCTGCGACGGGCCTTCGGCCGGCGGGCTTGCCCCTCGGACTCTCAACGTACTGCACGAGTACGCGTCGGCTCCTCCCGGCTTCGCGCGCCGGTCTCGCCACGTGACTCGGCGATTTCGCGACGAACCGTCATGAATAATGCGGGCTAAGGCGTCAGGGGCCCGGGAATGGGTTTCCCGGTCGTGATGCCTCTCGAAGGGCCTGCGCTTTCCCGGGGCAGGATCCGAAAGTGCGTCACCGCGAACGACACGGCCTGGCCGACGACAAACCGGCAGCGGCGAAACTCTTCCTTGTTCATCCGGGAACGCAGAATGAGCCCGTCGGCTGTCTCGATCTCCAACCGATAGGCGACGCCAAGAAAATAGATGTGGCGCAGTTTGGCCTGTTGCCGATACCGGGCGGGGTCTTCGGCGACCTTCACGTAGTAGGGGCGAAACCCCACCTGCAGCGTCTGCCCGTCAGAAAATCCCGGCGCGGGAAACTCGAGCGTGCCGACACGCACCTGCTCACGTCGCACGATGCCTTCCACGATGTTCATCGACCCGATGAATCGCGCCACGAATTCGGTCGCAGGCTCTTCGTAGACATCCGCGGGAGAGCCGGCTTGCTCCAGCTTGCCCTTGGAAAAGACGATGATGCGTCCGGAGACTTCCATGGCCTCTTCCTGATCGTGGGTCACGAAGAGACTGGTCACGTTCAGATCCGTATGGAGGCGGATGAGCCACTCGCGTAGTTCTTGCCGGACCTTCGCATCCACCGCGCCGAACGGTTCGTCCATCAACAGCACGGAGGGGCGTGGCGCGAGGGCGCGCGCGATGGCGACACGCTGCCGTTGCCCGCCTGAGAGCTGGTGCGGGTAGCGGCCACCGAGTCCGTCGAGGCTCATCAACGCGAGCAATTCCAGCACACGCTGCTCGATATCCGTCTTGTTCCATTTTTTGATCTTGAGGCCGAAGGCGATGTTGTCGAAGACGGTGAGATGTTTGAAGAGGGCGTAATGTTGGAACACGAAGCCGATATTCCGTTCTTGCACGGTGAGGTCGTTGACTCGTTTGCCGTCGATGAAAATGTCACCGGAGGTCGGCACTTCCAGTCCGGCGATCAACCGTAACACCGTGGTTTTGCCGCTGCCGCTGGGGCCTAACAGGCCGAGTAGTTCGCCCTCGTTCACGACGAACGAGACGTTGCCGACCGCCGTGGCGGAGCCGAATGTCTTGGTGAGTCCACGTACTTCGATTTTCACTGGCTTACTGGGCTCCCGCTTCCGCGACGGCCGTTTCCGCTCGGGCTTTGGCGATCTCCAACACCGCGAGAATCGCAAAGGACACCGCAAGCAGGGTCAATGCCACGGCATTGGCCGCCACGTAATTGAAATCGACATAACTTTGATAAATGTGCAAGGTGGCGGTCTGCGTCAGTAACAGAATGTTGCCCGAGACGACCAGCACGGCGCCGAATTCGCCGATCGCCCGCGCGACGGTGAGCGTCGCCCCATACACCAGGCCCCAGCGCAATGCCGGCAGCGTGACCTTGACGAAGACCTGCCATTCGTTGGCCCCCAATGTCCTCGCCGCCTCCTCTTCCTCGGTGCCGAGGGTTTGCAGCAGGGGCGTGAGTTCCCGCACCATAAAGGGAAAGGTCACGAACAGGGTGGCCAGAACCATGGCCGGTAAGGCGAAGAGGATCTTGATCTGCGCATGCCCGAAAAACGTGCCGAGCACAGTGTCGGGTCCGAACATCAGAATCAGCATGAAGCCGGCGATGACGGGCGACACGGCAAAGGGCAAATCGATGACGCCGCTGACCAGGCTGCGCCCCCAAAACTGCTGGCGTGCCAGTACCATTGCCGTGAGCGTGCCGAAGATGAGGTTCAGCACCAGCACGATCAGGGTGATTTCAGCGGTGAGGGTAAAGCCGTGCACCGCTTCCGGCCTGGAGATCTCCGTCCAGAATGCCGCCAGCCCCTCGCTGAAACTCTGACTAGCCATGTACAGGATCGGACCGACCAGCAGGATCAAGAAATAGAGCCAGACGATCCCGATCAATAGCCAACGAATGTTCATCGTCGCGTCACACGCACGCTTGCCTCATATTACGTCCGCCGCTCATGCGGGGATGCTCGGCGCGCCTGTCGGTTGCCCGCTTCTGGTCGCTCGCGGCGACCATTGAAGCAGTCTGGGGAGTCGTTCGCCCGGACGTCGCGTCAATCGTTCCAGTAGCAATAAGACCAGAAACGAGATGAGAAGAATCAACACGGAGACGGACGTCGCCGCCTGCGGGTTGTAGCTTTCGATTTCTCCGTACACGTACACCGAGGCGACCTGCGTCTTCATCGGGATATTGCCCGCGACGATGACGATCGAGCCGAACTCGCCCAGCGCGCGAACAAAGGTCAGGAACACGCCGGTCAGCAGGCCGGGCAACACCGAGGGGACCGTCACCTTCCAAAAAGTCGTCCAGGGACTGGCTCCCAGTGTGAACGCCGCCTCTTCCTGGTCCCGTTCCAGTCCCATCAATACCGGCTGCAGGGAACGGATCGTAAACGGCATCGTGACGAACAACATGGCGAGAATGATGCCGGGCTGGTTGTACAACACCGCCAGGCCGCCCTGCTGAAGCCAGGTGCCGATGACGCTGGTCGGCCCATAGATGGCGGCAATCATCAGCCCCGCAACAAGGGTTGGGATGGCGAAGGGCAAATCGACCAGGGCGTTCAAGAGCCAGCGACCGGGGAATTCGTAGCGCACCAGCACCAGGGCCGACAAGGTGCCGAAGACGGCATTGATGGCCGTCGCGATTGCGGCGGTTCCCACGGTCAGCCACAGTGCCGCGGCGGCTTGAGGTGCCGACACATCTTCGATGAAGCGATCCCAGCCTGTGGCGACGGATTGCTGCGCGAGGGCCGCAAGCGGCAGAAAGATCAGCAGCAGTACGTAGCCGACTGCCGCCGACCGGAGCGCCAGGCTGATTAACAGATGAGAGGTCAACGATCGCTCCCTGTGCTACTTTCTCGACACGTCCTCGACAATTTTCGTCCACAACCCTTGGGGGCCGAACAACGTGGTGCTGACCTGATCCCATCCGCCGAGCTCCGCAATGGTGAACAGCCGGGCCGGTAGGGGCAGTGCGGTTCCTGAGGCAGGAGCCGCCGCGCCACGATCCAAGGGCCGGAATCCCAGCTCGATAAAGGCGGCCTGCGCTTCTGGTCCATGGAGAAAGGCGACAAACGCCTCGGCCAGATCCTTGGCCTTATGACGATCAGCGTAGGTGTCGACCACCGCCGCCGGATTTTCGATCCACACGGTTTCGGCGGGCACGATGATCTCGTAGGGGCGGCCGCTCTTCACGCGGGGCAACAATTCGTTTTCATAGGTCACGATGACATCGCCGACGCCGCGTTCGAAGGTGGTCACCGATTCCCGCCCGCTCTTGTCCATGACCTTCACGTTCCGTTGGATGCGGGTGAGGAGGTCGACCGCCTGTGTGGTGGCGGCGTCGGGAGCCAGGGGTTTTCCGGCCGCGCGTTGTTCGGCGAGTTTCACCCCGGCCCCATAAATCGCGATCACATCCCACATGGCACCGCCGGAGGTTTTGGGATTGGGATACAGGACCTCGATGCCGGGACGCGCCGCATCTTCCCAGCCCTTGACCCCCTTCGGGTTGCCCTTCCGGACTCCGAGGGCGACGACCGACGCGGAGATCATGCCCCCGTGTGGACCTTTTCGCCAATCATGGGTGATCAGACCGGCTTTGACGACTTGATCGACATCGCCCTCCAACGAGAGCACGGCGACATCCGCATCGAATCCCCCGATAATCGCGCGAGCTTGGGCTCCGGAGGCGCCGTAGGAGCTGCGGATCCGCACATCCTGTCCCGTCTTCTGCTTCCAATGGCGTTGAAAGGCAGGGATGATGCGGCGCTCATAGGCTTCCTTCGGCACGCTGTAGGCCGCCAAAATCAAATCACGGGTTTCGGCTTGTGCCGGAGCCGGCCCGAAGCTGAAGAGCGAGCATGCGACGACGATGATCGACAGGAGCAGGCTGGTAGCCGGACGGCCGATGGTAGGCATTAGGATCCTTCCGCCAGTTTGGTATGGGCAAATCGGCTTAATGTGTAATGGTCGAGAATGTTGGCAATGGCATCACGGACTTCTCCCATGGCCTGTTGCAGCGGGCAGGCCGCTTTGGCGGCATAGGGGCAGTCGGCGCATTTCTGGTAGGCTGTTTTGCTGACGCAGCTGATCGGCGCCAGCGGTCCGTCCAGAATGCGGATTACTTGGCCCAGCGTAATGTCGTCGGGGGACTTGATCAGGGCGTAGCCGCCACGAATGCCACGGCGACTGGCCAGCAGGCCGGCGCGTTTGAGTGCCAGCAGAATCTGTTCGAGAAACTCGACAGGGATGTTCTGCCGCTCGGCGATCTCATGGCGCTGAAGCACGCGGCCTCCGTAGGTGTCGCAGAGTTCCAGCAGCGCGCGGAGCCCATATTCACTCTTCTTGGAGAACTTCATGGCCTTTGAAGTTGTCTAGTGAGTTGCTCAAGATTTGGGAGAATAAACCAGCGCGTGCCACGATTCAAGCAATTCGATGGCAAGGAAACGGAGAAAAAATCCGCGCCGCTTCATGGCACGTTCGGCGCTGCAACCTATTGAAATCGGAGCTTCCATTTCTTGACACCCTGTAATCGTTCTTGCTAGCTTCAGGCCTGCTTTTCATCCGTCATCACGAGCTGACCGCAGCTAGATCTGGACATCCGGTGAATTTTCAAGACCTCATTTTGACCCTGCATCGCTTTTGGGCGGACCGCGGCTGTGTCGTACATCAACCCTATGATTTGGAAATGGGCGCAGGGACGTTCCATCCTGCCACGTTTCTGCGTGCTCTCGGGCCGGAACCCTGGCGCGCTGCCTATCCGCAGGCCTGCCGCCGTCCGACCGACGGGCGCTACGGCGAAAATCCCAATCGCATGCAGCACTACTACCAGTATCAGGTGGTGCTGAAGCCGGCGCCGGACGACATTCAGGGCCTCTATCTCGAAAGCCTCAAGCAGCTCGGCATCGACCCGAAGAAGCACGACATCCGCTTCGTGCAGGACGATTGGGAATCGCCCACGCTCGGTGCCTGGGGATTGGGCTGGGAAGTCCGTCTCGACGGGATGGAGATTACCCAGTTCACCTATTTCCAGGAGATCGGCGGGATTCCGCTCAATCCGATCACCGGCGAGATCACCTACGGGACCGAACGCATCGCAATGTATCTGCAGCAGGTCGATAACGTCTACGATCTGCAGTGGACCGACGGCGTGACCTACGGGGATGTCCATCATCGCAGCGAAGTCGAGTTTTCCCGCTACAACTTCGAAGAGGGAGAGGTGCCCATGTTGATGGCCACCTTCCAGGCCTTCGAAGGGGAATGTCAGCGTCTGCTCGAAAAGCAGTTGACCTTGCCGGCCTACGACTACTGCATCAAGACCTCGCACATGTTCAATTTGCTCGACGCGCGTGGCGCGATCAGCGTCACCGAGCGGACGTCCTATATCGCGAGGGTGCGCGCGTTGGCACGGCGTTGCGCCGAATCGTATCTGGCCGATCGGCAGGCCATGGGGCATCCCTTGATCAAGCAACCAGGTCGGGCAGGGAAGCACACCACCGGCCGCTCACCTGTGACCAGGAAGTAGCCCGCGGATCGTATTCGACCATGCCATCCAAAAAAACCATGACCAAGACTGCTTCACGTGCGAAGAAGTCCGCTTCCCGCGCACGAGCCAAGACTCCGGCGACGACCGAATTGCTGCTTGAAATCGGGACCGAGGAATTGCCCTATCAGTTTGTGGCCCCGGCCTTGCGCGCCTTGCAACAATCGGCCGAGACCTTGTTGACAGACCTGCGGCTGACCTGCGACTCGGTGCGGACCATGGGCACCCCGCGTCGGCTGGTGTTGTTGGTGGAAGGTTTGGCCAGGCAGCAAGCCTCGGCGGTGAAAGAAGCCATGGGGCCGTCAAAAGCCGTGGCCTTCGACCAGTCGGGTCAGCCCACGCGGGCGGCCATCGGGTTTGCCGCCGGCCAGGGCGTGCCCGTCGAGTCGCTGCTCGTTCGGCAGACGCCCAAGGGCGAATACCTCTTTGCCGTGAAGCAGGAGAAGGGGCAGGCAGTGGCGACGGTGCTGACGCAGGCATTGCCGCAGTTGCTGGCGAAGTTGTCGTTTCCGAAGGCCATGCAGTGGAATCAGACCGGTGTGCGTTTTGCCAGGCCGGTGCGGTGGTTGGTGGCCCTCTGCGGCGGAACAGTCCTGCCGATTCAGTTCGCAACAATCAAGGCCGGCAATCTCAGCCAGGGGCATCGGGTGCTGGGGGCGAAGGTGTCCAGCCCGAAGGGCTTTGTGGTCACGTCGATCGCGCATTATGTGAAAGAGACCGAACGTCACAGCGTGATCGTCGATCAAGACCGGCGGCGGGCCATGATTCTCGATCAACTGGCCTCGCTGGCCAAGTCCGCGCGCGGGCATGTGCACCAGGACGACGAATTGCTGGAGCAGGCCGTGCACATGGTGGAATGCCCGCTGACGATTTTGGGTTCCTTCAAGCCGCACTATCTTGCGCTCCCAAAAGAAATTCTGATGACCTCAATGAAAGAGCACCAGGGGTATTTCTCCCTCGTGGACTCGAAGGGTGCGTTGCTGCCGAACTTCCTCGCGGTCACGAATATGAAGTTGGCCAACATGCAGCTGATCGGTGAGGGCAACGAACGGGTGCTGGCCGCCCGCCTGGCCGACGCGAAGTTCTTCTTCGACGAGGACAGGAAGACGTCACTGGTCGATCGTGTGGCGAAGCAATTGGCGGTCACCTTTCACCAGAAGCTTGGCAGCCTTCACCAGAAGACCCAGCGGGTCGTCGCCATGGCGGAGCACGTGGCTTGTCAGGTGGGAGATGAGCAACTGCGGCAGGAGTGCCGGCGCGCCGCTGAACTCAGCAAGGCCGATCTGCTGACCGGGATCGTCGGAGAGTTTCCGACCCTGCAAGGGATCATGGGCGGCGAATACGCGACGCATGACGGTGAATCTCCCGTCGTCAGCGCGGCGATTCGCGAGCAGTATATGCCCCGCGCCATGGAAGGGGAGTTGCCGGAGTCCTTGGCCGGCAAGGTGCTGTCGCTGGCCGATCGATTGGATAGTATCGCGGGATTTTTCCTGGTCGGTCTGGTCCCGAGTGGCTCCGAAGATCCCTTCGCGCTTCGACGCCATGCCACAGCCATCGTGCGCATTCTGATCGAGGGCCGGTTACGTGTGAATCTTGCGCAAGCCGTGCACGCGGCTCAGGAGGTGTTGGCGGGTCAGCATGTGGCGGCTGCGCCTCAGACGGGCAAAGGCGGGGCGCCGGACGTGATCGGCTTTCTCTTTGAGCGGGTCCGCTTCTACGGCAAGAGTACGCACCAATTGCGCGATGATGTCATGGAGGCCGTCCTGAAATCAGTCGATCGCGTGAGCATCGACGTGGTGGACCTGTTCGACAAGATGAAGGCCCTCCAGGAGATCACCAAGCGGCCCGAGTTCGATCCGTTGATCGTCGGGTTCAAGCGCGCCCACCGGTTGACGGAAAAAGAGCAGTGGGATCGGAAGCCGGTGGAATCCGGGTTATTCCGGGAGGCCGCCGAGACCGCTCTGCATCACACCGTCCGGAGCAGTCAGGAGGACTATCGCGCGGCGATGGGGCAGGGGCAGTATGGGCAGGCGCTGGACGTGCTGGTTCGCATGAAGGGACCGATCGACGATTTTTTTAACGCGGTCATGGTGAATGCCGAGGATCCGGCGATCCGCGGGAATCGACTGTCGCTCTTGAAAGAGGTCGACGATTTGTTCATGTCATTCGCTGATTTCTCCCAGATTGTGGTACAAGGGACATAGCGGATGGTGAACGTTTGGACGCGACTTCTGAGAGCTTCCCTCAGTCGCCCGAAGCACGTGACGCGGCTCAAGTAAGGGCGGCGAAAGTCCGGCGGTTTGCGTCCGGCATCAGCGTCGTCATGATGGTGGTGTGCAACGCGGTGTTTCTCTTCGGCATCTGGGCGACCGGCCTGAGTTTCGAACGGCTGGTGCGGACACCGGATATCTATGATTCCAGACAAGACATTTGCCTGCGACTGGCCTACCGGCATGTGCCGGGCTCGGAAAACCCCGTGCAGTTCTGTTCGGAGTGGCTCAACCTCGCCGACCCGACCGGCAAGACCCATACGTTTCAGAAAGACGCGCAACTTAAGCAAGGTGCAGACGGAACGTATTATTTCGACTATGGACCGTTCGTGGACTACCGGCTGTTTGCGGTCGGCGCGTTCGTGGTGGGCATCATCGTGTGCGGCATTCGCGTGACCAGACACGTCGTCAACCGCTATCGTATGCGATTGGAAGCCGCCGCCCGCCCATCGGTCCCGACTCATTGACCTCATAGCAGAAGGAGAGCGTCGCGTGGCCAAGAAATATGTCTATTACTTCGGAGATGGAAAAGCCGAGGGCAAAGGCAACATGAAGGAATTGCTCGGCGGCAAGGGCGCCGGCCTGGCCGAGATGACCAATCTCAACGTGTCCGTGCCCCCCGGATTTACGATCTCCACCGAGGCCTGCGTCGAATACTACAAGCGCGGCAAGGCGTATCCTCCGGGCATGATGGACGAAGCGTTGCACGCCCTCAAGAAGATCGAACGATCGATGAAGGCCGGGTTCGGCGATCCGGACAATCCCTTGCTGGTCTCCGTGCGTTCCGGCGCCCGCGCATCGATGCCGGGCATGATGGACACCGTGCTGAACGTCGGGTTGACTACCAAGACGGTCCATGGGCTGGCCATCAAGACCAAGAATGAACGGTTTGCTCAAGACAGCTATCGCCGCTTCATCAGCATGTTCGGCAGCATCGTCATGGGCATCAATCGCGAACATTTCGAAGACATTCTCAAACACAAAAAGCGGGATCTCGGAGTCACGCAGGACACGCATCTCGATGCCAAGGCGCTCAAGGAACTGGTCGTCAGTTTCAAAGAGCTCGTGAAGGAAGAAACCAAGCGGGATTTCCCGGACGATCCGCTCGAAC
>WIAG01000109.1 GCA_014055495.1 Nitrospira sp. CR1.2
GCCTTGGCTTGCTCTTCGTCTATTTCCTCGTTGAAGGAGACAATGATTTCTCCGGTCACCGGATCGCGGATGTCTTCGCCGGCGAGACGTCCCAGGAGACGCTCTTCCAAGGTCTGAATGATTTCCCCGCCTTCCAGCAGGGCACTCACCAGAATACCATCCGTGGTCCCACAATCTTCCTCCGTCACAATGACATCCTGCGCAATGTCCACAAGGCGGCGAGTCAAGTATCCGGAATTGGCGGTCTTCAAAGCGGTGTCCGCCAAACCTTTTCGCGCACCGTGCGTCGAAATGAAGTACTGCAATACCGTCAACCCCTCGCGAAAATTCGCCGTGATGGGCGTCTCGATGATTTCGCCTGAAGGCTTCGCCATCAACCCGCGCATTCCACCTAGCTGACGAATTTGTTGCGAGCTGCCTCGCGCACCAGAGTCGGCCATCATGAAAATGGGGTTGAAGGATTCAGCCTTGGCAGGATCACCGCCGGCGCCCAATTCTTTCATCATCTCATTGGCCACTTGCTCCGTTACATGCGCCCAAATGTCGATGACCTTGTTGTACCGCTCACCGTTGGTGATCAACCCTTCGGAGTACTGTTTTTCGATTTCATTGACCTCGTGCTGGGCCTTGCCAATCAGATCTTCTTTCCTGGATGGGATGTGCATATTGTCGATACAGATCGACATGCCGGCCCTGGTCGCGTAATGGAACCCTAAATCCTTGATCTTATCGAGGAAGGTCACGGTCTCTCGATGCCCGGCCTGCCTGTAGACCGCGTCGATGAGCTTGGACATTTCCTTTTTGGTCATCAATTTATTGGCATCGGCAAACGGCATCATCGGAGGAAGGATTTCCGACAGAATGACACGTCCGGCCGTCGTCTGCACGAGCGTGCCATTGCATCGGACCTTGATCCGAGCATGTTCATCCAATGCCCCGGCGTCGTAGGCAATCCGCGCCTCCTCCGGGGAGCCGAACAACTTCCCCTCACCTTTCGCGCCGACACGCTCCTTTGTGAGCCAATAACAGCCAAGCACCATGTCTTGAGACGGCACAGCAATCGGCTTCCCATTGGCAGGAGACAAGATGTTGTTTATTGACATCATGAGGACGCGAGCTTCGACCTGCGCCTCGACGGACAGCGGAACGTGCACCGCCATCTGGTCTCCGTCAAAGTCCGCGTTAAATGCGGCGCAGACCAGCGGATGCAACCGGATCGCTTTCCCTTCGACCAATACGGGATCGAAGGCCTGAATGCCGAGCCTATGCAGTGTTGGTGCGCGATTCAAAAGAACGGGATGCTCGCGAATGACTTCGTCTAATACATCCCAAACTTCCGGGCGTTCCTTCTCGACCAATCGCTTGGCACTCTTAATCGTTGTCGCCGCACCACGCTCCTCGAGTTTGTGAAAGATGAACGGCTTAAACAACTCCAATGCCATCTTCTTAGGCAACCCGCATTGATGCAGGCGCAACTCCGGACCGACGACAATAACCGTTCGTCCCGAATAATCGACACGTTTTCCCAATAGATTCTGCCGGAAGCGCCCCTGTTTGCCCTTCAGCATGTCGCTCAAGGATTTCAGCGGCCTCTTGTTTGGCCCACGAATGGCACGGCCTCGACGGCCGTTGTCAAACAGGGCGTCAACCGCCTCTTGCAACATCCGCATTTCGTTGCGAATGATGACCCCGGGCGCCTTCAGCTCGATCAACCGCTTCAAGCGATTATTTCGGTTGATCACGCGGCGATACAGATCGTTGAGATCCGACGTGGCAAAACGACCGCCATCCAACGGTACCAACGGGCGCAATTCCGGCGGCAAGACCGGGATGACGTCCATGATCATCCACTCAGGCTTATTTCCAGACCGGCGGAATGCCTCAAGGACTTTCAGCCGTTTCGCATATTTCTTTTTCAGGGCCGCCGAGGCAGAGGCCTTCGCCTTCACGTGCAGCTCATCCCACTGCGTATTGATGTCCACCTTGCGCAGCAATTCACGAATTGCTTCCGCACCAATACCCACCTTGAAAGCGCCGCTGCCATATTCGGACTGTAACGAACGGAGCTGCTCCTCGGAGACCAGTTCCTGCTCACTCATGCTGGTGGACCCAGGATCCACCATCACGTAGCTCTCGAAATACAGGATCTTCTCGAGCTGCTTTAGGCTCATGTCCAGCAGCGTACCAATCCGGCTGGGCACACCTTTCAAAAACCAGATGTGAGCAACTGGAGCAGCCAACTCGATGTGGCCCATCCGCTCACGGCGCACCTTCGACTGAATGACCTCGACACCGCACTTATCGCAGACAATGCCGCGATGCTTCATGCGTTTATACTTACCGCAGTTACACTCCCAATCCTTGATCGGGCCGAAAATCTTGGCGCAGAACAACCCATCTTTTTCAGGCTTGAACGAGCGGTAATTGATCGTTTCCGGCTTCTTTACTTCACCGTATGACCACGACCGGATCTTTTCGGGCGACGCGATACGAATCCGCATTGAGTCGAACGACACCGAGTCACGCGGCTTTTCGAATAATGTGTATACACCTTCCAAGGTTGATCCCTCCTTAACGGTCGCCTGAGCGCAGTTCTGAGTGGTGAGCTATCCGATATGTCCGCTCGCAATACTCAGCACTAGAATCAGTCCTTTGATTTGACCAGCTCGACATCGAGCCCAAGACTTTGCAGCTCCTTGACCAACACATTGAACGATTCCGGCAATCCAGGCTCCAAGAATGGCTCCCCCTTGACGACCGCCTCGTACATACGCGATCGACCGGGAACGTCATCCGACTTCACCGTCAGGAATTCCTGAAGAATAGAAGCAGCGCCATAGGCCTGAAGGGCCCACACTTCCATCTCTCCTAACCGTTGACCGCCGAACTGTGCCTTTCCTCCAAGCGGCTGTTGCGTAACCAACGAATAAGGGCCGATTGACCGGGCATGGATCTTATCATCCACCAAGTGGTGCAGCTTCAACACGTACATGTATCCTACCGTGACTGGACTGCTAAACGATTCGCCTGTCCGCCCATCCATCAAAACTGTCTGCCCACTGGGCGACAATTTACTCTTCTTGAGCAGATCTTTAATCTCTTTCTCAGACGCGCCATCAAACACCGGACTCGCAACCTTGATACCGAGCGCGCGAGCCGCCCATCCTAGGTGAGTCTCTAAAATCTGTCCGACGTTCATACGTGACGGCACACCCAACGGGTTGAGCACAATTTCGACCGGCGTACCGTCTGGCAGATAGGGCATATCTTCTTCCGGCAACACACGCGAGACGACACCTTTATTCCCGTGACGGCCGGCCATCTTGTCGCCAACCTGAATCTTTCGCTTCATCGCGATATAGACCTTGACGAGCTTGATGACGCCGGGCGGAAGCTCATCCCCCCTTCTCAGACGGCCGACCTTTTCATCATACAAGGTCTGCAGAATTTCAATCTGCTCCTTGGCGCGTCGCTCCACGTCCTCGAGCTCCTTCTGCTCATCAGGATCGCTGAGGATGATATGGCGCACCATGTCATCAGGGAGGCGCTTCAAGATTTCGGCGGTGAGTTTGCCTTTTTTCTTCAGGATCACGTCCCCGGTTTCCGGGTCCATCAGGTCACGACCGACCACCTTGCCGAGCAACAGCTTACGAACCTTCTTAGTTTTTTCGTCTTCGATGATGCGCAACTCTTCCTGGTGATCGCGCTGCAACTTCATGTGATCTTCACTCTCGATACTCTTCGAGCGCTCGTCCTTGTCCAAGCCCTTTCTCGAGAAGATCTTCACGTCGACCACGATGCCTTCGACACCAGGCGGAACCGTGAGGGAGGTATCCTTCACGTCACCGGCTTTTTCCCCGAAAATAGCCCGCAGCAATTTCTCTTCAGGCGTCAGTTGCGTCTCGCCCTTGGGCGTGACCTTTCCCACGAGAATGTCGCCGGGCTTCACCTCGGCTCCGATCCTGATGATGCCGCTTTCATCCAAATCGCGAAGCGCTTCTTCTCCGACATTCGGAATATCGCGCGTAATGTCTTCCTTACCTAGCTTCGTATCGCGAGCTTCCACCTCGAATTCCTCGATATGGATCGAGGTGAACGCATCTTCGCGCACCAATTTTTCACTCAACAGAATCGCGTCTTCAAAGTTGTACCCACCCCAAGGCATAAATGCCACGAGCACGTTTTTCCCAAGCGCCAACTCCCCATGATCGATGGCGGGGCCGTCCGCCAACACCTGTCCACGCTTCACCGGCTCACCAACTCGAACCACCGGGGTCTGCGTGATACAGGTATTTTGGTTCGAACGTTGAAACTTAATCATCTCGTACACGTCCAGACCAGAATCGTTTCGCTTGCGGCCCTCTTTCGAATCAGCGCGGACGACGATACGAGTGGCATCGACACTTTCGACCACACCCTCACGCTTGGCTTGCACGACGTAACCGGAATCGCGAGCCACAACGGATTCCATGCCGGTTCCGACAAGCGGAGACTCCGCCTTGAGCAAGGGCACGGCCTGTCGCTGCATGTTGGATCCCATCAAGGCGCGGTTCGCGTCATCGTGCTCAAGAAAAGGCACCAAAGCCGTCGCCACACTGACCACCTGTTTCGGGGACACGTCCATATATTCGATTTTGTCTGGCGTTGCCGTGATGAAATCTCCGGCTGATCGCGCCGACACGGTCTCCGAAACAAGGCGACCGGAAGTATCTACCTTGGAGTTGGCCTGGGCGATAATGTACTTATCCCCTTCGATTGCCGAAAGATATTCCAGCTCATCACTCACCCGCCCCTTGACAACTTTCCGGTAGGGCGCTTCAATGAAGCCGAATTCATTGATGCGTGCATAGGTAGCCAGAGACGTGATCAGACCGATGTTAGGACCTTCCGGCGTTTCGATCGGACAAATGCGGCTGTAGTGGGAGGGATGCACGTCCCGCACTTCGAATCCCGCCCGCTCACGGGTCAAACCGCCGGGGCCCAGGGCGGACAACCGGCGCTTATGGGTGATTTCAGCCAGAGGATTCGTTTGATCCATGAACTGAGACAACTGACTACTGCTGAAAAACTCTTTTACTGCGGCAACAACAGGCTTGGCATTGATCAAGTCATGGGGCAGCACCGTTTCCATGTCGAGGAGATTCATCCTCTCCTTGATGCTGCGCTCCATGCGAACGAGGCCAAGGCGGAACTGGTTTTCCAGCAATTCGCCGACAGACCGCACACGACGATTACCCAGATGGTCGATGTCATCGATCTCCCCACGACCGATCTTCAAATTGACCAAATAGCGCACCACTTCAACGATGTCTTGCGCCGTCAAGGTGCGCTGCTCAAGGGCAAAATCGAGCCCCAACTTCTTATTAAGCTTCAGCCGGCCGACGGGCGACAGGTCGTAGCGCTTCGGGCTCAAGAAGAGGTTGTCAAACAAAGCACGGGCCGTATCCACCGAAGGCGTCTCGCCCGGACGAAGCCGACGATAGATTTCAACCATTGCCTCTTCTTTAGACCCGGTGCGTTCCATATCGAGCGTGTCAAGAATCACCAACGTCGCGTTGGTGGTATCCAGATACACCACCTTGAATTCCGCAATATCGCTGTCGAGAATCTTCTCCAGGATGTCTTCTGTGAGACGTTGATTCTTTTCAGCCAAAGACTGCTTTTTGCCGCTATCCACCAAATCCGTCAAGACCGCACGTCCAACCAACTCGGCTGGCGTGACGGGAATTTCTTTAATCCCTGCGGCTTTCAGCTTGGCGATCAACACCTTGGTCAGCTTGGCACCTTCGCGAACTAATGGATCCTTGCCGCCCTTCTCCATCACCTCCGTCGAGCATTTCAAACCGTGATGAATTTCCGGATCGAGCTTCCGATACAGCTTCCCATTAGAAACACGAATTTCCTCAACCGGATAATACATCCGCAATAAGTCGTCCGTGCTGTACCCGAAGGCTTTCAGGAGAATGGTCGCCGGCATTTTGCGCCGGCGATCGATGCGCACGTACAAAATGTCCCGGGCGTCGAATTCAAAATCGAGCCAGGATCCTCGATAGGGAATGATCCGAGCAGAGTACAAGACCTTACCGCTGGCATGCGTACGCCCCTTGTCATGCGTAAAGGACGCGCCCGGCGAGCGGTGCAACTGACTGACCACCACCCGCTCAGTCCCGTTGATGAGAAACGTTCCGCGCTCGGTCATCAGCGGCAGTTCGCCGACATAAACCTCTTGCTCCCGAACGTCCAACACCTTCTTTTTCGGCCCCTTATCTTCTTTGTCGAACACGATGAGCCGCACGCGCAACTTCAGGGGAACGGCAAACGTCATGCCCTGCTCGAGACATTCCCGTTCGTCAT
>WIAG01000110.1 GCA_014055495.1 Nitrospira sp. CR1.2
TATTACGATTATTACCAGCCCGAAGCCTACATTCCTCAGAGCGACACCTATATCGCGAAAGATGCCTCGATCAACGACGCGATCGATCAGATGCGCCACGCGGCCACGACGTCGTTGTTGCAGCGGAACGATGTGTTAATCGTTTCATCGGTCTCCTGCATCTATGGCCTCGGATCGCCGGAGGTGTACCATGACATGTTGGTCTATCTCGAAGAGGGCATGGAAACGAGGCGTGAAAAGGTTCTCGCGAAGCTGGTGGACATTCAATATGCGCGCAATGACGTGGATTTCCACCGCGGGACGTTTCGCGCGCGGGGGGATGTCATCGAGATTTTCCCGGCCTCCTCGGAGGCCAAATCGGTGCGTATCGAACTCTTCGGTGACGTCGTCGATGCCATTCACGAGATCGATCCGTTGACCGGTAAGTCGTTGGGCAAGTTGCCGAAAATCGCCATTTACCCGAATACGCACTATCTCATTGCGCCTGATCGATATGAACGGGCCATCACGGGCATTGAGGAAGAATTGGAGGCCCGGGTGGCGGCATTCAAGAAGAGCGGCCAGTTGCTGGAGGCCCAGCGGATCGAGCAGCGGACCAAGTTCGACCTTGAAATGATTCGCGCCATGGGGTATTGCCACGGGATCGAAAACTACTCGCGCCACTTGAGCGGCCGTGCGCCGGGGGAGGCTCCGCCGACCCTGATCGATTATTTTCCGAAGGATTTTCTCTTGATCATTGATGAGTCGCACGCGACGGTGCCGCAAATCGGCGGCATGTATGAAGGGGACTTCTCACGGAAACGCACATTGGTGGACTACGGCTTTCGCCTGCCGTCCGCCGTCGATAATCGCCCACTGAAGTTCGCCGAGTTTGAGCGGATGCTGAAGCAGGTCATCTACGTGTCGGCGACGCCGGGCCCCTATGAGTTGGACCATGCCAAAGGTGAGGTCATCGAACAGATTATTCGCCCGACCGGCTTGATAGACCCGCTCATCGACGTACGACCTGCGAAGGGGCAGGTGGACAATCTGCTGGCGGAAGTGCGGGCGGAGGCAGCGAAGGGTAATCGTGTGCTCGTGACGACGCTGACGAAACGCATGGCAGAAGATCTGACGGAGTACTATCACGATCTTGGAGTGAACGTGCGCTATCTGCACGCAGATATCAAGACGCTGGAGCGGGCGGAGATTATTCGGGACCTTCGGCGCGGCGTCTTCGACGTGCTGGTCGGCATCAACCTGTTGCGGGAGGGGCTGGATCTTCCTGAGGTCGGGCTGGTGGCGATTTTGGATGCTGATAAGGAAGGCTATCTCCGCTCGCATCGTTCGTTGATCCAAACCGCCGGCCGAGCGGCCCGGCATGTCGACGGACGGGTCATCTTTTACGGGGACACGGTAACCGACTCGATGCGCCGTGCGATCGATGAGACGGCCAGGCGGCGTCATATTCAGGAAGCGTACAACGGGGCCAACGGAATTACGCCGCAGAGCGTGAAGAAGCAGATTCCTGCCCTGGACTATGCGACGGGTGGGGTGAGCCAGACGCAGCTTGACTTGGCGGCGGAATCTCCCACGGAGTATGTGGCAGTGGGGGACACGGAGCAGGTCATTCGGCGGCTCGAAGTGGAAATGAAGGCGGCGGCGAAGAAATTGGAGTTCGAGCGGGCGGCGGAGTTACGGAATCGGATCAGGTCGCTGAAGCTCAAAGTGCTGGAGGTGGCGCAGTAGGAGAGGCAATCGTTCGACGCACGATGGGCGTCGGATGCCGATCACATCTGCTTGTAGAGGTAGGCGCCGAGAAACATGCCGAGGACACTGAGCAGGCTGACCTTGATGCTGAATCCGAACGTCAGCTTGAGCAGCACCAGGTCGATGGTGAGCGGTGGATTGATTCCAGGTGAGAAATTGCTGGCAAAGATGTTTTGAATCGCGCCGTTCGGGGCCATCACGCGCAGAATTTCACCGAAAATCCCGCCCAGCATTCCGCCGATCAGGATAAAGATCAGCAGCACGCCGATCGATTTTCTCATCCCAGCTCTCCCCCGTTCACCCGCAACCGGCTGTTTGTGCCGACTTGAGGCACCATATCGGAAGCCTAATTTGATGTCAACAAAATGCATGCCAGGCGGTGCGAGGGAATGGGATGTGGGTGTCCTGTCATACTCTTGCTGGTATAGATGTGCTGGTTCTTTGCTCCGCTGCTCATGAGTCGGAGCCTGTCCTGCCCTGTGCCGACCTGAGCGGCTGGTGCGAAGAAGACTGCGACGGAAGCACGCCGAACGATGTTGGGGGGCTGCGTTGTCGGATGCGTGAATGTCTTGACTTCACCTTCCCCCCTTCTATAGACTGCCCGATGCTATTTTTTGTGATGTTTTTCGAGGCGATCGGAGCTCTGGCTCGACCCCGGCTTCGATGGCCTTTTTCTTTGGTGCACTGTGCTTGACGCGCTGAGCGAAAAATTTGAACGGATTCTGAAGAAGCTTCGAGGGCAGGGTGTCCTGACAGAGGACAATATTGCCGAGGCGTTGAAGGAAGTTCGCCTTGCCTTGCTTGAGGCGGACGTCAATTTCAAAGTCGTCAAGGATTTCCTGGAGCGTGTACGCGAAAAGGCGATCGGCCAGGAAGTGTTGAAAAGCCTGACCCCCGGTCATCAAGTCGTCAAGATTGTCTGGGACGAGCTTCGCGAGATGATGGGTGGAGAGCGGTCCGGCATCAGCCTCGCCTCCAGGCCGCCTACCACTGTCATGATGGTGGGATTACAGGGTGCCGGGAAAACGACCACCTCCGGCAAGCTGGCGCGCTTATTCAAGAGTCAAGGCAAGCGGGTGTTGCTGGTGGCGGCCGATCCGCGCCGCCCGGCCGCAGGCGATCAGTTGGCCAGCCTCGGACACGACCTTGGTATTGATGTTCATCGGTTCGATCAGGTCGATGCGTCGCGCGCGGATGTGGTGAGGATTTGTCAGCGCGGGGTCGAACGAGCGCAGGAACAGGGCTATGACCTCGTCGTGCTCGATACCGGCGGTCGGTTGCATATCGACGATGAGTTGATGGCCGAGCTGGTGGCCGTCAAGCAGGCGGTCACCCCTCACGAAGTTCTGTTGGTTGCCGACGCCATGACCGGTCAGGATGCGGTGAACATGGCCGGCCAGTTCAATCAACAGGTTGGTCTGACCGGTGTCATCTTGACCAAGGTCGAAGGCGATGCCAGAGGCGGAGCCGTTCTCTCGATTCGGGCCGTGACCGGACAGCCGATTAAATTCCTCGGCATGGGCGAGAAGCTCGATGCGCTGGAACCGTTTCACCCGGATCGGATGGCCTCTCGAATTCTGGGCATGGGCGATGTCCTCTCGTTGATCGAGAAGGCGCAGGAGACGTTTTCACGGGAAGAAGCGGAGGCGGCGCAAAAGAAGCTGATCAGCAGCACCTTCACCCTGGAAGATTTCCGGTCGCAACTGGGACAAATGAATCGGTTGGGCTCCCTTGAGCAGATATTGGGCATGCTGCCGGGTGGCCAGAAGCTGAAAGATCTGGCGAACAGCGGCTTGCCTGAAAAAGAGATGAAGCGGGTCGCGGCCATGATCGATTCCATGACCGCGTGTGAACGACGCGACCATACGCTGATCAACGGGAGCCGGAAGAAGCGTATTGCTCGCGGAAGCGGGACAAGCGTGCAGGAAGTGAATCGCTTGATCAAGCAGTTCTTGCAAGCCCGAAAAATCGCGAAGGTCATGTCGAGCGGCGCCGGCGGTCGGCGACAGCTGGCCCAAATGCTTCGCGGCATGTAGTCGCGCGAAAGTCGGAACACGACGACGGGTGAATGATGAAGAGTGTGCAAACCGAGCGGGTATGGCCGTTGGCTGAGCGCTCATTATTCTGAGGAGGTTCGAGTGGCAGTTCATTTACGATTGGCGCGGACGGGGCGACACAAGCGCCCGATGTATCGGGTGATCGCGGCGGATTCGCGGAAACCTCGCGACGGCCGGTTCTTGGAAATTCTCGGTATTTTTGATCCGCTCAAGAATCCGGCGGTGCCGGAATTGAAGTCGGAGCGAGTGCTCTCGTGGTTGCGGCATGGCGCGCAGCCCACGACCACGGTACGGACGCTCCTCAAGCGGCACGGTGTGTGGAAAGAGTTCGAGACCGAGAAGAGTGCAAAGGCTGTGAAGCCGGAACAAGGCGAAGCCCGCAAGAAGTAACCGGAGCACATGGCGACGCTCGATCAGGCAGAGCTTGTGACCATCGGCCGGATTGAGCGGTCGTTCGGAGTACGGGGTGAAGCGCGGGTACGATCGCTGAGCGACGTGCCGGGTCGGTTTGATCACCTTCACGATGTGACTCTTGTGGCACCGAACGGCAAGAGTCTCGTGACCCGCGTGACTCATGTGCGGTCCGGTGGCCCCACGCTGATTGTCGGGTTCGATGCGTTCACGACTCCGGAGCAGATCGCCGAGTTTCGCGGCGGACTCGTGCAGGTCCCGCGCGGTGACTCGCCGCCGTTGCCGACCGACCATTATTATCAATGTGATTTGGTCGGGATGGTCGTGCAGGATGAGGCGGGGACGGTGTTGGGGCGGCTGGAAGACGTGTTGGCCTTCGCTGACAATCAAGCGTTTCTCGTCCGGCAGGATGGAAAAGAGCTCCTGATTCCTGCGGCAAAACAGCTTGTGGTCGCGGTGGATGTCAAGGGACGCGTGATGACGGTTCGATTGCCCGAGGGGTTCGGAGACCTCTAACATGCGCTGTGCTGTGGTGACATTGTTCCCGGATATGGTGGCTCCGGTCATCGGCCAAAGTATCCTCAAACGTGCCCAAGAGAAGGGCTTGTTGGAGGTTGCCGTCGAGAATCTGCGTGACCATACGTTTGACCGGCATAAGACGGCCGACGACGTGCCGTACGGCGGGGGCGCAGGGATGGTTATGAAGGCTGAACCGGTGCTGCGGGCGGTTGATGCGCTACGTGCGCGGTATCAGACCGCTTGTCCGCCAACGACCCTGCGAGTGATTGTGCCGTCACCGCAGGGGCGTCCGTTCACGCAGGAATTGGCGCACTCTCTGGCGCAGGACGAACGGGTCATCGTGTTCGTGTGCGGGCATTATGAAGGGATGGACGAGCGTGTTCGGTTAGCGCTGCATCCCGAGGAGATTTCTGTCGGCGACTATGTGCTGACCGGTGGAGAGTTGCCGGCATTGGTGATGATTGATGCCGCTGCTCGCTTGGTCCCCGGCGTTCTCGGTGATGCGGCGTCGGCGGCCGAAGAGTCCTTTACCGAGGGGTTGTTGGAGTATCCGCACTATACCAGACCGGCGGAGGTGCGCGGCATGGTGGTTCCCGAAGTGTTAGTCTCGGGGCACCACGAGGCCATTCGAGTGTGGCGCCGGAAGGAAGCCTTGCGGAACACGTATCTCAAGCGGCCGGATTTGTTACGGGATCGCGAGCTCGGAGTGGAAGATCGACGGTTACTCAATGAAGTGATGCAAGAGAGTCTGGTACAGGTACCTGTTCGTTGAGAGGAGGAGAGAGACTATGAATCGGCTAGAGCGGATCCAACGATCCTTAACCAAGAAAACGGCACCCAAGTTCGAGATCGGGGATACCGTTCGCGTGCATGTGAAAGTCGTTGAAGGTGAGAAAGAACGTATCCAGGTGTATGAAGGGACTGTGATTGCCCGAAAAGGAACGTTGAACAGCGAGACGTTCACGGTGCGTAAGCTGTCCTATAACGTCGGCGTCGAGCGGACGTTCCCGATCCATTCACCCAACGTGGCCAAGGTCGACGTGGTGCGTCAGGGGCGTGTCCGCCGTGCCAAGCTGTATTATTTGCGGACCAAAAAAGGCAAGTTTGCCAAGGTGGAAGACCGCGAGTTTAAGGTCGAAGGCAAGGCGCAGGCCGCTGCCAAACAGGAAGCGGCAGCCGCAAAGGCGTAGTCCCGCCGACCACATGCGAGCTGGACAGAGGCGCACGTGTGGCTGAGAGGCTGAACCCGGCGACTGGGAGCCCTTCCGAGGAGTTCGAGGGGGAGGCTCGGTCGCGCGGGTATCGCTTCATCGCCGGCCTGGATGAAGCCGGACGTGGGCCTCTCGCCGGTCCCGTGGTCGCTGCCGCTGTCGTATTGCCGCGTCGATGCCGCCTGCCTGGGCTGAACGATTCCAAACAGGTTTCAGAATCTGTACGCAACCGACTTTTTGTCGAGATCGTGCGTCGGGCGATCGGCGTCGGGATCGGTGCTGCAACGGAGGCGGAGATCGATCGGCTGAACATTCTTGAGGCATCCCGTCTGGCGATGCGTCGAGC
>WIAG01000111.1 GCA_014055495.1 Nitrospira sp. CR1.2
ATCGATATGACCGACACCATGCTGGAGATCGCCCGCCGGAATGCCCCCCTCGTCGCCGCAAACCTCGGCTATCCTCAACCCAACACGGAATTCCGCAAGGGCATGGCCGATGCCATGCCGGTGGAGGACGCCAGTATCGACCTGATCATCTCCAATTGCGTCATCAATCTGGCTCCCGACAAGCGCAAGGTCTTTCGCGAGATGTACCGCGTCTTAAAACCCGGCGGTCGCTTCACCATCTCCGATATCGTGTCAGACCAAGTGGTACCCCAATACATGGTTCACGATAGCGCCAAGTGGGGCGACTGTCTCTCTGGATCCCTGCAAGTGCAGGATTACATCGGCGGGATGGTGGACGCAGGATTTCGCGCCGTGCACCAGATCAAGTCCACCGCGTGGCAATCGATCGACGGCGTGCATTTTCTGTCCGTGACCTTGACGGGATACAAACTGCCGGCCGTGGTCGACCAGCGCACGACGCTGTATGCCACCCTCTGTGGGCCGTTCTCCGTCGTGACCGACGAGCTAGGGCAACAATACCGACGCGGCGTGCCGCAATCGATCGATGCGGAGCGCGCGCAGCTGTTGCAGACCGCCCCGCTCCGATCACTCTTTCTCATCGGCCCCGCACCGACCACCCTCGATTCGGCCGATCCACGCTGGCGCGCGATCCATCCGGCGCAGACGCCCTGCGTCTGGCAGGGGGCCTATGCCATTCTCACCGGACCGGTCATTAGCGCCGAAGACGACGATCATCATCAGTATTATCGCGGCGTGCCGTTGGAAATCTGTTCAAAAACCGTTCAGGTCCTGACGCAGGATGCGTACCGCCCCCACTTCATGATCTACCATCGAAACTCAAGCCTCGTGGAGGGGGACGCGGTCGGTTGCGCCCCCGGAGGGAATTGCTGCTGATGCCGCGTCACACGACCGCCAAGCTCACGACCCCACGTCAGTGCGCCGCCGTCTTAAAGGCCATGGGCGATGAAACGCGTCTTCGCATCCTGGAATCACTGTTGCTGGGCGAAAAGTGCGTGACCGATCTCACGGAAGTTCTACGCTGCTCTCAGCCGCATGTGTCGCATCACCTCCGAATTCTTCGGGATGCCGGATTGGTGGAGGGACATCGACACGGCAAACAGGTCTGTTATCGAGTGGAACCGACCGTCCAGCGCGCGATGAAGAGTCGAGGCGAGCAGGTGCTGGACTTCGGCTGCTGCGAATTACGATTCCCAACCTCAACCCTGCTCGCCATGCCGCGCAAACACTGAGACCGGTATGCCGCGTATGAACGGGCTCCGCACGACTTGGAGTAGTCCGCAATGGCACTGACACTCCTGGGCCAGCACAAACCGCTTGCCTCCTCCGCCGAGCAGTTGAGGCTGCTGGCACAGATTGGGGCGGGGCTTCCGTTTGAGGAACAACTTCAACGAAGCGGGCTCTCCCCGCTCCAGGCGACCGGCATCACGGTTTTTCAAATCAATCTGGGAAAGCTCTGCAACCAGACCTGCCGCCATTGTCACGTGGATGCCGGGCCGGACCGGACGGAACGCATGTCGAGGGAAACGGCCGAGCAATGCATTGCAGCCTTGGCACAGACCGACATTCCGACCGTCGATATCACCGGGGGGGCGCCCGAGCTCAATGCCAATTTCCGCCGACTGGTGGAGCAGGCCAGCGCCCTGAACCGTCATGTGATGGATCGCTGCAACCTGTCGGTGCTGCTGTTGCCTTCGCAGGCGGATCTGGCCGAGTTTCTCGCTCATCATCGTGTCGAAGTCGTCGCCTCGCTTCCCTATTACCGAGCCGCGCAGACCGACGCGCAACGGGGCGAGGGCATCTTCGACAAATCCATCGAGGCGCTTCGGCGGCTGAACGGGCTGGGCTACGGCCGTGAGGGCAGCGGGTTACTGTTGAATCTCGTGCACAACCCCGTCGGCGCCTTTCTGCCTCCCAAGCAAGAGGCCGTTGAAGCGCAGTTCAGGAAAGAGCTTCGCACCAAGCATGGCGTGGAATTTAACCATCTGTATACGATCACGAATATGCCGGTGAGCCGCTTTCTCGAATTCCTGGTGGAGACGGGGAATTACGAGGGCTATATGGAACGACTGGCCAACGCGTTCAATCCGGCCGCCGCCGCCGGAGTGATGTGTCGCTATACCCTGTCCGTGAGCTGGGACGGCCGGTTGTACGATTGTGACTTTAACCAGATGCTCGACCTGCCCGTCGATCACGGGGCCCCCGCGCACATCCGGGATTTCAATCCGGCACAACTTCATTACCGGCGGATCGTCACCCGCAATCATTGCTACGGCTGCACGGCCGGCTCAGGCTCGTCCTGCGGCGGATCTGTGGCATGAGCAGCATGTTGAAACCGCCGCGCTGCCTCGTTCGCGGCCGTGTGCCCGCCTCACCCTACGTGTCCGGTACGCCTCGACAGACTCCCATCCTCATGGCCTTGCCGGATCGATGGATTGCACATTCTGCATGGGAGACTCCATGGATGTTTCTTTCCTGACCTTTGCGTTGGTGCTGGCATTGGCCTATGCCAACGGCACCAATGATGTCTCGAAAGCGATCGCGACATTGGTCGGCAGCGGCGTCACCACCTACCGGACGGCGATCCTGTGGGGCACGGCCTGGACCATCGTCGGCGCAAGCGTCTCCGCTCTCGTGGCAGGCGCCATGGTGAAAACCTTCAGCAACGGCCTCATCCGACCCGGCACCACGCTCCAACCAACCGTCGCCCTGGCCATCGTGACCGGTGCAATGCTGTGGGTCTTACTGGCTTCCCGCACCGGCCTCCCCGTGTCGACGACCCATGCCCTCACAGGCGCAATTGTGGGCACAGGGGTGGCGGCGTTGTCCGGAGAGGGGTTGGTGTGGCCGGCTATCGGAAGCAAAATCGCGCTTCCATTGCTGCTGAGCCCACTCCTCGCGCTTGCCGTCTCGCTCCTTGTGCACCCCGCCGTGCGTCTGCTGTCGGCCAGATGGGAGGGAGCCTGTCTCTGCGTGATGCCGGACGCTCGAGCACTGGTGGCGATCGACGCGCATGGAAGCACTCGAACCCTTTTTCAAGGTACCAGCCTCGGGCAGCCGGTCATTGCCGTCCCCTCGCACTGCGATCGCACCGGCCTGCAGGGACTCGTGATCGGACTCGACACGATTCACTGGGTTTCCAGCGGGCTCGCCTCGTTTGCACGCGGGACCAACGACGCACCCAAAATCGTGGCCATGCTGCTGCTCGGCAGTGCCACAGCCACATGGCCGAGCACACCGTTTCAACTGTCCGCATTCGGCGCGGTGGCCCTCGCGATGGGATTCGGCAGTTACTTCGGCGGACTGCGCGTCACGGAAGTGCTGGCAGAAAAAGTCACCCGGATGAACCATGCCGAAGGTCTCACCGCAAACCTGACGACGTCGTCGCTCGTCCTGACTTCCGGCTGGTTGGGCTTACCTGTCTCGACGACGCATGTGAGCAGCTCCGCCATCATCGGCATCGGTCTCCTCAAGGGCGTCACGGCCGTCCGCTGGGCCACCGTGCGCGACATGGTGCTGGCCTGGATCGTGACGTTGCCGGCCTCCGCGCTCCTTTCGGCACTTGCCTATAGTCTATTCATCACACTCTTTTTGTAAGCGGGATCACAGATTGTCGGGAATATAGCGTGTTAGGAAACGTCGATTTATGCGGGCCTATCACATAGATATATTTACATCATCATATCTCTTTCGTTCAGAAAGGAAGCTCATCGCGTATGACTGGTTCCCCTGTGCCACGATCATCCTTCCGGTTTGCGCTCCTACTCGTCATGAGTCATGAGCGCCCTCGACAAGGGGGGGGGTGTTTCTCATCGTGCAGGATATTTACCCGACAGAGACCGCCCAGAATGCTCATCTTGTCCTACCTGCAGCCCAATGGGGCGAGATGAATCTCACCTCCATCAACGGGGAACGGCGGCTCCGGCTCTATCAGCAGTTCATGGATGCGCCGGGGATCGCCGAACCTGATTGAAAAATCATGGCGCGCATGGCACAACGGTTGGAGTCCGCCTACCGTGCCGAAGGCAAGGCGGAAATGGCCGCTCGTTTTTCAGGATGTACCTGGACCAGCGACGAAGAGGTCTTCCGTGCCGCGGCTGCCGGCGTGAAGGGCGCCCAGGAAGACTATGGGGACACGACCTACGCCATGTTGAAGGCACTGGGCACGAACGGGGTGCAAACGCCCGTGCAAGGAATGAAGCACGGCATGCCGGTCGGCACCATCCGCCTCTACATGGATGGAATGCGATTCACGTTCATTCCTTCGGCGTGGCCTGGCTTCCCTCCCCAGATTCAGGCCCTCATCGATGACGGCCGATACCCGTTCTGGGTGAACAATGGGAGGGCTAATGATGGCTGGCAAACGCTCTACGACGATGCCCGCAAACCGTACGTGATGGGTCGTGAGCCGTTCCCGCATGTAGAAATTCATCCGCAGGATGCCCAACGTCTCGACATCGCCAACGGGGATCTGATCGAATTGTTCAATCCCTACGGACCAGTCTCGGCCATGGCCGTCGTGACCGACTCGAATGCACCCGGACATGTGTCTATGTTGTTCGAACACCCGAAAGGGTGGCTGAACAGTTTGACGACCGATTATGTCGACCCGGCGACCACTATTCCTTACTACAAGGGAACCAAAGCGGGCATTCGCAAAATCGGCACCATGCCCGGGCTGAGCGAAGATCTGACGTTTGTTCCGACACATCAGGCTTGAAGTGTCGCCCTCGGGATGGTTTCATACCCACATGTCAACCAGTCGCGCCGTGCACATCGCCTGCGTGATCCTTTTCGCAGCCTTCATCGGCGGCTGTGCGACGACGCCTTCTCCACCGAGAGTCATCCACGATGCACACGAACTGCTCGCTCGTGTGGAACCGGCGCAAACATGTACGGACGTCCTTCAAGGAATGCGGTTCTCCCACCCGCTCCAGCTTAGTGGCCGGCAGATACGAATGCTGCTGGCTTCATTGCTCGCCCGCGAAAAGATCGGGCTATTAAGCTCGTTTGTTCAGGCTCCCGGAACGCCGCGACTCTTTAACGACGCCGACCTCGACCGGCTCACTCCGCCTATTCAGAAGGCATTGGCACAGGCCACGCCCGAAGAAGCCGTGGTGTTTCTGCTCACCACCCCCGCGTCCGGCGCGCGAAGCACGGTCACATCCGGCGCATTGTCCATTCGAGACGAGATGTTATCGATTACCCTCTTCAATTTTAAACATCCTGTGCACACAACCCTGTCCGATGTCGGCGCCACCGACCGCCTCAGCGACATGAGAGAAACCTTGCAATACGCGCGGCAGTCCCCTTGCGTGTCAATCGGCGAGCAGGATTTCGCCCTGTTCTTCGAAGAACCCACGTATCAAACGCAGACCCGATCGGGGAGTCTGGTCCGATACCCAGAGCGAGCCTTGTCGATCGCCTATTCATCTTTTCTGACGACGCCTTCCCGAGCGATACCACACCCTGCCGACAACGAGAACCGCCTTCCCCGCTCTTCACATGAACGCACGGAACGCCAGACCATTGAGGACCTCACACGAAGAATCAACGAGCTTGAACAGGCGAACCATGTGCTCGCTGCTCAAGCTCGTCACAACACCCCCTCTAGCCACACCAGCCGATACTCCTGGATCGGGAATCAACGACACAGCCGACCTGGGCGATGGGACACAACAACGACTCCTGGATTGGATCAAGAAACTGGAAACGCGGATTTCGGAACTGGAACGGCATCGTCAGAATTCTCCCTCCTCCTGAACGTGATACCTGCCTCACCCTTCTCCCTCCGCGCATCTTAAGTATTGCTCGCAGGTCTTCACTTTGTTAAGGTGACCGGACGGCATCTTCACCATACCTCACAATTGAGCCACGCGATGGTCTGGGACCCTAAGGACCCTTGGAGTAAAAAGGGCGACGATTTGGATCAGGCCTTCAAACAGGCCCAGGGTCAGCTACGCAACCTGCTCCCCACCG
>WIAG01000112.1 GCA_014055495.1 Nitrospira sp. CR1.2
CATACTTTCACATTCTTTCAAAGGAGTAGGGGTATGAAATTCGTGATCAGCAGCGTCGCGACCCTTGCAGGTGTCCTGTTTCTGTGTTCGATGGCCTCCGCCAACCCGGCGCTGTTGCCGAAGCACGAAGGTTATCCGATGAAGAACGACGGCAGCCCGGTGACGGGACAGCCGACGGCCAACGATCCGGGACAGAAGGATGCCCGCGGCGAATCCACCCTGCTCAAGTCTGCTGATTCCTCCAGCAAACATGCCGAGCAGAAGTTGGTGAAGACGGATAATGCACGGATCACCGAAGGCCAGGGCGCAGGCCGCTTGCCGAACGTGCAAGGCCCGCAGATCAAGATTGAACCGCCCGTGACCTCAGCGACCAAGATCACCGGCGAGCGCAAGATCGACTAGTTGTTCATTTCTTAGACTCCGTTCTACGAAGGGGAAGCCGAACACCGGCTTCCCCTTTTTTATGTTCTGGGGGCAGACGATCGGGTCTGCGTACGCCGAGGCTTCGACGTCTCCGACGTCAGACGAAAGCGCCAGGGCTTGTGCGCCCACTCACCGGCATAATCCACCCCGATACGCGGGTGAGTGTGCAGCAGATCGGTCGGTATGGCCTCACCACGGTCCTCAAACCAGAGCGACCGACCGAGCGTGAGATCGCAACGATTCAGGCGACGGTCGATCTCGAAGGCACGGGTCAACCGCCCCGGTCCATCGATCAACCGTCCTTCACACACCACGGCTCGCAGTAGGATCGCCGCGGGAAATCCCTGCCGCTCCGTAACCACGTTCAACATCTCATACATGCCGTAACAGAGATAGACATAGGCATGCCCCGGCGGCCCGAACAACACGTCCGTCCGTGGCGTCCGTCCTTTTGAAGCATGACAGGCCTTGTCCTCCTGGCCGATGTAGGCCTCGACCTCGATGATCTTTCCGGCGATCAGCCGACCGCCCTGCTCGCGCACGAGATATTTCCCAACCAAGGAACGAGCCACATCGAGGGTCGGTCGATCGAAATAGTCACGGGGCAGGATCATGGCCACTCCAAACTAAGGTAACAGCGGAATCGCATAGGGTACCTGCCGACAATCCATACGTTCAATCGATAGAGGAAGTGCCGCAGCCGGTCGCAACACCAGAGGTGCAGCGGCGATCATCCGGATGCATCTACATAGGCTTCTCAAAATGGTTCCTAGCAAGGCCGAAAGCGAAAAAATGCCGCAGGCGTACCCTTGCGGTACGTTGAGGATATTTTTGAGCCGAGAACGCCGCTAGGAGCCATTTTCAGAAGGCTATCAGAAGTACCAGGCGAGGCCCCCCATTACAAATCTCGGACTCCCCGGCACGAAGTGCGTATCCGCGACGCCGGTCGCTTCGTTGCGCAATCGGGAGTCAAAGTAAAACGTGGCCTGCTCCCATTTCGTATTGAACAGATTCTGCACGAAGAGGAACGCTTCCAACCGGCCGTGTGACAACTTCACCGGAAGTTGGTACCGCTCGGAAAGATCGAACGTGGTCCAGGACGGCGCCTTTGCGCTGCGGTCCTCCACCAGCGGCCGCACCCCGAGATAGGTCGCCTGAATCTGTGACGTAAGCCCCTCCGGCCAGCGCAACAGCAATGCTCCGTAGGCCGTCACTTCCGGAGCCAACGGAATCGCGTCCCCATTCGTAAATTCCGCCTTGGTCCACGTCACGCTGCCGTTGAAGTAGAGCGGTCCCCACACCTGCCCTCTGGCGGCGACCTCCATGCCACGCCGGCGCGAAGCCCCCCGAATCTCCGTCGTCCCTTCATCTCCCACGAACAGCAGTTCCTGCTTCAGGTCCAGCGCCCATAGGGTCGCGATCAGTTCGACCCCGTCGGCCCCCCGTGGCTTCGAGCGAACGCCGACTTCATAGTTTCTCGCCCTCGCCAACGGGGACGCGACCTGGGCCACGGCCGAACGGGCATCATTGCTGTGATACCCCTCGCCATAGTTGGCGAAGAATTCCGTGTTGAACCAGGGCCCCAGAATGACGTTCATTTTCGGCAGCGCCAGCCCTGAACTCGTATGGCCGGCCGGCTGTTCGGCACAGGTCCCACAGCGGTTCCGCACGTCGAATGTGAACACTTCGCTCCGGACGCCGCCAGACAGTCGCAACCAGGGCATCGGCTGCAGATCCAGTTTCAGGAACGGCGCATAGGAAGCTTCGAAAATGCGGCTGTCCACGGTCGTCCCCAGAGGCGCCCGCCGCACCTGCGGCCCAAGACGCGCATGGATATCGTCCACCCGTGCCTGGAAACCTACCGTCGCGGCACCGTCCATGTCGAAGAACCGGACAAGCTGTTTGTAGCCCACATCGGCGCCGTAGACGACTCGCCGGTCCGATTGCTGGAACCCGTCGCCGTTGATGGGGTCGTTGAGAAAGAACGTGAAATTGGTGAACAGATCGAATCGATAGTACTGGGCATAGGCATCGGCAAAGAACCGGCCGCCCGATGGCGTGTCATAGTGGTAGTTCAGCCGCCCCGTGCTGCGAAGCGTGTTGCCGCCTTCGCTCGGATCGATCGATCCGAATCGATCCAGCGATCCGTCATGAACCGCGCGCAGGGGAATCTCGCCGGACCCGTTCCACTGCGACTTCTGAAACGTGCCGATGACGACCAGTTCGTCACGGCCGAGCGGATTCATCGTGGCCTTGCCCAACAAATTGCCGCGAAGATACCGGTTGTCATTCTGAAAAGGCCCGTCGGTGTAGTAACCTTCCGCCGCGAAGAGGGTGCGTACCTTGTCCTTGGTCGGCGACAACATCAGGAGATGGCGCTGGGTAGCAAATTGCCCACCGGCCGACTGCACCACTCCTTCCTTCACCAGTTCACGCGTACGAAAATTCACCGCGCCGGCCGTGGCAAAGTCTCCGTACTCGGGCAAGTAGGCCCCTTTGAAGACATCGACGCCTTCGATGGTTTCCGGAATGATGAAGTTGAGATCGGTATAACCTTGTCCGTGGGCGTGACTTCGCAGATTGATCGGCATCCCGTCGGTGAAAAACGCGACATCGGTCCCATGGTCGGCATCGAACCCGCGCAGGAAGTACTGGTCGGCCTTTCCCGCGCCACCGGAATGTTCGACCGCGACGAACCCGGGAATCAGCCGCAGCACCTGGGCCGGGCGGCCCTGCGGCTGCATGAGATATTCCTTGTCGGGGATGAACTGTTGGGAAGACGCCGCAACCGGCCGATCGGCCTCAACCTGTATTTCCGGCACCTCCAGATCCAGAGCATCCGGATCATGAGCGGCCAGGGGCGCAGTCCGGAAGATCACGCCAAGCGCAACCAGGAAGACACGTAACACACTCGTCACCGGCGGCTCACCGCAGCCCCTTGCCGGTCGTCGTCATCGTCAACTTGCCGTGTTTCACACCCTTGACGCTGAGCAACGCGTCGGCGACCTTGTGGATGGCCGCCCCCTTGCCCCGAGCCACCAAGACCTCCAGGCAATGATCATGGTCCAGATGCACATGCATCCCGGCCATGATGTGGCCCTGGAAATCATGCTGAATGTGGACCAGTTTTCTCGTCAAATCCGGCACATGATGGTCATAGACGAAGGTGATCGTCGCCACAGTGTCCCTGTTTTCATTCCATTCCTGACCGACCAGGCTGTCTCGAATCAGGTCACGGATCGCTTCTGACCGATTGGTATACGAACGCCGCGCGATCAGACGATCGAATTCGGCCAGCAGGTCTTCATCGAGAGAGACACCGAAGCGCGCGAGCGTAGTCATGAATCCTCAGCCAGTAGCATGAATAAAATTTTCGTGCCACGCAGCGTACACAAGCCGACGCGACGTCGTCAAGCGAACAATCACATGCTGTGGGAATTTTCACATAAGGAGAGGAGGCGGCAGGCACGGACAGCGCAGCGAGGCAGCTACGCAAACAATTGCTGGGCCGTGGCGTCGGCCAGCAGACTCTCACCATCACGATCGATGAGCTTCAGAAACTGGCTGCTCAAGTCAGGATCGAATTGGGTCCCGGCATGCCGCTCAATTTCCCCCCGGGCGTCGCTGAGGCTTAACGGGGCCTTGTAGGAACAGGCGTGGGTCATCACATCGAAGGCGTCGGCCAACGCCACGATCCGCCCGGAGAGCGGCGTTTGAGCCTCCTTCAAGCGATGGTAGCCCTTCCCGTCCCAGCGCTCATGGTGCGTCAGGGCGATTTCTCTCGCCATCATCAGGAGCGGCGACCGGCTGTCCGACAAGATTTTCGATCCGATCTTCGTGTGCGCCTTCATCGCCTCCCGTTCAGCCGGCTCATAGGGCCCCTCTTTCAAGAGGATCGCATCACGCACACCGATCCGTCCCACATCGTGCAACGGCGCGGTCTTCTTGATCAGCTCCACCTGATCCGGCGCCAGCCCCTTCATCTCGGCCAGCAGCATGGCCAACCGCCCGACGCGCCAGGCATGGGCGCCGGTCACATCGTAGCGGTACTCGGACGCCAGCACCAACCGATTCAGCAAGTCGAGCTGCGTCTGCTCCACGACCTTGGTGCGCAACCGGACCTGCGCCTCCAGATGTTCATTGTGCATCCGGACCTGCTGGTGCAGGCGCCTGGTCTGCAATTGATTCTTGATACGCAGCACCACTTCCGTGGCATCCACCGGCTTGTTGAGGAAGTCGTTGGCGCCTTGGGCCAGCGCCTGATGTTTCGTCGGCGCGTCCAGTTCGCCCGTCACGATCAGAATCGGCACATAGTCGTCGGCGGGAATGACTTGTCGCAACTGCCGCATGACCTCAAAACCGTCCATGTGCGGCATGCGCATGTCAAGGGCGACCAGATCCGGCTTGACCTCTCCATACAACGGCACCGCCTGACGAGGGTCATTCGTCATCGTAATTCTGCTGTAGCCGGCCTGTTTGAGGAAGGCCTCCATCAGTTTGGTGCAATGGGCTTCGTCATCGACCAACAGAAGCTTGATGGTGCTCAGATCAAGTTCTTGCATCACGCCTGTACCGCTCCTTCATCCGCACATGTGTAGGGGTGAGCCTACCATCCTCAAGCTGCTTCGCCAATTTCTTTTCGGCTCTCCGCACGGAGGGAACCGGAGAAGGTCAGGGTCGAGAGCGTCCGCTGCAGCGCCGCCATGGTCAACGGCTTGCTCAGCTCGGCATCGACGGCTGTCGACGCCGTCTCCGTCGCCTCAATCTCGTCGCCGCCCGTCAGCAGCACCACCGGGGTCTCCGGCGACACCTGCTTGATCACTTCGGCCAATTGGCGCCCGGTCATGTGCGGCATGCCGTGGTCGGTCACAACCAGATGCACGCGCTCAGGGTTAAACCGCTTCACCGCCTCGGCCGCGCTGGCGACCACCTCAACCTGATGACCGGCCACCCGCAGATATTCTCCGGTCACACGGCCCACCAGGGGATCGTCGTCGACCACGAGGATGTGCAGCCGCACACCGTCCAGGTTGCTCCCCTCGTGCGTCTTATCCGCCTCCTGCTCCGCCTGAATCGGCAGCCGGATGCTGAACGTCGTCCCGACCCCGACGGCGCTGATGATATCGATCGTACCCCGCAACCGTTTGATGATCCCATACACCATCGCCAGTCCAAGCCCGGACCCCTTTTCACCCTTGGTCGAAAAAAACGGTTCAAGACAACGCTGGCGCACGGCTTCGGTCATGCCCGTGCCGGTATCGGTGACTTCCAATCTTACGTGGTCGCCGTCCGTCTTCGTCCGCAACGTGATCGAGCCGCTTGTGGGCATGGCATCCACGGCGTTGAACACCAGATTGGTCAACACTTCGCGTAACTCCGATTCGTGCCCGGCCACCGATGGCACCGAGTCCAATTCCGTTTTGATTTCGATAGCCACCCCGTTCGCCAAGGCTTGATCCTTCCACTTCGGCTGACTCAGTTTCAGGCTTTGCTGGACCAGGCTGTTTAGATCGACAATCCCGGCCAGGTCCGCATCCACGCGAGGCC
>WIAG01000037.1 GCA_014055495.1 Nitrospira sp. CR1.2
AGCGGTGGGATCTCCATTTGAAAGGCGCAGGCATGACCCCGTTTTCCCGCGACGGGGACGGGCGGTCGGTGCTGCGTTCGGCGATCCGCGAATACCTTTGCTGCGAAGCCATGCACGGACTCGGCATCCCGACGACGCGCGCCCTCTGTCTGATCGGCAGCGACGACAAGGTCTATCGCGAGCAGGTGGAAACCGGCGCGACCATCGTCCGTATGGCGCCTTCGCATGTGCGGTTCGGCAGCTTCGAAATTTTTTATTACCGGAAGCAGCATGAGCACTTGCAGCGATTGGCCGACTATGTAATCGAGTCGTATTTCTCTGATTTGGCAGAAGCCGCCGACAAGTATGTCCGCTTTTTTGCCGCAGTGGTCGAGCGCACGGCAAAACTCATCGCGCAGTGGCAGGCGGTCGGCTGGGCCCACGGCGTGTTGAATACCGACAACATGTCGATCCTGGGACTGACGCTCGACTACGGCCCCTATGGCTTCATGGACGACTACGATCCCGGCTTCATCTGCAACCACTCCGACTATAACGGGCGCTACGCCTTCAACCAGCAGCCCTACATCGGCCTGTGGAACCTGAGTTGCCTCGCGCAAGCACTGTTGCCGCTCGCGCCCAAGGAAGAATTGAAGGCGGCGCTCGATGGTTACCAAGCCACCGTCGATCGGTATTACAGGGATCACATGCGAAAAAAACTCGGTCTGCGAGAAGATGGGGAGGAAGATGAGGCCCTGCTTCAGGAGCTGAAGTCGCTCATGGTCGGCAGCCGGGTCGATTACACGATTTTCTGGCGAGAACTCGGCACCTTTTCATCCGACCCTGCGGCGAAAAACGAACGGCTGCGCGAGCATTTCCTGAATCCGGAGCGCTTCGACGCCTGGGCCGGACAGTATCGCGAACGACTGCGACGCGAACAGAGCCGGGATGACGAGCGACGAGCAGGAATGGATCGCGTCAATCCCAAATACGTCCTCCGGAATTATCTCGCTCAAGGGGCCATCGAGAAGGCCCAACAGAAAGACTATTCCGAGATCGATCGCTTGCTGCACCTGCTTCACGATCCCTATACAGACCAGCCCGGCATGGATGCCTATGCGGCCGCTCCTCCGAATTGGGGCAAACACCTCAGCGTGAGTTGCTCGTCGTGAGCAGAGCTCCGTTCCGGTCGGCGGCCCGGTGCAGCGGTCGGCGATTGGAGCACAAGTGTTCATGATTCACGCGGGCTGACCTGAAAGAGGCACGGTGATGCGTCTCGAAAAACTCGGCGGCCTCACGGTTCGCCTGACCGGTGGAATCGACGGCAAGGGCGGGGGCAACGGTCCATGGGTGGTGTTGCTCCATGGATTCGGCGCGCCGGGCGATGACCTGGTCCCGCTCAGCGAGTATCTGGACGCGCCCGCGGCCACGCGGTTTCTCTTTCCCGAAGCGCCGATCCAGATCCCGATGGGCTTCGGAGATTCCCGCGCCTGGTGGATGATCGACATGGCGCGCATTCAGGCCGATCGAGCGGCGGGCAAGGTTCGGGATATGTCCGGTGAAGTCCCGCGCGGATTGCCGGAAGCACGCGACCGTGTGAAGGCCTTGTTGGAGGATGTGCACAAGAAGGTAGGGGCTGATCCGGCCCGGACCGTGCTGGGCGGCTTTTCGCAAGGTGCGATGTTGTCCTGCGACGCGCTGCTGCATAGCACCCAGGCCTATGCCGGACTGATTCAACTCTCCGGCACACTGGTGGCGAAACAGGAGTGGGCCCCGCTGCTCACGAAGCGGAAGGGATTGCCGCTCTTTCAGAGCCACGGCACTCAGGACCCGATTCTGCCGTTCAGTATGGCCGAGCGGTTGCGGGATGAATTTCTGCAGGCTGGCGTGACGGTCGAGTGGAATCCCTTCCGGGGCGGTCACGAAATCCCGGACGCGGTGTTGCGAAAGCTGGGCAGTTATCTCCTGAAGGTCTTGCGGTAGAGCCTGATGGAACCATTCACACTGACCTGCGCCGACGGGACGACCCTCCGCGGCGATCGCCACATCGGTCAGGATCGCCAATTTCTCTTCATCACCGGGTTTCTTTCCAAGCGGTGGGGGAATAAGAGCAAGGCGCTGGCGCAATGGTGTGAGGAGCGCGGGTGGGGCTTCTGTTGTTTCGACTTTCGCGGCTGGGGCGACTCGGGTGGTGTGTGGGGTGAGTATCGTCTGCGGCAATGGCTGGAAGACGCAGAATCCGTGACGAATCTGCTGGCAGACGGGCCGCCGGTGACGATCGTCGGTAACTCCCTCGGCGGCTGGCTGGCCTGGTTAGTCGCGCAGGAGCAACAGGCGGTGGAAGAATTGATTCTGATCGCCCCGGCGTTCAATATGATGGACCTGCGCGCGGCTCAGATTTCCAACGAGCGGCGTGAACAGTGGCAGGCGACCGGCTCCATGCCCTGGGATGACGAGCCACTGCATCGGGACGCGCCGATTCCCTGGCATTGGGTGGAAGACAGCCAGGCGTTGTGGCGCCGCCGTTTCACCATGCCGCGTTGCGTGAAGACGACCATCCTGCACGGCCTGCAGGATACGGTGATCAAGTCCGACGGCAGCTGGGCCTTCGTGCAGCAGGTGCTGTCACAGGACCCGGAGTTCCCTCTCGAACTGCTGCTGAAAACCGGCGATCATCGGCTGAGCAGCCCGGAGCATCTCGACACCTTCCGACGCCTGGTGGTGAAGGAATAGCCATGCTGGTCTTAGTCCATAAAGAATGCGGTGGCCCGGCGCTGGAGGAGTCTCCTGTCGGGGAAGTGTGCGCGATTCCGGTGGATCGGTTTCCGTTTCCCTGCTTCACCTGTCTGGAAGAAATTGTGGACGAATCAGAATTACGGCTCACCCAGGATCTGGGGATTTGATCGGGCCGAGAAAGCAGAGGTTTCGTGTCGTCATCGTTAGGAGCACACAACAGCGGACCGGACTCGGAAGGTCCTGACGTTCCCGAACCGTCCCATGCCGAAAAGGCCAGAACGTTGGTCTATCTGCAGCAGACGGGCGGTCTCTCGACCCTGTCGCGGAAGCAACCGGGCTGGCCCTTCGGGTCGGTGATGCCGTACGGGTTGGACGAGCAGGGGCAGCCGCTGTTTCTCATCAGCACCATGGCGATGCACACGCAAAACCTCCTCGGCGATCCGCGTGCGAGCCTGCTGATTACTCCACCGGAAAGTCAGCGCGATCCGCTGGGTGCCGCCCGGGTCACGTTGATGGGATCGGTGACGCGAGTGCCGAAGGAGGAGAGTGCCTCGGTTCGCGAACGGTACCTGGCGCGGCATGCCAATGCGGCCTATTGGGTTGACTTCGACGACTTTCACTTCTTCCATATGGCCTTGGCGGATATCTATTTTGTCGGCGGATTCGGGTCGATGGGCTGGGTGGCACCAGCTGACTACCTGGCAGCGGCAGTGGATCCGCTCGCAGAGACCGCTGCGGACCTTATTCGTGAGATCAATACGAAGCAGCAGGAGACGCTGCTCCAGCTTGCCCGCTTGTGTGGCAATCTTGATGCGCAGCAGGCCAGCCTCACGACCATGGACCGGTTGGGATTTCACCTGCGTGTGAAAACGTCAGACCGGATGCAGGGTGGGCGATTCGCCTTCACTGCTTCGGTCCGCAATGCGGAAGAGGCCCGCGCCGGTCTCGCCGATCTGGCCACGAAGGCGAAGGCTGGGGCCCAGGTGCTGCACTCGTTGTAGCTACCAGCGAGTGCGAACTGGATATTGGCTTATCAATGGGTCAGGCGTGAGCAACAGGCAATCATGTTCAATCGCTTGGCAGATCAACATGCGGTCAAAGGGGTCTCGATGTAATTGGGGAAGCTTATGCAGATGCAAGACCGCGCCCTCATGAAGTGGCAGCATCGCGATTCCATGTTGCTCCCGTTGCTCGACAAGAAACTGATCAAGCGGACTCGGCAGCGACAACCGTCCAAGCCCATGCTTCACAGAAATTTCCCAGACCGACACGACGCTCAGCCACATCTCGTTGGCTGGGTCGGTGAAGAGCTCTCGCGCGGTTCCTGACAGCTCCTTAGCCCCCGAGATAATCCACAGAAAGGTACAGCTATCGAGGAGGCACTTCACTCGTGCGTTCCCTCGAACGCCTCGAGGAGGACATCCGGGAGTGGTGCGAAGAAACTACCTGGGACGGTAAAGCGGCCTTTCGCCAGCCCAATGGGGCGAGGGTGGGTGGGTGGTTCCGGCAACGCCGTGATCTCGGCAATCGGATGATTGCGTTTGCACAACAGAATTCGCTCGCCGGCCTTGAGCTTGGCCAAGTATTTGGAGAGGTGTGTCTTGGCTTCATGAACATTGAGCTTAATCATGACCACACAGTAGACTAACTTCTCAACTACGTCAAGCTCTCGTGAATGCGGCGATCTGGACGCGCAGCAGGCCAGCTTCACGGCCATGGACCGGCTGGGATTTCACCTGCGGGTCCAAACCCCAGACCGGATGCAGGGAGGGCGATTCGCCTTCACTGCTTCTGTCCGCGATGCTGAGGAAGCCCGTGCCGGTCTCGCTGACCTGGCAGCGAACGCGAAGGTTGGCGGTCAATGAATGAGTTCCGGAACCGTTTCGGGGGCCCTGTCGGCGTGACCCGGTACCATGGAAAAGCCTGACACCATCCACGCCATGGGCCTACGTCGAACCGCTTGGGGCTTGGGCTTCTGCGAGTGGGGTGAAATCGACATCCCGAACCCGAGCTTCGGTCAGCGCCAGCCTGAGTTCTTTGCTAATCATAGTTGCGCGCCAGGCACTCGCCCCACTGCCAAAGGATTCGTATGTTTTCACCATGTGGGAGGCCGGTCTAGTCGTGAGGGCAGGGAACAACCCCTTCGTAACGGAGGGCGATACTTTATCAAACCACAGAGTTCACAACGATGCCCCTCCAACCGATGTGTGCTGACATGGACAAGTTCTGACACCACCAATTGCACGACGGTCCGGAGTTCCTGACCTTTTCTATTGTGCACAGGGCGACACTCGACTCCGAATGGCTTGAAGATGGTGGCCCAGACCTCCGGTGTCGCAAAATACTCGTCGAAGACCCAATTCAGTTTCAGCATACCTCTTCGACCCCACTTGGGTTCGCCTCGCACCTGGAACGGGGCCCGCTGGACTCTGCCAAGGTCATAGGTTGCGGTGAGGTACCCGAATTCGTCCTCATTCGGCTGTGGATAGCCGTAGTGCCATTGCGGGGCTACCTTCTTCAGCTTTCATGGACCGAGCCAATTGTTACTTCCCGTCGGTCGCTCGCTTGATCTCCGCGCGCAACACCTCCGAATGCGGATTCTTCACGTCGCGGCGGATCACGATGTCGGTTGGCGTGACCGGTTTGCCATAGTAGGCTCTGCTCCATTCGTCCCGTGAGATGAGCGCCGCTCCTTCCAGCGACACGCCCGCGAACAGGCCCTTGGCCCGTACGAATGACAACAGGTCCGCACTGAGGTTGGGCGTCGTCGCGCCGGAAACACCTGCGCCGACGGGTCCCACGGCGACCGATCCATCTGCCCCGAGTTTGAAATTCCCCAGCAAGAGTGAATCGACTCCGCGTTGCGTCAGCACGAGCAAGACCACTTCCGACATCTGCGCGCCGAACTGAAAGCCGAAACTCGCGGCGCCCATCGTAAAGAACGCCGGCTCGCTCCATTCGCCGGTTTTCTCGTCCTTGGCGACAAACACGCCGCTCCCTCCGGCTGCGCCGTAGATCAATGCGCCCTTCATGTACTGCGGGACAATGAAGAGACCCCTGGCCTCTTGGATGTGATCGCGGAACCAGGTCATGGTGGAATCGGCGAGAAAGTTGGCAAGGGTCATGCGGGACTGATCCACCAGATCCCGCTGTTCGCGGTCGTCCGCGAGGGCGGAGCCGGAATTGATCCAAGCGAAGAAAAGGAGCAGTGCCGGGATGAGAGGGCTGGATCGCCTCTGAGTCTGGGTGTCGCGAAGCATGACCGCACTCCCTCGCGCGGTTGTGAATAATCCCGCGCTTTGTTATGGTCGTCGATTGCACGATCGAACAAACGGATCACACTCTACCGAGGATGGCTATGGCGACGAACGATAAGCAAGTCATTTTTTCACTGGTCGGTGTCGGCAAGGTCTATCCGCCGAAGAAGCAGGTACTGCGCGATATCTACCTGGGTTTTTATTACGGCGCCAAGATCGGCGTACTCGGGTTGAACGGCTCCGGGAAAAGCTCTTTATTGAAAATCATTGCCGGTGTGGATCCGAACTATGTGGGGGAGATCACACGGTCCAAGGGCTATAGCGTGGGCTTGCTCGAACAGGAACCGCAGCTCGACCCCAACAAGACGGTCAAAGAGGTTGTGGAGGAAGGCAAGAAAGAACTGGTTGCTTTGCTGCACGAATATGAAGCGGTCAGCAACAGCATGGGCGACGCGAGCCCCGATGAGATGGAGAAGCTCATCGACAAGCAGGCACAGCTGCAGGAGAAGATCGAAGCCGCGAACGGGTGGGAACTGGAAAGCGAACTGGAGATCGCCATGGATGCGCTCCGTTGCCCACCGGCCGACCAAAAAGTGGGCGTGTTGTCCGGAGGCGAAAAACGCCGCGTGGCTCTCTGTCGGCTCATGATCCAGGAGCCCGACATTTTGTTGCTCGATGAGCCGACCAACCACTTGGATGCCGAATCGGTGCAATGGTTGGAACAGCATCTGCAGCAGTACAAGGGGACGGTCATCGCCGTCACCCACGACCGCTACTTTCTCGACAACGTGGCGGGCTGGATTCTGGAGTTGGATCGCGGGCACGGCATTCCGTTTCAAGGCAACTACACCTCCTGGCTGGAACAGAAACAGGAGCGGCTGGAGAAGGAAGAAAAGGCCGAATCGAAGCGCAAGAAGACGCTGGAACATGAGTTGGAATGGATCAGGATGTCGCCGAAGGCCAGGCAGTCGAAGGGCAAGGCGCGTCTCAACCGCTACGAAGAACTGGTGAATCAGAAGCAGGACCAGCTGGCCGCCGATCTGGAAATCTATATTCCGCCGGGACCGCGCCTGGGTGATGTGGTCGTGGAGGCGAAGGGGATCAGCAAGGCGTTCGGCGACAATGTGCTGTATGAAAACGTGGAATTCAGCCTGCCGAAAGGCGGCATCGTGGGAGTCGTGGGCCCCAACGGGGCGGGCAAGACGACCATGTTCCGCATGATCATCGGCAAGGAGAAGCCGGATACGGGCACCATCCGCATCGGCGAGACGGTGAAGCTCGGCTATGTCGATCAGGACCGCAGCCTCGATCCCAACAAAACCGTCTACGAAATCATCTCCGATGGCCAGGACACGATCATGCTGGGTAAAGCCGAGGTCAACGCCCGCGGCTACTGCGCCCGCTTCAACTTCGCCGGGACCGACCAGCAGAAAAAGGTGAAGGACCTGTCGGGCGGGGAACGCAATCGTGTCCATCTGGCGCGTATGCTGAAAGAGGGCGCGAACCTGATCATTCTCGACGAGCCGACCAACGACCTGGATGTGAACACATTGCGCGCCTTGGAAGAGGGGTTGGAAGGGTTTGCCGGCTGCGCCGTCATCAGCAGTCACGATCGTTGGTTCTTGGACCGCGTCGCCACCCACATCATGGCTTTTGAAGGCGACAGCAAAGTGGTCTGGTACGAAGGCAACTACAGCGAGTATGAAGCGGATCGAAAGCGGCGGCTCGGGAAAGAAGCCGACCAGCCGCACCGGATACGCTATCGCAAACTGACCAGAAACTAGTAGGCTGTTGAAAAAGGGCTGCCGGCGGCGTGCTTCTTGCGGCCTTGCTGGACAACCCGTTTGAACAGCCATAGACGGTCGGTCAACGGACTGGTTCGGGGCCGATTTTCTTCTTACCCCAAGATCCATTCTCCGCATTGGACCGTAGAGTGACGCATGAGTACGTTACGAGGTTGCTCCCTCGGCTATTGGCTCGCGGCGCTCCTGTTGACCGTCGCGTCCTGTGCGACCAGTGACCCTCCTCGAGTCCTCCCCCCTGACGTTCCCCCGGCGCCGACGAGGGCGACGCTCCAGTTAGGCCAAAAGGAACTCGCGGATGGCCGGTTCGTCGGGTTGGCGTTTTCCGGCGGAGGGAGCCGCGCGGCCGTCTTCGGGGCGGCCGTCATGAAGGAACTCGACCGCCTAGGGCTGCTGCAGCAGGTCGATGTGTTGTCCGCCGTGTCCGGCGGCGCCTTGCCTGCCGCGGCCTATGCGCTGGAGGGTTATCGCGACTTTGACTTTCAGAACGGGTTCCTCGAACAGATCGGGCGCGATATTCAAGGCGCAGCAGCGGGGCCCTGGTACCTAGTGCCTCATAACCTGCTCCGGTACACCTTCAGAAACACGATTCCCTCCGAACCCGTGATCCGCGCCCTGGACGACCAACTGTTTCACGGCGCGACCTTCGCCGACCTGAATCCCTCCCGGCCGCTCTTGCTGTTGAATGCCACGGATGCCTTGACCGGTGATCCTCTGGTCATCGCCGAGGAACGGTTCGCGGCGTTGGGCATTCCCTTAGGATCGTTCAGTATTGCCCGGGCCGTCTATATGTCTGCGGCCTATCCCGGCGTGCTCGAGCCCTTGACGCTGACCGATGGACATGTCGGGACGAACGGCACGGCCTCCAATCCGGTTCTTGCCTATGACGGGGGCGCCGCCGACAATCTGGGCATTCGCACGCTCATGCACGTGGTGGAGGAAAGCCTATCGGAGCAGCCGATGGCGGATCGTTTTCCACAAGGTTGTCTGGTGATCTCCATCGATGCCACGAGCCGTCCGAGGAACGAGACGCGCACACCGCTTTCCGCTGCCGCGGCGTTACTCAGAGGCCATCGCCGGAATGTATTGGAGCTCGCCGGAATTCCTGCCGCAGAGCAAGACCGGACCATGTTCGGCAGCTTTCGGGTCGGTCTGAACGGAAGCGAGGGGATCTGCCAGTTTTGGCATCTGGCATTGCGCCAGTTACCGGACAGCGATCCGTTGGGCGACTACGTCACGCACATCACTACGAACCTGGGCTTGCCGGCTGAGGATCAAGCTGCGTTGGCTGCTGCCGCCGCCCGCCTCGTCTCGAAGGGGCGCGAGGCGATGAACGGGACGGCTGGTTGGGCCTGGCTTGGGGAGTCGAAGCCGTCGCTGCGTTCGCATCCATGACCTACCCCATCACTCGGCAGCGGATCTTTATCACCGGCGCCACCGGATATGTCGGGTGCCGGCTCATTCCGTTGTTGCTCGAACGCGGTCATGACGTGACGGCGTTGGTTCGCGAGTCATCCGTGAAGAAGGTTCCGGCCGGATGCCTGGTCGTAGTCGGCGATCCGTTGGATGCGGAGACGTTTGCGGAATCTGTGCGTGGACACGATACACTCCTGCAGTTGGTCGGCGTGCCCAAACCCTCGCCCTGGAAGGGGGCGCAGTTTCGCGCGATCGACGGGCCCAGTGCGCGGGCGTCGATTACTGCCGCAAGCCACGCCGGTGTCCGGCACCTGGTCTATGTCAGTGTCGCCCAGCCGGCTCCCATCATGCGGGACTATCTCGCCGTACGTCGCGACTGCGAAGCGGCGATCGCGGCGGCGGGGCTGGTCGCGACGATCCTCCGGCCCTGGTACATTCTCGGTCCGGGTCACTGGTGGCCTTTGGCGCTGCAGCCGGTCTTTCGTGTGTTGGAACGAGTGCCTGCGACAAGGGAGGCCGCCATGCGTTTGGGATTGGTGACGATTCGAGAGATGCTCGCGGCCTTGTTGTGGGCCATCGAGCATCCGCCGGTGAAGACGAGGATGATCGACGTGCCGGAGATCAGGCGTCTGGGACTGAGCGAGAGATGAAACCGGTCGCACTCGTCACCGGTGCCGCCGGCTTGATCGGCGGCTATCTCCTCAGAAGCGCCTCGCGCTGGGCGCCCGACTGGGAAGTGCATGGTGTCACCAGGGCCGAGGTCGATCTCACTGATCGGCCGCAGGTGCAGCGGGTCTGGAATCGTTACCGACCGGACCTGGTCATCCACTGCGCGGCGTTGAGCCGGACCGGTCTCTGCGAGCAGGATCCCGCGCTGGCCCGGCGGATCAATGTCGAGGCGACCCGGTCCCTGGCCGACCTCGCGAAGGACGTGCCCTTCATCTTCCTTTCCACCGATCAAGTCTTCGACGGCGCGAAGGGACGGTATGCCGAAACCGATGCCGTTCATCCGCTCAATGTGTATGGGCACACGAAGACTGAGGCGGAGCCGCTCGTGCTCGAACATCCGACCCATGCGGTCGTGCGTATCGCGTTGACAGCCGGGACGTCGCCGACGGGGGACCGAAGTTTCGTCGAAGATATGCTGCGGGCGGCGGCGAAGGGAACCAGATTGACGCTCTTCACGGACGAATTTCGCTGCCCGTTGCCGGCCGGGGCCCTGGTGCGGGCGCTCTGGGAATTCGGCCTGCAGCGCCGACCGGGGCTCTATCACCTGGGTGGTCAGGAGCGGCTGTCCCGCTGGGAGATTGGAGAGCTGCTGGCGGCGCGATTTCCGGAACTGCGGTCTGCGATCCAGCCTGGTTCGGTGGCCGACTATCATGGCCCGCCACGGCCGCCGGATCTGTCGATGCGCAGTGACAAGATCCAGGCACTCCTGTCGTTTCGCCTGCCGGGATTTCGCCAATGGCTGACGGAGAATCCGTCGGATGGCGGCGATCCTTGGGATTATCCTCCGGGTGGATTAATGCGGAAGCGTGCGAATGTAAGCTAACACGCTTTGGATGTCGTGGTCGGAGAGGATGCCCTTCCAGGAGGGCATGTTCGGTTTCCCCTCGTGGATGGTGGTCAGCAGCGCGCTGTCTGGTTTCTTCCTGGTCGCTGGTGCCGTCAGGTTTGCCGGATCCGGGCCGAGCAATTTATACCCATCGCCTTTTCCTTCAGCACCGTGACATCCGGCGCAGTGTCGGCTGAAGATGCGTTTGCCTTTTGAACTCTCAGGTGTCTTCGCACCGGCGGCTCCACTCGCGTCCGACGGCATACCGGACCAGCCCACGCATGCCACGATGATCATCACGATGCTCACAACAGCCGTCTTCACCATAGTCCCTCCGTACCGATGCGTCATCCTGCAGATTGGGGCCAGCGGTATCATACCGCCGGGCGACGGCCAATACCATGACTACGTGCACCGGACGACCCGGTGTTGCCGGTGACGAACATCATAGTACAATCGCCGCATCACCTCCTGTGAGCCCTGTGGGCGCAGCGCACGTTAAGGAGCTCCCGCATGTCGGCGACGGATCCACTGTCCCTCCTCATCACCGCCTGGGCGGTCTCGGCGATGCTGATGGGTGTGCTCTGGTTGCTTGAGCGCCGCCTGCAAAATCTGTCGATCGCCGATGTCGGGTGGTGTTACGGACTGGCCTTGGTGGTGTTGTGGTACGCCGGCGCTGCTCCTGGTGAACCGGCCAGGCGCCTGTTGGTTTGTGGGATGATCGTACTCTACGCCGCTCGCCTCGGCACACATATCCTCATCGATCGGCTATGGGGGAGACCCGAAGACGGCCGGTACCGCGCCCTGCGTTTGCAATGGGGAGAGCAGGGTCCGCTGCGCCGGTTTTGGTACGTTCAATTGCAGGCGGCGGCCATTGTCTGGTTTTCCCTTCCTCCTCTGGTCGTCATGCAGAATCCTCATCCGCCGTTTCATCTCATGGAGTTGCTCGGCGTGCTTCTGTGGGGGGCGGCGGTGACAGGGGAAGCGGTTGCCGATTGGCAACTGTCGGCCTTTCGCCGCCGACCCTGGAACAGGGACCACGTGTGCCGGGAAGGACTCTGGTACTACTCGCGCCATCCCAATTATTTCTTCGAATGGCTGCACTGGTGGAGTTATGTGGTGATGGGAGTCGCCAGTCCGCTGGGCAATTGGGGGGTGACGTTGATTGGTCCGCTGACGATGGGCTGGGCGCTCCTGAAAGTCACCGGCATTCCCTGGACGGAGATGCAGACGATGCGCAGCCGTGGTCGCGAGTATGCGGAGTATCGGCGAACCACGAACGCCTTCTTCCCCTGGCTTCCGCGCCTGGGGAGCGTACAACGTGAAAGGTGAAAGGCGCCTCGCGGCGATTGCAGCAGAAGTGCTCATGAATAATGCGGGGTAAGAGGCTACGGTTTGTCGGCCAGTGCAGTCAGACGTGTCCGGGCGATCTTGGCGGCTGGGCTGTCGGGATACTGATGGACGATTTGTTCGTAAAGTTCTTTGGCGTGCGCTCGATTGGTCTGGCGCTCTTCGAACTGGGCCGTCTCGAGCAGCTGCGCAGCCTGGTCGGGACTACAGGCGGAGATGGCCAGCAGCAGAGTCGGAATGAGCCATGTCGCGACTCTGTTCATGCGATGCTCCTTTCGGCCGACATGTCGCGCAATGTCGTGAGAAGTTGAGGTGTGTGCGTAGTGTCGCCCAAGACGCCGGGAGTTTCAAGAAGGCAGGGTCGAGGTGGTACTCGAGGTCAGAGGGATTTTTCCTCACGAATGCCGAATCTCGGGGACGTAATGGCCTCGCTGCGGCAGCGGGGACACCGGCTTGGACGGGTGAGTCTGGTTCGATCGCGGAAGGCGTACGTACAGTCCTGACAGTGCGACGGTTCCAGCAGAAATGTTCGAGACGCGTCGCGAGCGAGGGTTTTGACAATGTGGGTCAGGTGATCTTCCACCTGGCGCTCCGGCATGCCGACAAGTTGCGCCAACTGGTGAGACGATAACAACGTGCCGGTCAGCAGCGTCATGATTCGCTGCCGCGGTGTCTGCTGTGGAGTGATCATGCCCTGTTGATTGTAGGTGAACCGCCTGCCGATGAAAAGGCAGGCATCGATGACCGCGATCTTGTTATACTACGCTGAACTGCCTGTGCATTCGGCGCAGAGAAAGACGCCGCTATGAGTGGATCGCAGTGGGACGAGCTGGCCGAATTGGCCTTGGCTTGTGTGCGCTCGGCCGGGGTCGAGTATGCGGATATCCGCCTGCTTGATACGACGACGCGGACCATCAGCGGTGAAGACCGGCGCATCGCCCATATTCGCGAGTCCACCGATCGAGGGTTCGGCATCCGCGTGCTGCACCGTGGCGCCTGGGGTTTTGCCGCCAGTTCCATCATTTCACTCGAAGAAATTCCTCGTGTCGCCGATCTGGCCGTAGAAATCGCCAAAGGTTCGGCGTCTCTCGCGATTTCGAAGGTGCACCTCGCCCCAGAGCCGGTGCATCGAGACCGGATTGTGACGCCTTGCCGCCTGGATCCCTTTGCCGTTCCGCTCGAAGAACAATCGGCGTTGCTGCTGAACACCATGGATATCATTCAGCGGCATCCCGGTGTGGTGAGAAGTCATGCCGGCCTGTGGGCTCAACGCGATCGCAAACTGTTTGTGTCCACTGAGGGCTCCCATCTGGAGTTCGACCTGTTGGCGGTACAGGGCGACTGCACGGCCACGGCGGTGCATGAGGGACGGTTCGCCAGTCGCTCCTTCAACACGCCCCATCTGCGCATGGGGTATGAACTGGTGCGCGATGCGGACTGGGCCCGTGAAGGGGCGCGCATCGCCGCTCAGGCGGTGGAAAAGGTGCGCGCGCCGGTCATCGAAGCGGGCCGCTACGATCTGGTTTTGGATCCGGAACATCTCTCGTTGACGATGCACGAGTCGTGCGGGCATCCGAGTGAATTGGATCGCGCGCTTGGGTATGAGGCGAACTACGCGGGCACCAGTTTTCTCACGCCCGACAAACGCGGCACCTATCGGTATGGCTCCTCCCACGTGAATCTGGTGGCCGACAACACCGAAGCCGGTACGCTGGCGGCGACCGGGTATGACGATGACGGCGTCAGTTGCCAGAAGTGGGACATCGTGCGAGAGGGCATCTTTGTCGGCTACTGCACGAATCGCGAAGTCGCGCCGAGGATCAAGGAAGAGCGGTCACGCGGGTCGAACCGGGCCGATAGCTGGGGCAGCGTGCCGATGGTGCGCATTGCGAACATCGGGCTTGAGCCGGGAACCGCCACCCTCGACGGGCTCCTGGCCGACGTGAAACGGGGCATCTACATCGAAGGCCACGGGTCGTACAGCATCGACCAGCGGCGGTACAATTTTCAGTTCGGCGGCGACGCCTTCTGGTTGATTGAAAACGGCCGGCGAACAGGTATGGTGCGCGACGTGATCTATCACGGGATCACGCCGGAGTTTTGGGGCCGGTGCGACGGCGTCGCGGACCGGAGTCATCGTCGTCGGTATGGATTTGTTACCTGCGGAAAAGGCCAACCGGGGCAATCGGGCTGGATGACCCACGCCGCGTCCCATGCCCGGTTCCGGCGCGTGGACGTCATCAGCGGAGAGACGAAGGCCAATCCATGACCTCCTCGATCACCGCGTCATGGCCGAAATTGACGAGTCGCCAGGAGTTTGAATTCCTCGCCGACCTCGTGATGAGCCACTCCACCGGGGAGGAGACGTTTCTGTCCTTGCGGGACTCCCATGGCGGCACGACCCGATTCGCCAACAACCAGGTCATTCAGAATGTGAATCAGCGGCGGGGCAGCCTGTCGATCACGGTGGGCTTCGGGCGTCGGCACGGGACGGCCAGTACGACGGATTTCGCGGCCGGGGCGGTACGGGAAACGCTGAAGCAGGCGGAATCGATCGCCCGTCTGTCGCCGGACGATCCGGAATATCTTCCGCCGGTGGGCGCGCAGACCTATATGTCGCTTCCGACCTCCCGCCCGGAAACGCATGCCGCAGGACCGGCACGTCGACTCGAGTACGCGCGTGAGGCCATCGGTCAGTGCAAGATGGAGAATCTGAATGCGGCGGGGACGGTGTCGTCCAGTGTCGCGACGATCGGATTGGCCGCCGGGACCGGATTGCGAGCGTATGAGGAACGCACGGAGGCGCGGTTCAGTCTGACCGTGCAGGCCGGCGAAGCGACGGGCTGGTCGGCGGCGGCCCATCGATCCATCGACCGCTTGCATGTCCAGGAGCGCACCTTGGCCGCGATTATCAAAGCCAAGCGAGGCGCGGACGAGCCGCAGGAATTGCCGCCGGGCCGCTACACGGTCATTCTGGAGCCGGCCGCTGTGGCGGGCCTGCTCAGCTGGATGATCTGGATGTTAGATGCGAAATCCTTTTACAAAGGCACCAGTCCGTACAGCGGGAAGTTGGGCTCGCGTATCATCGATCGACGCCTGTCCCTCTCGAATCAACCGGCCCATGCCGACTTGCTGGGGAACGGCTTTACCCATGAGGGGCTGCCCGTCATCGAATCGGGCTGGATTGAGTCGGGAGTATTGGCGCAGCTGTTGCACGACCGGTACACGGCGCGGGAACATCAGATCGATCCTCTCGCCACGTTGGAGTCGCCCCATTTCTCGGGAGAACGTCCCATCGGCACCCGCGTGGACGATCTCATCCGTACCACCCAGCGGGGGATCCTGGTGACGAATTTCTGGTACATCCGTCCGGTCAATCCCTCCGATCTGACGCTGACCGGGATGACCAGAGACGGCACGTTTCTCATTGAAAACGGGGAGATCACCTCGGCCGTACGGAATTTCCGGTTTCACGAGAGCCCTTTGCGTGCGTTCAACCACGTGGACGCCTACACGACCCCGGCTGAGGCGGTGACCTCGGAAACCGGGAAGGCGCTGGTTCCCGCCATGCGGATTCACGATTTCAATTTCTCCAGCGTCACCCGCTTCTAGCTCTGCCCTGTACCCGGCGTGCCGGCCGAAAAAAGCCCTTTGCAGCCATTGACTCGGACTATGGGAAAGAGTAATGAATTAAGGGTAATTGGCCGATAAGAGCTCGGTGTGCGCCTATGACACGAAAACAACAGCGTTTGGCCGAAAAGCCGGTCAACCTCCTGACCCTCGCTCCCGACAAGGGTGAAAAAGGAGCCGTCAATCCGTTTGCACCCTCGCCCCTACGCGCGGCAATCGGAAAGGTGTTCGTCAAGCTGGAAGATGTGACTGAGCGGTTCGAGGATTGGTGCCGGTACGGCAGCTCTGAGGACCGGACGGAACAGCCGTTGGGGCAGCGTGTGTCACAATGGCTCGGGGCACCTGTCGCGCGCCACATCGAGCACGAGGTTCAGGCGGAACATGGGCTGGTGCCTGCTCGTCGCTGGGACGGCGCCGTCGGCGATCTCCTCTTCCGGTTGCGCGACCGCGCGGGATTTGTGCAGCGGGCCTTGGCGGCGCAAGCGCGTGAACTCAAAGACTGGGTCATCCAGCATACCCAATCCACTCAAGCGGAACTCCATGAGTTGCGCGAGCAGGTGTCCACTCAGAAAGCGCAGATGGAGGAACTCTCCTCGCAACTTCAGGATTTGCGCGCGTTGGTCAGTTCGCAGCAACAGGTCTTGATGTACATGGGCAAGGATATGGAGATGGCCCCACCCGCTGAGTTAGAGCTGTCCCTCGTCCCGCCGCGTGCGTTGCCGTATGGCGACCGTGAGATCAAGTCTTCGAGAGATCGGCGCGAGGCTTCTGCCGAGGCCTCCGAAATTCCCTACCTCAACGCGTAGATCGCGCCTGGACGCTCCGGCGGTATAACCGGATCAAGTCTGCCCTGCCGCTTGTTCATCGATCTCGTACATCCGCTCCTCGGCGGGTGATTGCCTCTTGCGCTCCTGCTGTTCCGAACTGCAGGCTCCGTCCTACGGGAGAGGTTGCGTCAGGTCGTCTCCTACGTATCTGCCGCAGTGCCGGGCATCGCCCCACAACGTGCTGGCAACTTCGTCATAAGACTGCTAATTTGTGCGTCTCCTCGCGGCCGTGCCGTGGCCGGATCATCGGGGCGTGGTCGATCCTTTCGCCCATACACGACCAGGAGCGTGATCAATGGTGAAGCGACGATATCTGCAGGTGTTGTTGTCCGGTCTTCTCTGTGCGGGTGCGACGTCGTCTTTGGGAGAAGGGCATGCAGGGGCCGAGCCGATATTGTTCGACAACCTGGGCACGCTGCATCACGAGATCAGCACGACATCCGAACGTGCCCAGCAATACTTCGACCAGGGGCTCCGACTGGTCTATGCCTTCAACCATGAGGAAGCCATCGCCGCATTCACGGAGGCCTCCCGCCTCGACCCCGACGCGCCCATGCCCCATTGGGGCGTGGCGTTGAGCCTGGGGCCGAACATCAATGCCGGGATGGACGTGAAAGCTGAAGTACGCGCGGTCGATGCCATACACAAGGCCACTGCGCGCCTTGCGCAGGCCACTTCCCGTGAACGGGCCTACATTGAGGCCTTGGCGACACGGTACTCCGGCAAGAAGGCTTCGTCACGGAACGGCAAGGATGAGGCCTATGCCAAGGCCATGCGCCGGCTCCATGCGGAGTCTCCAGACGATGTCGATGCCGCCGTGCTGTTCGCGGAATCGATGATGGTCCTTCGCCCCTGGGACTATTGGCGTGCCGATGGTCGTCCTCAACCGGGAACAGAGGAAATTGTGGCGACGTTGGAAGCAGCGATCGAGCGAGAGCCGAATCATCCGGGCGCCTGCCATTACTACATTCACGCGGTAGAGGCCTCACCCGATCCACAGCGCGGGTTGGCCTGTGCCCAGCGCCTGCCGTCTCTCATGCCCGGTGCCGGGCATCTGGTGCATATGCCGGCCCATATCTTTATGCGGGTGGGCCGCTATCGGGAGGCGTCCGAGCGGAATGCGAATGCCGCGACGGTGGACCACGAGTATTTGCGTCATCACCCCCTTGAGGGCAACTACGCATCAGGATACTATGCGCACAATCTGCATTTCCTCAATGCCTCACTGGTGATGGAAGGGCGGAGTGCGGAAGCGGCGCAGGTTGCGCGCGACCTGCTGGGCAAGATTTCGGTCGACGAGATCGTGAAGGAGCCGTCGCTCGAATGGTACGCGCCGACCCTTTTGCTCACGATGGCGCGATTCGGCCGGTGGGGGGAGTTGATCCGGCAGCCTCCGCCGCCCAGGGAGTTGCGCTTCACCACGGGCCTCTGGCACTACGTCCGCGGATTGGCCTTTGCCGCAACGACCCGATTCGGAAGCGCCGAGGGGGAATTGTCGAACCTCAGGAAGTCGTTGAAGGCTTTCACCAAGGCGAAGACAACGGAGGGGAAGTTGAGTCGCACGCTGCTCAAGGTGGCGGAGCGAGTGTTGGTCGGAGAAATGGCTGCGCGCCGCGGGGAGTATGAGGCGGGGATTCAGGCCTTGCGCGAAGCGCTGAAGATGGAATCGTCGTTGCCGTACAGCGAACCGCCGTTTTGGTTTCAGCCGGTCCGTCATAACCTGGGAGCGGTGCTGTTGCTGGCGGGGCGTCCAGGCGACGCGGAGGTCGTCTACCGGGAAGATTTGCGCGTGAATCCGGAGAACGGCTGGGCGCTGCACGGACTCGTGCAGAGCCTCCAGGCGCAGCGCAAAGACGCGACTGACGAAGAGGCCCGGCTGCGTGCCGCCTGGGCGCAGGCCGATATCGCGTTGACGGGGTCGCGTTTTTGAGGTGCCGCCTGCGCGGCGTCCATGAGCGCGGACGAATCGAGTCTTGAAAGGGAGACAGTGAATACAGACTATGTCTTTCATACGAGCGAGGAGCCGCGCGAACTCGTCCGGCTGCATATGCTTGAGCGGATCTTTGATGCGGGGACCCAACGGCGCCTGCTGGCCACAGGCCTGACGAGCGGGTGGCATTGCCTGGAGGTGGGGGCGGGAGCCGGTTCCATCGTGCGGTGGTTGGAACAGCGTGTCGGGCCGTCCGGCAAGGTGGTCGCGCTCGACACGAACCCGCGTTTTTTGCGGGGCAGCGGCAGCTCGACCATTGAAATCCTTCAAGGCGACATTTGCGACGCGGATCTTCCGCTCGCGACCTTCGACCTGGTGCATGCCCGTTACGTGATGATTCATATCGCGGAATATCAACGCGCGTTCGAACGCATGCTCCGTTGCGTCAAGCCGGGCGGGTGGGTCGTGCTCGAGGAGCCGGATTTTGAAGCGGCGCGGGTGGTGGCCGGGACGGAGGAAGGGCGGGCCTCGTTCGGTCGCGTGTCCGATGCCATCGCGCGGATGTTCACCTCGCTCGGAATGGATTATGCGCTGGGGGTGAAGTTGCCCGCGCTGTTTCAGCGCCACGATCTGACACAGCTGACGGTGGAGCACGAAGGGCATTTGTCCGCCGGCGGAGGGATGGTGGCACAGATGATGAAGTTGTCCGCCGAGCAATTGCGCGATAAATACATCGCGACCGGCCTGGTGAGGGAGGCCGATATTGAAGAATATGACCGGTTGGCCGACGATCCCGACTCCTGGGCGATCTACTATGCGACGGTGGCCGTGACGGGCTGGTGGCAGCCGCAATGCGGCGGTCGGATGTAAGGATGGGCATGCGCTATATCGTGGGCGTAATGGGGCCGGCCAAGGCCAGGAAGAAGGATGTGGACAATGCCCGCGTATTGGGCGAGTTGATCGCGCGCCGGGAATGGGTGGTGCTGACCGGTGGACGCGATGTCGGCGTCATGGACGCGGCCTGTCAGGGTGCGAAGAAGGTTCCCGGTAGTTTGACGATCGGCGTGCTCCCGTCGGCTCGCGAACGCGTGTCGAAGTATGTCGATCTGGCGATCATCACCGAAATGGGCAATGCGCGCAACAACGTCAACGTGATGTCCAGCAACGTGGTGGTGGTGTGCGGGCTGATGGGGGCCGGCACGGTGTCCGAAGTTGCACTCGCCCTGAAGGCAGGGAAACCGGTCATCCTGGTCGGAGCGACGCCGGCTGAAGAAAAATTCTTCAAGAAACTCGGCGGGCGGTTGATCGCCGCGGTGGAAAACCCGGAAGAGGCTATCACCCTAATGATGAAACAGTTTGAACAGCAGCAACCGGATTTGGTGCAGGGTGCACGCTCCTGGGGCGTCTGACAAGCTGTTGAAAAAGCCCGCCAGCGGCGTTCTCGCATCGCTCCGCGGCTCAACGTACAGCAAGGGTACGCCTCCCGCCTCGCATTGCTGCGGCCTTGCTGGACGGACTTTTTGAACAGCTGATAAGCGGTTTGCGATCCTCTTCCCCACAGAGCTTTTCTCGTAGATTCCTTCCATGGACTGCCAGTACGTGATGCGTCGGCTTCTCACACTTCGTTGTGAATGCAGGACGCCGCCGTGAATCGTGAACCGTATCTGGTTGGGGAGAGAAAAACTTTGGGGACCTGATTCCGAGGCTTTTTTCTGGGGAGGAACGACGCGTCACGAACGACGGGTGACGAGCCCGTTTCTCACTGGGCAGAGGGAGAACCGGAGAGGGCACCCTTGTCCAACAACAGGCCGGAGGTATCGAAGGGGAGTCGGCCATCCTTCGTGTGCAGCACGCCCGTGACATGGTAGGTGAGCGACTGATCCCCGGAAAAGGACAGGAGCTGCCTCACGACCTGTAGAGTGGACGTACTGGTTTCGACGGAGGTTACGGCGTCGCTTAAACGAGGCACGACCAATTCTTTGTTGCCCAGTCCTCGTACAAGCCGATTGCCGTTTAGATCCAGACGAAAGTCGATCTCGGTCACAGCGAGGTCGAAGTCGTTGGGATTCCGGATTCGAAGATCGACCTGAAGTCGCTGCTCGAAGGCGCTGGCCTCCAGCGGCGTGACATTCGTCACCAGCACCTCGGGAGGTTCACCCTTCATCAGCCAGGTCGCGCACCCGGCAAGCAGGAATACGGTCAGTAGGCTGCTGAGCAGTGTCAATCGCCTCATCTCGCGCATCATACACAAACATCCAATCGGTTGCGACTTGCGTAGAGATCGGCAAGGACCCCGATGGTTGACCTGCGTCGCGGAGGTCCGGTTCTTTGGTAAGATGACCGGGCAGGGGTCGATTATGTTTCCCTTCAGGAGGTTGCCAGCCATGAATTCCATCGCACGCATGAAACTCGGTGTCGTACTCATGTTGCCAGTGGTGCTGGCAGGGGCGCTCGTCTCCATCGGTCATGCAGCCGACCAGTCCGGCGGGAAAGCGTACTTTGCCGGCGGCTGTTTCTGGTGCATGGAGGAAGTGTTTGAGAAAGTTCCTGGCGTCCTCTCCGTCACCAGCGGCTATATGGGCGGGCGGGTGGAGCACCCGACCTATGAGCAGGTATCGGCGGGGGGAACCGGCCATGCCGAGTCGGTGGAAGTGGTGTATGACTCGACCAAGGTCTCCTACCAGGTGTTGCTGGATGCCTTCTGGCACAATGTGGACCCGGTCACGCCCAACGCGCAGTTCTGCGACCATGGGAGCCAGTACCGCGCGGTGATTTTCTACCAAGGGGAAGAACAGCAGCGCTTGGCCGAGGAGTCGAAGCGCGCGATCCAACAATCTCCGCGGCTGTCCCAACCGGTTGTGACGGAACTCACGAAGGCGTCGCAGTTTTATCCGGCGGAAGACTACCACCAGGATTTCTACAAGAAGAATCCGGTCCGGTACAAGTTTTACAAGTTCAATTGCGGCCGCGCACAGCGTCTCGAGGAAGTGTGGGGTGCCCCATGACGGGCGACGTGCCGTCGCAGGATACGCTTAGGCGCCTGCTTGTGGAATGTAGAAGAATTGCCGTGGTGGGGTTGTCATCGAATCCGGCCCGGCCGTCCTATCGCGTGGCTGCCTACATGCAGCGACAGGGAAAGGTCGTGATTCCGGTCAATCCGCGTGAAACGATGGTCTTGGGGCAGCCGGCCTATCCGTCATTGACCACGGTGCCGGGCGCGGTGGATCTCGTGACGGTCTTTCGGCGATCCGAGGAGGCAGGGGCAGCCGTCGACGAAGCGATTCGTATCAACGCCAAGGCGGTCTGGCTCCAGGAAGGCGTGATCGACGAAGCTGCGGCGCTGCGCGCCCGTCAGGGCGGGTTGCAGGTCGTGATGGACCGCTGCTGGCTGAAGGAGCATGGCCGATGTCTCGGCGAGGAAGGCCGCGATGCCGGGCCGGTGAGAGCGTGAATCCGGACCGTACCCTGGTGCGGTTGATTTGGGCCATCGCCGTCTTGAATGCCGCGCATACCGTCGACCACGTGATCCGGGGAGATTTTCATTGGCCGCTCGACGAACAATCGATCGGTTTTATTCTGGTCGTCACGAGCATCTATCTGGTGATCGGGATCGGATTACGGCGCTCGCATAGCGGCATGGTCGGTCCCCGCTTCTGGGCGATCGTCGGGGGAGCGGGTTTGGCGCTTGGATGGTTGTCGCATTTCAGTCCTTTCACGGATCAACCGGTCCATGTCATGTATGATGCGTATCACGGGACGATCGGCGGGCCTCTTGCGGTGGTTTGTTTGATGCTGCTCATGGGCGTCGTGCTGGTTGCGACGACGTACTCGGCCTATCTCTGGCACGACCAGCGGCGACATTCGACGACGGGCCCTGCCTCCGGGTAACCACTCCTTCGCCTCGACCAGTCGCTCCTTCCCCCGGTTGGTTTCCCTCATTTTCTTGAGCATTCCCGATCTCCATGGAATAGTGACGTGACGGTACGTCTCAGCCTGTCCTGCAGGAATTTCCACGTCATCCATATTGGAGGTGTAGCCATGATGCCCTTGCTCACGGTGTGCGGTCGCGTGTTGTTCCTCCTTCCCCTGGGGCTCGTCGCGGTGGGTTGTACGCAGTCGGTGCTGCCCACCCCTTCTCCGCAAGAACATCTTGGCATGGGCATCGTGACCGGGACGCTCGGTGCGCAATCACCGGGTGCGGCCTCAAGTAATGAACAGGCGGGCAGGTCTGTGGTCGGACAGGTCCAAGCACTGGAAGGTGGGGCCTACCTGGTGCGCGACGTCCGGGGCCAGGAACACCGCATTCCCCATGATGAAAACACGAAAATCGATCGCCCGGCCCACGTAGGCGATCGCATTCAATCCTGGTTCGACCGGCATGGGCGTGCCGTGTTGATTCGAAGCGCTGATGAGGAGAGTCGATAGGAGCCGCCCGGCCGCCGCCGGTCGATTTTTCATCATGCCACAGCCGGATTGGAATCAGCGCTGGAGCCGAGTCGCCCGCGCGTTCGTTCCCCTCGTCGTGGCCGCCTGCCTGATCGCCGTGATGCCTCCGGCCAGCAGGCTTGCCTTCGATCCCGCGATGAAGTCATACCCCCACCAACCTGCCGCCGAACCGATCATCTCCCTGATCGCCACCTATGCCGAGCAATATGCATTGGATCCTGCGCTGCTACAGGCGATCATCAAAGTCGAGTCGAATTTCAACTCCGAGGCTGTGTCGTCGAAAGGTGCGATCGGACTCATGCAGCTCATGCCGCTGACCGCTGCGGCGTTTCATGTCCTCGACCCCTTCGACCCGAAGGATAATATCCGGGCCGGAGCAGCGCTGCTCCGGGGACTGCTCGACCGGTTCGGCGGAGATCTTTCGTTGGCGCTGGCGGCCTACCATGTCGGTGAGGCGCGAGTCCGGCAGGCGGTCGGCGTACCGGCCCTTCCGGCCACGCAGCTCTATGTCGATCGGGTGCTGGGTTACTATGAGCGGTTTCGGACAAGCAGCGAGCAGGCTGCGCTCCGTTCCGTCGTCCGTCGCCGGTCGACCCAGAGGATGATGGATCAGCCTCTTTCAGGCGAATGAGCCGCATCCGGTTGCATTTTCCTTGGGAAACGGAGTAGGGAATTCCGCGAGACTACTCGCGTGTGGAGATCGAGGATGCGCATGAAGAAAAGTGATCGGACAGCCCGGTTGGCTCAGTCGGATATCCGTGCGATGACCCTGGCCTGCGCGAAGGTCAACGGCATCAATATGTCTCAGGGAGTGTGTGATACGCCCGTGCCTCAGGTGGTGGTGCACGCTGCGCAGCAGGCGATGGCACAGGGACATAATACCTATGCCCGCTTCGACGGCATCGCGGAGTTGCGGGAGGCAATCGCCGCCAAATTGGCCGCCTACAATCATATCACCGCCGATCCCGAAACTCAGATCACGGTGAGTGCGGGTGCGACGGGGTCGTTTCAGGCCACCTGCATGGCGTTGCTCAACCCCGGGGACGAAGTGATTCTTTTTGAGCCGTTCTACGCCTACCATGTGCAGGCGATTCTTGCGGTGGAGGCGGTGCCCCGCTATGTGACGATGCGGCCGCCGGACTGGACGGTGGATGTGAAGAAGTTGGAACAGGCCATGACGCCCAAGACTAAGGCGATCGTGGTCAATACTCCGGGCAATCCATCCGGCAAGGTCTTTACCCGTCGGGAGTTGGAACAGATCGCCGAGATGGCGTGCCGCCATGATGTGCAGGTGATCACGGACGAGATTTACGAGTATTTCGTGTTTGACGGGCGGGAACACATCAGTATGGCCTCATTGCCCGGCATGGCCGACCGGACCATTACCATCGGCGGCTATTCCAAAACGTTCAGCATCACCGGGTGGCGCATCGGCTACAGTGTGGCGGAGGCCTCATGGGCGAAGGCCATCGGTGCTATGAGCGATGTGTTGTATGTCTGTGCGCCCACGCCATTGCAGTACGGGGTGGCCGCTGGCATTCGTGAACTCGGTCCGTCTTTTTACAAGGACCTGGCACTCGAGCATCAACAGAAGCGGGATCGTTTCTGCGGCGCCTTGGCGAAGGCAGGGCTTCCTCCCGCCGTGCCGCAGGGGGCCTACTACGTCTTGGCCGATGTGTCTCGCGTACCGGGAAAGACCAGTCGCGAACGCGCGCTGTATCTCCTGGACAAGACCGGGGTGGCGGGTGTGCCGGGAGAGGCTTTCTTTGAAGGACCGGCAGGCAGTCGCTATATGCGGTTTTGTATGGCGAAGACCGACAGCGATCTGGAGCACGCCAGCCGGGCAATTGAAGGATTCTCACTCTAACTCGCGAGACTATCGCGTCTGCCAGGATGCGGTCCTGGTCATAATCCCCCACGTCGCCTTCTTCCCGCGTATCCACTGATACAGGCCGATCAACTTCCAGACTGAGTTCAGCTGCCGGAACCCGAAATTTTCCAGGACGGCGGCGAGCAGCAGTCTTAAGACATCGCGCTGGGTCGGGTAGACGTGAAACGACATCTCTTCCAGCAGCAACGCGTTCACTGAGAGCAGCAGGCCGAGGCCGATGGCCGCGACGAGCAGAATCGACCAGGCCTGCAGGGAGACCTGCCCCCAGACGAAACTGAGTACCAGGAAGCAGTAGCCCAACACTTCGATCACCGGTCCGATCCATTCGAAGACGGCCATAAACGGAAAGGCCAGCCAGCCGATCGTGCCGCCCTTGGGATGACACATGAGGTCCAGGTTTTTGGTCAGGCTTTCGCAGAGTCCGCGTTGCCAGCGAATGCGTTGGTTCTTGAGCGTGCGCAAGTCTTCCGGGGCTTCGGTCCAGCACACCGAATCGGGAACGAAGGTGATCCGGTAAGGCGTCCCGTTCAGCCGTAGATGGCGGTGCAGTCGGACGACCAACTCCATATCCTCCCCGATCGTATCCGATCGATACCCGCCCACCGTGACGACCACTTCTTTGCGGAAGATGCCGAATGCTCCCGAGATGATGAGCATCGCGTTCAGCGGAGACCAGCCGAGACGTCCGAACAGAAACGCGCGGAGGTATTCGACGATTTGAAAGAGTGCCAGCAGGTTGGTGGGGAGTCCGATCTTCGTCAGAAAACCATCCTGGACGCGACATCCGTTGGCGATGCGGACGGTGCCGCCGCTCGCGACCGTGCGGTGGTCGTCCAGAAACGGCTGCACGGCCTGACGCAGGCTGTCCGGCTGAAGGATCGAGTCCGCATCGATGCAACAAAACAGGGGATACAACGACAGGTTGATGCCGGCGTTCAGGGAATCGGCCTTGCCGCCGTTCTCCTTGTCGATGACGCGCAGATTGGTATGCAGCGACGAATGGTAAATGGCCCGAATCTCAGCCGTCCGTAACTGGGGATTGTAGGACTCCGGAAACGGGTAGAGTTCGAATTCCCTGCGAAGCACGTCGATCGTGGCGTCCTTCGATCCATCGTTGACTACGACGATTTCGTATTCGGAATAACTCAGCTGGAGAAGGGACCGGATAGAGCCGGCGATTGTGGCGGCTTCATTGTAGGCCGGAACCAGAATGCTGATCTGGGGCTCGAAGCCCGTATAACTGCGCGGCAGGCTCTCCAGCACCCGTTCCTGCAGATACTGCCGCAAGTGCACGATGGAGATGGCGTTCAGGATCAAGTATCCGGCGGTCAGGCCGAGAAAGTAGAGCAGGAACAGCCATTCGGATATTGAAATGAGCGTGTCTATCCACATGGATCAGCATCTCGTGGCATCGACCGGCCAGGGCCGAGCCCAAATGAAACGGTCGTCGGCGGTGTTGCTCAGGCTCGCCCTGTGCGCCGGAGTCGGGCTCGGAGTTCAGGTTCTTCCTGTGCGCGCCGCCGACGTTCCTGTGTCGGAACCCATTCCATCCACCGTCTACGAAATCGAGCTGACGTATATCGGCGAGCGCACCGACCCGACCGTGTCCTTCAGCGGACCACCGTCGACTCCGGGTCCTCTACCTTATCGACCGTTTCAGCCCATTCTTGAACTGCGGGCAAGCCTCGGGGAGGTGCGGCCGTTCGGACCTTGCCGGAGCCGGACGACGAAGTCCGTTGCCGGAATCGAGTTACAGTGGAGTGCCGAAGGAGCGGTCCGTTGCGGGCAACGTATTGAGTTGCATCAATCCGGGAAACCCGTGGATCTGCTGTCCTACCGGATGTTGCGGATTCGTGGTCGAGCGACCACACCTGTAGTGGTGGGGATCGAAGATCTTGCCGGAGCCAGGCGTGAGGACAATCGGACGGTCGGCACGTTGCGCGGAGTCTTCGATCTGGAGATTCCGCTGCAGCAGATCGCGCGTGAAGTCGACCTTCGGCAGGTCACGGCCTTAGTGGTCTCCACCGAGGGCAGCGACGGGCAGGTTGAGCTGGAGAAGATCGACGTCGTGCAGGAACCCCCGGTCATGCGACCTACAGGGACCGGTTTCTGGGTGTGGAACTACCGTCAGGCGGCGAAGGCCCCCGAGGCGATGTTGGACACCTGTCGTGCACAGAGTTGTTCACGGGTGTTGATTCAGTTGCCGGCCCAATCCGAGGACGAGGGGATCTGGCGGGAGTACGCACAGCTCCTGGCGAAGGTCCGAGCCGTCGGTATCGAGCCGTGGGCGCTGGACGGGTATCCCGAAGCCATACAGGAACCGCAACGATTGGCCGATAAGATAACAAGACTGCTCCGTCTCGTATCGCCCGGCCTCCTGTCGGGCGTGCAACTCGACATCGAACCCTATCTCATGCCGGGGTTTCTTCAGGACGAAGCACAACTTCGCCGGTATCTCAGCGCGATTGGAACGGTGAAGGAGGCGATACAGGGGCGAGCCAGCCTGTCGCTGGTGATTCCGTTCTGGCTCGCCGTGCCGACCGTCGGCGGGCGCCCCCTGGCCTTTGCGGTGATGGATCTGGCGGATGAAGTGGCAGTGATGAGTTACCGTACCGATCTCGATGAGGTCCAGGACATCGCCGACGACATTCTGCGGTATGGGTCGGTGAGCGGGATTCCGGTGTGGTTGGCCGTCGAGACGACGGTCTTGCCGGTTGAGCAGCACGTGGTGTTACGGCGGGAGCGGCAATCGGATCACGCCGAGGTCCTCCTGGATCGCGACCACCGTCTGTTACGGTGGCGACCGCTCGGCGAGGCAGGCGGTGCAGGCCTCGACCAGGAGTGGTTCCGGGTTCATCGCCGGTTCACCGTCAGACCGGAACGGCTGTCGTTTGCCGGCCGATCGCGTGCGCAGGTGTCCTCGGCGATCAAGGACATACAGAAGAGCACCTCGCATCGGAGTTTTGCGGGGGTGATGATTCACGATCTCGATGGATTCCTCGCCCTTGCCGAATAGGGGTGCCATGTCCGGAGAACAGGGCCGTCACGGATGAACGATCTCCTCAGGTGGATGACACGACGAACATCTGCAGCCGGTCTGCTGGCGGGGCTTCTGCTCGCGGCGGTCTGGTTCTCTGCGCCCGCCGCGATGATTGCGGCGATGGCGCAAGACGCCGCTCCGCGCCAGCTTCTGCAACAAGCGAAAGCCTTCGAGGACGAGAAACGGTATGAGGAGGCTATCGAGGCCTACCGCCAATACCTTTTGGCTAGACCGGATCACGATGACGTGCGCGCGACGATGGCGAAACTCTTGTCCTGGCAGGGCCAGAGAGAGGAAGCCATCGCCCTCTACCGCGATATTCTGACCCGTCAGCCTCTCGATCATGACCACCGAGTCGGCCTGGCCCGGGTCTTGTCCTGGAACAAAGAATTCGCCGACGCGCAGGTCGAATACGAGCGAGTGCTTCACGACGAGCCGGCCCATGCCGAGGCTCTGGTGGGAATGGGGGATCTGTTGGTGTGGAGCGGCCATCGTGAGCAGGCGATCGCCTACTATGAACGGGCGGTGGCGATCGACGGCGACGAGGAGCTTGCGGCGCGACTACGCGTCCTGAAAGCCGAAGTCGAATCCGTTCCTGCGGTCCCGGAGTCGTCCCCTCCTCGAAAAGCCGACTCGGAACCGCCGGATGGAAGTCAGGCGTTGGAGCGAGGGCGCCGGTTGGAAACCATGCGGCAGACGGAGGATGCCCTTGCCGTGTACCGCGAGGGGCTGCGGCAGTTTCCGGAGCATGATGAGCTGCGAGTCGCCTTGGCACGGCTGCTTTCCTGGCAGGGCGCTCATGCTGAAGCCGTCGAGTTGTATGGGGACGTACTGGTTCGTCATCCGGAGGATCAGGATATTCGTGTGGCGCTGGCGCAGGTGCGCTCGTGGCAGAACCAGTTCGACGAAGCCGACCGGTTGTACCGGGAGGTCCTGCGGGCCGAACCGATGCAGATGGAGGCTCGCCGCGGTCTGGCCGAGGTGGCACATTGGCGGGGCGACCGTTCGGACGCCCTGCAACGTTATGAGGCGCTCCTTGCCGAGACCCATGATCCGGACATGGAGGAGCGGGTGCGCGCCATTCGGTCGGAAATGCAGGCCACAGCCGCGCCAGCCGCCGAACAGTCCGCGGCAGGCTCGTCAACGCAAGAGGAAGGGGCGCGGGCTGTAGCGAGCGCCATGGAACGAGCCACCAGATTCGAGGTGGCCAAAGAATATCGTGAGGCGGAAGGCGTCTATCGGGAGGCGTTGCAGCAACACCCCGACAACGACGAGATCCGGAGTGCGTTGGCGCGTGTGTTGTCGTGGCAGGGCTTGCACGGGGAGGCGACGGCGTTGTACCGGGACGTGTTGGGCCGCCATCCGGAGGATCAGGATATTCGTGTAGCGCTGGCGCAGGTGCTGGCGTGGCAGAACCAGTTCGACGAAGCCGACCGGTTGTACCGGGAGGTCCTGCGGGCCGAACCGATGCAGGTGGAGGCCCGTCGCGGTCTGGCCGAGGTGGCACATTGGCGGGGCGACCGTTCGGACGCCCTGCAACGTTATGAGGCGCTCCTTGCCGAGACGCATGATCCGTCGATTGCGCAGCGCATCGAGGCGGTGAAATCGGAGTTGCTGGTCTCGCCGCGGGCTGCAGTGGGGCAGGGATTGACCGGACTGCGGCTTCCGTATCGTGACTACGCGAAGATCGGCTACGGTCACTATTCCTATACGAAGAATCAGCCGGACGAGCGGGATCTGTTGTTTGAAGTCGCCAAACCTTTGGGCAATCAAACCCTGGTCTTGCGGGTGGAACCGATCAATCGGTTCGGGTTCCACGATACGCCGGTCTCGGCGGAGCTCTATAGCCCCTTGTGGCGGCGAGCCTGGGGGTACGTGGCGGCGCAGGGTACCGTGAATCCGAACTTTTCCCCCAACTACTCCGTGATGGGGGAAGTGGCACAAGGATTGGGCGGGTTGCATGCCTCCCTCGCTCCGCTTGAGCTGTCGTTCGGCTACCGGCGACTGAATTACAAGCAGGACGATATCGATCTGCTGATGCCGGGGCTCACGGTGTTTCTGCCCTTCAATCTGTGGTTGACCGAGAAGATCTACCTGATTCCGAACACGGGAGCGATCACCCTCTCGTCGCAGCTCACCTGGCGGCCCACGGAACGCGTCCAAGTCTTTGCGTCCGGCTCCTTCGGCACGTCGGGTGAACGGATTGTGGCAGCACAGGATTTTACCCGCGTGGGGAGTCGCACGATTCAGGCAGGCATCACGTTTCCGATCAACGAGCGGTTCTCCGCCGAGACGTCCGCCTATTACGAAGACCGCGGATTCCTCTATGTCCGGCGGGGTGGGAATTTCAGCGTGATCTATCACTGGTAAGTGAATGGAAACTGCCACCATGATCCGTATGGTCGGGGTTTCGGTGCTCACACTGCTCCTGTTCATGGGTGGTTGGGTCTTCTTCTGGTCGCAATCCGAACAGACCTTCGAGGTGCCGGAACAGGATTTCCACCGGTTCGCCGGTGTGTCCGGGCCCAGGCATGTCACGGTCGTTCCGCCGAAGGTTCCGACGTCGTGGAGTACGTATGGGAAGGGATCAGGGAGTCGTCTGGCGATTCTCCTGACCGATCCGGATTCCGCCTGGCTCGGCCTGGCTCATGGGCTCAAGTCGATCGGCGTGCCCTTCCGTATCACGCGAAACGTGCGCGAAGCGCTGTCCCATCAGATGGTGCTGGTCTATCCGATGATTTCGGGAAAAGTGTTGAATCCGGAGGAATTGCAGGCGCTGGCGGAGTTTCCGAAGGCGGGTGGCACCTTGATCGGCGTGCAGGTGTTGGGGGGAGGGTTGAACGGGGTCTTCGGCTTTCGTAACGCCGTCGCCTCGCGTCAGCGTTATGCCATGACGTTGGCGCCGGGCGATCCGTTGCTGACGGAGCTGACCGATCCGGAGGAGCGGGCGCTGCGAGTCGGGATGCGAGAGAAGCACCTGGAGGTGATGGGCACGTACGGGTACACAGAGGCGACCGCCCCGCTCGTGCGCTTTGACGACGGGACGGCGGCCGTCACACAGGCGGCGTACGGGCGTGGCCGGGCCTATGCCGTCGGGGTCGATCTTGGCTTTCTCCTCTTGAAGGGGTACAACAATCGCGCAGACGAACTGGTCCGGAGTTACGACAATCAGTTCGATCCGACGCTGGATGTATGGCTCCGGCTACTCACATCCATCTATCGCGCGGCCGAGGAGCGGGCGGTCACCCTCGGGACGGTACCGTTCGGGAAATCGCTCTCCGTCATGTTGACGCACGACGTGGATTTTACCCAATCGATGAAGAATGCGGTGGACTATGCGGAGTACGAACAGAGTCAGGGGGTGGTCGGCACCTATTTCATCCAGGTGAAATATATTCGCGACTACAACGACGACATTTTCTTCAACGACGAAGGGGTGCGTCATCTGGCGCGCCTTGCCGAACTCGGGATGGAACTGGGCAGTCATACGATTGCGCATTCGAAGGTGTTCGATCAGTTCCCCATGGGAACCGGCCGGGAGTCGTATCCGTCTTATGCACCATTTGTGAAAAGCCGGAGGACCGCTCTGAACGCCAGCCTGCTTGGGGAATTGCGGGTCAGTAAATTTCTCATCGATCACTTTTCAGGGCAGGCGATCATCTCGTTCAGGCCGGGGGAGCTGTCGAATCCCTTCGGACTCCCTCAAGCTCTTCTCGCAACGGGGTTTCGATTCAGTTCAACCGCCACGGCTAATAACTCCCTCACCCATTTGCCTTATCAGCTGACGTATGACCGCCTGACGGACAGCGAAGTCGACGTATTCGAGTTCCCCGTCACGATCGAAGATGAAGAGCTGCCGAGGCTGGGCGATCGGCTTCCGCAAGCACTCGAACTGGCGCGGAAACTCAGCCGTTACGGCGGCTCGATGGTGGTACTCATCCACCCGAACATTCTCGACCACAAGCTCGCCTTCGAAAAGGGATTCGTGGAAGGGGTGCGTTCCTATACCTGGTTTGGTTCCGTGGGGGAGTTCGGGAAGTGGTGGGCGGCGCGCAACCAGGTCGAGCTGGATGTGGTGCGCGAGTCGACCGGCATGCGGGTCACGTTGACGGCGCCGAGTCTCTTGAGCGGCTTGACCCTCGAAGTGCCGAGCGGATGGGAACTCGCACCGTCCGGTTCCTCAGTGCGAGGGCTGAAGCAGCGAGGCGCGATCGTGACGGTGCCCGAGTTGCAAGGCACCCACACCGTCCTGTTGCGGCCGCGTACCCCAGCCCCGGTAATCCGGAAGGTCCCGGCGGCGGTCATGAACAATGCGAGCTAGGAGCCTGTCCGAGTAACCCTTCGTCGCAGCAGCACGGCACTACTCGGACGGACTCCTAGGCCGTGCGTGCCTGCGGAGGGATGGCGGGAACCTGGCGTCGACGTTCCACGTTTGACTGCGCCATAAACGGCAGCAAATGTGCCTGCCCCTCCACGGTCGCGATCCCATTGCAGAGTGTCGTCAGCCGTTCCGTGGTCATCCAAGGCAAATTCGACAGGGCTTCGGCGGCCCGATAGCATACCCACCAGTGCTCATCCTCCAAGAGGGCGAGCAGCCGTGATTCATCTTCCTCGACGCCGACCTTCCCCAGTGCGGATACCGCTTGAAGGCGGACGAACCATGTCGGATGGGAGAGATGTGCGCGAATGGTCGCCACGTCCCGCGGATCGCTGCATTCTCCAAAGAGGAACAGGCAGGCCGCCAACACGTCATCGGACGGCAGGCCTTTTTGAAGCAGCGCCCTGAGCGGCGGTAGCCCGTGTTGGCTCTGGGTCGCCGCAAGGTGGCGGATCAGGCGAGCGCCGATTTCCGGGGCGGCCTCGCACGCGGCGTTCGCGATCGCTTCGGCGGCGATGTCCGCGCCGGCCGGTTCGAACATGGCGACCACCTTGAGGGGGGACCAATCGTTACGGCGACTGATGACGGGAATCAACAGAGGGATCGCCGCCTTCGCATCGATGTGCAGGAGCGCCTTGGCCGCGACCAATGAAACAAAGGCGTTGTCGGCCTGTAACATCGCGGCGAGGTCGTTCCAGACGGATCGCTCCTGAAGATGCCCGAGCGTCACGACGGCCAGTAATCGGCGGCGGAGGCGTCTGGCGTGAAGGAGTTGTTTTGCGAGTTGGTCCGTTCCCGTTCGTCGCGCGAGCTCCTTCAGATTCGCGCGTGCCTCTCCCCGAATGGACTCGTAACAATGGTTCCACAGATACAGCAGCACAAGGCGGTCGCGGTCGGTGAGCGGAGGGAGCGTGTCCGGCACCTCGATCACACATTGGGCGAGCAGCGGCCGCCAGGTCTCGGTCACGACGCGCCGCCGCCGGTCTTTGTGATGACGTATGAACCGGAGCAGGAGAATGCCCAGCAGGAGCAGACACACGGCCGAGTAGATGGAGATGACGGCGATGCTGCCGATGCGAAGGGTCAGGTTTGACTGGTCGAGGGCCAGCACGCGAGACCTCCCGGTCGGTCGCTCACGCCGCCTGGTCGACGAACCGCTTCAGGCGACTGGTCAGTTCGCGCGGGTTGAACGGCTTGACCATATAATCGTTGGCCCCGTTCTCCAAGGCGCGCTTGATGTCGTGCTCGCTCCCATCGGCCGTCAACATGATGATCGGCACCTTTCCCCAGCCCTCGAGTGCTCTGAGATAGGTGAGGACTTGCAGTCCGCTAAAAAATGGAAGCATCACATCCAGCAGCACAATATCCGGGGGCGCGATGGTACCGGCGAGTTCCTGCGCCTGCCGGCCGTCTTTGGCGTGAATGACATGATAATTTGCCCGTCCCAACAGAAAGGTCAGAAGGCTTGCGGTGTCCTCCTCATCTTCCACCATGAGCACTCGAAGTTTGGGGATGGCAGGGCTATCCATAGGCGCACTCCTTAGGTGCCGAAGCGAGAAAGGCTGACTCCTGCAAATGGCTTGGTCCGAATGACGTCATTCTTTTGTAGCACAAAGTCCTACAAACACACGAACACTTCATCATTTTCATCCTCGGCACGGGATCCCTGGACGGGCTGTTACTGCCGGGCCTCCCCACTCGCCGTCGGCTCAGGAGATGTCTGCACGGCAGAATGTATCCCGGCTATTCATACGTGATCTCCACGCGAGCAAGGTACGATGCCAAGGTCGCGAGGTGTGTGCGAATCGTCGCTTCGGCGGCGGTCTTGGCCGCCTGTTCCAGCTCTGCTGCGATGGTGGTCATGGCGTGAAAGCCGTAACTGCCGCTGACTCCCTTCATGCCGTGGGCGACCTGCTTGATTGTGTCGAAGTCGTGTCTGGAGACGGCTTCGGTCATCACCGTGACTTCTCTGTTCCGGTTGGCCATGAACTTAGGAATCAGCGGTTCGAACGACGCGTCCACCAGGACCGTGATGGGTCCGGCCCCGACGGCGGATGTCTCTGGCGCCATCTCGCTCATGGGGCTGCCTGCTCCCGAGGGTCCGGAGTTGCATAGCGCCGCACGGTGTCGAGCAGCGTCTGTTTCTTGATGGGTTTTGTCAGGTGAGCGGTGACGCCGGCCGCGCGAGCCGTCTGGATGTCTTCCTCGAAAGTACTGGCCGTCAGCGCAACGATCGGCGTAGCCTGACGCCCTTCTGCCGCCTCCCAGGCGCGAATGGTGCGTGTGGCCTCATATCCGTCCATGACCGGCATCTGAATATCCATCAGCACCAGGTCGTAACGGCCGGATTGAAATTTGTCGACCCCTTCGACGCCGTTCTTTGCCAGATCAAGTTGATAGGGCGTGGGTTTCAGGAACAAGGTGATCAGAACTCGATTATCCTCCATGTCCTCGACGAGCAGCACCCTGAGGGGCCGAGGGTCAGATGCGTCGGCTTGCCCCGGCACCGGAGGCTGCGTGGTTGGCGGCGGCGAGGGGAGCCGAAGCGCGCTCTCCACCGCGCTCAGGAGTCGTGCGCGACTGAGTGGTTTGTACAGGTAGCCGGCGATGGTCATGTTGTCGGTACGGCGGCTGGTGGCGCGGCGCACCTCAGTGGTCTGCAGCACCAGGGGAATCGGATGGTCTCCCGCTCGGTGTTCTATGGCCTCCGCCAGATGCATGCCGTGCTGATCCGGCAAGTGGCTGTCGATGATGGCGAGGTCGATGGGTTCGTGTCGGGCTCGAGCGGCCTCGATGGTCGCCAGGGCGGCCGCACCGGTGTGAGCTTCGATGATGGCGGCGCCTAGGCGGGAGAGGTGGGCCTGAATCATCATCCGGCTGACGGGGTTGGCGTCGACAACCAGGATGCGGCGGCCGTGGAGATCGATCAACGGCGAGTCCGCTGGGGAGGCCGTCGCAGGCGCGGCTGCGGGGGAGAGCACGAACATAAAGGTGCTGCCCTTTCCCAGTTGGCTCTCGACGGTGAGCCGGCCTCCCATCAACCCGACGAGACGTTGTGAAATACTCAGGCCAAGTCCGGTGCCCCCGTAGGTTCTGGTCGTGGAGGAGTCGATCTGCGTGAAACTGTCGAAGATGGTCGCGATCCGGTCGCTCGGGATACCGATGCCGGTATCCGAGATCGAGAACCGCAGGGCGCCGGGTGTCTCCCTGTCAGGAGTCGGTTCCACACGAATCACGACTTCTCCCCGTTCCGTAAACTTCAGGGCGTTCCCCACTAGGGTCACAAGAACCTGCCGCAGACGTGTTGGGTCGCCGAGGATCGAAGCGGGGACATCGGGATGGACAAAAGCGAAGAGGGCGATCTGTTTCGCATGCGCGCGGATGGCCATGGATTCCGCGGTCCGATCGACGAGTTCATGGAGATCGAACGGGATCGAGTCCATCTCCAAGCGTCCGGCCTCCAGTTGCGACAAGTCCAGAATGTCGTTGAGCAAGTTCAGCAGGCTTGAAGCGGCGTGGCTGAACCGTTTGACATATTCCTGTTGGACGGGCGAGAGGGCTGTTGCTTGCAGCAGATCGGCCATGCCGACAATGGCATTCATCGGGGTTCGAATCTCGTGACTCATGGAAGCGAGAAATTCGCTTTTTGCCTTCGCCGCCGATGGGATGCGGGTCCGGCTGATCCAGAGGAGCCAGTGGTCTCCGTCGCCAGGTTTGGTGAGGAGCGTCAGTGAAACGTCCGTGGCGGTCGAGTGACCGTCCTTACCTCGGCCGACGATCTCTCCCTGCCAGCGGCCCGTCTCCTCGACGAGGGGGAAGACTGTGGTTTCGATCCTGGCGATCCAGGGATCGAGGTATA
>WIAG01000113.1 GCA_014055495.1 Nitrospira sp. CR1.2
TGACCGGTGGTGACGAACTCGCGGATTCGCTCCAGCGTCAGGAAGGCGGAATGCCCTTCATTGCAATGCCACACGGCCGGATTGATGCCGAGTGCGCGGAGGATTCGCACACCGCCGATGCCTAGGAGAAACTCCTGGCAGAGCCGAATCTCCTGATCTCCACCGTACAATCGTGCAGAGAGGGCGCGATCCTCCGGCGTGTTGTCGGCGACATCCGTGTCGATCAAATACAGGGACATGCGGCCGGTGCGAACTTGCCACACGAGTACTGTCACCTGACGGTGTCCGATCTCGACCTTGATCGAACAGGGGACGCCGGTCGGCGTCAGGGCCTGGTGAATCGGTGAATCGTGTCGATTGAACGGCACATAGGTGGCTTCCTGCCATCCCTCCGGATTAATGCGTTGTTTAAAGTACCCTTGCGGATACATAAAGCCGATGCCGACGAGTGGAATGCCTAGGTCGCTGGCTTCCTTGCAATGGTCTCCGGCCAGGATGCCAAGGCCACCGCTATAGATCGGGATCGAGATATGAAGGCCGAATTCTGCAGAGAAGTAGGCGATCGGAGCGTTCTGGAGCGCCGGAAACTCCGTGGCGGCCCAGGTGCTTCTATCGCTCATATACTGATCGAAGCTGCGCAACACGGCGGAATATTGCCGTACAAAGGTGGGATCGTTTGCCAACGCGGCGAAGCGTTCCGGCTTGACGCCGGTCAGTAGCTGGACCGGATTGTGGTGGGTAAGAAACCACAGAGTCGGATCGATCGACTCAAACAGTTGCCGTGCCGGCTGATTCCAGCTCCACCACAGGTTCCGCGCCAGTTCGCCCAGCCGGTGGAGGGTTTGAGGAACCGAATCTTCAGGGGACTGAATATGATCGGGTGCTTGCACGAGGCCTCCATGGAATGATGATCGATGGGTGAGGAAGGAACCGACAAGGTTTGCTTCTCGAACGCTTCGTCAGGCATGCCCGGCTTTGTGCCAGGATGCCCACTGGTCAGAAAAGGCGACGGCAGCGTAGCGCTCTCCGAGAATCTTGGCCACTCGATTCATCGTCGCCGTCAGTTGTTTCGCCTCCTCCTGGGTGAGATCTTGTCGAAAGCGCGGATGGAGACCCCAGCGCGTTTCGACTTCCTCACCTTTGATGCTGGACATGACGCTGACGAGTTTAATGTCGGCGCCGGTGGCGCCCCTGGGGGGAACGCTTGCGCCGCCGGCTGTTGCCCCGGACGTGGCATCGGCTGCAACAGGTGGAGCCTGTCCTTCGAAGATGCCCGTGAGGGCAGGAATCACGGCAGCAATGCAGAGTGTAGCAGCCGCTGTGACCTTCGGATTTCCAGGCGCACCTACGGCACGCGCGATGCGGTCGCTGAAATCTTGGTACATGTCGTTCTTGGCTTTACTGTCTTCCGTGACTAAAAAGCGGTAGCGTTCATACGTCTGGCGGCTTTCAGACACCGCTGCCCCGATGGTCATGACGATTTCCATCTGATCGTTGCCGGCGCCGAATGCCGGCTCCAATGCCTTCTTGAGCCGATCGATCACGGTATCGGTCAGTTCGTCCATAAACTGTGGTTGTTCCCTCAGGGGAATGTGGAGCGCCGAGACCCGATCCGTAAGATTGAACATGGCCCGCAAAAACTCAAGGTAAATTCCCCATTCATCCTGGCTCTTCAGTTTCAACGCCTGCTCCGGTGCCGACCGTTTGATCACGGAGACGGACTCTCCTGAGACGGCGAGCATGAGTTCGGCCACGGTCTGCATCTGTTGGGCGAAGGGATGCGGTCTATTCTGCATAGTCGTCGGTCCTTTACTTGGCCGGCATTATATACGAGTCACCATACAGGTCCAATGTATTCCTCACCGACAGTCGATCATGAGTGAACCACCAGGGCCCCTGTCGTTGCAAGGCAACCGATGGTATGTTATACAGCCCGACCGCTCCCGTCTTGCGCCTCACCGCCCAGTCGGACGCCAACATGGACCGAATCATCAAACCGTATATTCTCAAGCGAACTCCCGATCAGGACCAGGGTCGAACGCTCTCCGTGGATTATGCCAAGGAGCTCAATGCGCAACAGTACGCGGCCGTGACGGCGGGAGACGGCCCTGCCCTGGTGATCGCTGGGGCCGGTAGCGGGAAGACGCGGACGCTCGTGCACCGAGTCGCCTACCTGATCGATTCGGGTGTGGACCCTTCCCACATACTGCTCCTGACCTTTACGCGCAAGTCCGCAGAGGAAATGCTGGCGCGCGTCGGCGCGTTGATTGGCTTGCGCAGCCAGCGAGTGTGCGGTGGCACATTTCACTCGGTTGCCAATATGTTGCTACGGCGTTACGGGAGAGTGCTGGGGATCGAGCCGGGCTTTACCATCATGGATCGAGGCGATGCCGAAGATTTGATCGCGCTGTTGCGCGTGCAGCTTGGCCTCAACGAGAAAGATAAACGGTTTCCCCGCAAGGGGACCATCGCGGAAATTTACAGCAAGTGTGAAAATACGTTGCGCGGCCTGGAAGAGATTGTGCTGGACGAGTTTTCCCATTTTGCGGATCATCTGGAGGCGTTGGGTACACTGCAGCGTGCGTATCAACTTGCCAAGCGGCAACGTCAATTGCTTGATTATGACGATCTCCTGGTTTTATTGGGCCAGGTATTGGCGAAGGATGAACAGACGCGACTGACCATTTCGCAGCAGTTCCGGTACATCTTGGTAGACGAGTATCAGGATACGAATCGCCTGCAGGCGGAACTCATCCGGAAGTTAGCGACCACCCATGACAATGTCATGGTCGTGGGAGATGATTCGCAGTCGATTTATGCGTTTCGCGGCGCGACCTTCAGGAATATCATGGAATTTCCCTCCTGGTTTCCGGGTGCGACGATCTACAAGCTGGAGGAAAATTACCGCAGCACCCAGCCGATTCTCAGTTTGGCCAATGAAATCATTCAGGAGGCCCCTGAGAAATATGCGAAGCATTTGTTCACTCGCAAGTTGGACGGACCGTTACCGGCACTCGTCGAAGCGGCCGGCGAACACGCGCAATCGCGGTTCGTCTCGCAGAAGATTCTGGAACTGCGCGAAGAGGGTATTCCGCTGAACGAGATCGCCATTCTGGTCCGTTCCAGTTTCCACTCGTTTGATTTGGAAATCGAATTGTCGCGTTGCGGGCTGCCGTTTGTGAAGCGTGGCGGAATCAAGTTTATTGAGGCAGCCCACGTCAAAGATCTCCTGGCGCATCTGCGCGTGGTGGTGAATCCCCAGGATGCGGTGAGTTGGCATCGGGTGCTCATGCTCGTCGAGGGGGTTGGGCCAAAGACGGCGCAGGATCTCGTGTCAGCCATGGTGCGGATGACCAGTCCATATCAGGTGTTGCGCAGCTCCGGCGGACGTTCGGGAAAATGGCTGAGCGCGCTGGCCGATGTGCTCGAGAATCTTGCCGTCAGTAACGACCTTAGCCCGACGGAGCAGGTCAACCGGGTCTATGAATACTATCTGCCTATCCTGAAAGATCATCATGATGACTATCCCAAACGGATTCGCGATCTGGATCATCTGCATAGCATCGCCGAGAGTTACCCGGGGCTGACGGAATTCCTGGCTGATTTAGCGTTGGCGCCACCGGACGGCAGTGCAAGCGAAGTCGCGCCAGTGGGGCGGGATGATGAGCAGGTCGTGCTCTCGACGATCCATTCCGCGAAAGGATTGGAATGGCAATGCGTGTTCTTGTTGTGGGTGGTAGATGGCAAGTTCCCTTCCGTATTTTCCTTCAATAGTGATGAGGAATTGGAAGAGGAGCGGCGCCTGATGTATGTGGCCGTGACGCGGGCGAAGCGCCACCTATTCCTGACCTGCCCGATCAATGTCTACGACAAGAGTTCCGGTATGGTGCTCTCCAAGCCGTCGCGGTTTCTCGATCGTGTCTCGCCGCGTGTGTTTGAAACGTTGGCCCTGGTTGAAGAGGGGCATGGGCAAGACTGGGGGCGCGGCCACGACCAATATAGCTAGGTGATGCGTGCCCTGCTGTGCTCGGCACGTGTTTGCCACTCACTCTGCCTTCCGAATCATGAGAGAAACAGTGCGGTTATATACAGGCTGGGTGCGCAAGGTGCTTGTTGCAACAGCGGTGGGGACGACGTGCAGTTTCTTGCTGGCGAGTCAGGCCACAGCTGATGCGGTGGGCTCTGCTCCTGATGCCTCGCGACTCTGGCGTGCATTGGTGGCGGAGGCGAGCACGCTCCGTCTGCCGACCAGATTTTTGGAGCGGATCCCGGCGCAGTTCGTCGTGTTCGAATTTGAGGATCTGCACGCCTTTGCGGCAGAGTACCATCCAGCAGAGCATCGGATGGTGTTGGATCGTTCCCTCTCGCTGAATGGCGCAGGCCGAACCCTTCGTCCCCTGGGTCAAATGACGCACAAGCAACTGGAGACCCTCTATCACGAATTGTTTCATGCCTATGTAGATTTTCTTGAGCATGAGTCTGCACCGTCGGAAGCGCAGGCTTCGTTCATGACCTTCGCTCGAGAGCAGCAGGGCTGTCGTTACCAGCAGGTCCTTATTACACCTGTAATTCAAAAGAAGGGCCTGAAAGAAGAGCGATTTCTGAGCGAAGCGGAATCGTGGGAAGCCCTCAACGAGACTTGGGCGTTGTTCATCGGTTGGGCCGTGTGGACGACGCTTGAGGTTGAGGCAAAGTGGGCGCGCGAATATCGGGGAACTGGGCGGACCGCTCAGGTGTCTGCCTGGATCGCTCGACTTGATCAGGCGGAACAGGATGCTGCGCTGACTGGTTATTATGAGCCGGAGGATCCGCAGGAGAAGTTGATGGCTCGCAAACGTTTTTTGGCTCCTGAGTTTCGCCTGTCAGCTCCCGAACTATTGATGCTGATGAGGGACGTACTGGGCAGTTCTCCAGACATGATCCGCCAAGCTGAGCGGGTGTTGAGGCACCACCGATCGTTTCAGAGCGTGCCTCGCATCTGTCCCGAGCGGACGGCTCATTAGAATTGTTCCTGCATAGAGCATACCCCCTTGACATTGGAACGCGTCGCAAATAAAATCGGCTGCTTTCAAAGCCAGGTCAATCCTCATTTTAGCAGCGCCCCAGCCATGCCATTTTGGCGGGGACCTGTGCGTGGTGGGGCTTACTTTCATTCTCCGAGCGCGGAATGAAACGGCTCTGGTTCCAGTTTTTTCTGAATCGAAGATGGATCGCTCAAGTTTGGGAATGCATATCTAGCGGGCAGGTACCCAAGTGGACAAAGGGGGCAGACTGTAAATCTGCTGCCTTATGGCTTCCAAGGTTCGAACCCTTGCCTGCCCACCAAACTGAGTCGGTGTCATCTGGGTCGCGCGTGCTGGACGGTGCGTTCGATTGCGGGAATATGTTGTTGAAGATGGTGTGCCGCCGTGTCGAATCCCTGGTGGATGGCTCGTGCCGGGAGATCATCGAGGCATTGGTGGGTTTGCCGGGGGCGGGCGTAGCTCAGTGGTAGAGTTCCAGCCTTCCAAGCTGGCTGTCGTGGGTTCAAATCCCATCGCCCGCTCCAACTCCAGCGTGCTTGACCAGAGGTGCGGGCAGGGTGTGTGCGAGCGATTCACGGCTGTAACGAAGTGAGGCCCACGTAGCTCAGTTGGTAGAGCACGTCCTTGGTAAGGACGAGGTCACGCGTTCGATCCGCGTCGTGGGCTCCAGGGCCGTGCGTATCAGGGGGAGTCTCTGTTTGCGCGCCGGGGCATCGGTATGCGAGTCGGATTCTGGAAAACAGTGTTCTGAGAAAAGGAGTGAATCATGGCGAAGGCGAAATTTGAGCGACGCAAGCCGCACGTGAACATCGGGACGATCGGGCACGTGGACCATGGCAAGACGACGCTGACGAGTGCGTTGACGAAGATCTGCTCGGATCGCGGCATGGCGA
>WIAG01000114.1 GCA_014055495.1 Nitrospira sp. CR1.2
CAATGGTCAGATCCTGGAGCCGCAGTGGTTGCGTCCGGCCGTCGGCCAGGACGAACGTGCCTCCGGACACCGGGTCGGATGTACCGTCGGCATGCCGTAGGGAATACCACATCAGCTCTGTCGAGTCGCTGAGCTGCAGGCTGAACCAGTCCCATCCCACTACGTCGTCCGCCAGGTCGGCCGAGCCGAATTCATGATCCATCCAGCTGAGACCGGTGACGGCAAAGGCCTCCGCTCCCAGGCGAATATGGCCCTCGGCGGCGAGCCGAGTCAGCGAGTAGTAGTGGGACGCCTGGCCGGGTGCGGCGCCTTTGCGGCTGATTCCGTTCTGTCCATGTACGACCAACGGTTTTCGGGTTGTCAGCGCCAGATCGAGCCCGAAAGTCTCGGTTGTAGCCCGCAGTCGGTGCCGCGGCGTGGGCGCATCATCGAGCGCCAGCGACCAGCGATCGATCCACACATGCAGGCGGCCCGTCTCTGCCCCTGCCTTGCCGAGTCCTGCGCGGCTGAGTTTGTCCGCGTAGAAGAATCGCCCGTTCTCCAAGTCGGTCAGGGCGATATGCGCAAGATACAGTTGCTGGATCGACCATTGAGAGGGCAGGGTTCGAACCTCTTCAGGGGGAACGCCACGACGAAAGAACGTCAGTTGAAAACCGAACCGGCGGCCGGTCGAACTGGTCAGGTGGCCGGTGTAATACCACCATTCGGTGCGAAAGCGCTCGTGCGCGCCGTGATCCTGGGGGAATTGATAGTGGTACCCCGGCGCGGCGAGGTCGAAGGAGCCGGAGGTGTCGTCCAGCGCGATTGATGCCGGAGTGACGGCCGTCCAGCCCGCCGAGAGCAGGAACAGTGTGAGGCCCGCGAGGAGAATCTTCATCATGCTCGGCTCACCGGTCAGTGCCAGTTCGAGCATAGATGGGACCGGCATGTCGGCACTGTCTTTTTTGATGGACAGATGAAGAATCTCCTGTATTCATGATGGTTTGCTCATGGTCGCCCTCGCGATGAAGACCGGCGGCAGCGTTGACAACGTAGAAAAGCATCGGCTATCGTGAGCCATGTTTCTTGAGCCAGAACGTGAACCATCGAACCGGGAGTTGGCGAGAAAAGCGCAGCCCTTTCCCGTCCCGGAACGTATTCCCCTGTTCCCGCTGCCCAATGTGGTGTTCTTCCCGAAAACCTATCTGCCGTTGCATGTCTTCGAGCCGCGGTACCGGCAAATGGTAGCGGATGCAGCCGCAGGAGGGCAATGTATCGGCATGGCGCTCCTGAAGGAAGGCTGGGAGGAGCAGTACGAAGGCAATCCGCCCATCTTTTCCATCGGCTGTGTCGGGCGCTTGGCGAGTGTGCAGGCCTTGCCCGATGGCCGCTCGAACATCCTCTTGCAGGGGCTGGAGCGTTACGAAATCCAGGAAGAGTTTTTCGACAAAAGTTATCGCGAAGCCCGCATCGTGTTGAAGCCGCGCGACGGGGCGGTCTTACTTGAACCGGCATTGCGTCGATATCTCATGGATGTGCTCGGCGAATATCTCAACGCAGACGAAGAGGCGTCGCCGTTGCATAGTTTGGTCCGGCCCGATGTCAGCGACGAGGTGTTCGCGAACTCCCTCTCCACGTATCTGGACTGCACCCCGCTGGAAAAGCAGTTTCTGCTGGAGGCGGAGCATGTGGCGCAGCAGGCGCGTCGTCTTAGTGACCTGATTCAATTCAAATTGGCCGAGCGGCGTGGCGCCGGAGGGTGGGGATAATGTCGCGACCGGTCGCCATCGACGTCTCGCATCTTGGAAAGACGTATGACAAGGTCAGGGCCGTCGACGATCTGTCGTTTCAGGTCTATACCGGTGAGATTTTCGGCCTACTGGGCCCCAATGGCGCCGGCAAAAGTACCACCCTTCGCATCCTGATCACCCTGCTCAACCCGACCTCCGGGTCAGCCACAATTCTGGGGCTGGATTCCGTCAAGGATGCCGACCGTGTTCGACAAACGATCGGGTACGTGCCTCAGGAGCGGGCCATCGATCGATTCCTTACCGGGCGGGAGCATCTGGAATTGCTGGCCGACCTCTACCATTTGTCCGCCGAACAGGCGGCCACACGCATCCCGCAGCTGCTGAAACTCGTCGAACTGGAACAGCAGGCCGACCGGCCCGCCAAGACCTATTCGGGCGGCATGAAACGAAAGTTGGATATTGCTTGCGGGTTGTTGCCCGATCCCAAGATCCTGTTCCTGGATGAACCGACGTTGGGATTGGATGTGCAGAGCCGGTTGCGCATTTGGGACCACGTGCGGGCGATGCGTGAACGGGGCATCACCGTCGTCATGACCACCAACTATCTGGACGAGGCCGATCAGTTATGCGACCGGATTGCGATCATCGATGGAGGACGGATTAAGGCTCTGGGCGCCCCCAGCGAACTGAAAATCGGACTCGGTGGCGATCTGGTGTCCCTGACGGTGCGGGAGCACGATCGGGTGGAGCAATTGGCCGCAGCCGTGAAGCATCTTCCCGCCATTCGGGCAGTCACGGCGACGGCGAATGGGCTGGATATTCGGGTCGACTCTCCCGAAAAAGCTCTGCCCGCAATTCTCGAAGCCGCCAACCGGCTCACCTGTCAGCTGGAATTCATCGACTATCACCGGCCACGGCTGGATGATGTGTTTATCGCGCACACGGGCCGGTCCATCAAAGACGACCAGCCGAAAACAGAAGACGCCTAACGGGCGGCAGAGAGCGGCCAGACGGGGCTATGAAAGAATATTCGCAGGAAATCCGGGCGCTGACGATGCGGTGGGTGCGGCGGCTGAGCCGGGAAAAGTTCAGCATGCTGTTCACCCTGGTCCAGCCCATGTTGTTCTGGTTGATCTTCTTCGGCAATTTGTTCCAACGGGCCGCCGACATGCAGGTGACCCAGTCGTCGAGCTATATCAGCTTTCTCACCGCCGGCGTCGTCGTCATGACGGTACTCAATAACGGCCTGGCCGGTGGGGTCGACCTGCTCTTTGATAAAGAGAACGGCTTTCTGGAACGGTTGATGTCCACCCCCATCCATCGGACATCGGTCATTCTTAGTCGCTTTATTTTTGTGACCACCATCACGTCGTTGCAGGTGCTTGTCATTCTCGGGGTTGCCTGGTTGTTCGGCGTCCAGCCGGTGACCGGCTTTGCGGGAGTGGCCACGATTTTGCTGATCGGGATGATGTTCGGGGTCGGCTTGACGGCCATCTCCATGGCGATGGCGTTTTCCGTGAAAAGCCACGGCGATTTCTTTTCCGTGCTCGGCTTCCTGTCCCTCCCCATGATTTTTTTGAGCTCGGCGCTAGTACCGCTGGCGGCCATGCCGGGGTGGATGGGCTTCTTGGCACAATTTAATCCGATGACCTGGGCTATCGATGCGGTGCGGCCTTTGATTCTCCAGGGCTGGGCCGAAGCCTTGCCCCATGTCGGAATGGTCATCGGTGTGATGGTGCTGTTCGACGCCCTGTGCCTGTACGGTGGCGCGCGTGCTTTCCGACGGGCGATCGGGTAGGCGTTCGGCACCGGGGTTGCTCCATGTTTGTGAACGAAAGCCAAATCCGCGCATTGATCCGGCTCCTCGGGGACGAGGATGAACGCATCGTCAAGATGATCAGCGGCAAGTTGATCGATTACGGCGATTCTGCCGTGCCGCTCCTGCAAGAAGCCGAAATTGAACAGCCGGAAATGGCCGATCGGATCGTGACCGTTCTGGAAGAGATTCGCGGGACGAAGCTGGAGGAAGACTTCCGAGATCTGATCGCCTATCCCGACGAGCAGGTGGACCTTGAGCGAGGCGCGTTTCTTCTTGCGCGGTATGCCTATCCCTCGCTGGACGTGCAGGTCTACCAGCGGCATCTGGATCGCATGGCGCAGGATGTCCGTGAGCAGATCGGCTCGCGGGTGTCCGGTGAGGAGACGGTCAAGGCGCTCAATCGCTATCTGTTCACCGAAGCCGGATTCAAAGGGAACACCAAGAACTACTACGAAGTCGAGAACAGTTATCTCAATTGCGTGCTCGACCGTCGCACGGGCATTCCCATCAGTCTTTCAACCGTCTACTTGCTGATCGGTCGACGATTGCAACTGCCGGTGCACGGCATCGGCATGCCGGGCCACTTCCTCGTCAAGTTCGACTCGGACCGGTACAAGATCTTCATCGACTGTTTCAACGGGGGGGCACTCCTGACCGAAAAGAATTGCGCCCGGTTCTTGACCGAAGCCGGTTACGGATTCGAAGACCGGTTCCTGCAGAAAAGTCCCACCAGGGCGATCCTCGCCCGCATGATCAAGAACCTGCTGGCGATTTACAATAAGCTGGATGAGCCCCTGAAGAAGTATCGCCTGCCACGATTCATTGAGATCCTCGGTTGCGAACAGCGTGAAGAAGGGTTGTAGCCACGGCCCCGCCCGCTCGACCTCCCTGCCTTTTTTCGACGGACGCTAACTGGTGAGACGCAGCAAATCCTTGGCCATCCGAACCCGGCCGGAGAAGTAGTTCGCGGCCTGCGCGCGCACGTCGTATTGTTCAGCAATCGGATAAAAGTGCGACAACACCAGCCGATCGATGCCCGCTTGATGCGCCACGCGGCCGCATTCACCCGCGTGAAGGTGTCCGGCGCCTGGTTGGTTCTCGGGAAATGAGCAGTCCAGGATGGCGAGATTGGCCTCGCGGCAGAGCTCCACGAGGCTGTCGCAGTAGAGCGAGTCGCCCGAATAGGCTACGACGTGATGCTGGTACTCGATTCGGTACCCGACACAATGGAGCCGCGGTGCGTGCCTGACCGTGGTGGGTCTGATGCGCGTGTCGCCGATCCGAAAACTTCGATCGGAGACTTCCCGGATGGTCACTCGAAACGGCGCGTGGTTAAAACTGGGAAACGTCGTCATCATGGCTCGCATCAGTGTGGCCGTCCCCCTTGGGCCAATGAGCGTCAATGGCGGTCGCGTTCCACCTTGATACTTGCAAAAGATGACGGCATCGAAAAAGAAGGGAATGAAGTCGGCGAAATGGTCGGCATGGAAATGAGAGAAGAGAATGTGGGTGATCCGGTGCCGGTCGACGCCGCTTTTGATGAGATTGCTCAGGGTGCGAGGCCCGAAGTCCAACAGGAAGGTCTGATCCGTTTGGATGAGGTATCCGGCTGCCGCGCGAGTGGGGTGTACGTTAGTGCCGGACCCTAAGACCGTCATGCGAATCATGCGTCTGGCGCCTCCTGCAAGCTTCGCTGGAGCCGAAGCAGCAGGGTGCGTAACTGATCGGCTTCGGCGGTGGTCAGCGCCCGCTGGAAGAATGGGCGGAGAAACGCGATGTGCGAGGCGAACGTGTTCTGAAAGAGCCGATCGCCTTTGGCGGTCAGGCAAATGCGAGTGCTGCGTCGATCATCGGCGACGGGGGTGCGCCGGATCAATCCCTTGGCCTCCAGGCGATCCAGGACGCCGGTCAGCGTGCCTTTCGTGACCAGTGTGGCGGTTGAGAGCTCCGCGCAGGTCAGGCCTTTCGTGTCCCCAAGCGTGGCGATCACGTCGAATTGAGAAGGGGTGAGCCGGAGTTGGCGCACGTGGCGGCTATCCAGACGCCAAAACGCCAGATAGGTTTCAACCAGCGGACGGAGCACTTTGAGATGGGGATCGTCTTTCAAGTCGGGAAGGTCCATCGGGGGCGAAGCCTAGTCATCCGGACCGGTCACTGTCAAGAGTTCGTATTGCGCCGTGTAAAATCTTACTCTGGGACAGATCGTTGCGCCATTTGTAAATCTTACCCTCCAGCCCTGCATGGTGCGGGGCCGAAGGAGGGTGCGGATGGAGGCACGTGGCATGGCGCGACG
>WIAG01000115.1 GCA_014055495.1 Nitrospira sp. CR1.2
GATCGTCCTGAAATGAAAAAGCGAATCGCTTGTTCGTGAGCAACAGGTGTGCCACAAAGCGAGGATCCGGCGTTCTTCTTAGTAGATTGTCGGGACTGGCTCAGCGGAGTTCGGTGAGAATCCCGTCAGGAAATTCTGTCAGAGGCGACCCTAACGGATCGAAACCGAATAGGCAAGCAAAAATTTCGTGTGCCTCCCGTAAGTTTCGGAGGGAGGTCTCCCGTAGAAATGCTCTGGGGGAAATTTTTTCCTCCTGTAGGGTCTTGGCACTCAGATGAACAAAACCGGATGTCGCACATGTCGACAACGTGAGGTGGATGGCCTAGGGAAATAGGGTGATGCGAACCGGGCCCAGGCGGCCTGCCTGAACGTGGAGAAAGTTGTTGACCATCCGCGACAGGTACGGTATCAGTGGGCGCCCTGTTCCGGCTGTGATACGTAGTCTCGCGCTCATGCTGGACGGTGTATCGGCCCGGACAGGAAGGGAGTGCTCCGATATGATCCCGTTGCGCGTTCTTCTCATCGCGGTATGCGCCGTCCTGTTGTGCTCGGGGCCGGATTCCGCAGGAGCCGAAGTACCGGCTTCCCAATCCTCCTCTATTGCTCGTATCGACCTGAAGATTTCCGAATGGTTCAGTCAGGGCGAAACGATTTGGAGCCACAATGCTTCGGGGTTGGACGCCAATCTTGGCAATCCGACTTCCAAACTGAAATACAAAGACACCGGCACCAACATGACCGAGATCAGCGGGAAGGTGCAGTTGAAAAACAAGATGTTTGTGCGCGGGATGTTCGGGTATGGAGCCGTCGGCGGAGGGCGTCTCACCGACGACGATTTTCTCAGCGCGCAAGGAGCGGCCTCTCAGGGGGCGACAGTGAGCGGGGAACACCGGTTTTCGCGCACATTCAGCGACATCGGCGGGGACCATGTCTGGTATCTCACAGGGGATCTCGGCGGAACAGCGTATACCTTCCAGGACAACAAGGGCAGCCTGGGAGTGTTCGCCGGGTTGCAGTATTGGCGGGAGCGCCATGTGGCGACGGGGTTGACCCAGGCGGAATGTACCACGGCCTCGGCTCCGAGTGCGCAATTCCGCTGCTCCCCTGTCGGGACGGTCGGGTTTCGCAATCAGGCCGTGATTACGAACACGGCCACCTGGCTGTCCGGCCGTGTCGGCGGTGAATTGGAATATAAGCTCGATCCGCGGGTGACGATCGAGGCAAAGGTTGCGCTGCTCTTATCGTATCTGAATAACGAAGACGTGCATCATCTTCGCACCGACCTGGCCCAGGACCCAAGTTTCAGGATGGTCGGGTTCGGGGTGGGTACCGATGCGGATCTCAATCTGCGAGTCAGGATTTGGGATCGACTCCATCTGACGGGTGGCTACCGAGTCTGGTGGAATCGAATCGTGGCAGGGGATCAGTGGAAGCTCTATGGATCGGACGGATCCACCAGCACAGCCTCGTTGACGGAATTTCAGACGCTGAGGCATGGACCCACGGTCGGACTCACTTATACCTTCTAGCAGGTTGCGGAACAAGTCCGCCGCCGGCGTTCTCAACATCCGCGAAGCGTGAAACGTATCTCGTCAGGATCCTCAAGCGGGCTGAAACGAAAGACGGAACGACGTTTCAGGAACGACGGGTGATGAGGACGGCCTTTTTGCGCATCCTGTAGCGTGTCGTGACGCGGGACGACATGTGGCGCCCACCGCGCGCTGTCATGCAAAAATTGAGTTTTTCCGCATCCTGCTAGACGTCGTCTGACGCATCCTTCGTGCTGCGCCAAACCAAGCCCGTCGACACTGTGTGTCTGTCCGTCGTTCGTCGCGCAGTCGGACCGACAAGCTGATGGCTGGTAGCCGGAGACCCAACGAATGAGCGTTCGGGGCCACTCATGCTCTCGCTATCAGCCATACGCCATCAGCTCCCTTTGCTCCCGCGTCTACGCGTTCACCGTGAGCGGGACGAGCCGGTTTCGTCTTCATACTCCGCAAAGAGGCGCTTGGCTTCGGGGTGCAGGAGGTAGGGCTGGCCGTAGGGGATTCCGGCCGTTCTGAACAACGGGGTGAGTTTTTCGTTGGGATGGAGGTAGCCTGCACGCAGGGGCACCGACCGCTTCGTGTGACGGATGAGCGAGCAGGGCGTGGGGCGAATGGCGGTCAACCAATCGGCAATGTCCTGCGGATTCCCGATCGAGGCGGAGAGCAGCAGCAGTCTCGCCTGAGCAGGACAGAAAATCAGCGTCTCCTCCCACACGACCCCGCGTTCCGGATCCGCCAGGTATTGCGATTCATCCATGATCACCAGACCGAGGGTGTCCAAGCGCACATCGATTTCGCCTCCGGCCGCATCGTAGAGCAGGTTCCTGAGGATTTCGGTGGTCATGATGAGCAGAGGGGCCTGAGCGTGCTCCCGGCGATCGCCGGTAAGAATGCCTACTTGTCCGGGGCCGAACATGCGTGAGAATTCAGTAAACTTCGTATTGGAGAGGGCTTTCAACGGCGACGTGTAGATGACGGTGCGGTTGTCCTGCATCGCCCGTTTGGTGGCTTCGATGGCCACATAGGTTTTTCCGCTTCCGGTCGGGACGCTCACGACGACATCGGTTTCCGCCAGACGAGCCAATGCCTCAATTTGCCAGGCATCCGGCACGAAGGGCTGCGGTGACGGGACCCCGAGGCCAGACAACCAGTCGTGGAGCGACACCGGCGGCTCATAATGGCTGTGCTCCTCTGCTTTGTGCGTGCGTTGGGCGGCTTGGGGTGGGGCCGGCCGCGTGTGGGAGGCGGCAGGGCTGGCTTTCGGTGCCGGTGCGGCCGGCTGTCGGCTGGTGCGTTCTTCAATCAGCGCCAGGAGATCCGACTCCAGCCCCGGGCGATTCTCGGCAGAGGCCTGGAGCAGCAAATCGACGAGCTTCCGTTTGCCGGAGCGAAAGTGCCGACTGATCCGCCCTCGCGCCAGGCGGTGGAGCAGGGCGACCGGCTGCTGCAGCAATAATTCTTCCAGTTCGTGGGTGGTCACCAATGCCTCGTGAAAGGTGAAAGGTGAAAGGTGAGACGCGAGACGAACGACGCTTCACGAACGACGAGCGACGCGCTCACGGCAGTTCCTCCAGCACGCCTCGACGCATCGCGGCAATGGCCTTCTCGGCTGACTCCGCCAGCGAAGGATGGGTGCTTTTCAACGTCTTGAGTTGGGACAAGAACTCGATCGTCCGCGCAAACAGTCGGAACATGTCGCCTTCCGCCATGGTGGTCAATCGAGCAAGACCGATCCAGGTGAGCGTCTGATCCGCCACCCACCGTTCGGTCAGTGCCGCCACGTCGGCGCGGAGCATCGGCGGGGCTTCATGCGGGGCAAGGCCCTCTGCCAGTTTGCGGACCTGGAACAGCAGCGTGACCAGTCCCGCGCTGCCGCGGGGAAAGGAGCCGGGGCGATCGTCGTCATGGGCGATGCTCGCCATCACGGCCGCCAGCAAGGGGGGATCGATCGCGCCGAAGGCTTCCGCACGAATCAACTCGGTGATGAGCAGCGAGTGATCGATGCGGATCAATCGTGCCCATTCTCCATCGGCCGTGAGTTGGGCCTGGGCGTTGAGGTAGCCGAACCGCTCCAGCACATCGATCCGCTCCTGAAAGCGGTGCCATAAGCTCGTTTGAAGCGCTTGAATCGACTTCATGTGCCGCTGGATCTCCTGGCGTACCCGCGAGGCGCGGGGGAAATCGCGCTGGCACGCCTGCCGAGACGAGCAGGCGGGGCAGGCGAAGTCTCCCAGGGTTTGCACGATGGAACTGTCGAGCGGAGTCTCCTCGTTCTGGTGCGTCAGGATCGGCAGGATCGGCAACCTCGGGGGGAGATCGGCGAGGTGGTGCGTCAACTGGTCCAGCGACTGCGCCGTACACCAAGGATAGGACGAAGTTTCTTCGCAATCGAAGGTGCGATCGAAGACCTGTGTGACGATGGACGCGGGGCACTCGTTCAGAGAGCCGCCCTCCCGCAGGAGTGTGACCATCGGGGCATGCTGGCCTTTGCTGCGATACTGGCGAAGAATGATGCCGCGTCCTCGCACCAGTCCAACCACACGCCCGGGAGTGAGGAAGTGCATCCGGGCCGCGACCTCCGGCGATTCCTGCCTGGCGAAGGGGTTGCGGGGCTTTTTCCGTTTACGGGCCTGTTCGAAGACCTGCCATTGCGTGATCCAGTCCGAGCAGACGCGCGGGCCGAACGGTTCCATTTCCGCCCTCAGCCCATCCAGTTTGGTTTCGAGCACCGCCGTGCGCTGATTGAGCTGAAATTGGGCGAAGCTCTTGGCGAGGATGGATTGAATCTGTTCGCGCGGGTGCGCCTTGAGCAGGTTCAATACCATTGGATACGTGATCACGAACTGACTATGGATCGCCTCCGGCTGTCCGGTGAGGCCCTTGGTCAGGACCGTCAGATCGATGTAGGGAGAGGGCGTGATGACGGCAAATCCGACGAGGTCCTTCCCGCGGCGGCCGGCGCGGCCGGCCAGTTGTTGGATTTCGCTCGCGGTCAGGTCGGTGAAATCGCGCGCCTTGCGGATGCTGGATTGCGTCACCACGACGGTGCGGGCGGGAAAGTCCACACCGGCGGCCAGCGTGGTCGTCGCAAAAACGGCGTCGAGTGAGCCGGTGCGCATCAACTCTTCCACGGCGATCTTCCAGGACGGCAGATGTCCCGCATGGTGCGCGGCCACCCCGATGCGTTGTACGGTTTCGATCAGCGGATGTTCGGCAATGCTGGGATATTGTTCGGTGACCTGAGCCAGGACGCGGGCGATCTGTTCTTGTTGCGTTTTCGGCAGGGTGATTTGACTGCGCTCGAACGATTGCATCGCTTCGTCGCAGGCCCGTCTCGAGGTGAGAAAGATGATCGCAGGGGTGAGGTGTCGTTGGCGAAGAGTCGCGACCAGATCAACCGGATGGATCGACGGCGGCATGCAGTTTCATTCCCTTTGAAATGACCACCAATCCGGAATCGGTGACTTTGAAACGTTGGCGATCCGCGGCCGGATCGAAGCCGATCACGGTTTTGGGCGGAATGATGACATCCTTGTCGATGATGGCGCGGCGGATGCGGGCATGTTCGCCGATGACCACGTTTTCCATCACCACCGATTCCCGGACATCCGCATGGTCATGGACCCGGACGTGCGGCGACAGCACCGAGTTTTGGACGCGCCCGCCGGAAATGATGCAGCCGCCGCAGACGATGGAGTCCAACGCCACCCCCATGCGGCCGCCCTGAAAGTCCTGGGCGAAGACGAACTTGGCTGGTGGAAACTGGCCCTGGTAGGTGCGGATCGGCCAATGTCCATCATAGAGGTTGAACTGCGGATCGACGGAGACCAGATCCATATTCGCTTCCCAATACGCGTCGAGGGTCCCGATGTCCCGCCAGTACTTCACGGCCTTCTTGTTTTCGTCCTGAAATTTGAAGGCGTAGACACGACACTCTTTGATCATCCGGGGGATGATGTTCTTGCCGAAATCGTGCTTCGTGCCTTCCTTGGCATCCCGGATCAACTGCTCGCGCACGACCTCCGTGCGGAATAAGTAGATGCCCATGGAAACGAACGCCTGACTCGGGTCGCCGGGAATGTGCATCGGGTGCTCGGGCTTTTCATCGAAGCTCAAAATTCGCCGGTCTTCATCCACCGCGATCACGCCGAAGCGGTTCGCTTCCGCCAGCGGGGTTTCGATTGCGCCGACGATGGCATCGGCCTGCTTCTCAATGAGCAGGTTGTACATGTCGGCATAGTTCATCTTGTAGATGTGATCGCCGGCCAG
>WIAG01000038.1 GCA_014055495.1 Nitrospira sp. CR1.2
CTCCACCGCCGTTGCCGCCGCCACCACCCCCGCCCCCAGGGAGCGTTAAGGCTGCAATGTTCAGGTACTCGTAGGGATTGCCCCAGGGATCGACCATCTCCCCGGCGCCGGCTTGGGCCAAGCTGTTCGGAAGGGCGTCATAGGCAGCTTCGTACGAATCGATCACCCGCTCGATGTAGCGTACCTCCGCGATCGCTCGCGCCACTCGCGCCTTATCGAGAAAGCCCAGATAGTTGGGAATCGCCAGACCCGCCAACGCCCCGACGATCGCCACGGCGATCATCAATTCGATGATGGTAAATCCCTGCTGGCGACGATCGAACGGAACGTGAGCCATAACGATCCTAGAATCCAGCGGCAGTGGGCAACGTCGCGGGTCTCGCCTCAGCCGGCTTGCTGTTCGTCTGGAACGGCTCCATCGCCTGCGTCAGCCGTTCGACGGTCGTGCGCAATCGATCGGCCTCCTGCTCCACCTCGCGCAACGCCCCGCGCGCGGCGGCGGCCTTCAGCCGTTCCAATTGCGGGGCCATATCGGCATGGTACGCCTCGATCCGGCCGATCTTGTCACGCAAGGCGTTTACCATCTCTCCCAGACATTGGGCTTCGACATGCAGATAGTCGCTCTTGCGAATCGACGTGCGCACGGTCAAATCCCCCTCCGCCACGGACTGAAAAATCCGGCGAAAACGATAGAGCGGACCCGCGATGCGATGCGAGAAAAACACGCCATGCACGATCAGCAGGAGGGAAACGACGAACACCACCGGCCAAAACCGGCTGTGCAGCAATTCGAACTGATCGGCCACCCGTTGAGCTTCGATGGTGGAAAGCGGCAGGTGATTGAGCTCCAGCATCAAGGGCACAAAGAGCGCCCCCGCGACAGCCGCGATGACGACCACCACGTAACAGAAACTCAGCCCCAGGAAGCGTGGCTGAACCGTATCCCACAGGAAATGCCGACGGAATCGTGGCCGGCTCATGTGCTGGTCGCCTTTTTTGTCCATGTAAGATGATCCTGATTCTTGAAGGTGATCCGCCCGCCTCCGGCCGGATCGTAAAAGAAGGCCAATTGAAACTTGGCCTGAGCGGCATCCTGATACGACAGGACGAACAGGGTTTTGCCGCCATCACGGCTTTCGTCGACCTTCGTAATCACATAGCCGTCCGCCGCCACGGCGCTGGTACCAAAACCGATCCGGCCCTGACCGATAAACATATGCTGGTCGGCATACCCTTCGGTGTGCGTTTCCCACACCCCGACGAGATACGCCGGGGCCTGATCCGGCTCCGGTGTGCAGGCCGAACACCACCACAACAGCAACAGACAGCTCACCGCTCTCATCGACCGCACGACATACCTCTTGGCCATGATGGTTGGGGATCGCCTCACTAACAGAAGATCAGTATGTCGCACTTCCGGAGGAATTCAATTTCTTTACACATTCCTACTAACGGAGGGCTCGGCCGGAACGCAGGATCGAGCGGACGACAGAGAGCGGCAGCCGGAACAGGACGACCGGCGCCGACTATTCGCTTTGGATCGGGATATAGAGCAGGCTGCCCTGCCTGTTGATGAGCAGGAGCGCGAGGTCTGTGGAGCGAAGCGGCTCAGCGAGCCGCTGAAATGTGCTGAAGGTGGGGACGGGTTGTCGATTGAGTTCCAGGATCAGATCGCCGGGCTGAAGGCCCGACACTTCTGCCAGGCTGCCGTCTTCGATGTCCGTCACCACCAGGCCGCTGTTGGCAGGAAGATCCATCTGCCGCGCCAGCGCCGGCGTGATTTCATCGACGATCACGCCGGACAGCGGATGCGCCGTGGGGCCGGCCGTCTCGGCAGTCTGCGCTTTGCGTTGCCGTTCACGCGGCGCTTCCTGCACCGTCAATTCGGCCTGCACCAAACGGGCATCCCGCAGGAGTTCGACCCGGTGTTTGCTGCCGATGGCCGCCGCCGCCATGAGATTCCGCAGATGGCCGCTGTCCATGACATCGCGCCCGTCGAACCGCACCACGACGTCGCCGCGCTTCAGCCCAGCCCGTTCGGCTGACCCCTTGGCCTGCAGGTCGGTGATGATCGCTCCCTTGACATCGGGCAGGTGAAAAATCTTGGCCAACAACGGGGTCACATCCTGGGTGGAGGCGCCGAGAAATCCACGCACGACGCGGCCCGTCTTAATGAGGCTCTGCATGGCGGTCCTGGCCATGTTGCTTGGAATCGCGAAACCAACCCCCACGCTGCCGCCAGTGGGGCTGGCAATGGCCGTGTTGATGCCGACCAACTCACCGTTCGTGTTCACCAACGCGCCGCCCGAATTGCCGGGATTGATCGGCGCATCGGTTTGAATGAAATCTTCCACATCGGCGACGCCTACATCGGCTCGCCCGACTGCGCTCACGATGCCGAACGTGACCGTGCGGCTCAAGCCTAGCGGATTCCCGATGGCCAGGACAAAATCACCGACGGCGAGCGCGCTGGAATCGCCCCAAGCCGCCGTGGGGAGACCGTTGGCATTGATTTTCACCACGGCCACATCCGTCTTCGGATCGGTCGCCACGACCCGGCCTTTGAACTGCCGTCGATCGGCCAGGATCACTTCGACATCCACTGCATCAGCCACCACGTGGTTGTTCGTGATGATGTAGCCGTCCGACGACACAATCACCCCGGAGCCCTGGCCGTATTGGCGGCGGGGCGGCACATCTTTAAACATGCCGAAGGGTAGGCCTTCATCGCTGAACGCTTGATCGTGCACCATGACCGTGGACGCAATACTGACGACGGCAGGAAGCACCTTGGCGGCGGTGGCCCGCACCTGTGCCTGTAAATCACCGGTCGTGCTGACCTTCGACGGTCGTGGCGCCGGCAGATCGGCAGCCGAGGCAGGCAGCATCGCCGCGACTCCGAACGAGACGCCGAGCAGGCCGGCCGCGAACAGGCAGGAATGGGATCGACTCATCGACATCGCACGAACCCTCCTCGCACACGACAGGCCTCAGCCTATCATGCGGCAGGGAATTGCACCCTCAGAACTCATAAATCGGTATGCCGCAGGCGTAACGCGTTCGAAATCACGGACAGCGAACTGCAGGTCATGGCCGCACTAGCCATCATCGGGCTGAGGAGAAGCCCGAACACCGGATAGAAGAGCCCGGCTGCGACCGGGACACCGATACTATTGTAGACAAACGCGAAGAAAAGATTCTGACGGATGTTTCGCATGGTCGCCTTGCTCAACCGATAGGCCCGGACGATCCCCCGCAAATCGCCTTTCACGAGGGTGACTCCGGCATGCTCCATGGCCACGTCGGTTCCGGTACCCATGGCGATCCCGACATCCGCCTGCGCCAGGGCCGGCGCATCGTTGATGCCGTCCCCCGCCATGGCCACGACCTGGCCCTGCCGCTGAAACTCTTGCACGATCCGGCTCTTGTCGTCCGGTTTCACGCCGGCCCTGACCTCATCCAATCCCAGCTCCTTGGCCACCGCCTGCGCTGTCACGGCATGGTCCCCGGTCACCATCACCAGGCGAATGCCTTCCTGCCGCAACAAGCGGAGCGCCTCCGGGGTGGAACGCTTGATCGGGTCGGCCACGCCCAGCAATCCGATCGCACGGCCCTCCACGGCGACCAACATGACGGTCTGCCCAGTCTGCCGCATCAACTCGGCCTTGGCGTCGAGGTCGGCAAGCGCGGTCTCATCGCCGACCTTCAGTTCCCGCAGCCAATCGATCGTACCCACCGCAACCCGCTTCGTCCCGACGGTCGCCATGACACCTTTTCCCGCTTTCGACGTAAACCCGGTCGCCGTCTCCACGGTGATCCCTCGGGCTTCGGCCCCGCTGACAATCGCATTCGCCACCGGATGCTCGCTCCCCCGTTCGACCGACGCGGCCAATCGCAGCAGATCCGTTTCAGACCAGGGCGACACTGCACTCACCACCCGCAACTTCGGCTTGCCTTCCGTCAACGTCCCGGTCTTGTCGAACACCAGCGTGGTGACCTTTTCGATCGTCTCCAGTGCCTCGGCCTTTTTGAACAACACCCCAGCCGACGCACCGCGCCCGGTCCCCACCATGATGGACATGGGCGTGGCTAACCCGAGGGCACAAGGGCAGGCGATGATCAAGACCGCCACGGCATTCAACAGGGCATGGGCAAGACGGGGCTCCGGTCCTAGCCAGGCCCAGAGCAATCCGGTGACAATCGCCACCCCGACGACGGTCGGAACAAAGTACCCGGCCACCACATCGGCGGTGCGCTGGATGGGCGCGCGACTACGTTGCGCGTCGGCCACCATTTGGACGATGTGGGACAACAGCGTATCCGCTCCCACCCGATCCACCCGCATCACCACGCCGCCCGATCCGTTGATGGTGCCGCCGGTGACCCGCTCCCCGGCAAACTTTTCGACCGGCATGGATTCGCCGGTAATCATGGACTCGTCGATCGACGTGGTGCCTTCGAGAATGACTCCATCCACCGGCACCCGTTCACCCGGACGCACCCGCAGCCGATGACCGACCTGCACCTGCTCCAGCGGCACATCCTCTTCATGGCCGCCGTCACGCACCAGCCGCGCAGTCTTCGGCGCCAAGCCGAGCAGCGCCCTGATCGCGCCGGTCGTGCGACTCCTCGCCCGCAATTCCATGACTTGGCCTAGGAGGACCAACACGGTAATCACTGCCGCCGCTTCGAAATACACCGGCACCGCCCCGCTCTCAAGATGGAACGATGACGGGATCCACGACGGGAGTAACGTGGCGATCACGCTGTAGAGATAGGCTGTGCCGGTGCCGATCGCGATCAACGTAAACATGTTCGGACTGCGGTGCACGATGGACGCCCAACCGCGCTGAAAAAACGGCCATCCGGCCCAGAGCACCACCGGCGTGCTGAGCAGAAACTGCACCCAGGCCGATTGGGTATCCGACAGGAGATGTTGCATCGGATGGCCGGGAAGCACATGCGACATGGCCAGCAGGAACACGATGGCCGCCGGGACCAATCCGACCCAGAACCGCCGGGCCATATCGACCAACTCCGGATTCAGTTCCTCCTCAACGGTCACCGTCCGCGCTTCCAGCGCCATCCCGCATGTCGGACAGGCGCCAGGCTCCGCTTGCACGATCTCCTGGTGCATCGGGCACACATATTCCGTCTTGGTCGGCAGCGGTTGTACCGAATCCGCCTCCAACGCCATGCCGCATTTCGGACAAGGGACCGGCTTATCCTCCAACACTTCGGGACACATCGGGCAGACATACTTGGTTCCCGGAGGGGCCGGCGTGGCGGACATCGCGTCTTTGGCGGCGCCCGGCGACAGGTAGCGCGGTGGGTCGGCGCGAAATTTCGTGAGGCACCCTTGGCAGCAGAAATAATAACTCGTGCCTTGGTGGGCGAAGGAGCCCGCCGCTGTGGCCGGATCCACCGTCATCCCACAGACGGGATCGATCACCCCAGTAGCGGCGTGAGGTGGAGGTGCCGAGACCATCATGGGAAGCGCTTTCCCTCCGAACTGACGCGGGGGTTTCAGCTCGGGCACGGCTGCAGCCCGAGACAGGTACCGGGCGGGATCGGCGCGGAACTTGGTGAGACACCCTTGGCAACAAAAATAGTAGGTCTTCTGCTCATGGGTGTGCGATCCGGCCGCCGTGGCCGGCTGGACGGTCATCCCACAGACCGGATCACGCTCCCCGCCGGTGGCCGGCTGTTCCGGCATCGCCTGCATCATCGGCAGCGAGCGGCGGCCGGTTGGTTGAACCACGGCACCGGCGAGGGCAGCCTTCGTCATGTACTGAGTCGGCCGGGCGCGAAACCGGTCGAGACAGTGACGGCTGCAGAAATAGTAGGTCTCGCCTTCATGTTCTGCATGCCCCGCCGCCCGGTCCGGCTCCACCGTCATGCCGCAGACTGGATCAACAGCCATGGACTTGTACCCCGCATCTCGTCGTTCGTATCTCGCTCCGGACGAAGGACGCTTCACGAGAGACGATGCTTACTTTTTGCTGTCTCCATCCAGAATGCTCTGGATGATCACCTTCAGGTTGTCCGGATCGATCTGTTCGACCTTGATGTTGCCGTCGAGCAACACCGTCGGAGTCTGCTGCACCTTGATGCGGTCGCCCCAGCGACGCCCATCCTCAAACGCCTTAGCTGGCTTGGCACTGGCCAGTCCTTCTTCGAACGCCGCCGGATTCAGTCCGACCTCGCGAATCAGCACTTCCCGAATGGCCTTATCGATGATGCCGATCTTGTCTGTGTGGATCGTGCGGAACAACGCCCGCTTCATCTCATTGCCCTTGCCCATGGTCTTGGCCTGTTCATACATATCGAAGGCCGTCGGCAACTTGCCGGGAATGACCGGATATCCCACCATGACGGTTTCGATCTTATTCCCGAACTGCTTCTCGAGAATCGCCAACCCTTCCCCGTCGAACCGGTGGCAATGCGGGCAGTAGAAATCGGCGAACTCCACCAGCTGGACCTTTCCCGGTTTGTGCGTCGATTTTTCTTCGCTCAGGATTTGAAAGTTGCCTTTCAATTCCGGCTTCCCTGCCTGCGCGACGCCCGACAACCCGAGCCACATCATCGCCACCAGGCCCATGAACAGACCGCCCAGCCACACAGGACGTTTCACCATACGCTGCGCTCCTTTTTCCAACAGGACCCGTTTCGCAGACTCATCGCCGGAATACACTATGCCTACGATCTTCCACGTCTGTTATAATGCCAACGATGCAGGGCAAACTTCTACAGGGGATCGGTATTTTCTTGTGTGCCGCGGTCCTGACGGCCTGCGCGACCTCCGCAGACCAGCGTGAGTCGGCTGACGGCGGCCCCCCAACGCCACAGTTCTCTCACATCAAGGCGACGCCGGAATCCTTCAAGGGACAGACGCTCGTACTCGGCGGACAAGTGCTGTCGGCCCGCCGCCTGAAGGACGGCACCCGTCTCGAAGTGCTCCAACTGCCGCTGAACAACGCCCAGCAACCGTCGCTGGATCTGATGAAATCCCAGGGTCGTTTCGTGGCGATTCAACGTGAGTTCCTGGACCCGGCTACGGTTCCTCCCGGTACTTTCATTACCGTCACCGGCGAACTCACCGGCTCGGTCACCCTGCCGCTGGATGAAACGGATTACGTCTACCCGACGATCGACATCAAGAGCTTCCGTACCTGGATCCCCTCACAAGACTCGGATCAGTTCCGATACCGCCCCTATCCCTACTACGGCCCGTTCTGGCATCCCTACTGGGGACCGTACGGACGGTTCCCCTATTACTGGTAACCGACCGGCCGCTGCCCCTCCACCGGCCGGTGCGCGGCCAATGCGAGAGCTGGAGGCGGTCGACCATGTGCCCGTCGAATCCCACGGCAGCCTGGCCCTGAACGACAACGCCCCGTCCATCCGGAGATGAACGGGGCGCCACCACAACCGACTCGATTCGGCTGTTACTTAATCATGATCAACTGACCACCGGGCTGCTTCGGGTTCAACTGATCCCGATAGCTCAGGGTGTTGCCTTGCGTGGCGTTGAACAGGTCGCTGGTCGGAATGCCGATGTACTTGGTCTCGCCGGGCTTGAGGACGACTTCCGCCTTCAGCACGAACGGAGAGGCCGCGTTGACCGGGTCCGTCATCTGGAACCCGCGATCCGTGGAGGTGTTGTTCGTCACCTTCAGCAAGACCGGCCGGCCGGGACGAATTTTGAAGTCGATCACGGTGGTCGGTGGGTACCAGGCCTTCAAGCCCCCCACTTCGACCGCGAACAATTGCGCATCTACTTCCAATTCCTTGAACGGTTGGCCGACCACCGAACCGGTCGCGAGGTCTCCCACTTCGACCCCGCCGGCCTGCAAGGCCCAGGCTCCGGTGGCACTCGACAACAGACTCAACGCACCGAGAAATAACACTGCACTCCTGCTCAACATACACGACCTCCTGTCAGGTTAAAGGGATGAGGACGAACGATGCTCCGGCGCCAGGCACGGAGGAAGACCAGTGCCTTCCAGCACCTGACCGCCGACAATGTGACCATCCATGATGAGAAATAACACTTTCATCCGCTTGGTATTCTCCGAAAATTTGCCGCTAGCCACCGCCAGCACTTCATGCGACCCGTCCGGCTGAGGATGATCGGCTTCGATCATCACGTAGTACGAATCGAATCCCTCAAATTCCCGATTGAACGCCTGCGCCCGCAATAATCGCTCGAGCGTGTCGTCCGCCGCCCACCCCGTCGTACCATCGGCCAGCACCAGTACGTACAACAGGGCGATGAAGAGTTTTCGCATGGGGCTACCTCCCTAGGGTGAGGAGTTATAGCCCCGGCAAGCCCGGCCGTCTACAGACGCCCGCTCATGGATGCCAACGGATGCTACACGATCGACTAGGGTGAAGTCGACAAGAAGAAGCACGCACGCTCGGGATCGATCCGGCCGGAGACGTCTCAATTGAGATGTAGCAGCAGCACGGGGGCGAAGGAGCGGCTATTTCTTCCCCTTGCCCTTCTTGCTCACAGCCTGTTCCGCATGCGCCAATGATTCCTCGGCATGTTTGACGGCTTCCTTGGCATGCTCCAGCGCTTCCTTGGCATGGGGATCGTTGCTGGCCTTGACCGACTCCTCCAGATGCTTGATGGCTTCCTTCTCGTGCTCCACGCCTTCCTTGGCATGCTTGATGGTTTCCTTGACGTGGCCGCCGTCGGCCAGGGCATGTCCCATCGGCGCGGCAAGGACCAGCGCGGACAGCGACAACACCACCATTGCAGTGCGTACGTAAGTCATAATCATTCCTCCCCGGCAAATAAGTGGTTCGACGAAAATCGTGGGCGCATTGTACAACATTCGACACTGTTTGTTGAGTGACTGTCGGACTGGGTCTGGTCGTAGGAAGACAGGAACGATGGTGGGAGAGGGAAGCGTATGGGCGTACGCTTCCCCCCTCGGGGCTCACTGCGTGGTCAGCGCAGTCCAACCGTCGAGCCCCGTCCACCGATCGTCAGCTGTGGAACGACGGCAACCGGCAAATCCCGCATCGGCCTGGCTGCGTCGTCGCCGGGGAGCCGGCCGCATTCCAGCTGGCATAGATCCAAGACTCTCGCTGCCCGCATCCCCGGCTGTTCAGGCTCATCCCGGCACACTTCTCCATGGCAAACAGGGAGGGACGCGGGCCCTGCCCGGCAGCGCGCGACGGATAGGGCTGCGACTCCACCACGAAGACCGTGCCGACCGGGAACGACTCCGCGTCGGTCGTCAGCAGCGCCCTGGGGGACACGTAGAATCGTAGCTGCTGTGCTCCCTCCCGTGACTCGACCACCGAGGTCAGGCTGGGCCAATCTCGATACCCGAATGGAACCAACAGACCGGCGGCAGGCGGAGCCGGCGACCAGCCTTCGCTGATATCCAGCGCCAAGGCCAACAATCGCACCACGGCCACGTTCAAGCCGGCCTCGTGATGAGATGCTCCGGACATCTGCGTTCGAGGGGGTGCTGCCACTGCGTGACTGGCCCGCATGAAACACCTTCCTTTCTGGTCCTGACGATGTTTACCGCCGGATCTCACCGACGGTCGGGCCCAGGCGACGCCCGGCCCCTTGCTTCACCGTTTCCGACTGTACCCGCGCGCGAATCGAGGCAGCTCGCGCCGCGAACAACCCCGCTTCCACCGGCTGTCCCATCAGATCGAGCACCCGTGCATACCGTTCTGCCAGCAGCCCGACGGTGGGATGGTGCAACCCGAGTTGCTGTTGCTGGATGACCAGCGCCCGCTGGTAGAGGAGCTGTGCCTGCATCGTCAATCCCTGCTCATCCGCCAGAAAAGCCAGATTGCCGACGATGGTGCCGGTCAAGGAGGCCTGCGGACCCGACACCCGTTCGGCGATGGCCAGCGCCTCGTCGAACAATCGTTGCGCCACGGCATAGGATCCCGCGTCCTGATACAGGCACGCGGCATTATTCAAACCCATCGCCACGGACGGATGGTCGCTGCCCAGTCCCAGCCGGCGTACGTTCAAGGCCCGTTCATACAACGGTTCCGCCCAGGCATACATACGACGGCTTTTGTACAATGCGGCCAGGTTGTTGAGCACCGGCCCCAGCTCGACATGATCGGGGCCGTGCGCCTGCTCCATCAGCGTGAGGGCCAACTGGTAGGAGGATTCGGCCGCCGTTTCCCGCCCCTGTTGACGATAGAGTTCGGCCAGGTTGTTCAAGCTGATCGCCACATCGGGATGCGCCGCGCCCAGCGTGTTCCGTTCAATCGCTAACACCCGCTCATACAAGGGTTCCGCCGTCGCCCACTCGCCCCTGGTATGGGCGATTTCCGCCAGATTACTCAGCGCCGCCGCCACGTCTTCGTGCTCCGGACCCAGCTGCGCTTCCCAGATGCCGAGTGCGCGCCGGTAGAGCGATTCGGCTTCGGTGAGCCGCCCCTGGTCGTGATACAGCAACCCCAAACTATTCGCGGCCAGCGCCATCCGAGCGTCCTCGGCGCCGGCTTGCTCGGCTTCCCGCAACGCCTGCGCCAGAAGCGGCTCGGCCTCGGCGTAGTGGGCCGCTTCCCTAGCTTTCAGCCCCGCCTCGACGCGCTGCATCCAGCCGTCCGATTCCGTGGCGCCGAGCCCGGCCGCGCTGCCGAACACAACCAGCGCAAACAGGCCGACGAGTCCCATCCGATACCGCCGCTGCGTCATCCGTTCACCCATGGTGATCGCATCCCTCCACGCCTTCGTCTTCGTTCGATTCCGGTTCATCCCGGTCGGTGTGTCCGAGTCGTCAGCCCTCAGTTGCGGCCCCCCGAAGGGCCGGGGTGAAGGGGGAGGCCATCCCATTCACCCCGGGGAGGCAGATCCTGAAGAAGGGTGCACAACCCCAGGATCTGAGGGAACCGTGACGACACCCTAATGGGCCTGATGGCTTTGGGCACAGAACTCATCCAACCGGTGGACAAAATCTTTTTGCGCCAAGGGCGCGTGACAGGCCCGGCATTTCGTGAAGTCTTCGGCCAACGCTTTTCCGTCCGGACCATAGGCGCCGAACAGCCAGCTGCCGTTCTTCAGATTGTCCGGCACATCCTGTCCCCACCCCTCGTTCTTCTCCATGACGAAAATTTTCGCCAGATCGCCCTTCACCAGTTTGCCGTCCGCCCCCTTCGCCAACGTCTCGCCCTCAGCCTTCGCCTTGTAGAGCTCCATCACCAGTCTGGTGCCGTTGGGAAAGGAGCCGGTCGGACAGGCCTTGGCGCCACCTGGATTCACATAGAGCTCCCGGACCTGCTTCGTATCCTCCCGTTGCACGCCGCTCAGAAACTTCGGCCAACTCGCATAGTCGGCCGGAAGGGCCACCTCTCCATCCTTCGGAGACGCCGCTTGCGCCACCTCTCCAACCAGCGCACCGGAGCAACCGAGACTGATGAACATTGCAATTGCGCATACCTGCTTGACCATGACCCGTTCTCCTCTCTGCCTATCGCCTCGCGCTGCGTTCCCATGTCGCGACCCCGAAGGGCCGGGGTGACGAGGGAGGCCATCCCGTTCACCCCGGAGAGGCAGATCCTGAAGAAGGGTGCACAACCCCAGGACCCGTCACTTTCTCCTTACCGCTTGAGCGATCGACGCCTAGTCAGCGGCACGATTTTCAACTGCGGCACGGACTCCGTCGGACGCGGATCCGTCCGACTCCCCTCGACCAGCGCCATCACGGAGGAACGAAAGATGCGCAGACTGCCGCCGCCGATTTTGGTGGCATCCAGCCGCCCTTCGTCGACCCAGCGATAGATCGTCCACTTGCTCACTTGCAGCATGTGGGCGGCTTCCTTGACCCGCAAGAGCGGCTGATCCATCACACACCTTCCAGTACCATTCGAGACTATGGCGGTGGACAGGAGCGGCTTCGACACCGCTCATCCCCGAGTGCGCGGGGGGGGACGAGCCTCCCGAACAGCCGGGTCCACCATGCGAATACCGGCACATGCCTCACGACAGTGACTTGGGGACCGGCAGCGGAGGTCACAGGGATGGCGCCTGCGCTGCCGGCAGGTCCAGGGTAGAGGGCAATTCAACCCCGGACTCAGATGATTCGAGTGAATAGCTCAGGCCGAACGCCCGATGGCGGCGGTTCACAGTGTGAAGCAGGCACCGGTCCCGGTTCTTCGCGGAACGGTCCAACCATCACATGCGCTGTGAAGAAAAGGCGACGTGCGCCCCGCCCGAACTATCCCCTCGCGGAGACCGGCGGTGCACGGGTGTGAAGAGACGAGTGATCCTGAACGGCAATGAGCAGAGGAGCGGAAGGGAGAGAAGACAGCTGCGTAACCCAGGAGATCCCGTTATCCGCATGCGCCACCGGGCCGACATCTGATGAAGCTTGGCAGGCCCACGAACAGAGCGTGGAATGGGAGTCCGTCCCGGAATGCTGGTGGTGATCGCCTGACGGTGCCGCATGGGCAAAGGAACAGCCCGGCGCGACGAGCGCCAAGGTCAGATAGACCAAGACCACGCCAAGGGTGACGAGGACAGCTGATGTTTTGGTGGATAATCGATTCATGAGTCTACATCTTTTTCTCGATACTCATCTACGCGCTTTCACAAAACTTGTCTACCGACGGATACTCACGGATGCTACACAATTATCAGATTCCGCTTCGGTCATACAGATGGCCCTCTCGCCCCCGCGACGACGGGCGAGCCGGTGCGCCGTGCCTGTGCCGTGATCCTGGATCGACGTTTCTTCCACCAGAGATAGGTGCCGGTTACCGAGAGCTGGACGATGATCAATCCCAGCAGGCACACAAACATTCGATAGGGAAGCCCGAACACATTGGCCATGTGCAGGGCATACAGCCAATTGCTGAGGGTGTTGCCGGTATATTGGCCCGCGGGCAGCAACGCCGATTTCAATGCCCCGCTGTCCGCGTCGAAAAACACCTGGGTTGTATAGCGGCGGGGTCTATCGTCGAGTTCACGGTCGGTCTCAACCTGATACTGATAGAGGCCGAATTCACGATACAGTCGTAGCGCCACCGGCCGGCGCAGCGTCAGTCCCGCCTGCGCAACGTGCACCGCCATCAACCGCTCCCCGACCGTTTGCGCGTCCAACCAACTCAACTCCGGCCGCTCCATCGGAACCGGCCGTGATTGAAACTCTGTCCAATACGGGCGATAGTCGAAGAACGCCCGCGTGGTCCAGGTATACACCGTATCCCAGAGATTCATATAGACGCTCGACCAGGCGAAGAGCAGCAGCGCCGCCCACAGCCACAAACCGCTCGCCCGGTGCAGGTCGAAATTCAGCCGATAGGAGCTGGTGGGCCACTTGATCATCCATGCCGGCTTCCAGCGCTCCCACCAACTCGCCTGAGGCACTCGCTCTGGCCCATTTGCCTGGCCGGTACTGGAACGGCCGGCAGGAAGGGGAAGGGTCAGATAGAAACCGACGAAACAATCCAGGGTCCAGACAAACGCACAGATCCCCAGAATCCACACGCCCGGCATGTCCAACGCCAAGGAGTAGTGCAGCGCATAGACAAATGACATGAGGCCGGTCCACCCGTTCCGAAGTGAGCCCCATTGAATCCGGTCCAGCACCGTTCCCCTCGCCGGGTCCAGCACGACATAGTCGTACCCCAGGTGGAATGGCATCCCGGTGGCCGGATCAAGACGAGGCTCTACCCAGGCAGACGTCGCGCCGTCGAAGCCTTGCAACGACACCTGAGTGACTCGCAGTCGTGGCTCGGCCCTCTCCAGCTTCTCTGCCAACAGGCCGGCGCCCATCCACGTGGCGGGGTTGCGGTCCGGATACCAGTGCGGATGGGCGAGGCGCTCCAGCTCGGGATAAAACGCCAGCAGACTTCCGGTTAGCCCGACCACGATCAAGAACCCCGCCATCGTCAGGCCGGCCCAGCGATGCAGGCGGACCCAGAACGGTCTCCCACTCCGCCATGTACGTTGTGTCGACATTCCGCCCACCTCCTGAGTCCACACATCAGGCGCCGCCCTGCTCGGTCCACGGCAGTGCCGGGTCTCCGTCACATCTCGATGCGAAGCGATCCCAGGAATGTCAACGGCAGGCCCGGTTGAATGACGAGCCGGGAGTTGCCGCGGTCGTAATAGTCCGTATTGAGCAAGTTGTACACATTCAGCTGGGCCGTCATTTTTGAGCCGGAATACGTGAAGGTGTATCCGGCGCTCGCATCCCATCGGACATATCCCGGCAACTCCACCGTATTATCCAGATCCGCCATCCGGTTGGACCGTGCGAAAGCCCCGGTTCCCAGACGGACACCCTGCAAGATCCCATCCGTGAATTCGTAGACCGCCCAGAGGCTTCCGGAATGAGCAGGAACTGAAATGAGCCGGTACCCTTCGATGCCGCTCAGGTCCTTCGTAACTTTCGCGTCGGTGTAGGCGTAACTGGCGATGACGTTGAGTTGGTCGGTGAGACGGCCGGACACATCGAATTCCACGCCACGACTGTTGGCCTCCCCGATTGTCCGGCTGAACGGCGTGCCCGGAATCACCGTCGCCACGTTCTCCTTGGTCAGGTCGAAGAACGCCAACGTGGAGTTGACGGTGCCGCCCCAAAATTCGGTTTTGATGCCGGCTTCCCACTGTCTGGCGGTTTGCGGATCGAGCGAGCCGCTGCCCGGTAACGGCGTGCCGCTATTGTTGCTTCCCAAGGATTTGACATAGTTCCCATAGAGAGACAGCCACTGCCAGGGTCGGTACACAATGCCCAGGCGCGGGCTGAAGTATCCGGTGCGCTCGTTGGTTTCACCGGCATGCGCCAAAGCCAGTGAGGTGTCGGAGAAACTGGTTCCGACCTCGGCCCAGTCATAGCGACCGCCGCCGAGAATATGCACCTTGTCCCACAGGGTGATCTGATCCTGGAAATACAGGCCGTACCACTGCTCGGGAAACGTGCCGAATTGATTGTAGGTGGCACGGGTAATCGAGGAGAGGTCGATCCCGTACGTCGGGTTGAAGATATTGAGGGACGGTACGACAGGGGTTTGTCCGGCAAAGGCACTATAGACGCCTTCAAATCGATAATAGTCCACTCCGACGAGCAGATCGTGCTTGAGGGGTCCCGTCCTGACATGCCCGACCAGATCTAGATTGGCGGCATAGGTTCTGCGGTTCAGATCGGCATGCCACAACCCCCGGGTCAGCTCGCCCGTGCTCTGGTCGAAATCTACGGCAAAGAGCGTCCGTTGATCGTAGGCGACATCGTTGAACTGAAACCGGTTGATGATCTTCCAATCGGGGGTGAATCGGTAGGTCCAATCGAGTCCCACCAATACACGTCGTTGCGTATTCTTGGCGGCCGGATCGCCGGTGAACCGGCTCAACGGAATGGGGGCGGGACGATTGCCGATGGCAGGAATGCCGACATCGCTGACATCCGTGAACGTATTGCGTTGGTATTCAATGTCGAGGTTGCTTTCAAATCGACTATTGGGTCGCCACGTCAGGGAGGGAGCGAAAAAGATGCTGTGCTGCGTCACCAAATCCTGAAACGTATTGTTGTTTTTGTACGCCAGATTGACCCGATAGAGCAGCGTACGATCCGCAAGGAGCGGCCCTGTGGCATCAATCGTCGTCCGGTAAAAATTGTACGAACCGAATTGCTGCTGGAGCGAATAGTACGGGACATCCAGCGGCCGTTTCGTCGCCAGATTGACCAGACCGCCGGGCTCGGTACGGCCGTAGAGAACGGAGGCGGGACCTTTCAAGACCTCGATCACGTCCAGATTCGCGGTTTCCAATGCGGTGGTGGCTTGATGGCGAAGCCCGTTGCGATAGGTGCTGGCGTTGGCTTCGAAGCCTCGTAGAATGAAATTATCGTAAAAGGTATATCCGCCCGGCTGGACTCCGCTGACATTCTTCAAGGCATCGCCCACGGATATGACTTGCTGATCGTCCATCACGGCGCGCGGCACGACCTGAATGGATACCGGCGTCTCCATGATCGGCTGATCGCTCTTCGTGGCGGTCGCGGCCCGCTCGACGGCGTAGGACTCTCGCTGCGCCGTGACAAATACCGGCTTGGCCTCGACCACCGGAGCGGCCTCCTCTCTCTCTGCGGAGCGAGCCGGTCGGCGCACATCAGGAACCGCAAGCGGCAGCGGCGGCACAATCGCCAAGGGCCGCTCCTCCGATGGCGGTGCCGGCGCCTCTCCCGCCTCTCCGGCCTGCTGAATGGACGGCGCCGGTTGCCCGGACGAGTCCTCCGCCTGTCGGGAAGCCTGTGGCGGGAGCTGCGGCCCCGCGCAAGCGGCCATGATGAGACTCGCCAGGAGGGCGAAGCCCGCGATCGAACTCAATGGGGGAACGAATGAAGACGATGACGGACGAAACTGAATCGTGACGGAAACCATGATGGTGATGCTCCTCGTTAAAAAGCTGACGATCGTCCGTGCGAGCACGGATGCGCCGACACTCCGCGTGGGGGAATGCGGGCAGACGACGGCGTTACGCGACGATCAGCGTAGGAGGAGCGCGGAGACTGTGGATGGTTGCGAGGAAGTCTGCGGAGGGAGGTTCACGCGCCTGATCATCAGGCAACCTCGCCAGGAACGGCACGCAAGGCTCTAGCTCATCATGAAGGATTGCGGCGCAGGGGGAGGCTTGCGGAGGATCTATGAGCGAGACCGGATATGAGCAGATCTCGTCGCAATGCTCCCCTTCGGCGGCATAGTGCTCGGCGAGATCGACCGGACTCCAGAGCGGCGGCAACCCCAGCCACCACCAGACCGGCAGGAAGAGAAGCAGGACGACGGAGACTTTCCAGGATCTATTAAGGCGAGACATGCGACAGACTCCTGCGCGAGCTTATAGCAGACGCTCCGCGGGCTGCCTACGGATGGGTGCTCACAGATGCTACAAATTGTCCGTCAACGGGCTCGCGCGTCAACTATGCCGTCCGTTCGCCGAGCGCGTGGACGATCTCGATACGTGCAGCGCGGGCCGCCGGGACCAGCCCGCAGATGAGGCCCATGAATACGGCGAACAGAAGGCCTTCGCCGACCATGCCGGGGGTGAGATGAAACCCGAAGGCCAACTCGGCGCCGGTATCCCAGTTCACGGTCGAAATCGTCACGCGATTCAGCAGCGCCGCGCCGGCCACACCCAAGAGACCGCCGGCAAGGCTCAACAGGATCGATTCGAGCATAAACGCCTGCAAAATGTGGCCGCGCGTAAAGCCTAACGTGCGAAGCGTACCGATTTCGGTCGTCCGATGCGCAACCGACGCGGACATCGTCATCGTCGCCCCGAGTATCGCGCCGACACTGAACACCACGGTGAGGAACAAGCCGGTCACGCGAATCAGCCGGGCTAACCCTTCGGCCTTTCCCTCGTAATATTCCGGCTCGCGCTTCACCGAGACTTTGAATCGGGGATCGCGCTCCAACCTCGCCTTGAACGCCGGCAGCACCTCCGGGTCGGCGAGGCGCAGAGTCATGGACGAGAACGCCGTGCGGTGGAACGTGGTCATCATCTGATCGACGTCTCCCCACACCTCCGAATCGAATCCGCTACCCTCCGCCTCGAAGATCCCCACGACCGTCCACTCCCGCCGCCCGAACCGCAGCGTTTCAGCCAGCCGGGCTTCGGGAAACTGCCTGGCCACCTGGCTGCCGACAATCACCTCCGTGGTGCCGGGCTGCCACGCTCGCCCTTGTACGATGCGCAGGCGGGGACGCACGGCAAACGCGACGGGCGAAGAGCCGCGGACGGAAAGACTGGCCAGGCTGCCTCGCTCCCGCTTGCGCAAAGTGAGCTGCAAAGCGATTTCGCGCACCGCCGCAACCTGATGGTCGGCCAGGGTGACGACCTCTGGCTGCGCCGCCAACACCCCGGTCTGATCCCGCGACAGACTGCTTTCGATCTCCGACAGCGCCCCTTTACTCAACAGGATGGCATTGGAGGGATCGCCGGTCCTTCCCATGGTCTGTTCAAGACCATGGGCCAACATGAGAATCGCCACGAACACGAAGACCACGAGCCCCAGCCCCGACAGGGTCAGCAGCGTCGTGACGCGGCGCGCCCACAGGTTCCGCAGACTGTATACGCTCCACAACAACGGCTGACCTCGTGACCGTAACCCGCATTCTCCATGAACACTTCTGTTGCAATCGCCGATTCACTACTACGACAGGCCTTCGGCCGGCGGGCTCGCCCCTCGGATCCTCACCGTACTGCATGAGTACGCATCGGGTCCTCCCGGCTCCGCGCGCCGGTCTCGCCACGTGACTCGGCGATTTCACGACGAACCGCCATGAAGAATGCGGGTTAACCCCTGTGGCGCAGGCCTTCTAACGTCGTCATGCGGCTGAGGCGTACCGCAGGCCAGAGAGCCGCCAGCAGGCCGACCAGGACCATCATCCCCAGACACAGCCAGATCGTCTCGGCGGTGATCTCGTAGGCTCCCACCGTTTTCCCGCCGGCGACCGTGACGGCATAGAGCCCCGCCGCCGGATACAACAATCCCAATCCGACAAGGGCGCCAGCCAGCGCGACCAGTAACGATTCACCCATGACCAGCGCCACCAAATGGCGCGGGCGAAATCCCAATGTCTTCATCACGCCATATTCTCGGGTTCGCTCGCGCACCGCCATGGCCAGCGCATTGACCAGCACAAGGGCCGCGATGCCGTTCATCACACCCGACAACCAGTTCAAGGCGTCGAGCAATGCGCCGGAGCGCGCGACCCACCCGGCGATGTAGGCCTGTTCCCGTTCCGTTCTGGTTTCAGCGAATGAGTTGGCGAATGTGGCATCGATGGCCGCCACCACGCTGCGGGGATTCACGCCCGGAGCCGTCGTGGCGACATACCAGCCCACCCCATCGGCCCGGTCCGGCGCCGTGGTCTTCAGACGCTCGTTGGCAAACTGCCAATGCGCATACAGTTCGCCTTCGCCCATGATGGCGGGGTTGCTGCTGTGGAAGATGCCGCGTACGACCAACTCCCAGTTCCCGGTATGGGTGGTTCCTTTGAGTGGGATCACATCCCCTACCTTCCAGCCGAATCGGGCGGCGAGTTTCCACCCAATGAGACATCCCCCCCGATCCTTCAGAAAAGCCAACCGATCGGCCTCGTTGAGGATAACTTCCGGGTAGGTCTCGAAGAAGGTGCCCATGTGTTCGGCGAACGCCGCAAACGACTCCTTCGCGTCGCGATATTCGACGCCGAACACGTTACCGTAATGCACCAGCTGTATGCCGGGAATCACCGCCATCCGCTCCTTATACGCCAGCGGCAACTGCAGGGAGTCCGACATGGCATGGACGGTAATGAGCCGGTTATTGGCGGCCGCCTTCACGCCGCTGTGCCATTCCTCCAACGTCAGCCTCAGCAACCCGAAGGCCAGGACCACCATGGCCAGACCGCCGATGGTGAGCGCCAGACGGACCGGCCGCCTGATCGTATTTCTGAGCATCAAGCGCAGGAGCGTCACGGCGGCATCTCCAACAGCCCCTTTTCCAGGTGTCGGATCATCTGCGCCCGCTCGGCCGCGCGAGGATCGTGGGTCACCATCACGATGGTTTTGCCCAGCTCCCGGTTCAAGCGGGCCAGGAGGGTCAGAATGTCGTCGGCCGATTCGCGATCGAGATTGCCGGTCGGCTCGTCCGCGAGGATCATGGTCGGATCGCTGACAATGGCGCGCGCCACACCGACCCGCTGTTCCTGCCCACCGGACAGCTGCCGTGGATAGTGATCCATGCGATCGCCCAACCCCACCAGGCGCAGCGCCGTTTTCACATGCTCGGCACGCTCCCGTCGCGTCAGATGCGTCAGGGCCAGCGGCAATTCCACATTCTCCGCCGCCGTCAGCACCGGAATGAGGTTGTAGGTCTGAAACACATAGCCGATATGGCGAGCCCGCCAGCGCGCCATCTCACCCTCAGACAGCTGGTCCAACCTGGTTCCGGCCACCACCACCGATCCGCTCGTCGGCCGATCGATGCCCGCCATCACATTCAGCAGCGTGCTTTTGCCGGAGCCTGACGGACCCATGATCGCGAGAAAGGTCCCGGCGGGGATCACGAAAGATAAATCTCGAATGACCGACACTTCCGTGCCGCCCCGGATATAGGTTTTCGTGACGTTGTGGAGACTCACGACCGGATCACCCATGGCTCGATGACTCACGGCGCACGACGGAACACCGAGACCGTGCTGCCGGAGCGCAGGGTCTCGTTCGGTGCGACGATCACTTCGTCGGTCTGTGACAGGGACCCATGCACCGGGACGATCCCAGCCACAGCAGCCCCGGCTTGCACCACCGCTTCCGCCACGAGTCCCGCACGCACAACGAGCACGACCGATCGCCCGTCGCGCGTCACCACGGCGGTCGACGGCACGCCCCAGTCATCCCCCTGCTCGACCGGCGTTCCAGGAATCGGGCCAAATGTGACCTTGGCGCTCAGCTCAGGCCGCACGCGCTCATCCAGGTCACGAAAGCGTATGCGCGTCAACACGGTTCCCTTGGCGCGATCCGCGATCGGCATCACCTGCTGCACCTCGCCCTGATACCGGTGGCCCGGCACAGAGTCGAGCTGAATCTCCGCCAGTTGCCCCGCCCGTACGCGATGAATCATCGCTTCCGACACCTCGGCGTCCACCGTCACCGACAGGGGATCGACCATGTTCACCACAGACCCGCCTGAGCGGACGGTCGCGGTGAATGGGGACACCACTTCTCCGATTTCGGCGAGCTTCTTCACAATGACGCCGTCGAACGGCGCACGAATGCTCGTATTCTCCAATTGGACCGTCGCGTTCTGCCGTTCGGCCTCTGCCGCCGTCACCGCCGCTTCAGCCGACTTGACGGCAGCCGCCGCGCGACGAAGCCGTGCCGAAGCCATGTCGTACTCCGACTTGGTGACAAAGGACTTTTCCAGGAGCGTTTTCACCCGCTCGAAACTCAGTGTCGCCTCTTCCAGCTCCGGTTTGGCTGCACCCAGTTGCGCCCGCGCCACACCCAACCGGGCCAATGACTGACGCAGGAGCGCATCCATATCGTCATGCTCGATGCGCGCGATCAGTTGCCCCTCCTTCACTCGATCGCCGACGTTGACGCCGAAGTAAATCAGCCGCCCCGTGCCCTTCGACGCAATCGACGCCTGCCGCTGCGCGACCACATATCCGGTCGCCGCCAGGCCCGCCCCGCTTCCTGACGGCATGCGCACCACCGGAACCACTTCAACTCGTTGGTCCGGTCGAAGCCAGGCCGTACTCCAGGCCAGGCCAGCCACGGCCAGCAGGACGGCCAGGGTGAGCCACAGCCACCGACGCCGACCGGCAGAAGTAGGCTCACCGGGAGCGGGACGACGGATCGCCAACCCGTCTAAATCGGCATCGTGGATGCCGGATTTGCGCGGTTCGGAACGATCAGATGATTGATGAGCAGACACGGGACCTCCTCCATCGAACGGCCACGAATCGTACCGTTCCTTCCAGTTTTCACTCGCGCGCCGATCTGCAGCAACGCGGGCTACGAAGCCGATGCGATCGACCGCCGCTCCCGCCCTCGCCGCTTTCGCCACCACATGAGGAACCCGGTGGCGTAGATGACCGGGCAGGCCAGACCGCTCGCACAGACCAGCAGGCGGCCCGGCATCCCGAAGGCCTGCCCCGAATGCAGCGGCCCTTGCCAATCGAGAAATGTTTCCCCCGCGCTCCGCCTCGTATCAGGCGCGCGCACATCAACGATCGCGCCGCTGTACTGATCGACACTCACGATCCGCTCCGACCAAAATGCGCTGAGCCCCGGCACACCCTGGCGACCCACCTGATAGACACCGGTCGCATCCTCCGGCATAGAAAGGGAGCTCAACCGGCCCTCGGGATACCGGGCCGCCGCCAATTCCACCGCCCGTTGCGGACTGATCGGATGCGCGCCGTCCCCGACAGTCGACGGAGACGACTGGGCAGGGCCGCGGGTCACCGGGGACAGAAGCTGCGTCACCCATATGATCGGCTCGGCCCAATTCATGTAGGCACCAGACAGGAGCACGGCGCCGATCGCCAGACAGAGATACAACGACAGGGTCTTGTGCAGATCGAACAACAGCCGGAACGAGGCAAAGGGTCGTCTGATCACGAACGCCTGCCGCCAGTGCCCGTTCACCGGCCACCAGACGATTACGCCGGTGAGCAACGAGAGCATCAGCAACCAGGCCGCGATCGCAGCCAACGTGACGCCCGTCATTCCCGCAAACAATTGGTAGTGCAGCGCGAAGACCGCGTCCATCAAATAGTTGGGCACCCACTCGTCAGGCCCATAACTGCGTACCCCCGTCACCCGGGCCCGGTAGGGATCGACAAAAATCCGTTGCCAGGCTTTCGACGGCTGCTCCATATAGACGGCCATGACCCGTTCACGAGTCGTCGCGCCATACACCTGCGTGATGCGGCTCCCAGGCGCCGCCGCCTGTTTCGCTGCCGTAAGTATCTCGCCCACCGACCGATAGCCATCCTGCCCAGGTGCGGGAACGTTCACGGTCAACAGCGCAGGGTTCAACCACTCGTCGATGTCCTGGAAGAACACCAGGATACTGCCGGTCAGTCCGAAGACGACCAGCAACGCCCCCGCGGTCAGGCCCAAATAGAGATGCGCCTGCACCCACCACGTGCGCCAGAGTCGGCGGTCTCGCACTCTGGCCTGCGCGATCTCGCGAGATGGCCCCGCAATCGACGAAGATGTGACGGCTCTACCAGACATGCGACTCACACTCCTGCGGCCTATCGACGCGGCGTCGGACACCCCCCGACATGAAACCATCGTTCGACGACCGAAGCGACGACACTTCTGCCGGGCGACGACGTGACCCATGACGCGAATTCCGGTCGACTCAGACCCACGCCGGGATCGGCCTATGAACGATGGAGAAACCGGTAATCAGGAGAGCACAACGGGAGGACCGCGGCCGTGGGCCGCAATTTCAAACAGGGTGCGATAAGACATCAGCAGCAGCACCAGCAGGACAAATGCAGAGACCACGAGAGGGAGGCGTGGAACCTCCGGAAGGATGAATGCCGTTTCATCCTGCGTGACCGTACAGGCCCAGGTCGTCAGGGGACTCGCTTCCGCCTGGCCGTGGTGGCAAGGATCGCGATCCCCCCCGGCATGGAGATGGAAGCTCCGTGAGGTCGGCTGTTCGAAATCAACGAAGCAGGTGTGGCAGACAAACCCCGCGACCACCCGGATCACGACTAAGAGGCAGGCGACGACCACCGCCGCACGAGGCATCAGGCTGGATCGCCGATGTTGTGAGAGAGAACCCTGCTGCATCGTCATCGCGGCTTTCACGCGGTTGAAAGGCCCCTTACCATACGCAACCAGCCGTTCCCTTGTCCAGCAACAGGTGCTCACGGATGCTACAGCCTGTTGGTGCGATGAAGAACGGACGAGCCACGACAGGAATGATTCAAGCGATGGCATGAACGTCGCTGATCCATAGCCGTGCAGGACCGAGCGCGGAGATACGGCCGGTGACGTTTATACCGTTTCTTCCTCGAAGAGATGCCCTGGCACGGCCAATGCGCCGACCGGTACGGCTTCCACCCGGTCGGTGAGGGCAACGCGCTTGCTTCCTGGATAGACGATCGCAACGCGTTGCAGGCGGAGATCATCGAGTGCGATGCGGATTGAGGGCGTCAGGCGCGGCGCATCGACGCGCTTACACTCCACGCCGAACAACCGGTCACCTCGGCGCAGGATCAGGTCGATTTCCGCTCCTTGGTGCGTGGCCCAGAAGTACGCCTCGTCATACGACTCGGCGGCCAGTACCTGCTCGATGACAAACCCCTCCCACGAAGCCCCGACCCTGGGGTGGGAGAGGATCGCCTTTTCCGTGCCAAGCCCGAATAACTGGTGCAACAGGCCACTGTCGCGAACATAGACTTTCGGCATCTTCACCTGCCGTTTGCCGAGGTTGGCGTGCCAGGGTTGAAGTTGACGCACCATCAAGGCGTCGGTGAGGAGATCAAGGTAGCGACGGCTGGTGGACGGGTTCACACCCAGTGCCCTGGCCGGTTCGGCAGCGTTCCAGATCTGTCCCTGGTAATGTGCGACCATGGTCCAAAAGCGCAGCAACGCCGCTGCTGGAACGCGGACGCCCCATTGCGGAAGGTCGCGCTCCAAGAGTGTCTGAATGAACTGCTTGCGCCAGGCGAGGCTGTCCATCTCCGTGCGGGCGAGGAATGCGAGCGGAAAGCTGCCGCGTCGCCAAAGTTGGGCCACCGATTGTAATCCCACTTCGGCCACGGTGAAGCCCCCGATCTCGATCCGCTCCATACGCCCGGCCAGGCTCTCCGAACTCTGGCGCAGCAACTCACCCGAGGCGCTGCCGAGAATCAGGAAGCGCGCCGGACGTTCCTTGCGGTCCGCGAGCACTCGCAGCACTGGAAAGAGATCCGGCCGCCGTTGAATCTCATCAATGACCACAAGCCCCTGCAGTGGTTCGAGAGCGGTCTTGGGTTCGTCCAGTCGCGCGAGACTCAGCGGGTCCTCAAGGTCAAAGTAGTTGGGGGAGTCCTCGGAGAGAAGCTCACGTGCCAGCGTAGTTTTTCCACACTGTCGTGGTCCGGTGAGCACGGCCACCGGGGTCCTGGCGAGCGCGGCGCGAATACGGTCGAGAATGGCTGGCCTGCTGATCATTGCAAGCTGATCGTATCATGAAAATCGAGCATTGACAGCAGGATTTTCATGACAATTGGAGACCTGTCCCTCCTAGGAAGAATCCAGCCATCAACGTTTCCCCTCTGCTCAACCGACGCCTGTGGCGCGTCAATGGCCACAGGTCACGCGGAACCTCACCCGCATAATTCATACGCGCTTCTGCTGCACTCGCCGATCCGCCGCCGCGATAAGCCTTTGGCCGGCTGGCTCGCGACTCAGCCCGACGAGTTCGCGACGAACCGTCATGAATGCTGCGGCCGAACGGACCTGGCAACCACAGATAGGGACTGCGACCACCAGGAAGAGGCGACGCCGCAATCGTCATCGGCGGCGACGGTCGAACTGCAGACGAGCAACGACCGTCTCACCTCAGGCGCTCGCTTCCCCGGCCGGGCACCTCGAAATAGCGGCGTCATGGGGGACGGAACGGGCGGGTCGGCGAGTCGAGTGCATACAACACAGACTGAGCCGGAGCCTCCCGTGCCCGCCGAGTCGGCGGGCACGGGAAGCGTTCGGGCCGGCAGGGATGGCGCAGCGGCTAAAACTCCATCTTCAGGGATCCCAGGAAGAAACGTGGCGTTCCGATGTCGATCCGACCCCGGCCGAAGCCTGCGCTGCTCGGGAAGTACTCCTGGCCCAGCAGATTGTCCACATTCACTTGCGCAGTGAGCCGCGTGGCCCCGACATGCATCGTATAACTGGCCATCAGATTGACCAGCACATACCCCGGCATCTGGTAGTCGTTCTCCCGATTCCCTTGCCGCTCTCCCCTGGCCACCAGCCCGGCCCCTACTTTCCATCCCTGGAGACGCGGCTCCTGGAACCGGTACGTCGTCCATAGACTGCCCGCATGTTTGGGGACATTCGGAAAGCGATTGCCGATCGTACCGTCGTTCATCTGGGTGATTTCCGAATCGGTATACGCGTAGGTCGCAATCACATCCAACCCCGGGAGCACTTCTCCGGCCACGTCCAGTTCGACGCCATTGTTGCGCGCTTCGCCCGTTTGCACGGAGAACCCCAAGGCGGCGAGCACCGGATCGGGATGGCCCGTGGCCACATTCTGCTTGGTCAGTTCAAACCAGGACAGGGTCGCCGTCCACCGGCCATCGAAGAGCTCGGTCTTGATACCGGCCTCCCACTGCTGGGACGTTTCCGCTCTCAGCGGCGCCCCTGTCACACCCAGCGATCCGATATTCGGCACACCGAAGCCTTCGACATAGTTGCCGTACAAGGCGAGTTCCTTGATCGGTTGCCAGAGCAGGCCTACGCGTGGCGTGACGGCAGACTGCCGGCTACTCGATACGGTCCGCGTCCCGCCGAACGTATTGTCGGTCGTAATCTCCGCGCTGTCGTACCGCAGGCCCGCCAACAGATGCAGGTGAAACGGCAATTCCACCTGATCCTGCAGATAGAGCCCGAACCATTTCTCGCGGAGATCGAACGCAAAATCGTCCGCCGGATCCGCAATAGAATTCCCACTATGGACCGGGTTGAAGATATTGATGGAGGGAATCGCGAAGTTGTCGACCATGGTGCCGGTATTCTTGAACTGGTAATAGTCCGTTCCCACCAAGAGCCGATGGTTGAGCCCGAAGGTGTCGAAGCGCCCGGTCAAGTCGAGGCTGGTCGTATAGGTCTTGTGTTTGTTGCCTTGGAATCCGGCGAAAAAACGATCCAAGGTTTCGTTGTCCGCTTGCAGGGCCAGCGGCAACACCACCTGATCATCTTCCTTCGTCGATTGCAGATAGGCCCGGTGCTGAATCTTCCACTGGCTATTGAACTCATGCGACCAATTGAATCCGCCGAGCAGGGCCGTATAGTTCGCCTTGGCGAACGACTCGCCCAGGTTACGCTCGATCGGCAGAGAAGCCGGCCTGGTGCCGAGGGCCACCGTGCCATAGTCAGGACGCACGTTGCCTTTGCTGTATTCCCCGTCGAACGTGATCTGTGTCCGCTCGCTCAATTTCCATTGCACCACCGGCGCAACGAACAACTTCTTGTCGTCGACGAACTCCCGGAACGACCCTTTACTTTCATAGGACATATTGAACCGATAGAGCAGCGACCCCGACTCGTTGAGTTTGCTCGTCGCATCCAAAGCCGTGCGGTAGAAATCGTACGACCCGACCTGCTGTTGAATCGAGTAGTAGGATTGCTCAAGCGGCTTCTTCGTGACGAGATTGATCATCCCGCCCGGTTGAATCCGGCCATAGAGAATCGACGCCGGGCCCTTCAGGACCTCGATCCGCTCCAGGTTCGCCATTTCCCTCCTGCCGGTTTGCGTCAAGGCCGACTGAAACCGAGTCCCTTCCCGATAATAGTCGAACGTTTCGAATCCCCGAATCGTAAAGGACTCGAAGAGACTGAGCGATTGATTGGCAAACACACCGCTGACGTTGTTCAGCGCATGGTCCAGACGCGTCGTCTGTTGATCCTTCAACACCTGCTGCGGCACCACCTGGATGGAAAACGGCGTCTCCATGATCGGCGTATCGGTTTTGGTGGCCGTGACGGCGTTCGTCATGTGATAAGACTCGGCCTGCGCCACCACATACACGGGTTTCACGTCGACCACCGGCGTGTCGGCCTTCTCCTCGCTGCTGACTCGGTCGACCGCAGCAACCGGCGGGACCGGCGGCGGCACGCCGACCGCGACGGGCGGCTCTGATGGTGCCGGTTCGGTGGTTTGCTGAACTTCGGCTGGTTCGGAGGGCTGGACCTCCGCCGCCTGGCGAGGCTGTGTCGGTACCGGTTTATGCGGCCCGATGCAGCCCGCGAACACAATGAGACAGATGACTGCACCTGTGGTCAGGCTGACGCCCGACCACACACTTCGAACGTGATCCTCGGCACTTTGATCGCATACGACTGACTTCATGACAAGACTCCCCTCCTGGCTAGTCCGGCATGCCGGACTAGCCAGAACTCCCCATAACGCCGGTGGAACGGTGCCCAGCCCGAGGCACAGCCTGTGAAAACAGGGCGGCGGTCCGAGATCAGACCGAGCCCACTCGCGTGGGACCACGCGAGTTCCACGACACAGACCTTGCCAAGGCTTCAACCGCCAGCGGCTGATGTTTTGTTGTGCGGAATTACGAGACGAACGAAACGGCGCTGAAGGGAGGGCCGCGGCCATTGGCCGCGACCGGCGCGAGACTGCGGTAGCTGAGCCACACGAGCACGAGGGGTACGAAGAAGGAGACCAACACCGGCAGGTGCGGGATCTCCGGAAGGACAAACGCCGGATCATCTTCATTGACCGAACAGGCCCAGATGATCCACGGACTGACCGGAGCCAGGCCATGGTGGCATCGATCGCGATCCCACCCGCTATGAAGATAAAACGCTCTGGTCTTCGCCGGTTCCCAATCGCTGAAACAGGTCGAACAGACAATGCCTGCCGCGACGCGGATGGCAATGAGCAGACAGGCAAGCAGCGCAACCAGCCGAGGGGTCCGGCCGGATCGATCGGTCGCATGCATGGCGCGAAGAAAATCGTTCACGGGATATTCCTACAGAAAAAAGCAGAGTAGGCTACGACACTGCGTAGGACATGGTCTACAGATGCCTGCTCACGGATGCTACAGTTCAGGCCGTGAACCGCCGGACGTGAAGGATAAACAGTGAACCACCTTCGGGCACGTGAGATCTCACAACTTCATCACTTCCAGACTCACCTGCTGAAACCCCAGCCCGCGGATGCGATCCACGACGACGACGAACCGCTCCAGCCGCGTCACCTTGTCGGCACGAACCAAGACCGGAGATTGGCGGGGATGGGGCGCCAAGACGGTGCCCAGTTGCTCCTCGTCGATCGCACGGTCGTCCACGAAGACCGTCCCCTCCGCCGTGACTGTCACGACGATCGGTCGGTCATGCCGGTCGGCCGAGGTCGAGGCCTTCGCCAGATTGACCGGTATCTGTCCTGTGGTGATGAAGGTCGCCGTGGTCAAGACGATCACCAGCAGCACCAGCATGATATCTACCAGCGGAATCACATTGATCTGATCGACTTCATGTTCCATGGCGCGCCTTGTACTGCGCGAGCAACTCGCTGACACGCCGCCGGAGGATGTTATTCACGACGACGCAGGGAATGGCAACCACGAGCCCCGCCGCCGTCGCCTTCAACGCAAGACTCAGGCCGATCATGATCGTCGTCACCGCCATGGCGCCGGAGCTACCCATCGTGTGAAACGTCAGCATGATGCCCAGCACGGTGCCGAGCAGGCCGATGTAGGGGGCGTTGGCCGCCACGGTTCCGATCACCACCAGCCGTTTGGTCAACGCGATTTCACATGCGTCGAGCGACGGGTACGCATGCACATCGATCCGCCGGTAACACCACCACCGCTCGATCGCCACCGCGACCGCCCAGAGACTCAGCCCGATCAACAGGCCGATCACACCGTACTCCACCAGTTCCTTCATACCTTCCATGATCACCCCCCATCAGTCCTTCAACTGCTGTCTCAGCGCCTCTTCACACCGGTCCAGACCTTGGACGTCGACACCGGCCGCCACGGCTGAGGCTTCAGCTGCGTCGCACAGGGCCTGACAAAGGATGGAGTGCCTTGCGTGACCGGCCTGGGGTGGGTCTGCATGCGTCGGTGCGAAGCAGCCCCCGTCCCACCGGCCCATGCAGCAAGCCCAAAGAGTTACAGCGCGATCAACAGGCCTACTCGGGCGAGAAATTCCTCCGCAACTGGCGGCACTTTTGCGGCAGAGATGCCGGCCACAGACAATGGGCACAGGCCTACTCGAACACATACCGCACAGACAGGCCGCCGAAGACGTTGCGGCCGATGAAGGGCCCGAACGCCGGCGCGTTGGCCGGGTTCAGCGTGGCAAACGCATAGTTCTCGTCAAACACGTTTTCCAGTCGGGCAAAGGCTTCGATCCCCCAATGTTTGTTCACCATCGTCTTATAGCCTCCCTTCAGGTTGGTCACCGTGTAACTGGGATTTTTCTGCCCGTTGAGAGGCGACGAGGATTCAAGATTCGTATCGCTCAGGAAATAGGCGGTCTGGTATTGCCATTCCACGCCGGCAAAGGCGCCGGCCAGCACGCCCTGCAGTTGCTCGTACGTCCAGTCGATGACGAGGCGATGCGTCGGCACGCCGGGCAGGGTCTTGCCCGCCAGCTGAACGCCGTTGACGAGGTAATCGCGGAACCGGTAATCCGCATAGGTATAGGCGAGCTGGATCGTCAACGGGCGAACCGGCTTATAGGCTAAGCCGACTTCCAATCCGTCATGGTCGCTCTTGCCCGCATTGCGAAAACAAGGCGCAAAAATATTGCACGGACCGGTGAAACCCGTGCTGAACCGCAAGAGCTCGTCCGTAAAATGCTGACGATACAGCGCCACGTCATAGTAGAACGTCTCGCCGAGGGCGCCTTTCACGCCGATTTCGTAATTGGTGGATTTTTGCGGTTGAATGCCCGGGTTCAAACCAGCGCCGCTCGCCGTCAGAGGATTGCGGAATTCCGAGCCGGTCGGCGTTTCGAACGACTGTCCGACGGTGAGATATACATTGGCCCAAGGGACGGGACTGTACCGGATGCCTCCCAACCCGGTCGTTTGCGCAAAATTCCGTCGACCGGAGGCGTCGATTCCGCCGCTTCGCAGGTGGTCTGAGACCTTGAACCGGACCTGGCTATACCGAAGGCCTCCCACCAGCTCGATCTGATCGGTCACCTTGAATTCGTTCTGCAAGTACACGCCGTCCTGGTTGATGCGCTCCTGCGTGAAAGACTGCAGCGCCCCAGGCGAGCCCAGGACGTTTGCGAAATTCTTGTTGACCGAATTCTGGTCCTGCCAGTCGTACCCGACGATCAAGCGGTTTTCATGGCCGAGAATCGGCACCGTATTGGTGTATTTCGCGAAGGCCGCGTTTTCAATGCGATTCAACGTGATAAAGCTGCTGTTGAAACAACACAGCGGATGGTGCAAATCGCGCGTGGCAAAGAAGCCTGTGACGGTGATTTCCTGATGCTCACTGAGCTGGTTGCGATAGGTAAGGGCCGGGCGAAACCGCTCATCCTTGCGAAACGGTTTGAACGCCGCGTAGGGCGTATTCGCGGGAAATGTTGCCGGCGGAACGGCGTGCAGCGTCTGCTGCTGCAGCCGCGGGCTGTTCTCGAATTCCGAGCGAAAGAGGCTGCCAGGAATGTCGCCGTCCATCTGGCCGTAGGTGACGACCAGCGACAGATCCGAATGATCGTTGAAGGTATATTTGAACTTCCCAAGAAATCGTTGATTCCTCGTTACGGATTGATCGCGGTAGCCGCCGTAATCCAGAAAAGAATAGTTGGCCATCCAGCTGAATTTGTCGTTCGCTCCCGCAGCCTTCAGCCGGTACTTCGAAAAATCATAGGAGCCGAACACAACACGGGGCTCTACATAACGATTGTCTTTGCTCCCTTCCTCTAACACGTAGTTGATGACGCCCGCCGAGGCATTGCCATACAGGGTCGAATTCGGTCCGCGCAGCACTTCCACACGGGCGACCGCGTCCAGATCGATCGGCTCCAACCTGGTCTGCCCATCGACTTCGGTAAGCGGGACACCGTCGATCAGGATGCGCACGCTCCGTACACCGAACGTGGAGCGGACACCGCTCCCGCGGATCGAAATCCGCACATCGTCGGGCCCGAACCGCCGTTCCGTCTGTACGCCCGGCACGATCCGCAACGTTTCATCCACGCCAACGGCCGGCCGCCCTTGCAGAATTTGCTTTTGATCGATCACCGACACCGCGCCGGGCACTTGCGTCAGTTGCTTCGGCGCACGTGTGGCGGTCACCACGACCGGATCCATGATCACCAGCGGCGCATCGCGTTCAGCGCTGCTTCGGATTTCCTTCTCATATTCTTCCTGCAGCGTCGATCGTTCCGAACCGATGGCTTCCTCGGCGCGCGCGGCGCCAAAGGTCCAGACACTCATCGCGATCACACCACCGCACAGCAGGAGCACACGTGTCCGCATCACACACCTCGATCGCAAGACCATGATCAGGGGCAAACGGCGCGGACTCTAACAAAGCTTCCTGCGGGGCGCTACCGACGTATGCCTACCGATGCAACAGATGTGACAGAATGACGTCACCGGGGAGAACGGACGGGAAAGGACGAGACCATTCAGAGGCGTCACGGTGAGCCGGAAGGCCGGCTCACCGCAGGATTGGACCGGAAATGTGGATGGTCACGGCTTGGGGAGATCCACACGTCCCTCTTGCACCACGATCTTGTTCGTGGGAAACGCATGTTCGGTCCAAGCCAGTGCGATTCTTCCCGATGGGTGGATCGCCACGGTCGGATGCTCAGCTTTCGTGCCGGCGCTCAGCGGAATGACCGATCCAAACGTCTTTCCCCGATCGAACGACACACGAAGGACCACCCGTTTACGCACGCCGGTCACTTCTTCCCATACGGCTGCGAGGATGCCGTCGGGATGAATCGCCAGGCGCAGGTTGTCGGGCAAGGAATTGGTCGAGGTATGCAAGGACACAGGCTCGGTAAACGTCCCGGCCCGGTCGTCCGAGGTGGCGAGGTAGAGACGAGCCTGCTCATCAGTCCCTTCCGTATACCAGCCGACGTAGAGCCGCCCCTGCCGATCGAAACCCAACGAAGGGCCGCGATGCGGGCAAGCCGAAAACACCCAATGGTCTTCCCGCACACGATGTGGGGGACCGAACGTCTTCCCACGATCGACGGACTGCGCCACCACAATATCGCGCACGTTGCCCTCATAGGTTTTCCGCCAGGCAGCCCACAGACTGCCGTCCGGCGCCGCAGCCAGCATGGGACGGCAACAGGGGCAGGCCATGCCATCCACCGTGACATTGGGCCCAAACGTCTCCCCTCCGTCCCGTGAACAGGCGAACTGCACCGCAGCGCCGCTGCGATCCTTGCCGCGACCGTCCAGCCACATCACGTAGAGGTCGCGCTCGGGCCCGCGCAACAGATCCTCAAAAGTGTGGGAGATCGGCAACCCGTCGTCGTTGACCTGCACCGGTGGGGTGAACGTACGGCCTCCGTCGCCGGAAGCCGCCACGCGAAGATCCGAGGCGAACATGGCGCCGGGGGTCCGATTCGGCGTAGACCAGCTCAGCGCCACCGTTCCGTCTCCTTGGGTGGTCAGCCCCGGGGCCTGGTGCAATGCCTCCGGTCCGAGCGATGCCGGATTGACCTGAACGGCATGGCTCAGTTGCCGCGTCTCTCCCGCGATCTGTCGTATCTTCACGGCGCCCTGTTGATCCGGCTTTTCCTGCCAGGCCACATGCAGCGTGCCGCCGGCGTCATATCGAAGCGAAGGAGGCGACAGGGTGAAGGGCCCGGCGGCAACGACCTGCGCCGGAGTCAACGTCACGCCGGGTGCGGCGAGCGTTTCTGCGTGAACGAGGTTCGGACTCAGCCAGAGCAGGAACAAGAACCATATGCAGAACGCCATCATGGCATCTCCTCCGAAAAACGAACAAACCTGTCAGGGAGCCCATGCTACGTGGGACCATTCCGCACTGTCTACCGACGGGTGCTCATCGTTGCTACATGCGTCACGGCGCATCGCCGAATCAGTCGAGATATTGAGCAAGGAAGGCCTGCAACTCTGAGAAGACGCGCTGCCGATCCTCTTCCCGATGCAAGGCATGGTCTGCCACCGGCAGTTCCACATAGGTATAGGTCCTGTTCCCGGCAGTCTGTAACGCCTCGGCCATGGCCCTCCCATGAGACACAGGAACGGTCCGATCCATCAGGCCATGCATGAGCAGCAGCGGCGTGCGCATGTCGCGCGCATGAGAGACCGGAGAGGTCTCCCCAAGGCGATCCCGATCGTTCCACCAGGACCCGATCCGCATTTCCGTCATCGATTTCTGATTGAGATACCAGCGGCTATCCGACACCAGATCCCGCAAGTCCGTCACCCCGCCCAGACTGACGGCGCAGCGATACAGATCCGGCGTCTTCACTGCGCCCATCAAGGCGGCATATCCTCCGTAACCGGCACCCACGATGCAGATCCTGTTCGCATTGGCAAGGCCGGAACGGATCGCATATTGCAGCGCGTCGGTGAGGTCGTCCTGCATCTCCAGCCCCCACCGCTGGAAACCGGCACGGAGCCATTCGTCACCGTATCCCTCGGTCCCGCGAAAGCGCGGCTCCAGCACCGCCCAGCCGCGACTGACGAACCACTGGGTCCAATAGTTGTATGCACCGGGCATTCGCGCGGCAGGACCTCCATGGGGAAACACGATCATCGGAAGTTGGCGCGGGTCCCGATCCTTGGGAACCGTCAGGAAGACTTGCAGCTCCTTGCCGTCCCGCGCCGTCACGTACGTCGTCGTGGGAGCAGCGAGCACGGCCGTCTCCAGATCAGGATAGGACTTGCCGAGCAAGACCATGCGTCCATCGCGTTCGTCGAAGATCGACCAGCGCGGGGGATACGCCGCGCCGCTCGACTTGACGATGTGCAATCGCCCGTCGTCGCTGCTGCTGTGAATGACATTGACCGTTCCGGGAATCGCGCGATCGATACGCGCCTGCAAGCGTTGCGCATCGAAATCCCAGAACAGCACCCGCTCATCCGTCGCGCTGTACCGGACGCCGACCACCTTTTTGCGTCCAGGCGCATAGACCAATTCCCCGTTCAGATCAAACTTCGGATCGGCGACCACGAGGATCCGATCCGCGCTCAGGTCCATCACGTTGAGCTTAAAAATCGCCGCCTTGCCCCGATGTTGATCCCGCACATACAACCAGGCTGGATCGGCATCGAAGGCCAAGGGTACCAGCCCGGTTTCCTTCGCCAGGTCATACTCGGCCAGTTCGCGCCAGAGACTGGACGCCGGCTGCCTGAAGATCGCATGCACAGCGGTGTGAAATTGGCCGA
>WIAG01000116.1 GCA_014055495.1 Nitrospira sp. CR1.2
AAAATAATGTTGTCGATGCCCAGCACGATTTCCAGGGCGGTGAGGGTTCCAAGGGCAATCCATATTTCAGGATTGGCAAGCCAGTCCAACATCATGGGCTCCATTCATCAATGAGGGGGCGAGTGACTGATCCGTTATGCGGGACGATGCGGGAACAACACGTATGGGGCGAGTCTACCGTTCGCGGCCGATGGGTGCAATCAAAACCAGCCGGTCGGCCAGCCGGTGTGAGACGACGCCGGAGCGACTGGGGGCGCTCATCTTAAAACAACGTTGCCGGCCAGATGGATTGCCGGCCGGTTCCGCTAAACCGGGTCTTCCGTGCGGGAGGGATGGTATGGCAGTGTTTCCAGAAAGAGTAGGTTCAAGTCTTGGGTCATCAAGTTGACGTGGGTTTTGAGGAGGCCGAGCATTTCGCTGCGGTACCGCAGCTCATTGATGCGATACGTGCCGCCCTTGCCGAACAATAACTCCGCCATGCGTTGCTCCTGTTGTGAACCTGGCTTGCCCAATCTGGCGCGCCAACTTCCGATGATATTGTCGCGGCGGCTTCGTTTGCCGTTGGGACGAGCCGGTCCGTTCAGATAGCGCCAGACCGCCTGGGGAAATTGCCGGCCGGAGTCGTTGCCATGCCAGATATCGGCCATGAGATTCCGACCATGCTTGAACTCATAGGCCTGATCTCCCCCCAAGGCGGCCACGCCGAATCCCAACGCCGCCACACTTCCTGACAGATCAATCAGTCCGGAGAGTATCTCCGATCCGAGCAACAGGAATGTCCCCGCAAAGACTCCGGAAATGGAGTCGGCCAGAATGGCCATGACCGTGCGGCCCTGCTGGACATCGTTGCGAATTTCCTCGAGTTGCGAAGCCAGGTCTTCCGCGCGCTCCTTTTCGCATTCGAGTTCTGCGGCAATGCTGTTGGCCTCGAGCAGCGTAAGGAGGAGGCGGTCGGATGTGGTCCTGATGTGAATTCCGCCGGCGCACCCCTGAAGAAAGAGAACCAGCAGACAACCGGCGAGAATGCGGAGATGGGGGTGTATGAACGGGGGCTGTCCTCTGGCACGGCGGTCGTTCGCGAGATGGAGTGTGGGCCAGGTCACGTATCTGAGCCGGAGTACCCTGTCCGGTCGTCGACGGGGTCGGGTTGTCTCCCGAGGCTGCTGGGGCAACGGTACGTCGGCGTTCCATCGTCAGGCCATCGGGTCGCGCTTCAAGAAGTCCGGACGGTCCCGAATCGCGACCATTTTGACCAGATCCCGGATCGAGAGGACACCGACGACCTTCTCATGTTCCGTCACGGCCAGATGCCGGACGCGCTTTGCCGCCATCCGTTCGCTGGCATCCCGGATCGTGCGATTGATATCGATGTCGAGGAGCGGTGAGTTCATCAAGGCACCGACCCGCATCGCTTCCGGATCGAGTTGATAGGCGAGGAGCTTTCGTACCAGATCGCCCTCGGTAATGATCCCCACGAGTTCATCGGCCTCGATCACAAAGAGCGCGCCGATGTGTTTCTCGCTCATGCGTTGGGCTGCGGCCAGCGCGGTCTCCTCGCTGCCGATGGTCTCAATAGCGGTTTTCATGAGGACGCTCAACGGGCGATACACATTTGTCAGCGCCTGCACCGGCCCACCGTCCGCATCGACGAAGTGCCGCACGAGGTCGCGAACCGAGATCACCCCGAGCACATCCGGTCCCTCGGTCACAACCAGGTGTCGTACGTTCTTGCTTTGCATCAGATGGCTTGCATCGACCATCGGGCGGTTGGGCGCGATGGTGATGAGCGGGCTGCTCATAATGTCGGCCATGCTGGTTCGGGAGGGAACCTTGCCCTGTGCCAGGACCTTCGAGACGAGGTCGGTCTCGGTGACGATGCCTGCGATGCGGCAATCATTGTGCGGGCGGTCGAACGATTCGACCAGGATCGAACCGATGCTGCGGGTTTTCATTCTGACGGCGACGGTCACGACGGAGGTGTCTTGTGGAACAACCTCCAATTGGTGGTGCATATAGTCGCTGACTTGCTGGCCCGATACGGTCGTCATACGCGCTCCTTTTCTCTAACGCACGTTTCGCTGCGGCATGGTCTGTCGGGTACCGATCGTGTTTCTCGCATAGTCACGATTCCCCTCGAACGCGTCTGTTCGCGCTCACTTCGCCGGCACCGACTGCCTGGCTTTCATGCGTCCTCCGACGAGTTTCTGGAGTTCGTCGGCGAGCAGCAGTCCGATGGCGCCCACAATCAGAGGGATGAAGATCCAGGCCGGGAGGGAGGCGGTGCCCAGGACCCAGTGTCCCACCGGACTGTATGTCGCAATCATCAAGAGGGTGATCTCTACGACGATGCCGCCCACGATCAATGGATTGCTGAACCAACCGAGGCGGAACGCGGACGTCCGGTCTGATCGGCAGGCAAAGACATTGGCCGCTTGTGCGGCAACGATTCCGGCGAAGGTGACGGTCGTGGCCTCCTTGTATAACGGCGCGTTCCAGTCGAGCGGGGTCCCCCACGTCCAACCCTGGCTATGCAGATACAGAAAAAATCCTCCCATGGCAATGGCCGTTTCGATCACTCCGAGAAAGCCATAGGCCCTCACCAGCACCTTGCGGTTGAGCAGCCGCTCCGTTCGTGGCCGGGGAGGCTCATCCATCACGTTGCCTTGCGGTGGCTCCGCTGCGAGGGCCAGCGCCGGGACCATGTCGGTACCGAGGTCCACCGCGAGAATTTGCGGCACGGTCAGTGCCAACGGCGCCGATGAGAGGCCGAATGCCAGGTAGGGCACGACTTCCGGCACGTTGCTCGCGAGGACGTAGGTGATGAACTTGCGGATGTTCGTGAAGACGGCGCGCCCTTCCTCGATGGCACTGACGATCGTAGCGAAATTGTCATCCAGCAGGATCATCGACGCCGTTTCCTTGGCCACATCCGTTCCGGCCACGCCCATGGCGATCCCGATGTCCGCCGTCTTCAGCGCCGGAGCATCGTTCACTCCATCGCCGGTGACGGCCACCACTTCGCGCATCGCTTTGAGCACCGACACGATGCGCATTTTGTGTCGAGGGGCCATCCGGGCGAAGATGGGATCGGGTTCCCCCGGTGACGTCGGGGTGAGCAGGCGGCGGAGTTGGTCATCGCTGAAGGTATCGATCTGCGCGCCTTCAATCACCGGCACGAAACGCCCCGGTGCCGTCACCGCCGATTCCTGCGCCAGGCCGATCTTCCGCGCGATCGCCAGGGCCGTGAGGGGGTGGTCGCCCGTAATCATGATGACCCGAATCCCGGCCCGCCGGCAGGTGGTGATGGCGTCAGGCACCTCGCGGTGCGGCGGGTCCATCATGGCCACCAGTCCGAGAAAGGTCAGCCCATGTTCGACGCTGTCGGCGTCCAGGTTCTCCACGCCTCGCGCCACTTCGCGCATCGCCAGGGCCAGCACTCGATACGCCTGTTGCGCGAATCCCTGTCCCTGGGACAGGATTTTCTTGCGCTCGTCCAACGTGAGTTCCGTCACCGCCGAAGAGTTCTGTTGCCTGCTGCACAGGGGAAGGACCGATTCCGGTGCGCCCTTGGTGAAGGCGAGGAGGCGCCCCTCACCCCAGTGGAGGGTGGTCATGCGTTTGCGATCCGCATCGAAGGGCAGTTCGCCCATACGCCGCAACGGCGGACGGTGGAGCAGTCCGTGGTCGGCGGCGAATTCCAGCAGCGCGGTTTCGGTAGGATCGCCGGTGGCCTGGCTGCGGCCGTCCGGTCGGCGTGTGCGCTTCGCGTTGTTGCAGTGCACCATGGCGTCGAAGAGCGGGCGCCAACGTTCGGCTTCGGCGGCGCTGATGAGCCGGTTCCTGGTAAACAGGCAGCCTTCCCGGGATTCCACCACCAGGTCATCGACGTAGAGCTTGTCCACCCGCATGCGGTTTTCCGTCAACGTGCCCGTCTTGTCGGTGCAGATGACGGTGGTACACCCCAGGGTTTCGACAGAGGCGAGGTGTTTGATGAGCGCCTTACGCGCCGCCATGCGCTGGCTGCCCATGGCGAGGGCGAGGGTCACCGTCGGGAGCAGGCCTTCGGGTACGTTGGCTACGATGATGCCGATGCCGAAAATCGCACTGGTCCAGAATCCCAAGCCCATTCCGACGCCGATGGTAAAAAAGAACACCCCCATGACCAAAGAGAGTCCGGCGACCACGTGAGTGACCTTCACGATTTCCTGCTGGAGCGGACTCAAGCCCGTCTGGACCGTGGTGGTCAGCCGTGCAATTTTTCCGAATTCGGTCTTGAGGCCGGTGGCGAATACCACCGCCTGACCATGCCCGGACAACACCGTAGTGCCGGCGAAGACCAGATTGGGGATATCGAGCGGATGCCCGTCGGTGATGGGCTCGGCGATCCGCCGTTGGGGTTTCGATTCGCCTGTGAGGGGCGAATTATCGACGCGCAGGCCGACGGCCTCCGTGAGTCGGGCATCGGCAGGCACCTGCTCGCCTTCTTCCAGGATGAGCAGATCACCCGGCACCAGTTCGCTCCGGGCGATCTGTTGTTGCTGGCCCTCGCGCATCACCCAGGCTTTGGTCGGCAACAAGCCGCGCAAGGCCTGAACGGCGCGTTCGGCCTTGTATTCCTGGAGAAATGCAAAGACTGCATTGATGAGAATGACCCCGAGAATCGCCCAGCCCAGCATCGCCATGCCCTGGCCTTCATGGAGGGCGTCGGCGACAAAGGCCAAGCCTGCCGCCACCCACAGGAGGAGCGCCAGAAAGTGTGTGAATTGACGCGCAAACCGGCTGATCAGTGGGGTGCGGCGCAGAGCCTGCAGGCTGTTCGGTCCGTCCCGGATGGTCCGGCGACGCACATCGTCCGACGAAAGCCCTTGAGGGCTCGTGGTGAGGGCGCGATACACCTGGCTGGGCGCCAGGCGGCAGATCTCGAGCGCAGACAGCTCAGGCACGCCATCCTCGCACAATGAGCACCGAACAGGACGCGTACTTCAGTAACGTCTCTGAGACGCTTCCCAGTTGCAGCCGCTCGGATCCGGTCAGGCCGCGCGAACCGGCCACCAGGAGATCAATGTCGCGTGAGGCGGCCTGGCGGAGAAGCGCGTCGGTCACATGGTCGAGTTGCACCTTCGTGGTCACTGTATAGTTGTCGGCAAGGAAACGGGCCCGGAGCTTCTCCACCATCTGCTCTGCCGCCAGACGTTTCGGCGCGGAAATCTGTTCGACCTGCTCCCGCGAGAGATACTTGGTCGCGAGTTCTGTGACGGCAGGCTCGACGACGGAGAGCACCGTGACATGAGCCGAGTCCGGGAGAAACCGTTTGCACAGAAAACTGCAGGCCCCTTGGGAATGTTTGGACGTATCGGCCGCGAACAGGACGTGGGCAAGGGCCGTCAGAGGACGCTTCACGACAAGCACCGGGCAGGGAGCCAGGGCGCTGACTTTGCGTGACACACTGCCGAGCAGATAATGTTCCGCATCGCTGAGGCCGCGAGAGCCAACGACGAGCAAGTCGGCTTTCTTCTGTTTGGCCACCTTCGTAATGGTGTCCGCCACGCGGCCGTGCGCGAGGACTGTCTCGATGCTGGTGTGCGGTTTGGTCGAGGACTGCTTCAGCGCGAGTTTCGCCAAGCCTTCGAAGCGCCGCAGCATCTGATCGCCGGCCTTCGTCATGGCGGCGATGGCCTGTTTGGACAAGGCCGCATGTTTGCGGGCAGAGGATTTCAACGAGGCACTGTCCACCACATGCAGCAGCGTG